>NZ_JBIAKV010000037.1:0-1000 GCF_042872705.1 Micromonospora sp. NPDC005203 | reverse complement strand
AACCGGAGAGGTCCCCCACACCTAGCGCCCAACGTTTACAGCGTGGACTACCAGGGTATCTAATCCTGTTCGCTCCCCACGCTTTCGCTCCTCAGCGTCAGTATCGGCCCAGAGACCCGCCTTCGCCACCGGTGTTCCTCCTGATATCTGCGCATTTCACCGCTACACCAGGAATTCCAGTCTCCCCTACCGAACTCTAGCCTGCCCGTATCGACCGCAGGCTTGGGGTTGAGCCCCAAGTTTTCACGGTCGACGCGACAAGCCGCCTACGAGCTCTTTACGCCCAATAAATCCGGACAACGCTCGCACCCTACGTCTTACCGCGGCTGCTGGCACGTAGTTGGCCGGTGCTTCTTCTGCAGGTACCGTCACTCTCGCTTCGTCCCTGCTGAAAGAGGTTTACAACCCGAAGGCCGTCATCCCTCACGCGGCGTCGCTGCATCAGGCTTCCGCCCATTGTGCAATATTCCCCACTGCTGCCTCCCGTAGGAGTCTGGGCCGTGTCTCAGTCCCAGTGTGGCCGGTCGCCCTCTCAGGCCGGCTACCCGTCGTCGCCTTGGTAGGCCATCACCCCACCAACAAGCTGATAGGCCGCGAGCCCATCCCAAGCCGAAAAACTTTCCACCCCCAGCCATGCGGCCGGAAGTCCTATTCGGTATTAGCCCCGGTTTCCCGGGGTTATCCCAAAGCTTGGGGCAGGTTGCTCACGTGTTACTCACCCGTTCGCCGCTCGAGTACCCCGAAGGGCCTTTCCGCTCGACTTGCATGTGTTAAGCACGCCGCCAGCGTTCGTCCTGAGCCAGGATCAAACTCTCCAACAAAAAATTAGTTGAACAGCATCCTGACAACAAACAAATGTTGCCAAAGGAATCCCAACCAGCCAGCAAAAACTGACCAGTCCGGGGTATAAATCATAATTGGCACTGGCTTTACAAGCACCCTGTTGAGTTCTCAAAGAACAACCACACACCGACCAGAAGCCCCACCTCAGTGGAACCCC
>NZ_JBIAKV010000036.1:0-1007 GCF_042872705.1 Micromonospora sp. NPDC005203 | reverse complement strand
GACCCGTGAGGATCCTCGTCACCGGCGGAGCCGGATTCATCGGGTCGGAGTACGTTCGCCTGCTGCTGGGCAAGCCCCTCGGCAGTGCCGACGGCGTGCCGCCACTCGAGCCGGCGGTCGTGACCGTGCTCGACAAACTGACCTACTCGGGCAACCTGGCCAACCTCGACCCCGTCCGCGACGACCCGCGGCTACGGTTCGTCCAGGGCGACATCTGCGACCCGACAATCGTCGACGAGGTCGTCGCCGACCACGACGTGATCGTGCACTTCGCCGCCGAATCACACGTCGACCGCTCCATCGCCGGCGCCGCCCCGTTCGTCACCACAAACGTCCTGGGCACCCAGACCCTGCTCGACGCCGCCCTGCGCCACCGCACCAACCGCTTCGTGCACGTCTCCACCGACGAGGTCTACGGCTCCATCGACGAAGGCTCCTGGACCGAGACCTGGCCCCTGGCACCGAACTCCCCCTACTCGGCCTCCAAGGCCGGCTCCGACCTACTCGCCCTGTCCTACCACCGCACCCACGGCATGGACGTCGTCGTCACCCGCTGCTCCAACAACTACGGCCCCTACCAGTTCCCCGAAAAAGTCATCCCCCTGTTCGTCACCAACCTCCTCGACGGCGCCACCGTCCCCCTCTACGGCGACGGCGGCAACATCCGCGACTGGCTACACGTGCACGACCACTGCCGCGGCATCGCCCTGGTCCAACACAAAGGCCGCGCCGGCGAGGTCTACAACATCGGCGGCGGCACCGAACTGACAAACAAGGAACTCACCGGCCGGCTCCTCGACGCCTGCGACACCGGCTGGGACCGCGTCGTCCCCGTCACCGACCGCAAGGGCCACGACCGCCGCTACTCCCTCGACATCACCAAGATCCACCAGGAACTCGGCTACACCCCCAGCATCACCCTCGATGCCGGCCTCGCCGACACCGTCACCTGGTACCGCGACAACCGCACCTGGTGGGAACCCCTCAAGACCACACCCACCGCATGA
>NZ_JBIAKV010000035.1:0-1038 GCF_042872705.1 Micromonospora sp. NPDC005203 | reverse complement strand
TAGCTGTACTGACCAAGCACGTTGGTTGAGGTCGTGTGACGACACGACCTGATGGATCTTGATTGGGGAGGACCTCCTGTCGTGGAGTGGAGCTGCTGAAGGCGACCACACCACAGACCAGGAGGTCCTCGTGTCTCACGCTAACGCAGCGCTGACTCCACGTGCTCGGCTGCGTCTGGCCAGACTCGTCGTGGAACAGGGCTGGCCCGTCGCGCGGGCGGCCGAACGCTATGACGTGTCATGGCCGACCGCGAAAAGGTGGTCCGACCGCTATCGCCTGCTCGGCGAGGCCGGCATGCAGGACCGTTCGTCACGGCCCGCGTCGCAGCCAAGGAAGACACCGCAACCACTCGTCCGCAAGATCGTGCACCTGCGGTGGAAACACCGCCTGGGGCCAGTCGCGATCGCCGACCGCCTTGGCATGGCCTCATCGACGGTGCATGCCGTGCTGACACGGTGCCGACTCAATCGGCTCTCTCACATCGATCGGATCACCGGAGAGCCCGTGCGTCGCTATGAGCACCCGACTCCGGGGGCGATGTTGCACGTCGACGTCAAGAAGCTCGGGAACATCCCCGACGGCGGCGGCTGGCGCTATGTCGGCCGCGCCGAGGGCAGCAAGAACCGCAACGCCACCGCCGGCAAACTGCGCAGCAAGCACTACAACCCGAAGATCGGCACGGCCTTCGTGCACACCGTCATCGACGATCACAGCCGCGTCGCCTACGCCGAAATCCACGACGACGAGACCGCCACCACCGCCATCGGCGTCCTCCGCAGAGCCGTCAACTGGTTCCACGACCGCGGCGTCGTCACTGAGCGGGTGCTCTCCGACAACGGCAGCTGCTACCGCAGCCACGCCTGGCGCGACGCCTGCACCCAACTCGGCATCACCGCCAAACGCACCCGCCCCTACCGCCCACAAACCAACGGCAAGATCGAACGCTTCCACCGCACCATGGCCCAGGGCTGGGCATTCAAACGGATGTACTCCAGCGAGTCGGCCCGCCGAAACGCCCTACCCGCCTGGCTACACGA
>NZ_JBIAKV010000034.1:2857-4001 GCF_042872705.1 Micromonospora sp. NPDC005203 | reverse complement strand
AAGCAGGCTTCCCGCTTAGATGCTTTCAGCGGTTATCCCTTCCGAACGTAGCTAACCAGCCGTGCCCTTGGCAGGACAACTGGCACACCAGAGGTTCGTCCGTCCCGGTCCTCTCGTACTAGGGACAGCCCTTCTCAAGTATCCTACGCGCACGGCGGATAGGGACCGAACTGTCTCACGACGTTCTAAACCCAGCTCGCGTACCGCTTTAATGGGCGAACAGCCCAACCCTTGGGACCTGCTACAGCCCCAGGATGCGACGAGCCGACATCGAGGTGCCAAACCATCCCGTCGATATGGACTCTTGGGGAAGATCAGCCTGTTATCCCCGGGGTACCTTTTATCCGTTGAGCGACACCGCTTCCACTCGCAAGTGCCGGATCACTAGTCCCGACTTTCGTCCCTGCTCGACCTGTCAGTCTCACAGTCAAGCTCCCTTGTGTACTTGCACTCAACACCTGATTGCCAACCAGGCTGAGGGAACCTTTGGGCGCCTCCGTTACCTTTTAGGAGGCAACCGCCCCAGTTAAACTACCCACCAGACACTGTCCCTGAACCGGATAACGGTCCGAAGTTAGATACCCAAATCAACCAGAGTGGTATTTCAAGATTGCCTCCACCCATACTGGCGTATGGACTTCACCGGCTCCCACCTATCCTACACAAGCTAATTCGAGTACCAATGTCAAGCTATAGTAAAGGTCCCGGGGTCTTTCCGTCCTGCCGCGCGTAACGAGCATCTTTACTCGTACTGCAATTTCGCCGGGCCTGTGGTTGAGACAGTGGGGAAGTCGTTACGCCATTCGTGCAGGTCGGAACTTACCCGACAAGGAATTTCGCTACCTTAGGATGGTTATAGTTACCACCGCCGTTTACTGGCGCTTAAGTTCTCCGCTTCGCCCCCGAAAGAGCTAACAGGTCCCCTTAACGTTCCAGCACCGGGCAGGCGTCAGTCCATATACATCGAATTACTTCTTCGCATGGACCTGTGTTTTTAGTAAACAGTCGCTTCCCCCTGCTCTCTGCGGCCATACAACGCTCCACCCGCGCGGGGCTTCACGTCTCCGGCCCCCCTTCTCCCTAAGTTACGGGGGCAATTTGCCGAGTTCCTTAACCACAGTTCGCCCGATCGCCTCGGTATTCT
>NZ_JBIAKV010000034.1:0-2761 GCF_042872705.1 Micromonospora sp. NPDC005203 | reverse complement strand
TCTCTACCTGACCACCTGTGTCGGTTTGGGGTACGGGCCGCTAAGAACTCGCTAGAGGCTTTTCTCGGCAGCATAGGATCACTGACTTCACCTGAATCGGCTCGGCATCACGTCTCAGCCCTGAATGTGTTGCGGATTTGCCTACAACACGGCCTACACGCTTACCCCGGCACAACCACCGGCCGGGCTCAGCTACCTTCCTGCGTCACCCCATCGCTTGACTACTACCCATCAGGTTCCCACGCTCCCCACCATCAACCCGAAGGTCTCCGGCAGCTCGGGCGGTTAGCACAACGAGGTTCATCAGGGACGCTCTTTCGCGGGTACGGGAATATCAACCCGTTGTCCATCGACTACGCCTCTCGGCCTCGCCTTAGGTCCCGACTCACCCAGGGCGGATTAGCCTGGCCCTGGAACCCTTGGTCATCCGGCGGAAGGGTTTCTCACCCTTCTTTCGCTACTCATGCCTGCATTCTCACTCGTGCCGCGTCCACAACTGGGTCACCCCGCTGCTTCACTCGCGGCACGACGCTCCCCTACCCATCCACACACCTGCACAAGGAATCAAGTCCAAGCGAGGATAAAATGTGAATGCCACAGCTTCGGCGGTGTGCTTGAGCCCCGCTACATTGTCGGCGCGGAACCACTTGACCAGTGAGCTATTACGCACTCTTTAAAGGGTGGCTGCTTCTAAGCCAACCTCCTGGTTGTCTATGCGACCCCACATCCTTTTCCACTTAGCACACGCTTAGGGGCCTTAGCTGGTGATCTGGGCTGTTTCCCTCTCGACTACGAAGCTTATCCCCCGCAGTCTCACTGCCGCGCTCTCACTTACCGGCATTCGGAGTTTGGCTGATTTCGGTAAGCTTGTGGGCCCCCTAGACCATCCAGTGCTCTACCTCCGGCAAGAAACACGCGACGCTGCACCTAAATGCATTTCGGGGAGAACCAGCTATCACGGAGTTTGATTGGCCTTTCACCCCTAACCACAGGTCATCCCCCAATTTTTCAACATTGGTGGGTTCGGCCCTCCACGCGGTCTTACCCGCGCTTCAGCCTGCCCATGGCTAGATCACTCCGCTTCGGGTCTAGGACACGCGACTGAATCGCCCTATTCAGACTCGCTTTCGCTACGGCTCCCCCACACGGGTTAACCTCGCCACATGCCACTAACTCGCAGGCTCATTCTTCAAAAGGCACGCCGTCACCCCGTAAGGCTCCGACGGATTGTAGGCGAACGGTTTCAGGTACTATTTCACTCCCCTCCCGGGGTACTTTTCACCATTCCCTCACGGTACTTGTCCGCTATCGGTCACCAGGAAGTATTTAGGCTTACCAGGTGGTCCTGGCAGATTCACGGCAGATTTCAGGGGTCCGCCGCTACTCGGGAACACCCACAGAAGGTCAGCAACTTTCGCCTACCGGACTCTCACCGTCTACGGTCAGCCATTCCAGACTGTTCGACTAGCCACTAACTTTGTAACTTCTCGAACAAGTGTCAGCTTGTTCAGCAGGGTCCCACAACCCCGACCACGCAACCCCTGACAGGTATCACACGCAGCCGGTTTAGCCTCGATCCGCTTTCGCTCGCCACTACTCACGGAATCACTAAATTGTTTTCTCTTCCTGCGGGTACTGAGATGTTTCACTTCCCCGCGTTCCCTCCACACACCCTATGTGTTCAGGTGTGGGTGACACCACATGACTGGTGCCAGGTTTCCCCATTCGGACACCCTGGGATCACAGCTTGGTTGACAGCTCCCCCAGGCCTATCGCGGCCTCCCACGTCCTTCATCGGCTCCTGGTGCCAAGGCATTCACCGTTCGCCCTTGACAACTTGACCACAAAGATGCTCGCGTCCACTGTGCAATTCTCAACAAACGACCAACCCACAACCCGATCCGCCCCACACCAAACCCAACCACACGGTCAGCGGTATGTGAGGCCAGGCCATGCCTGGCAGACTCCCAGCCCCCACCAAGGAGGGCTGGACAAGTCTCTGAAACAACAACCACAACGGTTGTTCCTTCAGGACCCAACAGGGTGCCTACATTCCTCCTCAGCCGCACCAGGACCCCCGTTCCCACCACCCCGAAAGGCAGCTGTACTAGAAGAAAACCCGGCCGTTGCCGACGAAAAACTAACCAGTGTCTCCGCCATCTGAGCACCCCGACCCAACATCCGTGGGCCGCGGGCTCCTTGCACCCTTTCAGGTGAAGGTGCTCCTTAGAAAGGAGGTGATCCAGCCGCACCTTCCGGTACGGCTACCTTGTTACGACTTCGTCCCAATCGCCAGCCCCACCTTCGACGGCTCCCTCCACAAGGGTTGGGCCACCGGCTTCGGGTGTTGCCGACTTTCGTGACGTGACGGGCGGTGTGTACAAGGCCCGGGAACGTATTCACCGCAGCGTTGCTGATCTGCGATTACTAGCGACTCCGACTTCACGGGGTCGAGTTGCAGACCCCGATCCGAACTGAGACCGGCTTTTTGGGATTCGCTCCACCTCACGGTATCGCAGCCCATTGTACCGGCCATTGTAGCATGCGTGAAGCCCTGGACATAAGGGGCATGATGACTTGACGTCATCCCCACCTTCCTCCGAGTTGACCCCGGCAGTCTTCGATGAGTCCCCGCCATAACGCGCTGGCAACATCGAACGAGGGTTGCGCTCGTTGCGGGACTTAACCCAACATCTCACGACACGAGCTGACGACAGCCATGCACCACCTGTGACCGCCCCCGAAGGACCTCACATCTCTG
>NZ_JBIAKV010000033.1:4468-4559 GCF_042872705.1 Micromonospora sp. NPDC005203 | reverse complement strand
CCCGCACCGAGGCCACTACAACAAGGATCGAGCACGATCTTGTAAGCGAGGGCGAGGGCGAGGGCGAGGGCGAGGGCGAGGGCGAGGGCGA
>NZ_JBIAKV010000033.1:0-4371 GCF_042872705.1 Micromonospora sp. NPDC005203 | reverse complement strand
CGTGGGCAAGGGCAAGGGCAAGGGCAAGGGCAAGGGCAAGGGCAAGGGCAAGGGCAAGGGCAAGGGCAAGGGCAAGGGCAAGGGCAAGGGCAAGGGCAAGGGCAGGGGCAGGGGCAGGGGCAGGGGCAGGTGACTATCGCCGTGCGATTGCCCGCGGTGACCGTGACTGCCACCGCGACCGTTACCCCCCACCGCACCGTCGCGTCCGCTGCGCCGCCGTCACCGTCGTGTGGCGCCTTGGCGGTGGGTATGGGCGTGGGGAACATCGTGGTGGCCTGGCTGGTTGTGCAGGGTGTCGGTGTGACTCAGTGTCCCCGGGCCTCACCTAATATCGCCTTCGCGGAATACCGTTCGGCTGGAGCCGCGTCGCGCCACTCGCCGAGAGGCGACCTGCACACCGACACCAGCGCCGCCCCCGGCCCACAGGCCGGGGGCGGCGCTGTCTGCATGCCCGCTCGCGAACATGTCTCGGCTGGCCTATGTTCATGGGGTCGCTCGCGTGGGAGGGGGTGTCGGGGCATGGGTCTGCGGACCTTCATCGAGGGTTGGCCGGTCTACCGGCAGCTCACCGGCACGGACCCGCTGGGCCGGGGTGCGGCGGCCCAGTCCGCCCGGTCGGCAGCGTTGACCGCCCGCACCGAGGACGCCGACAGCGTCGCCCGTTCGGTCTGCCCGTACTGCGCGGTGGGTTGTGGTCAGCGGGTGTACGTCAAGGACGGCCAGGTCAGCCAGATCGAGGGCGACCCGGACAGCCCGATCTCTCGGGGTCGACTGTGCCCGAAGGGCTCGGCCAGTAAGAGTCTGGTGACCAGTCCGCTGCGGCAGACGACGGTTCGTTACCGCCGTCCGTACTCGACGCAGTGGGAGGATCTGGACCTCGAGACCGCGCTGGACATGATTGCCGACCGGATGCTCGCGGCCCGTGAGCAGACCTGGGAGGATGTCGACACGCAGGGTCGGCCGCTGAACCGGACGCTGGGGTTTTCCAGCCTGGGTGGGGCGACGCTGGACAACGAGGAGAACTACCTCATCAAGAAGTTGTTCACCGCGATGGGGGCGCTCCAGATCGAGAACCAGGCCCGTATTTGACACTCCGCCACCGTCCCCGGTCTGGGGACCAGCTTCGGTCGTGGCGGTGCGACGGATTTCCAGCAGGACATCGCCAATGCTGACGTGATCGTCATCCAGGGTTCGAACATGGCTGAGGCGCACCCGGTGGGTTTCCAGTGGGTGATGGAGGCTAAGCGCAAGGGCGCGAAGGTGTTCCACGTCGATCCCCGGTTCACCCGCACCAGCGCGGTCGCGGACGCGTACCTGCCGATCCGGGCGGGCACGGACATCGCCCTGCTGGGTGGGGTGGTGCGCTACATCCTGGACAACGAGTTGGACTTCCGCGAGTACGTGCTGTCGTACACCAACGCGGCGACGATCGTCAGTGAGGAGTTCGTCGACACCGAGGACGGCGACGGGTTCTTCTCCGGGTTCGACCCGGAGACCGGCAGCTACGTGCAGGACAGTTGGCAGTACGCGGGGCACGAGGGGTCGTCCGGCAGTGGGCACACCGCCCAGGAGCGGGACAGCGCCGCGGGGCTGGCGCACGAGTCGCACGGCGCGCGGGTGAGCGGGCAGACCGAACGCGACGAGACGTTGCAGCATCCGCGCTGCGTCTACCAGATCCTCAAGCGGCACTTCGCCCGCTACACCCCGGAGATGGTGGAGCGGGTCTGCGGGATCCCGCGGGAGCAGTTCCTGGAGTTGGCGCAGGCGTGGACGCGCAACTCCGGCCGGGACCGCACCGGCATGCTGATCTATTCGGTGGGCTGGACGCAGCACAGCGTCGGGGTGCAGTACATCCGCACCGGCGCGATCATCCAACTGCTGCTGGGCAACATGGGTCGCCCCGGTGGCGGGGTGATGGCGCTGCGGGGGCACGCCAGCATTCAGGGCTCGACGGACATTCCGACGCTGTTCAACCTGCTGCCCGGGTACCTGCCGATGCCGCACCACGCCGAGCACCCGAGCTTCGACGAGTGGGTGGACAGCATCCGCCACCCCGGCCAGAAGGGGTTCTGGGGCAACGCGCGGTCGTTCGCGGCCAGCCTGCTCAAGGCGTACTGGGGTGACGCCGCGACGCCGGAGAACGACTTCTGTTACGGGTACCTGCCCCGGTTGACCGGTGATCACGGCACCTACCAGCAGGTGCTCAACATGATCGACGGGAAGATCAAGGGGTACTTCCTGCTGGGTCAGAACCCGGCGGTCGGCTCCGCGCACGGTCGGGCGCAGCGCCTGGGCATGGCCAACCTGGACTGGTTGGTCGTCCGGGACCTGTTCATGATCGAAAGTGCCACGTTCTGGCAGAACGGCCCGGAGGTCGCCACCGGGGAGATCGTGCCCGAGGAGTGCCGGACCGAGGTGTTCTTCCTGCCGGCTGCCTCGCACGTGGAGAAGGAGGGCACGTTCACCCAGACGCAGCGGCTGTTGCAGTGGCGCGAGAAGGCGGTCGAGCCGCCGGGCGACGCCCGCTCCGAGCTGTGGTTCTTCTACCACCTGGGTCGCAGACTGCGGGAGAAGCTGGCCGACTCGGAGCTGCCCCGCGACCGGGCGCTGCTCGACCTCACCTGGGACTACCCCACGCACGGATCGCACGCGGAGCCGAGCGCCGAGGCGGTGCTGCGCGAGATCAACGGGTACGACGTGGCGAGCGGCCGTCCACTGTCCGGCTTCGCCGAGGCCCGCGCGGACGGTTCCACCGCGATCGGCTGTTGGATCTACACCGGGGTGTACGCCGACGGCGTGAACCAGGCGGCGCGGCGCAAGTCCCGACACGAGCAGGACTGGGTGGCCGCCGAGTGGGGGTGGGCGTGGCCGGCGAATCGGCGCATTCTCTACAACCGTGCCTCCGCCGACCCGGACGGCAACCCGTGGAGTGAGCGCAAACGCTACGTCTGGTGGGACGCGGAGAAGTCCGAGTGGACCGGCTACGACGTGCCGGACTTCGAGAAGACCAAACCGCCGTCGTACCGGCCGCCACCCGGCGCGTCCGGGCCGGAGGGCATCGCCGGTGACGACCCGTTCGTGATGCAGGGTGACGGCAAGGGTTGGCTGTACGCGCCGAGCGGGGTCCTGGACGGGCCGCTGCCCACCCACTACGAGCCGGTGGAGTCGCCGGTGCGTAACCCGCTCTACCGGCAGCAGGCCAACCCGACCCGCAAGATGTACGCGCATCCGGTGAACTCGGTGAACCCGAGCCCACCGCAGGAGCACAGTCAGGTGTTCCCGTACGTGTTCACGGTCAGCCGGCTCACCGAGCACCACACCGCCGGTGGGATGAGTCGGACCGTCCGGACGCTTGCCGAGCTGCAACCGGAGATGTTCGTGGAGGTGTCACCGGAGCTGGCGGTCGAGCGCGGGCTGACCCATCTGGGGTGGGCGCACCTGGTGACCGCCCGCGCCGCCATCGAGGCGAAGGTGTTGGTGACCGACCGGCTCACCCCGCTGCGGGTGGACGGTCGGATCATCCACCAGGTGTGGTTGCCGTACCACTTCGGTTTCGAGGGTCTGGTGACCGGCGACTCGGCCAACGACCTGTTCGGGATCAGCCTGGACCCGAACGTCCTGATCCAGGAAAGCAAGGTCGGCACCTGCGATGTCCGGCCGGGACGGCGGCCCACCGGGCCGGCGCTGCTCGACCTGGTGGCCGACTACCAGCGGCGCGCCGGGATCACCCCCGGCCAGCACGCCCCGACCGTCACCACCGACAGCCCGGGGGAGGAGCGCGGTGATTCCTGACCCGAACAGCCTGTACGGCCCGTTGGATCCGGCACCCGAGGCGGGTTACGAGAACGCGCCGCCGCGGATGGGGTTCTTCACCGACACCAGCGTCTGCATCGGTTGCAAGGCCTGCGAGGTCGCCTGCAAGGAGTGGAACGGTGTCCCGGGAAGTGGCCTGGACCTGCTCGGCATGTCGTACGACAACACCGGCGCGCTGACCGCGAACTCGTGGCGACACGTCGCGTTCATCGAGCAACCCCGGCCGGCCGGGCACCGCGCCCTGCCGTTCGCGGGCCTGCCGACCGACGGTTCGGTCAGCGCGGCGTCGGCGGCCGTGGCGGCTGGCACCCGTCAGGGCACCGGCACGGACCCGGGGGTGCCGACCGGCTCGCCGTCCGCCGCCGCGCGGATGACCGGAGGCGGGCCGGCGGATGTGCTCGGCGCCCCGCTCGCCGCCGGTCCGAGCGCCGCGGGCCAGGGTGGCGCGGGTCCGCAGTTCCTGGGGATGCCGGGGGCGCAGCCGCCGGGCCGGGGGACGGGTGTCGAGGGTCGTACCGATTTTCGGTGGTTGATGATGTCGGATGTCTGTAAGCACTG
>NZ_JBIAKV010000032.1:0-6716 GCF_042872705.1 Micromonospora sp. NPDC005203 | reverse complement strand
CGCCTGGCTACACGAATACAACCACCACAGGCCCCACACCGCGATCGGCAAACGCCCACCCATCACCCGCTTAACCAACCTCCTTGGGCAGTACATCTAGCCCCGGCCGGGCCGTCAGGCGCCGCGCAGGGTCGCCCCGAGCCGTTCCGCCGCGACGGCGACCGCCGCGTCCCGTGCCGCGACCGCCTCCTCGACGGTCAGCGTCCGGTCCGGCGCCCGGAAGGTCAGCTTGTACGCCAGCGACCGGCGACCCGCACCGAGCTGCGTCCCGGAGTAGACGTCGAACAGCCGCACGTCCTCCAACAGCTCACCGGCGCCCGCCTCCAGCGCCCGGCGCACCTGCTCCGCCGGCACCGAGTCGTCCACGACCAGGGCCACGTCGATGAGCGCCGGCGGGAAGCCGGACACCGTCGGCGCGGGCGTCACCGGGGTCGCCGGCAGCGCGTCGAGGTCCAGCTCCGTCGCGCAGGTGCGGCGGGGCAACTCCAGGGCCGCGACCACCACCGGGTGCAGCTCACCGGCGTGCCCGACGACCGTGTCGTCGACCCGCAGCTCGGCGCAGCGGCCCGGGTGCCACGGGGCGTACTCGGCCGCCCGCACCTCGACTCGCTCGTCGGGGATCCCGGCGGCGGCCAGCACGTCCCGGGCCGCCTCGATCGCGTCCGCCCAGCCGGCCGGTCGACCCGCACCCCACCAGCCGGTCGGGTCGAGGTCGCCGGCGAGCACCACCGCGACGTGCACCGGCTGCGCCGGCACCACCGCGTCGGCGGCGGCGAACTCCGCGTCGGTGGGACGCCGGTCCACACCCATCTCGGGCGGGCTGCCGGCGCCGACGCGCGGGTGGAAGACCGCGCCGATCTCGTAGAGGGCGAGATCGCGGTGACCCCGGCCGAGGTTGCGCTTGAGGATGCCGAGTAGCGGGCCGAGCAGCGTGGTGCGCAGCAGCGGCTCCTCCTCGGACAGCGGGTTGGCCAGCCGCACCGCGGGTCGGCGCGCGTCGTCGGCCGGCAGGCCGAGCTGGTCGGCCAGCTCCGGCGACACGAACGGGTGCGCGAGCACCTCCACGTACCCCCGCTCCGCCAGCGACCCGGCGACGGCCCGGCGGCGACGCTGCCGCGGGGTCAGGCCGCGGCCGGGGGGTGCGGTCGGCAGCACCGACGGCACCTTGTCGTACCCGTCGAGGCGGACCACCTCCTCGACCAGGTCGGCCGGGTCGGTCAGGTCGGGCCGCCAGGTCGGCGGGGTGACGCTCAGCGCCGTCCCGGCACCGCTTGCCATCCCGAGAGCGCCCGGGTCCTCCAGCAACCGGTCGTCGCCCTGCGCCACGGTGCAGCCCACCCGCTCGAGCAGGGCGACCACCCGCGCCGGCGGGTACTCGACCCCGACCCGCCGGGTCGGCAGGTCCGCCGGCAGGCTGATCGGGGTACGCGGCCGGACGTGGTCGATGTCGAGGATCTCCGCGCTGGGCGTGCCCCCGCCGTGCTCGGTGAGCAGCCGCACGGCACGCTCCAGCGCGACGAGCGCCACGGCCGGGTCGACGCCCCGCTCCCAGCGCTTCGCGGCCTCGCTGAACAGCTTGTGCCGGCGAGCCGTACGCCCGACCATCGCCGGGTCCCAGTGCGCCGCCTCGAAGAGCACGGTGGTGGTGGCCCCGGCGACGACCTCGCTGGTCTCGCCGCCCATCACCGCCGCTAGCGAGATCGGTCCGGTCTCGTCGCAGATGACCATGTCGTCGGCGGTGAGCACCCGGTGGACGCCGTCCAGGGTGGTCAACTTCTCCCCCGCCTCGGCGCGGCGGACCACGAGCGGCCCGACGACCCGGTCGGCGTCGAAGGCGTGCATCGGCTGGCCCAGCTCCAGCATCACGTAGTTGGTGATGTCGACGGGCAGCGAGATGCTGCGGATGCCGGCGGTGACGAGCCGCTGGGCCATCCAGGACGGCGTGGGCGCGGTCGGGTTGACCCCGCGGACCAGGCGGGCCGTGAACCTGTCACAGCCAACCGTGTCGCGGACCTCCACCGGGTACGCCGGCGTCTCGGTGCCCGCCGGGGCCGGCACCAGGGCCGGGTCGTGCAGCGGCACGTCGAACGCGTGCGACAGCTCCCGGGCCAGACCCCGCAGGCTCAGCGCGTACCCCCGGTCGGGGGTGATCTCCAGGTCGAACACGACGTCGTCGAGGCCGACCACCGGGCGCGCGTCGTCGCCCGGCTTGGCCGTCACCTCCGACCCCAGCACGATGATGCCGGAGTGGTCGTCGCCCAGACCCAGCTCCTTCGCCGAGCAGATCATGCCCGCCGAGTTGTGCCCGTACGTCTTGCGGGCGCCGATCGCGAAGCCGCCGGGCAGCACACCGCCGGGCAGGATCACGACGACCCGGTCACCGACGGCGAAGTTGCGCGCCCCGCAGACGATCTCCTGCGGCTCGCCGGTGCCGTTGGCGGCGCCCACGTCGACCCGGCAGAAGCGGATCGGCTTCTTGAAGCCGGTGAGTTCCTCGATCTCCCGCACCTCGCCGACGACGAGCTGACCGGTGACCGTCTCGGTCAGGTCCACGGCGGACTCGACCTCGATGCCGAGGTCGACCAGTGCCTGTTCCAGGTCACCGGTGGGCAGGTCGGCGGGGAGATCGACGTACTCCCGGAGCCAACTGACAGAAACTCGCATGACGTCAGACCACCGTTCCCGTGTCTCGTACCCGCATCGCCTACGCCCCGGTCCCGAGCGCGCGGCTGAACCGCACGTCGCCCTCGAAGAGATGGCGGATGTCGCTGACCCCGTGCCGGATCATCAGGGTCCGGTCGATGCCCATCCCGAACGCGAAGCCGGAGTAGACCTCCGGGTCGACGCCGCAGGCGCGCAGCACCCGCGGGTTGACCATCCCGCAACCACCCCACTCGACCCACTGTGGGCCGTCGCGGTGCTCCGGGAACCACACGTCGAACTCCGCCGACGGCTCGGTGAACGGGAAGTAGTGCGGCCGCCACCGGGTCTTCGCCTCCGGCCCGAACATCGCCCGGGCGAAGTGGTCGAGGGTGCCCCGCAGGTGCGCCATCGTGATGCCCTTGTCGACCACCAGGCCCTCGGCCTGGTGGAACACCGGGCTGTGGGTGGCGTCGATCTCGTCGGTGCGGTAGACGCGGCCGGGCACGATCACGTAGATCGGTGGCTTCCGACTGAGCATGGTGCGGGTCTGCACCGTGGAGGTGTGCGTGCGCAGCACCAGCCCGGACCCCTCCGGCGCGATGTGGAAGGTGTCCATCAACCCGCGCGCCGGGTGGTCGGCGGGGATGTTCAACGCGTCGAAGTTGACCCACTCCAGGTCGACCTCGGGACCCTCGGCCACCTCGTAGCCCATGCCGACGAACAGGTCGCTGATCGACTCCATCAGGACGCTCAGCGGGTGCCGGGCCCCCCGCGGACGCCTGTCGTAGGGCAGGGTGACGTCCACCCGCTCCTCGACCAGCACCCGCTCGGCCTGCTCACGCTCCAGCACCTCGGCGCGGTCGGCGTACGCGGTCTCGATCGCCCGGCGGGCCTCGTTGACGCGCTTACCGGCGTCGGACTTCGCGGCCGGCGGCAACGCGCCGATCTCGCGGCGCGCGAGGGAGACCGGCGACCGGTCCCCCAGGTGCACCGAGCGCAGCGCGGTCAACGCGTCCGGGTCGGCGGCGGCCGTGAACGCCTTCGTGGCGTCCGCGACAGCCTCGTCCAGGGCGGCGGGGTCGAGCAGGGCTACCTGCTTCGGGTCGTACGGATCGTTTCGGTAGCTCATGGCGTACGGGCACTCCCTCACGGCGGCGCCAGCCCTCATCGGGGCGGCTAGGCGAGTCTACGGACGCGCGGCTTCGCCGCAGCCCGCCGGTAGGAGTTGTGCAGGGAGCAGGTCAGGCCCGCCGCCCGCCGACACCGGCGGGCTGGCTAAACGAACGCCGTGTCGCGTTCATGGGCGGACGCTCTCCCCTGCTGTCAGTCGCGCCGGGCACGATCACCTCAGCGCTGTGCTCTCGCTGAAGCGTACAGGCACACCGCCGCCGCGGCAGCCAGGTTGAGGCTCTCCGCGCGCCCGTACAGCGGCACCCGCACCCGGGCGTCGGCCGCCGCGGTCAACTCCTCGGGCAGGCCGTGCGCCTCCGAGCCGAACAACCAGGCGGTGGGCCCGACGAGCCGACCGTAGTCGGTCAGGTCGTCCAGGTCGCTGTCGCCGTACCCGGTGGTCGCGAAGATCGACAGCCCGGCGGCGCGCAGCGCGTCGACCACCGTGACCGGGTCCGGCGCGCGGACCACGTCGACGTGGAAGAGGCTGCCGGCCGACGCCCGCACGCACTTGCCGTTGTACGGGTCGACGGCGTCGCCGGCGAAGATCACCGCACCCGCACCCGCGGCGTCGGCGGTGCGCAGCACCGTGCCGGCGTTGCCGGGGTCGCGGATCTCGGCGAGCACCGCCACCAGCCGGGGCGCATTCGCGAGGGCCTGCTCCAACGACACGTCGAGGTGTTGGCAGACGGCGACCAGCCCCTGTGGAGCGACGGTCTCGGTCAGGGCCGCGAGGGCGTCGTCGGTGATCTCGGAGACGGGCACGTCGGCGCGGGCCGCCGTGGCGGCCAACTCCGGGTGCCGGTCGAGCGCGGCGGGCGTACCGAACAACTCGGTGACCACACCCGGCCGCGCCAGGGCCTCGCGGACCGCCTGCGGTCCCTCGGCCAGGAACCGGCCGGTGGCGTCGCGGTCGCGCCGGCGCTGCAACCGCCGGGCGGCGACAACCCTGGGGGTACGCGGGGTGAAGGCCATGTTGTGCGTTCCTCCGACACGATTGAGGCGCCCCCCGGACGGCGGTGCCGACACGGGAGACGCCTCGCTCTGGTGCGTGGGGATCAGGCGGCCTGAGCCGCCGCGCCACCGATGCCCTCGGCCACGACCGCGGCCCGGGCCAGCTCCACGATCGCCGCGAAGGAAGCGGCGTCGTTGACAGCCATGTCGGCCAGGATCTTGCGGTCGACCTCGATGCCAGCCAGACGCAGGCCCTGGATCAGGCGGTTGTAGGTCATCCCGTTCGCCCGGGCGCCCGCGTTGATCCGCTGAATCCACAGCTGCCGGAAGTCGCCCTTGCGGTCGCGACGGTCCCGGTAGGCGTACTGCATCGAGTGCAGCACCTGCTCCTTGGCCTTGCGGTACAGCCGGGAGCGCTGACCGCGGTAACCGCTCGCGGACTCCAGCAGGGTACGACGCTTCTTCTGGGCGTTTACAGCCCGCTTGACGCGTGCCATCTCAACTCCTAGTTAGGTAAGGTGGCGCGCGTCAGCGGCCGAGCAACTTCTTGATGCGCTTGACGTCAGCCTTGGCCACCTCGACCGTGCCGGTCAACCGGCGCGTACGGGTGGAAGACTTGCCCTCCAACAGGTGGCGCTTGCCAGCCTGCTCGGCCACGATCTTGCCACGGCCGGTCACCTTGACCCGCTTGCCCATACCCGTGTGGCTCTTCATCTTCGGCATGTGGAACGTCTTCTCCCCTGTTACTTGCCGCTGGTGTCGGCGGCGGTGCCGGTGTCACCGGCTGTTGCGGTCTCGCCAGCTGCTGCGGGCTCGCCGACCGCCGCGGTTCCGTCGGCTGCCGCGGTCTCGTCGGCTGCCGCGGTTCCGTCGGCTGCCGCGGTCTCATCGGCTGCCGCGGTCTCGTCGGCTGCCCGGTCCCGAGGTGCACCGCGGGACGCCGTGGCGGCGACCGCGGAGGCCTTCACGGCCCGAAGCGGAGCGAGAACCATGATCATGTTTCGGCCGTCCTGCTTGGGGGCGGCCTCGACGTATCCCAGGTCCGTGATCTCGGATTCGAGCCGGCGCAGGAGCCGGTAACCCAGCTCCGGGCGGCTCTGCTCGCGACCACGGAACATGATCGTCACCTTGACCTTGTCGCCCGCCTTGAGGAACCGCACCACGTGACCCTTCTTGGTCTCGTAGTCGTGCGGGTCGATCTTCGGCCGAAGCTTCATTTCCTTGATGACGGTCTGCTGCTGGTTACGCCGCGCTTCGCGCGCCTTCAGTGCGCTCTCATACTTGAACTTGCCGAAGTCCATGAGCTTGCACACCGGCGGGCGCGCCATCGGCGCGACCTCGACCAGGTCCAGATCGACGTCCGCGGCCAGCTGAAGGGCGCGCTCCAGCGGGACGATGCCCACCTGCTCACCCTCGGGGCCGACCAGTCGGACCTCACGTGCCCGGATCTGCTCGTTCACGCGTGGTTCGACGCTGATGGGGCCTCCTCGAGTCGTTTCTGCTCAGGTACCGACCCCGGCGGCTCCCAGGTGGGAACCGACCTGGAAAGCAGAAGGCCCCGGCGCATGCCAGGGCCCGCTCGACCGGTCGGTGCGATCACAGGATCACACGTCCGGTGCCGGGACGTGCCCGGAACCGGTGACCGGACCCGGCCACCGTAGCGGCGACTCGGGTGGGAGCAGGCGCTCCGCTTTCAAGGCTGCCTGCTCGCATGCGGAGACAGCCCGGTCGACTCGATAACACTACACCCGCGCCCCGGCCGCCCTCAAACCGGGCACACCCCAGCCACGCTGGGCCTACCGACCCGCCGCACTGCCGGGCGGTCGTCGACCCCGCCCTGCCCGCGCCCTGCCCGCGCACGGCGCACGGCGCACGGCGCACGGCGCACGGCGCACGGCGCACGGCGCACGGCGCACGGCGCACGGCGCACGGCGCACGGCGCACGGCGC
>NZ_JBIAKV010000031.1:0-8553 GCF_042872705.1 Micromonospora sp. NPDC005203 | reverse complement strand
CCCGCGGCCCGCGGCCGCCACCCCCCCCCCCCCCCCCCCCCACACCCCCCCCCCCCCCCCCCCCCCCCCCCCCCGCGGCCGCGGCGGGCGCCCCCCCCCCCCCCCCCCCCCCCCCCCCCCCCACGGCTGCGCGTCCCCGGCGGTGTCCCGGAAGACGTTGACCGACACCGATCGCCGCTCCTACTATCTGCACTGTGAATGCATATTCGGGCCGGCTTGCGGGCCGTGTCGCCATCGTCACCGGCGCCAGTCGGGGGATCGGCCTGGCCATCGCCGAACGCCTCGTCGCCGAGGGTGCCCGGGTGGGCGTCACCGCCCGACACCCCGAGGCGCTGGCCGAGGCGGTCGCCGCCCTCGGCGGGCCGGAGCACGCCCTCGCGGTGCCGGGCCGCGCCGACGACCCCGAGCATCGAGCCGCCGCGGTGCGTCAGGTTGGCGCGACGTTCGGGCCGGTGGATCTCCTGGTCAACAACACGGGCATCAACCCGGTGCACGGTCCGCTGCTCGGGCTGGACCCGGCCGCCGCCCGCAAGATCCTGGACGTCAACCTGGTCGCCACCCTCGGCTGGGTGCAGGAGGCCTGCGCCGCGGGCATGACCGAGCGCGGCGGCTGCGTCGTCAACGTCTCGTCGATCGCCGGTCTCGCGCCGTCGCCGGGCATCGCCTTCTACGGCGTGAGCAAGGCCGCGCTCAACCACCTCACCGCCAGTCTCGCGGTGGAGCTGGGGCCGACCGTCCGGGTCAACGCGGTCGCCCCCGGTGTGGTGAAGACCCGCTTTGCCGCCGCGCTGTACCGGGGGCGGGAGGAGGAGGTCGCCGCGCACTACCCGCTCGGACGCCTCGGACTGCCGCCGGACGTCGCGGGCGCGGTCGCCTTCCTGGCCTCCGACGACGCCGCCTGGATCACCGGGCAGACAGTCGTCTGTGACGGTGGCGTCTCGCTGACGGGTCGAGCCGGATGAGCAGGCCGGCGGTCGGCCCGGGGTCGCTGATCACCGCCTGTCTAGACTCGTCGGTGCGTCGGGAGGCGCCGTGGCGGTGAAGGGGCGGGGGCGGGGGCGGATGGACGGGGTCGAGGTCGCGAGCCGGGTCGACGGGCGTACCGCTCGGGCCGAGCGCACCCGCGCGGCCATCGTCGAGGCTCACCTCGCGCTCATCGGCGAGGGGGATCTGCGCCCGACCGGGGAACGCATCGCCGATCGGGCCGGCATCTCGCTGCGGACGCTCTGGACCAACTTCAAGGACATGGAGACACTCTTCGAGGCCAGCGGCGCGGAGGTGCTCCGGCAGCAGGACGCCGCCCATCGGCCGATCTCTCCCGGGCTGCCGCTGGCCAAGCGGGTCGACGCGTACTGCCGGCAGCGGGCCCGGTTGCTCCAGCTCATCGCGCCGTCGGCGCGGGCCGCCCAGATGCGCGAGCCGGTCTCCGAGCAGCTGCACCGCAACCGCCTCAAGCACATCGAGCGGGTCCGCGACGAGGTCGCCGAGCTCTTCACCGTCGAGCTGGCCGCGGCCGGGCCGGGGCGGGAGCAGTTGCTCAACGCCCTGGTGGCGGCGAGCACGTGGCAGGCCTGGTCGATGCTGCGCTACGGGCTCGGGCTGGGCGTGGACTCGGCCCGCGCCGTGATGGCCCGGACGGTGGGCGCGCTACTGGCCGAGGTCGCGGCCGACTGATTCCGGCTCGGCCCGATATCGCCCCTCTTTCCATTCGGTTACCGATGAGTGACACTTCATGCATGGTTACTGCATCGAGAGTGCAACTAACCCCCCTGCGTGGCCGGGACGACGAATGCCGCGCCGTCCGGGGCCTGCTCGACGGCGTGACCAACGGTGGCGGTGCCCTGCTGCTGCACGGTGAACCGGGATCGGGCCGTACCGCGCTGCTCGGCCACGCCCATCTCCACGCCGAGGGCCGCACCGTGCTCGCCGCGAGCGGACTGGCCGAGGAGGCCGCGCTGCCGTACGCGGGTCTGCAACGACTGCTCGACCCGGTGCTGCACCACGCCGCGGCCCTGCCAACGCCGCAGCGCGACCTGCTCCGGCGGGCACTGGGCGGGGACGGTTGCCCGGCCCATCGTCGGCTGGCCCTGTCGATGGCAGTGCTCGGGATCCTCGCCGACGGGGCACGGGACCGCCCGCTGCTCGTCACCATGGACGACGTGGATCGGGGCGACCCACTGACCGGGCAGGTGCTGGCCGTCGTGGCCCGCCGGCTGCGGCACCTACCGATCGTCGTCCTACTCACCGCGGACGTCGGGGTCACGATCGACGGGATACCGGCGCACCGCCTCCGGCCGCTCGACACGCGCAGCAGCGTCGCCTTCCTCACCGACCGGTTACCCGAGCGGCCCCCCGCGTCGGTGGTGACCGCCCTGGCCGCGATCGGCGGCGGCAACCCGCAGGCCCTGGTGGACCTCGCCGAGGTGCTCAGCCCGGCCCAGTGGCGGGGCGAGGAGCCGCTGCCCGCCGCGCCGCCGGAGGATGGCGGGCTGGGCCGCGCGTACCGGGCACGGCTGGACCGGTTGCCGCCGGACACCCGGCGGATGCTGCTGCTCGCCGCGCTCGACCAGGACGGTGCGCCCGGCACGCTGATCCGGGCCGCCGGAGCCGCCGGCACCGAGATCGAGGCCCTCGCCCCGGCGGAGGTCGCCGGCCTGGTCCGCGTCGAGCCGCAGGGCGTCACATTTCCCCAACCGTTGGTTCGCACGATGATCGTGGCCAGCGCGCCGCTCGCCGAGCGCCGCGCCGCACACCGGCTGTTGGCCGGGGTGCTGAGCGACGACGGGCAGCGGCTGCGCCGGGCGATGCACCTCGCCGCCGCCACGGCAGGTGCCGATCCGGCCCTGGCCGCGGAGTTGGAGGAGGCGGCCTCGGGCGGCACCGGTGGCTGGGCCGTCGCCTCGGAGGCGCTGCGCTGGGCCGCCGACCTCAGCAACCATCCGACCCAGACGGCCGTCCGGCTGCTGGGCGCCGCCCAGTACGCCTGGGCCGGCGGGCAACCCGAGGTGGCCCGGCTGCTGCTCGACCGCCTGCGTGGGGTCTGCACGGACCCGACCCTGCGGGGCCGCGCCGACCTGCTGCGCGGGGAGTTGGAGCTGCGCTGCGGCGCGGCGTCGGGTGCCTCGGCCCGACTGCTGGACGCGGCCGCGGCGGTCGCCGACACCGACCGGTTCCTGGCGATGTCCGGGCTGGTACGAGCCGGTGAGGCCATCTGCTTCGCCGGCGACCAGTACCGGTACGCCGAGGTCGGTCGGCGGGCGCTGGCCCTACGGCGGTCGACCGACCCGCCGGCGATGGAGCTGATGGGCAGCCTGGTCACCGGGGTGGCGGCGACCCTGCGGGGCGACCACGAGCGGGCCGGCCCGACGCTACGCCGCGCCGTCGTGCTGGGTGCCCGGTTGAACGGGTCGGCGATGACTACCACCGCGCTCACCTGTGCGGCGGCGGCCGGCCTGGTGGTCGCCGTGGACGGCGCGGCGCACCGGCTCGCCGAGCGCGCCGTCGCGTTGGCCCGCGATCGGGGCGAGTTGTCCATGCTGCCGCGGGCGCTGGAGCTGCGGGCGATCGCCGAGTACTGGCAGGGCCGGCACGAGGCGGCTGCGGAGACCTCCCGCGACGGACTGCGGGTCGCTCGCGCCACGGGTCAGGTCAACTGCGCCAACGTCCACCTGGGCCTGCTCGCGGTGCTCGCCGCGATCCGCTCCGACCGCGACACCAGCCTGCGGCAGATCCGTGAGATCGGCGAGTCGCCGACGCCGGGCAGCCGTCCACACGCGCTCGCCGGGTGGGCGCTGGCGGTGCTCGACCTCATCGACGGACGGCACGCCGAGGCCGCGGACCGGCTGGCGTCGCTGGCTCGGCTCGGCACCGGTCGAGGTCAGGTCCTGGTGCAGGTGATGGCGACGCCGTACCTGGTGGAGGCGGCGGCGCACCTCGCACACCGACCGGCGGCCGCGGCCGCGCTCACCGTTTTCGACAGATGGGCCAGCAGCACGGCGAGCCCGCTGCGCCGGGCCCTGTCCGCCCGGTGCCACGCGCTGCTCGCCCCCCGGGGCAGCGCCGAGGCGGAACGTAATTTCCAGGCGGCGCTACGGCTGCACCCGACGGAGGCCGGCACGTTCGAGCTGGCCCGCACCGAGCTGCTCTTCGGCCAGGAGTTGCGGCGCAGCCGACGCCCACGTGACGCGCGTACGCACCTGCACCAGGCCCGGGAGACGTTCAGCCTGCTCGGGGTGGCGTGCTGGGCTGAGCGGGCCACCTCGGAGCTGCGGGCCGCCGGAGAGTCGGTCGGTCCGCCGGACCTGCCGGCGGCGCGGCTGCTGACCGGCCAGCAACTGCGGATCGCGGAGCTGGTCGCGGAGGGTGCCACCAACCGCGAGATCGCGGCCCAGATGTTCCTCTCGATCCGCACGGTCGACCATCACCTGCGCAACGTGTTCCACCGCCTCGGCATCCGCTCGCGGACCGAGTTGGCCCGCGCGTTCGCGGGCGAGCGGCACGCCGGGCTGGCCTCCGACCGGTGACCCGGGGTCCGCTCTGGACGGCATAAACTATCACCGCTAGTTTAAAGGCCATGGACCTCACCCTCACCGCCGAGCAGGCCGCGGTCCGCCAGCTGGCCGCCGAGTTCGCCGACCGTGAGTTGGTGCCGCACGCTGCCGTCTGGGACCGGCGCGAGTCGGTCGACCCCGCCGTCGTCGGCATGCTCGGCGACCTCGGCTTCCTGGGGCTGACCATCGCCGAGGCCGACGGCGGTTCCGGTGGCGACCACCTCGCCTACTGCCTGGTCCTGGAGGAGCTGGGCCGGGGCGACTCGGCGGTGCGCGGCATCGTCTCGGTCTCTCTCGGCCTGGTCGCGAAGTCGATCGCCGGCCACGGCACGGCCGAGCAGCGGGCCGAGTGGCTGCCCCGACTCTGCGCCGGCACCGCGCTTGGCTGTTTCGCGCTGACCGAGCCGGACAGCGGTTCGGACGCCGCCGCGCTGCGGACCCGCGCGGTCCGTGCCGGCACTGACTGGCTGCTCACCGGCACGAAGACGTTCATCACCAACGGCACCACCGCCGACGTCGCGCTGGTCTTCGCCCGCACCGGCGGCCCCGGGCACCGTGGCATCAGCGCGTTCCTGGTGCCCACCGACAGTCCGGGGCTGACCCGACGGGAGATCCACGGCAAGCTGGGCCTGCGCGGCCAGGCCACCGGGGAGTTGAGCCTCGACGGGGTACGCGTGCCCGACGCCGCCCGCCTCGGCGACGAGGGCGGCGGGTTTCGGCTGGCCCTCGCGACCCTCGCCAAGGGCCGGATGTCGGTGGCGGCCGGGTGCGTCGGCATCGCCCAGGGCTGCCTCGACGCGGCGGTCGGCTACGCCGGGCAGCGCACCCAGTTCGGCAAGCCCATCGCGGGGCACCAACTCGTGCAACAACTGCTCACCGCGATCGCCGTGGACACCGCCGCCGCCCGGCTGCTGGTGTGGCAGGTGGCCGACCTGATCGACCGGGACCAGCCGTTCGCCACCGAGGCGTCGATGGCCAAGCTCTTCGCCAGCGAGGCCGCCGTCCGCGCGGCCAACAACGCGGTCCAGGTCTTCGGCGGGTACGGCTACATCGACGAATACCCGGTCGGCAAGTACCTGCGTGACGCCCGGGTCGCCACCCTCTACGAGGGCACCAGCCAGATCCAGCAACTCCTCATCGGACGCGCGCTCACCGGCGTCAACGCCTTCTAGTCTCCGGGAGACCTGACATGCGAGTCTTCAGCTCGGTCGAGGAACTGGCCACCGCGGTCGGCGAGACCCTCGGACCCGGTCCGTGGGAGCGGATCGAACAGAGTCGGGTCGACCTCTTCGCCGACGCCACCGACGACCACCAGTGGATCCACCTCGACCCGGTCCGGGCCGCGGCGGGCCCGTTCGGCGGGACCGTCGCCCACGGCTACCTGACGCTGTCGCTGCTGCCGGCGCTGGCCGGCCGGCTCTACCGGGTGGAGGGGGTGGCGATGGGGGTCAACTACGGGCTGAACCGGGTCCGCTTCCCCGCCCCGGTGCGGGTCGGCGCCGCCGTCCGGGCCGCTGTCACATTCGCCGAGGTGTCCGCGGTGACCGGGGGCGTGCAGGTGGTCGCGACGGTCACCGTGGAGAGCGACAGCGGCGGCAAGCCCGTCTGTGTGGCCGAGACCGTCAGCCGGCTCTACCACGCGACGAGTTGATGAAGGTCGAGACGGGCAGGTAATTCCTCGTCCAGGTCGTCGTTGCGGCGCTCCTGCCTTGCGGAGAAGTTCCGGAACTTGTGGACCTCACGCCTCCGCTGCCCCGCCCCGCCCGTCGACTCCCTACCTCGCGCTCCCGCCAACCAGGCGCCCACCAGGACAGTTGTCTGGCCGGCAGCGGAACGGCGTCCCGCGGGTCTCGTAAAACTTCCGGAAATCGTTGCTCGTCAACCGGTGGCGCTGACATACTCCACATCCATCGGAATCGATGATCGAGGGTTACGTCTCTTCCCGGGCGTCCCGGTGTACGTGGTCTCGACCCGATACCCCACCACCCACCGGGGTGCTGCGTCAGACACTCCATCCCGGGTCCCACCGGAAGGAAGAGACATGACCGAGAGGTGCCACGGGGACACCCGCTCACCGGCGGGCCCACGAGCGCGTACGGCTATCGTCCTCGCCGCCGCGGCTCTGCTCGCCGCGACAGGTGCCGCGTTCCTGCCGAGCACGGCGAGCGCCGGAACCACCCTGGGCGCGTCCGCCGCCGAGAAGGGTCGCTATTTTGGCACGGCGGTGGCCGCGAGCCGGTTGAGCGACAACGCGTACACCACGATCCTGAACCGTGAGTTCAACATGGTCACGGCCGAGAACGAGATGAAGATGAACGCCACCGAGCCGCAGCAGGGCCGGTTCAGTTACGGCGCGGCGGAGCAGATCGTCAACCACGCCCGCAGTCGCGGGATGAGCGTGCGGGGTCACACCCTCGCCTGGCACTCGCAGCAGCCCGGCTGGATGGAGAGCATGAGTGGCAGCGCGTTGCGGCAGGCGATGCTCAACCACGTGACGCAGGTGGCCACGCATTTCCGCGGTCAGGTGGTGGCGTGGGACGTGGTGAACGAGGCGTTCGCCGACGGAAGTTCCGGCGGCCGTCGCGACTCGAACCTGCAGCGCACCGGCAATGACTGGATCGAGGCGGCGTTCCGGGCGGCGGATGCGGCGGATCCGAACGCGAAGCTGTGTTACAACGACTACAACACCGACAACTGGACGCACGCCAAGACCCAGGGTGTCTACAACATGGTGCGGGACTTCAAGGCCCGTGGAGTGCCGATCGACTGCGTCGGCTTCCAGTCGCACTTCAACAACAACTCGCCGTACGTGAGCAACTACCGCACCACGTTGTCGAGCTTCGCCGCGTTGGGCGTGGACGTGCAGATCACCGAGCTGGACATCCAGGGGGCTCCGGCGAACACCTACCGCAGCGTGGTGGAGGACTGCATGGCCGTACCCCGCTGCAACGGGATCACGGTCTGGGGCATCCGCGACAGTGACTCGTGGCTGGCCTCGCAGACCCCGCTGCTGTTCAACAGCAACGGCTCCAAGAAGCCGGCGTACGACGCCGTACTCGCCGCGCTGAACAACGGCGCCGCGGTCCCGACGACGGCTCCGCCGACCTCCGTCCCGCCGACCTCCGTCCCGCCGACCTCCACGCCGCCGACCTCCGCGCCGCCCACCACCGCGCCGCCCACTACCGCGCCGCCCACCACGCCGCCGCCCGGCGGCGGTTGCACCGCGACGCTGCAGGACAGCACCCGGTGGGGCGACCGGTTCAACAGTCAGGTGACCGTCAGCGGGGCGAGCAGCTGGAGCGTCGTGGTGGCTGTCACCCCGCCACAGAAGGTGTCCGCCACCTGGAACGGCAGCCCCACCTGGGACAGCAGCGGAAACGTCATGACGATGCGGTCGAACGGCAGCGGCAACGTCTTCGGCTTCACCACGATGGCCAACGGCAACTGGACACGTCCACAGGTGCTTTCCTGCACCGCCTCCTGAGCACCACCGCACGCTGACGGGGCGGCGACGGATTCCGTCGCCGCCCCGTTCTCCGTGACCAGATCGGGTCCACAGGCTGGCCGACGTCAGCTCAGCGCCGCCGCCTTGCCCAGGAGCACCGAGCGCTTCCGCTGGTTGTCGCACAGCCGGGCGGCCAGCTCCAGCTCGGCGCGCGCTTCCGTTCGGCGGCCGAGGCGGGTCAGTAGCTCACCGCGTACGGTCGGGACCAGGTGCGAGCCGGGGAGCCGGTTCGCGGCGACCAGCTCGTCCACGATGGCCAGGGCTGGTGCGGGACCCGATGCCATGGCCACGGCGACGGCCGTGGGGGGGGGGGGGGGGGGGGGGGGGGGGGGGGGCCGCCGCCGCCGCCCGGCGGGGGGGGGGGGGGGGGGGGGGGGGCCCCCCCGGGGGGGGGGGGGGGGGGGGGGGCCCCCCACGGGGGGGGGGGGGCCCCCAGGGGGGGGGGGGCGGGGGCTAGGTCAGAGCGGCTCGGTGACGAAGTCGATCAGGCGTTCCATC
>NZ_JBIAKV010000030.1:22909-23426 GCF_042872705.1 Micromonospora sp. NPDC005203 | reverse complement strand
GGTGGGCCTGACTGTTGCGGGGGCCGGCCCGGCGCACTGGGACTCGATGGTCTCGGTGGCCGGCCACCTCGGGGGGCTGCCAGGTATAACGACCCCGCCCGGCCACCGATTCCGCCGCGAGGGTGACCCCGACCTCAGGACACGGGGTGCGAAACCGGACACCCACCTCTTAACGGGACCCCGGAACCGGACATCAGGCCCCCGGCACCCCCAGCCCACGCACACCACGACGCGCGCGCGACCCGGAAAGTGCTGCCTCAGGTCGCAGCGAGGCAGTAGTCCCCTGATGCTGCGCGGTTCGTTACCGCGGTGGCGACACCGGACACCGCCCCCGATACGCCCGGCGATGGCACCCACCCCATGATCGTGCTCGATCCCGGAAACAGGCCCCTCACCGCGCGGAGGAGACCACCACAACCAGGATCGAGCACGATCATCGGTGCCGCGACTGACCACGCGCGGAGGACATGAGGGCGACGTCAGGTGCCGGGGGTCGCTTCCGCGCTCTCGACGGGCG
>NZ_JBIAKV010000030.1:0-22815 GCF_042872705.1 Micromonospora sp. NPDC005203 | reverse complement strand
CGGGCGTCGTGTCCCTGTCGACGGGCGTCGTGTCCCTGTCGACGGGCGTCGTGTCCCTGTCGACGGGCGTCGTGTCCCTGTCGACGGGCGTCGTGTCCCTGTCGACGGGCGTCGTGTCCTTGTCGAGGGCGGCCAGGATCGCCTCGGCGGTGCGTCGACCCACCCCGGGCACCTCGATGATCTCCTCGACCGTTGCGGCGGAGAGCCGCTTGAGCGACCCGAAATGGCGCAGCAGCGCCTTGCGCCGCACCTCCCCGAGGCCGGGCACGTGGTCCAGTGCCGACTCGGTCATCCGCTTGGATCGGCGCTGCCGATGGAAGGTGATGGCGAACCGGTGGGCCTCGTCACGGACCCGTTGCAGCAGATAGAGCCCCTCCGAGGTGCGCGGCAGGATGACCGGCAGTTCGTCGTCCGGGAGCCAGACCTCCTCCAACCGCTTGGCCAGGCCGCAGAGCGCCACGTCGTCGATGCCCAGGTCGGCGAGGGCCTGCGCGGCGGCCGCGACCTGTGGAGCGCCACCGTCGACGACCACCAACTGCGGCGGGTACGCGAACTTCCGCGGCCGGCCGGTGGTCGGATCGATCAGAACGCCGACCTGGGGCTCCACCGCATCCTCCGGGGCGGCCGGGTCGTCGGCCGACTCCACCCCCACCTCGCCCGTCTCGGCCCTCGCGTCCAGGTATCGGGCGAAGCGGCGGCGGAGGACCTCGGACATGGCGGACAGGTCGTCGGTGGCGCCCCGGACGATGAACCGCCGGTACTCGCTCTTGCGGGGCAACCCGTCCTCGAAGACCACCATGCTGGCGACCACGTCGGTGCCCTGGATCTGGGAGATGTCGAAACACTCGATGCGCAGCGGCGAGGTGCGCATGCCCAGCGCCTCGCTGATCTCGTCCAACGCCTTGCCCCGGGTGGTCAGGTCACCGGAACGCTTCAGCTTGTGCCGGGCCAGCGCGTCCTTCGCGTTGCGCTCCACCGTCTCCATGAGTGAGCGCTTGTCGCCGCGCTGCGGCACCCGCAGCGACACCCGGCTGCCCCGGTGCTCGGAGAGCCACTCCGCCAGCGCGTCGGCGTCGGCGGGCAACTCGGGCACCAGCAACTCCCGGGGCACGTCGGCCTCGCCCTGCTCGCCCCCGTACACCTGGGTGCAGAAGTGGTGCACCAGGTCGCCGGTGGTCAGATCCTCGGTCTTCTCCACCACCCACCCTCGCTGGCCGCGGACCCGGCCGTCGCGGACGTGGAAGACCTGCACGGCCGCCTCAAGCGGATCGTCGGCGAACGCGACCACGTCGGCGTCGGTGCCGTCGCCCAGCACCACTGTCTGCTTCTCCATGGCCCGGCGGAGCGCGGCCACGTCGTCCCGCAGCCGGGCGGCGCGCTCGAACTCCAGTTGCTCGCTCGCCTCGGTCATCTCGCGCTCGATCTTGCGGACCATGGTGTCGGTGCGCCCGGCCATGAAGTCGCAGAACCCGTCGACGATCGCGCGGTGTTCGTCGGCGGAGACGGTGCCGACGCACGGCGCCGAGCACTTGCCGATGTAGCCGAGGAGGCAGGGACGGCCGACCTGGCCGGCGCGTTTGAACACGCCGGCCGAGCACGTCCGGGCGGGGAACACCCGGAGCAGCAGGTCGAGGGTCTCGCGGATGGCCCAGGCGTGCGAATACGGACCGAAGTAGCGCACCCCCTTGCGCTTGGCGCCGCGCATGACCTGTAGCCGTGGGTATTCCTCGTTGAGGGTCACGGCCAGATAGGGGTACGACTTGTCGTCGCGGTAGCGGACGTTGAACCGAGGGTCGTACTGCTTGATCCAGGTGAACTCGTGCTGGAGCGCCTCGACCTCGGTGCCGACGATGATCCAGTCCACCGACTCGGCGGTGGTGACCATCTGCCGGGTGCGCTCGTGCAGATTCCAGACGTCGCCGAAGTAGGAGTTGAGCCGGCTGCGCAGGTTCTTGGCCTTGCCGACGTAGATCACCCGGCCGGTCCCGTCGCGGAAGCGGTAGACCCCCGGTGACTCCGGGATGGTGCCGGGTGCGGGACGGTAGGTCGAGGGGTCAGCCACGTCAACAAGCCTAGTCCGCACCACCGACAGCCCGTTGCCGGCGCTAGATCCACTCGGTTTCCGGGAAGTCGGGGTGTCGGCTGGACGCGGACACCCCGACTTTCCGAAACGCGAGTCGATAGGTGGCGGAGGCGCGCTGGTCGCGCCCCCGAACCGTCAGGCCAGCGAGATCTGGTCTCCGGTGACCTTGATGTCCCTGGGTGGCAGCGGCTTGGTGGCCGGGCCGGCCTTCACCGAGCCGTCCTGGATCGAGAACTTACTGCCGTGGCACGTGCAGTTGATGGTGCCGCCGTCGACGTTCGTCACCGGGCAGTTCTGGTGGGTGCAGATCGGGCTGAAGCCCTTGAACTGGCCGGCCACCGGCTGGGTGATGACCACACCCTCGGCGGCGAGGACCTTGCCGCCACCGACCGGGATGTCGGCCGTGGTCGCCAGGGACTGGGCACCCTGCCGGTCGCCGCCGCCGGCGTCACCGCTGCTGGGCACCGCCGGGCCACCACTGGTGGGGGCATCGCTGCCACTGTCGCCGTCGTCACTGCCGCAGGCCGCCAGGACGACGGCCGCGCCGACCGCCCCGACGCCGGTGAGCAGGGCGCGCCGTGTCTGCGTACCCGGACCGGTCAGCGCCTGATCGTCACTCATGCCTCGCCTCTCTCTAGCCCGCCGCGCCGGTCAAGAGCCGGCCACACCTTGTCCACACGAGCAACTGTGCCGGATGGTTCACCGCGGCATCCGTCCGAACCGGAAATGGGACGGGGCAGCCCTCGACCGATCAGGTCTCGCCGGCACGGGCAGCGCGACGCCGGTCGGGACCGCCGCAGGCGACCCGACCGAACGCCCCGCGCGCGCCGGACTCTGGCAGGTGGAGGTCACCGTGCGGCGGCGGGCACCTTACGCCTGGCCCGCGCCTTGGTAACCCCGTTGGACTTGGCGGCCCGGGTGGTGGCAGCGGCCGCACCCTTGGCCTTGCCGTCGAGCTTGAGCACCTGGCGCAGGAACTCGCCGGTGTGGCTCTCGGCCACCTCGGCGACCTCTTCGGGGGTGCCGGTGGCGAGCACGGTGCCGCCCCGGTGGCCGCCCTCCGGACCCATGTCGATCAGCCAGTCGGCCGTCTTGATCACGTCGAGGTTGTGCTCGATCGTGATCACCGTGTTGCCCTTGTCGACCAGCCCCTCCAGCACCATCAGGAGCTTGCGGATGTCCTCGAAGTGCAGACCGGTGGTCGGCTCGTCGAGCACGTAGACCGTCCGCCCGGTGGAGCGCTTCTGCAGCTCGGAGGCGAGCTTGACCCGCTGCGCCTCGCCGCCGGACAGGGTCGGCGCGGGTTGACCAAGGCGGACGTAGCCCAGGCCCACGTCGACAAGGGTCTTGAGGTGCCGGTGGATGGGCGGGATGGCGGAGAAGAACTCGGCGGCCTCCTCGATCGGCATCTCCAGCACGTCCGAGACGGTCTTGCCCTTGTAGTGCACCTCCAGGGTCTCCCGGTTGTACCGGGCACCCTTGCAGACCTCGCAGGGGACGTACACGTCGGGCAGGAAGTTCATCTCGATCTTGATCGTGCCGTCGCCGGAGCAGGCCTCGCAACGCCCGCCCTTGACGTTGAAGGAGAACCGACCCGGGCCGTACCCGCGGACCTTCGCCTCGGTGGTCTCGGCGAAGAGCTTGCGGACGTGGTCCCAGACGCCGGTGTAGGTGGCCGGGTTGGAGCGCGGCGTCCGGCCGATCGGCGACTGGTCCACGCCGACGACCTTGTCCACGTGCTCCAGACCGGAGACCCGGGTGTGCCGGCCGGGCACCATCCGGGCGCCGTTGATCTGGTTGGCCAGCACCGCGTACAGGATGTCGTTGACCAGCGTCGACTTGCCCGAACCACTGACCCCGGTGACCGCGATGAGCTGGCCCAGCGGGAACGGGACGGTCAGGTTGCGCAGGTTGTGCTCCCGCGCGCCGTGCACCACCAGCTCCCGGCCCGGGTCCTGCAAGCGGCGGGTGGACGGTGTCGGGATCGACCGACGCCCGGACAGGTACGCCCCGGTGATCGACTCCTTGTTCTTCAGCAGTGCGGGGACCGAGCCGCTGTGCACGATCTTGCCGCCGTGCTCACCCGCGCCGGGCCCGATGTCGACGATCCAGTCGGCGGTGCGGATCGTGTCCTCGTCGTGCTCCACCACGATCAGCGTGTTGCCCAGGCCGCGCAGCCGGATCAGGGTCTCGATCAACCGGTGGTTGTCGCGCTGGTGCAGCCCGATCGACGGCTCGTCGAGCACGTAGAGCACGCCCACCAGGCCGGAGCCGATCTGGGTGGCCAGCCGGATGCGCTGTGCCTCGCCGCCGGAGAGTGTGCCGGCCGGGCGGTCCAGGGAGAGGTAGTCCAGGCCGACGTCGAGCAGGAACCGCAGCCGGGCGTTGATCTCCTTGAGGACCCGCTCGGCGATCAGCTTCTGCCGGTCGGTCAGCTCGATGCCGGCGAGCAGGTCGGCGCACTCCCCCACGGACAGGTTGCAGACCTCGGCGATGCTCTTGCCCGCGAGGGTGACCGCGAGCACCTCGGGCTTGAGCCGGGCGCCGCCGCACGCCGCACACGGCACGTCGCGCATGTAGCCCTCGTACTTGTCGCGGGACGACTCGGACTCGGTGTCGGAGTGCCGCCGCTCGATCCACTGCATCACACCCTCGAAGCCGGTGTAGTAGGAGCGCTCCCGGCCGTACTTGTTGCGGTAACGCACGTGCACCTGGTCGTCGGAGCCGTGCAGGATGGTCTTCTGCGCCCGCGCCGGCAACGCCCGCCACGGGGTGTCGACGTCGAAGTGCTGGGCCTCGCCGAGCGCCTCCAGCAGGCGCAGGAAGTATTCCAGGTTGTGCCCGGTGGCCCAGGGCTGGACGGCGCCCTCGCGCAGGCTGCGCTCCGGATCGGGGACCAGCAGCTCCGGGTCGACCTCCTTCTTGGTGCCCAGGCCGGTGCACTCCGGGCAGGCGCCGTAGGGGGCGTTGAAGGAGAAGACCCGGGGCTCGAGATCCTCGATGGCCAGCGGGTGGTCGTTGGGGCAGGCCAGGTGCTCGGAGTAGCGGCGCTCCCGGTCCGGGTCGTCCTCCGCCAGGTCGACGAAGTCGAGCAGCACCAGACCACTGGACAGGCCGAGGGCGGCCTCGACCGAGTCGGTCAGCCGCTGCTTGGCGCTCGCCTTGACGGTGAGGCGGTCGATCACCACCTCGATGGTGTGCTTCTCCTGCTTCTTGAGCTTCGGCGGCTCGGTCAGCGGGTGCACCACGCCGTCGACCCGGGCCCGGGCGTAGCCCTTGGCCTGCAACTCGGCGAAGAGGTCGACGTACTCGCCCTTGCGCCCACGGATCACCGGGGCGAGCACCATGAACTTGGTGCCCTCGGCCATCGCGAGGACCCGGTCGACGATCTGCTGGGGGCTCTGCCGGGAGATCCGCTCGCCACAGACCGGGCAGTGCGGCTCGCCGATGCGGGCGTAGAGCAGGCGCAGGTAGTCGTAGACCTCGGTGATGGTGCCGACGGTCGACCGCGGATTGCGCGAGGTGGACTTCTGGTCGATGGAGACGGCGGGGCTCAGGCCCTCGATGAAGTCGACGTCTGGCTTGTCCATCTGGCCGAGGAACTGCCGGGCGTACGACGAGAGCGACTCGACGTAGCGGCGCTGCCCCTCGGCGAAGATCGTGTCGAAGGCCAGGCTCGACTTGCCCGACCCGGACAGCCCGGTGAACACGATGAGTGCGTCCCGGGGCAGGTCGAGACTGACGTCACGCAGGTTGTGCTCGCGTGCGCCACGGATGATCAGTCGGTCGGCCACGGTACGTGTACTCCCGGGAGAAGACGAAGCGAAGGATCTGTCCCGCTCTGGGATGATCTGAGCGGTCGTGCGGGCGCGGAAATCACGCCTCGGCAACTCTAGCCCCGAGGTACGACAGTTTCCCCCGCCCGCACATTCCCCCAGCTCAGCCCGGTCGGCCGCACCGAGCCCAGCCTCCACCACGCCGGACGCACACGGCCGCCGCGCACCGCCCGCAGACGCCGCCCACACCCCGCCGGTCAGAACCCGCCCGGCGTCGGAGGCCGGGCAGCCCGTCGCCGAGCCGAACGCCACCCACCGCGCCGCTCCGCCGCCACCCGCGCCTCGCGCCGTCGACCCTCCTGGGCCACCTCACCCTGCAGCCGCCGCCAGCTCTCCCACCGCCGGGTGGGGAGTTCGCCGGTCTGCAGCGCCTCGCGGACCGCGCAGGCGGGCTCGCCGTCGTGGCCGCAGTCGGCGTACCGGCAGCCCTGCGCCAGACCGGCGATGTCCGCGAACGCCCGGTCGAGCCCGACCGCGCCGTCGAGCAGGCCCACCGCGCGCACCCCGGGCGTGTCGATCACGGCACCGCCACCGGGGATCGGTACGAGAGCCCGCCAGGTGGTGGTGTGTCGACCCTTGCCGTCGACGCGCCGGATCGCCTGTGTGGGCATCATCACCGCCCCGACCAGGGCGTTGACCAAGCTCGACTTGCCGGCACCGGAGGGCCCGAGCAGACCGAGCGTGCGGCCTGGCGTCACCTCGGCGCGCAGCGGGTCCAGCCCGACGCCACGTTCGGCGCTGACCGGCAGCACCGGCACCCCGGGGGCGACCGCGGCAAGCTGGCGGGCCAACGCGGCCGGATCGGCCGCGAGGTCGGCCTTCGTCAGCACGACAAGTGGCCGGGCACCGGACTCGTGGGCCAGGGCGAGCAGTCGCTCGATGCGGCCCACGTCCGGCTCGGGGTGCACCGGCTCCACCACGGCGGCCGCGTCCAGGTTGGCGGCCAGCACCTGGCCGCTGGCGTCCTTGCCGGCGGTACGGCGGATCAGCGCGCCCCGCCGCGGCAGTACCGCCTCCGCGGTGACGCGGCGGTCCGGCCAGTGGGTGAGCAGCACCCAGTCTCCGGCGCAGGGCAGCGCCGACGGATCCCGGGCGGCGGCGGCCAGCACCCCGCCGCCCAGGCTGGCCCGGACCGGGCCGGCCGCCGTGAGCACCGTGCAGACCCCCCGGTCGACCCGGGCCACGCGGCCCGGGTGGTGCTCGCCGCGTCGCGCGGCGTACGTCGCCCGCTCGGCATCCCAGCCGAGCGCGGTCAGATCGATCGTCATGGCATCCTCATCGGTGTCGGAGCAGGTGATGGCGGAACACGCGTGCCACGTCCGGCATGATCACCACCTCCGTCCGATGTCCCGGTGCCGCGTCTGCCGCTGACGGTAGGTCGCCCGCCGGCACGCCGAAAGCGATTTCCCCGGCGACGGCGCGGCCGGCGGACCGCTAGGGTCGACGGGTGACCACGGATCCGCTCCTGCTGATGGGTGAGGTGGACGCGGCCACCAGCCGGCTCCTGCGTACCGCAGCGTCGTTCGACGCCGCGGACCTGGCCGCCGCGTCGCTGCTGCCGGGCTGGACGCGCGGCCACGTGCTGAGCCATCTGGCGCGCAACGCCGACGGTTTCGTCAACCTGCTCACATCGGCCCGCACCGGCGAGGCACTGCCGATGTACGCCTCGCTGGCGGCCCGCACCACCGACATCGAGTCCGGCTCGGGTCGGCCATCCAGCGAGCACCTGGACGATCTGCGGCGTACCGCCGACCTGTTCGCCGAGGCGGTCGCGGCGATGCCCGCGCAGGCCTGGGCGGCGACGGTGCAGGCGCGTAGGGGACCCTGGCCGGCCGCGCTGCTCGTGTGGGGTCGGCTACGCGAGATCGAGGTGCACCACCTCGACCTGGCCGCCGACTACCGACCCGCGGACTGGTCGGAGACGTTCGCCCTCCGGCTGCTGCGGGAGGCCGCCAGCCATCACTCGACGGGTCCGACGCCGCCGTCGTTGGTGCTACGCCCGGACGGCAGCGGGCACGAGGTGGTGATCGGGGACCGCGTCGGCGCCCCGGTCGTCGCCGGTGCCGTGCCCGACCTCGCCGCCTGGCTGATCGGCCGTGCCGACGGCGGCCCGCTCTCCGTCACTCCCGACGGCCCTCTGCCTACTCCACCGGAATGGATATAGAAGCGTCATGACATATAGCGGAGACGTCACCCACGGCGGCGCGCCGGCGGTACGCGAGCTGGACGGGCTGACCATCAGCAAGCTGTCGGTGGGTCCGATGGACAACAACGCGTACCTGCTGCGCTGCACGGGCACCGGTGACCAGGTGCTGATCGACGCCGCCAACGAGGCGCCCCGGTTGCTGGAGCTGATCGGCGACGGTGGGCTCACCGCCGTGGTGACGACGCACCAGCACATGGACCACTGGGTGGCCCTGGAGGAGGTGGTCGCCAAGACCGGCGCGCGGGCGCTGGTGCACGCCGACGACGCGTCCGGGCTCCCGATCGAGGCGGAGCGCCTCGGCGACGGCGACACCGTGTCGGTCGGCGACTGCGCGTTGGAGGTCATCCACCTCAAGGGGCACACCCCGGGCTCGATCGCCCTGCTCTACCGCGACCCGGCCGGCACCCCGCACCTGTGGACTGGCGACAGCCTTTTCCCAGGTGGGGTGGGAAACACGGACAGGGACCCGGAGCGCTTCGCCGCGCTGATCGACGACGTCGAGCACAAGCTGTTCGATCAACTCCCGGACGACACCTGGTTCTACCCCGGCCACGGCAAGGACAGCACCCTGGGAGCCGAGCGCCCAGCCCTCCCCCAGTGGAAAGCAAGAGGCTGGTAACAGCCCACCCAGAGAACCAAACGCTGACCAAAGACCACCAAGATCTCAACCCCCGACGGCGGCGGCGCGCTCGCACGAGCCGCGCCCACAACGGGGGCGGGGCCTGCCGTGCCCGGCGCAGGGATCAAGCCTGACCGCCCGGAGCCGGGCACGGCAGGCCCCGCCCCCCAACCGCAACCACCGACCCCGCCCCCAGCCGCGACCAACTTCAGCCAGTCACAGCGAACAACCGCCGCCGCGCCCCCAGCAGCACGACGGAGGCCAGCACCACTCCGACTCCCATGGTCACCAACAGCGGGCTGGGGTGCCCCGGCAGCAGCCCGGCCAGCGACCGGGACGCGGTGCCCAGCGCGAGGTAGAGACCGGCCCAGGCGGCGGCGCCGAGCGCCGCGCAGCCGAGGAATCGCCGGTACGACATCCGGAGCCCGCCGGCGGCCAGCGGAAGCAGCGCGTTGAACACGGGCAGGAACGGCGCGACGACCATCATCCGACCGCCACCGCGCCGCAGGATCCCCTCCGCGGCTGCCCAGCGCGGCTCACCGATCCAGCCGCCGATCCGGCTGTGTCGCAGCCGCTCGGAGTAGAGACGGCCGATCAAGAAGCTCAGTGACCAGCCGGCCAGGCAGCCGACCAACACCGCGGTGAAGGTCGCCAGCCCGGTGGTCGGGCGGCCCACCCCGACGGCGGCCAGGATCGCCACGTCGCCGGGGACCAGAACACCCAGCAGGGGTACGGCGTCGAAGAGCATGACGAGGCCGAGCACACCCATCAGCAGCAGAACCGGTAGTTCTCCGACCTGTGCCAGCCATTGCGTCATGCCTCGTACGCTATGGCCGCCGCACCGGGTCGGACATCCGGTTCCAGCCCCCAGGCCCCCCTGGTATCGGTCTCGGGGTCGTCCCTGAGGCGGTGTCCGCGCTCAGCCGGGTCGCAGCACCTGCACCCGGCGCAACGACGAGTCGACCGAGGGTTCGGTGGTGGGCACCGGATAGTCGGCCAGGACCGTCAGGCGATCCGCCGGTAGGTGCCCCCGGCCGGGGTCACCGACCAGCACGTCGGCGCCCCGGGCGGCGACCCTCTGCAGGAAGGGCAGCATCCGGTCGGCCATCGCGCGGTCGTAGAACACGTCGCCGGCGACCACCAGATCGGCCTCCACGTCGGTGCCGTCGAGCAGGTCTTCCCCGGTGACGTCGACGGCGACCCGGTTGGCCCGCGCGTTGAGGGTGACGGCGGCCACGGCGTACGGGTCGATGTCGTTGGCGACCACTTCCGCGGCACCGGCCAGCGCGGCGGCGATGGCCACCAGTCCCGATCCGGCGGCGAGGTCGAGCACCCGACGACCGGCGGCCAGCTCCGGGTGGTCCAGGAGGTGGCGGGCCAGGGCCTGGCCGCCAGCCCAGGCGGACGCCCAGTACGGGGCCGGCAGGGCGTGCCCGGCGGCCGCCTCCAGCCGAGCCCAATAGACGATCGCGTCCTCGGCCAGGTGCAGCCGCACCTCGGGGACGAACGGGGTGGGCACCAACCGGAGCCGGTCCAGGCCGGCGCCGGGCGCGTCGATCTCGCGCTCCAGCTCGGTCAGCACGTCGGCTGCGGCACCCCTCATCGGCGCAAGCATGCCGCAGCGACGGGCGGTCGGGGCAGGTTTCACGTGCCGCCGCGCAGAGTTCACCCGACTTCGCCCAAAGACCTACGGCACTTCGGCCAGCGGATTGGCGTTTCGCCCGTTACTGTCGGACAGGTACGGGCGATCATCGGCCAGAGGCCGAGGGTCAGCCGCTTTGAACAGGGAGAGACGCATGGCAACCGGCACGGTTAAGTGGTTCAACTCGGAAAAGGGCTTCGGTTTCATCGAGCAGGACGGTGGAGGGCCGGACGTGTTCGTCCACTACTCCGCCATCGCCTCGAGCGGCTACCGGGAGCTCAACGAGGGCCAGAAGGTCGAGTTCGAGGTGACCCAGGGGCAGAAGGGTCCGCAGGCGGACAACGTCCGCCCGATGTAGCTCCGTGCCGGTGACGGCGGCCGGTCTCCGGCCGCCGTCGCAGCGCACTCAAGACGCCGCCGGGGCGGCGGGCAGGTCCCGCCGCCTCCGGATCGGCCCGATCAACAGAATCGACGGGGTGACCGCCAACCAGGCGGTCATCACGAATATTGCTTTCCCGACGCCGTAGCGCGCGCCGAGGGCTCCCGCGAGCACGGCGGCCAGCGGCATCGTGCCGTAGTTGAGCAGATGCATGCTGACCGTTACCCGGCCCAGCAGGTGGTGCGGCGTGTAGGTCTGGCGGAAGGCACCCTTGACCACGTTGCCGATGGCCACCCCGAGGCCGATCAGCACCCCGCCGAGGGCCGGCCAGACCAGCCCGATGCCCGGTGCGGCGAGTGGGATGAGCAGGGCCGGCGGGCCGGTGAGCACCGCGGCGATCAGCACCGTCCGCGCGGTGCCGCAGCGGCGGCCCAGCGTGGTGGCGAGCAGCGCCCCGATGATCCCTCCGGCGCTCATCACGGCGATCAGCACGCCCACCAGACCCGGTGCGAGACGCAACTCACGGACCAGGAAGACCACCAGGACGGCCTGGTAGCCGATCAGCCCGATGTTGCTGGCCGCGCCGAAGACCGCCAGCACCCGCAGGTATGGGTCGCGGGCGACGAAGCGCAGCCCCTCGGCGATGTCCCGGCGCAGTGAGCGGGACCGGTCCGCCCGGCGTACTCGCGGTTCGACGGTGCGGATCCGCAGCAGCAGGACGGCGGAGAGCAGGAACGTGAGCGCGTCCAGCACCAGCGCGACGACGGCGCCGACGAGTTGCGCGATCAGGCCGGCGAGGCCGGGCCCGACGACGTAGCTGACGGTCTGGGTCGTCTCGAGTTTCGCGTTGCCCTCCGGCAGTTGCTCGGGTCGCAGCAGCACCGGCAGGTACACCTGGTCGGCGGTTTCGAAGAAGACCCGCGCGGTGCCGGCGCTGAGGGCGACCACGAGTAGGTGCGCCACGGTGAGCCCGTCCAGCACGGCAGCCAGTGGGATGCTGAGGAAGGCCAGTGCGCAGAACAGGTCGCACACCACCATCACCGACCGGCGGGGCAGCCGGTCCACCCACGCGCCGGCCGGCAGGCCGATCAACAGCCAGGGTAGCCAGGCGGCGGCGGTCAGCACCGCCACCTGGAAGGTGCCGGCGTCCAGGACGGCGACCGCGACCAGCGGCAACGCGACGGTGGTGACGTTGCTGCCGACGCTGCTGACCGCCTGACCGGCCCAGAGCAGCCGGAAGTCCCGATGCCGCAGCAGCCCGCCCGTTCGGCGGACCGGATCCGGGCCGGTCCGGGTGGCCGCGGTCACGGTCGGGCCGGAATGCCGTGGGCGAACACGAACACGGGCTGCCGTTCGCGGCCGTCCTCGGACGGCGGCCGGTCGGCCCACCGGGCCAGCAGGTCCGCCACCTCCTGGCTCAGCTCGAACAGTTCGTCGGGGGTGAGGTGCAACCACCTGTCGGTGGAGAACGGGCCGTCCTGCCAGGTGGCGTGCGCCGCGTCGTCGGCGGTGTGCCAGGCCCGGGCCAGGGCGACGTGCCGGTCCAGGTTGAGCGAGGTGGCGGCGTCGGCGACCGCTCGGGCGGCCGGGTCGGCGTCGAAGTCGCTGTTGGACCAGCGCACCCCTCGGGTGACCAGCCGCCACCACCGCTCGCGTCGGTCGCGGGCCAACTCGGGAGCCTCGGTGACCAGGTCCGCGGCGGCGAGGACCTTGAGGTGGTGGCTGACGTTCGCCGGCGCCTGGTCGGTGCGTTCGGCGAGCAGGCCGACGGTCGAGGGGCCGTGCACCTTGAGCACGTCCATCAGCCGGCGACGCAGTGGGTGGGCCATGGCGGCCAGCACCCGCGAGTCGGTGACGTGGCGTACGTCGGGGGTCTCCATGCCCCCAGGATGGCATCCGCAACACCTGTTGCGCAATGCCTGTTGCGCAATGGTTGTTGCGGATGGACGGACGGGGAGGGGCGACCCGGCGGGGACGGGCCGCCCCTCGCTCAGGCGACCAGCCGGCGGGACAGCTCGTCGGCGACCTGCTTGGCGATGGTGGGCGGAATCGCCGCGGCGATCTTCTCCGGCGTGAGCCCGGTCAGGACGCCCTCGATGATCGCCGTCTCGTCGGTGAAGTCCTTCCCGGCCAGTGCGTTGAGCGTGGTTTGCAGGGCGGTCAGTTGCTTCGTCATCGCCTGCAGGTTCCAGTTGCCGGTCACCGGGGCGCCGGTCTCGTCCCGGCCCTCCGCCATCCGGGTGTAGATCTGTCCGATCGGGTAGCGACCGTCCAGCACGGTGAGGTTCTTGTGGACGGTAGCCAGCCAGTTGTGCTCTTCGGGGGTCATGTCGTCGTCCTCCAGGAGTCCGATGGAACTGAGGTAGCGGCGGAACAACGGCCGTTGGTCGCGGCCGGCCTTGATGGCGTCACGGAAAAAGCTGAAGTGGGTGTGCCAGCGGTGTGAGCTGTCGCCGGTGCTGCGCTTGCCGAGGCGGTCCCACCGCTTCACGGTGCTGCCGTCGAGGCTGTAGATGATCTCGCGGATGTCCCGGGTGTCGGCCGCGTTCGCGGCGCACTGGGCCACGCACCAGGCCGAGAAGCTGGCCAGGGTGTGCGTACGGCCACCGGAGCCGACCTCGAACCCGCCGACGTCCAGCGCCGCCGCGTCGAGGGTCAGTCCGGCCCGATCCCGGGGTGACTCGACCACCGAGTAGTCGTTGGTGACCACCCGGTCGGATCCGCAGTGGTAGCCGCCGCGGTGGGCCGGGTCGCCGACGATGCCAACCTCCGCCGGATCCAGGTCGTCCGGGCCGGGAGCGTTGTCGAGGTGAGTGAGGAGCAGGGTTCGGAGGGCCAACAGATTAGCCGGGGCCCGGGTCATGGGGTCCCCCTCTCGAATGGGGCGGGGACCGGGCACGACGTCACACCGTGTATGCGGTGCTGGGCTTCGGACGAGCCCGGTCTACTGGTGCACGGCGCCGGGCGTTGACTCAACCATAGCCCGCACTTCCGGTAAATGCCCAGCTCAGGTGGGCTCTGTTCAAATTGGAGGTTGTGCCGGGGCAGAGTGGACGATCGGCAGGAGCAACGCTGAGGGGTGAGCCGGGTCATGCAGAACCTGCCGCCAGCCGGCACGCAGCGTGACCGCCGTGCCGAGAGGTTCCCCGGTGCCGGGGTTGCGCGCCCAGCGCGGATGGGCGCCACCGCTGACCTGCACCCGCAGCCGGTGTGCGGCGGCGAACCGGTGCGCGGTCGGCCAGAGCGGCACCGGAATCCGCAGCGCTCCGGAGGCGTCGGCCGGGAAGCGGTCGGGGGTCACCCGCACCAGACCGTCGCACACGTTCCACGAGCGACCCCGGCGGTCCACGTCGCACAGCCGCACGAAGACGTCCAGGTAGGGCAGCTCACCGCGGAGGTGGATCTCGGCGCGTACCGGGCCGATCACCTCGACCGGCCCGGTCAGCGGGGCGCTGGTGTAGGTCAGCACGTCGGGGCGGGCTTCAACCTGCCGGTTGTCCACCGGACCGGCTCGCTTGGCGACCAGCAGCGGCCCACCCAGCGACGGGGTGGGGTCGGCCGGGTCGTACCGGAACTCGTCCGGCGCCGACGCGAGCGGCGGGCGGAGGGCCAGCTCACCTCCCGGATGCAGGTGCCAGGCGGTCTCGACCGTCGAAGGTGGCCAGTCCGGCAGGTCCCGCCAGCCGCCGCCGGGACCGCCCACGTACAGCCGGACCGGTGCGGATGCGGCGCGGCGCGAACGCCGGCCGGCCGGGGGCGCCGCCGTCAGGTGCTCGTCGAGCCAGGCCAACCCCTCCCGCACGGCAGCCACGAAGAGCCCGGGGCTGCCGTGTGTCCAGGGGCCGATCACGAGGCGTGGCCGCGTGCCGGCGGCGCGCAGGGTGGCGTGGTCGTCGAGTTGGGCGGGCAGGAAGATGTCGTGCCAACCGGTCACCATGACCACCGGCGCCCGCACCCGGGCCACCCGGTCGGCGAAGACGCGCTCGCGCCAGTACGCCGCCTCCGGGGTGTGGTGGCGCAGCCACTCCTGAAAGAACGGGATGGTCACGCCGGTGGCCACGCGGTCGGCATCCGCGAGCGGCAGGTGCGCCAGCGCTGCGGCCAGCCGGGGCTGGCCCCGCTTGAGCTCCCACTGCCGGGTCAGCCACGGCACGGTCTGCGCGTGCAGCAGCTCCGCCCAGGTCAGCACGGTGTCCAGGGCGAAGGACTCCCCCGCGTACGTCGAGTCCCGGGTGGCCGAGGCGGTCACCACCGCGACCATCGCGCGCAACTCGTCGCCGGCGTCGGCGGCCAGCGCCCACTGCGCAAAACCCTGGTAGCTGATCCCGAACAGGCCGAGCTTCCCGGACCACCAGGGCTGGCGACGCAGCCAGTCCAGGGTGTTGACTCCGTCGTCGCGCTCGTGCACCAGCGGCGCGAACGTGCCGCCGGACCCTCCGGTGCCCCGACAGTCCTGGATCACCGCGTGCCGTCCCCGCGCGGCGAGCAGCCGGCCGAGCAGTCGCAGCGGTCCGCCCCGCCCGTACGGGGTGCGGATCAGGACGGTCGGCGCGTCCCGCACCGCCGGGGCGTAGTGATCGGTCCGCAGCACCACACCGTCGCGGGTCCGGACCGGGATGTCACGGGTGACCCGCACCGGCCCGGGACGGATCGGTGGCAACCGCAGCGCGGTGGCGAGGCGGGTGACCAGCCGGTCCGGCACGGCTCAGCCCGTCGTCGGGCGGGGCGATTCGGGCCGGCCGGCGCGCACCGCGTCCCGGTGCCCCCGCAGCGACTCGCTCATCTGCGCCATGAACCGGTGCACGACCTCCAACTCGTCGTCGTCGAAGCGGGCCATCACCGTGTCGGTACGCGCGCCCAGCGGCTGGAAGAACCGCATGGCCAGGGCCGCTCCCTGGTCGGCGTAGTGCAGCAGCACCTTGCGCCGGTCGACGGTGTCCCGGTCCCGGCGGATGTGACCGGCCCGCTCCAACCGGTCGATGAGGGCGGTGACCGAACCGGAGGAGAGGTTGAGCTGCTCACCGAGGCGGCCGGGGGTGATCGGGTCACCGAGCAACTCGGCGTCCATCACCGCGATCAGGGCCTGGAGGTCGGTCGGGTTGAGGCCGTGCAGGTTGGCGAAGGCGTGGCCGACCTGCTGGGCGTCCACGGCGTACCGCCGGAGGTTGTTGGTGATCTCCGCGACGAGCTGCTCGCGGCGCGTGTCGCGCCGCCGGTACATGCCGTGAGTCGCCACCTCGCGTCGCTCTTCCCGTCGTCGGTCTCCCGGGTTGCAGCATAGAACAGCCCTCGATAATCTCGGCTATCAAGATACTCGGCTTCCGAAAGACTTTGGGGTCATCTGATGTCTGTGTTCACCAGGGTCGCGCGCGGCCGGCTGGCCGCCTGGCTCACCGTGGCCGCGGCGATCGTCGTCGGCGCGGTCGTCTTCGGGACGCCCCAACCGGACAACCCGGCGCCGGTCTCCGCCACCGGCCTGTCCGCGCAGTGGCAGTCGACCCAGGTGGAACGCCTCCAGGAGCAGTTGCCGTCCAGCGAGGTCCAGCCGGCCATCGTGGTGGTGAGTCGAGGTGACGGCGGCGCGCTGAGCGAGGCCGACCGGGCCGCCGTCACCGCCCGCGCCGGCGACCTGAGCCGCTTCGCGGTGGGTGGACAGGTCAGTCCCCCGCAGCTCTCCCCGGACGGGGCGGTCGCGCTTGTCGCCGTGCCCGTCGACACCAGCGGTGGCCAGGACGAGGTCACCGGCACAGTCGATCAGCTGCGCGCCGCGCTGGGCGACCTGCCCGGCGGGCTGAACGCCGAGGTGACCGGCGCCCCGGCCTTCACCGCCGACCTGTCCTCGGTGTTCGAGGGGGCCGACGTCACCCTGCTCGCGGTGACCGCCGCCGTGGTGGCGCTGCTGTTGCTGATCACCTACCGCAGCCCGTTCCTGTGGGTGGTGCCACTTGTCGTGGTCGCCGCGACCGAGCAGCTCACCCTGCGCGCGGTCGACGCCATCGTGCCGGCCGTCGGCATCAACCTCCAGCCGGGCCAGGTCACCGGCATCGCCAGTGTGCTGGTCTTCGGCGCCGCCACCGACTACGCGCTACTGCTCATCGCCCGCTACCGCGAGGAGCTGGGGCACGAGCAGGACCGGTACGCGGCGATGCGCGCCGCGTTGCGCCGGACCGCCGAGCCGATCCTCGCCAGCGGCGGCACCGTGGTGCTCGGCGTCCTCACCCTGCTGCTCAGCGAGCAGGAGACCAACCGCGCGCTCGCCGTGGCCTGCGCCACCGGTGTGGTCTTCGCCATGCTCTCGGCGCTGTTCGTGCTCCCCGCCGTGCTGGTGCTCCTCGGCCGCGGCCTGTTCTGGCCGTTCGTGCCCCGCGTCGGTGGCCCGGTCCGGGAGGGACGGCTCTGGGGCCGGCTCGGCACCGCCGTGCAACGCCGCCCGGTGGTGGTCGCGGTGCTGGCCACCCTGCTGCTCGGCGGTCTGGCGCTGGGCGGGCTCGGGATCCGCACCGGGCTGTCCGAGACCGAACAGTTCCGGGCCGAGCCCGAGGCGGTGACCGGGGCGCAGACCCTGGCCCGCGCGTTCCCCGCCGGCAGCACCCAGCCGGTGGCCGTGCTCACCAACCCGGCGGCGGCGCGGGCGGTCACCGAGGCCGCCACCGCCGTGCCCGGGGTCGCCTCGGCACGCCCCGGCGACGCCGGTGACGCCGTCGCCCAGGTCGACGTCATCCTGGACGCCGAACCCGGCACCACCGCCTCGGACCGCGCCATCGAGGCCCTGCGCGAGGCGGTCGCCGCCGTCCCCGGTTCCGCTCCGCCGGCCGCGGCCGGCGCCGACGCGCCGTCCGGGGCGATCGTCGGCGGCTCCGTGGCCGCCAGCTACGACTCCGACGAGGCCAACGACCGCGACCTGCGACTGATCCTGCCGATCATCCTGTTGCTCGTCGGTGCCGTGCTCGTGCTGCTGCTCCGCGGCCTGCTGGCTCCGCTGCTGCTGGTGCTCACCGTGATCGCGTCCTTCTTCGCCAGCCTCGGCGCGGCGTGGCTGCTCTTCGACCACGTGCTGGGCTTCCCCGCACTGGACAGCGGTGTGCTGCTGCTCGCCTTCGTGTTCCTGGTGGCGCTCGGGGTGGACTACAACATCTTCCTGGTCACCCGTGCCCGGGAGGACGCGCGCGGCACGGGCACCCGCGACGGGATGCTCTCCGCCCTGCGGGTCACCGGCGGGGTGATCACCAGCGCCGGAGTGCTGCTCGCCGCGGTCTTCGCCGTGCTCGGCGTGCTGCCACTGATCACGCTGACCCAGATCGGCATCATCGTCTGCATCGGCGTGCTGCTCGACACCCTGCTGGTGCGCACCGTCCTCGTGCCGGCGCTGGCGTTCCTGCTCGGAGACCGCTTCTGGTGGCCCGGACGGATCACCCCTGAGCACCCGGCGGACAGCCCGGCGTCGCCGGAGTCGGTCGCCGCCCGCGACTGACCGACACCCGCGGGGCCGTGGCGACACCGGCGCGGCCCCGTCGAGATCAGTAGCCCAGGCAGACGCACTCGGTCATCAGCGCCCGCACGTTGCGCACGTACGACGGGTTGGGGATGGCCAGGGGCTCGCCCTCCTGCGCCACCGCGCTGTGTCCGGCGTTGTACGCGGCGATGACCGCGTTGAGCAGGCAGGAATTCAGCTCGGCCCCGCACAGCGCCGGGTCGAGCCGGAAGTCGGACTCGAAGTACATGTCGCCGATGTACTTCGTGACCCAGGCCAGGTAGGTGGCCCCCAGGGTGGCGTTGTCCCCGTAGTCGTCGATCTCGTAGCTCTGCTCGAACCGCTGGTTCATCCAGGTCGCGGTGCCCGGCATCACCTGCATCAACCCCACGCCGCCGTCGCAGGCGTAGATGTTGGACTGCCAGCCGCTCTCCTGCCACGCGGTGGCCTTGAGCAGGTCAAGTGGAATCTTGATGCCCGGCGCGGAGACCGGCCAGTAGGAACGGCCGGCCGCCTCGGTCAGCGCCGCCTTCACCTCGGCCTGGGCCACCTCGGTGCCCCGGTAGGTCGGCTTGCAGGAGCTCGGCGCCGGCTTCGGCGGCGCCGGCGGGACCACGGTCTCGGTGGGCGGTTTCGCCACCGCGAGCGGCTTCGGGGCCGTGCGGGTCGGCTTCTTCTTCGGCTTCGCGGTCGGGGATGGGGACGCGCGGCGGCTCGGCGCGGCACCCAATGACGCCACGGCGCTCACCGAGGGGCTCGGCTCCGCGCCGGCCTCGTCGGTGGGGGCCTCCAACGGCGTGTCGGCGAGCGCGACCGGAGCGGTCTGGTCCTGCGGACTCTTCCCCTCGCCGGCGCACCCGACCAGCACGCTTGACAACAGCAGCCCGGCGAGCGCGGCAGCGCCCAGCCGCCTTATCCATCGAACCATTTCCATGCTCCCCCGTGTGACAGTGGTCGCACCCTAACAGGGTTCCACCGGGCGTCGATGCCCCTGCGGCGGCGTGCGCACCTGGTCGTCCGGCTGTTCGAGATCACCGACGGCCCGGTCCCGGGTGGCCCAGGCGACCATGAACACCACAGTCCAGAGCACCCCGAGCAGCACCGCCGCGGCGGTCCCGCTCGCCGTGTCCAGGCCGAGGTAGAGCCGTGCACCGCCGATCCCGAGCACCCCCGCGGCGGCGGTCGTCCACGCGGCCACCGCCGCCGGCCAGCGGGCACTGCGCGACACCAGCCAGGCCAGGGTGCAGAAGCTCGCCGCGGCCACGGCGTTCTGGGTCGAGAGTGCGGCCACGTCACCGCCATCGGGTGTGGCGCCGTGCGCACCTGTCAGCTCGGCGGCCACGGCCAGCACCACAAGCGGCACGAACGCACCGGCCGTGCCGACCACGCTGAGCAGGTCCGCCCGCCATGGTCGGCTACGCCACGCCAGCACCGCTGCCACCAACCCCACCAGGGTGATCAACACCGAGCCTCGCACCGCCGACACCACGACCATGGTGGCCTCGGCGGCGTCGGGGGTACGCCGGGCGGCGAACCACGCCGCGATGGCGTCGTCGAGCGCGGCCAGCCCACTGTTGCGGATCACCACGGCGAGCAGGCCGGCGATGGCGAGCCCGGCGGCGAAAAGCAGCAGGAGCCCGGCGGCCAGATTGAGCAGCAGCGTCCAGGCCGGCCCGATCCGCATGGCCACCAGGAAGAACAGCACCCCGTAGCGGGCGGTGAGCCACCGCACCGGAGGTAACGCGCCGGCCCGGGACAGCAGCGCGCGGACCGGGTCGGGATTGCGACCCAGCCACCGGCCGACCAGCACGACGCCCAGCAGACCGGCCAGCAGCAGCAGCGCCACACCGGTGGCCCGGCCGAGCAGCCGGGAGACCGTGTCGTACGACTCACCCGCGAGGTGACCGAGCAGGACCGAGCCGCCCACCCAGGTCGCCGCCCCGGCCAGGTTCCACGGTGCGAACCGCCGGTACGGCATGCCGGCCGCGCCGGCCAGCCGGGGCACCAGGGTGCGGGCGAAGGCCACCCAGCGGGCCGCGAACACACCCCGCCCACCGAGCCGGGCGAGCATGGCATCGGCCCTGGCCCACCGCTCGGGACCGACCCGTTGACCCAGCCCGGCGCGCAGCCGGGGCCCGTAGCGCCGGCCCGCGCGGAAGGCCAGCCCGTCGCCGAGGACCGCCGCGACGATCATCGCGAGCAACGCCGGTCCGAGCCGCAGGGTACCGTTGTAGGTGAGGAAGCCGACGAGCAGCAGGGTAGCCTCACCCGGCACGAGCAGGCCGAAGATCACCGCGGTCTCGCCCGCCACGATCAGCGCGGCGACCAGGTAGATCCAGAGGGCGGGCAGACTCTGCACCCAGGTCAGCAGGTCGTGCACTCAGGCCCCCGGAACACGGGAGTCAGCATGCCAGCCGGGGGAACCACCCGGACAGCAGTTTCACCATAGATCAGGGGCACCTGGGGGTGACCCCGACGCGGCCTGCGCGAGCGCAGGCGGAAGGATAGAGGGTATGCAGCTTCGCACCGACCTCCGCAACGTCGCCATTATCGCTCACGTCGACCACGGCAAGACCACCCTGGTCGACGCCATGTTGCGGCAGGCCGGCGCGTACGGCGCACGCGGCGAGAACACCGAGCGGGTGATGGACTCCGGGGACCTGGAGCGGGAAAAGGGCATCACGATCCTGGCCAAGAACACCGGCGTGCACTACCTGCCGGCGGACGGCTCCGACCCGGTCACCATCAACATCATCGACACCCCCGGCCACGCCGACTTCGGTGGCGAGGTCGAGCGCGGCCTGACCATGGTCGACGGCGTGGTGCTGCTCGTCGACGCCAGCGAAGGCCCGCTGCCGCAGACCCGCTTCGTGCTGCGCAAGGCGCTGCGGGCCCGGATGCCGATCATCCTGGTGATCAACAAGGTGGACCGTCCGGACGCCCGGATCAAGGAGGTCGTGGACGACACCTACGAGCTCTTCCTCGACCTGGACGCCGACGAGGAGCAGATCGACTTCCCGATCGTCTACGCCTGCGCCCGCGACGGCATCGCCTCGCTGACCCAGCCCGCCGACGGTTCGGTGCCGGACGACAGCACCTCCCTGGAGCCACTGTTCCGCACCCTGCTGGACTACATCCCGCCGCCCTCGTACGACGAGGGCGCTCCCCTGCAGGCGCACGTCACCAACCTCGACGCCTCGCCGTTCCTCGGCCGGCTGGCGCTCTGCCGGGTCCGGCAGGGCACGATCAACAAGGGCCAGACGGTGGCCTGGTGCCGCACCGACGGCAGCACCCAGCGGGTCCGCATCTCCGAGATGCTGATGACCGAGGGCCTGGAGCGCAAGCCGGCCGAGACCGCCGGGCCGGGCGACATCATCGCGGTCGCCGGCATCCCCGAGATCATGATCGGCGAGACGCTCGCCGACGCGGAGAACCCGGTCGCGCTGCCGCTGATCACCGTCGACGAGCCGGCCATCTCGATGACAATCGGCACCAACACCTCGCCGCTGGTCGGCCGGGTCAAGGGCGCCAAGGTCACCGCCCGGATGGTCAAGGACCGCCTCGACAAGGAACTGGTCGGCAACGTGTCCCTGCGGGTCCTGCCCACCGAGCGGCCGGACGCCTGGGAGGTGCAGGGCCGTGGTGAGCTGGCGCTGGCCATCCTGGTCGAGCAGATGCGCCGCGAGAGCTACGAGCTGACCGTCGGCAAGCCGCAGGTCGTGACCAAGGAGATCGACGGCAAGACCTGCGAGCCGGTCGAGCGGCTGACCATCGACGCCCCGGAGGAATACCTGGGCGCGATCACCCAGCTCCTCGCGACCCGCAAGGGCCGGATGGAGCAGTTGGTCAACCACGGCACCGGCTGGATCCGGATGGAGTGGCTGGTCCCGGCGCGGGGCCTGATCGGCTTCCGCACCGAGTTCCTCACCGACACCCGGGGCACCGGCATCCTGCACCACGTCTTCGAGTCCTACGAGCCGTGGTTCGGTGAGCTGCGGACCCGCAACAACGGCTCCCTGGTCGCCGACCGGGCCGGCGCGGTCACCGCCTTCGCGATGACCAACCTGCAGGAGCGCGGTCAGCTCTTCGTCGAGCCGACCACCGAGGTGTACGAGGGCATGATCGTCGGGGAGAATTCCCGCTCCGACGACATGGACGTCAACATCACCAAGGAGAAGAAGCTCACCAACATGCGGCAGTCGACCTCCGACGAGACCGAGAAGCTGGTCCCGCCGCGCAAGCTCACGCTGGAGCAGGCCCTGGAGTTCTGCCGCGAGGACGAGTGCGTCGAGGTCACCCCGGCCACGGTCCGGATCCGCAAGGTGGTGCTCGACCAGCAGCAGCGGGGCCGGGCCACCGCCCGCCGCAAGCACGCCGGCTGACCGCACCAGCACCCGACACCGGGCGGGGGGGGGGGGGGGGGGGGGGGGGGGGGGGGGGGGGGGGGGGGCCCGCGGGGGGGGGGGGGGGGGGGGGGGGGGGGCCGGCGTGCTGCCGTCCAGCCCGAAGAAGCGGATGACCTGCGCGGCGTCGACCGGCAGGTTGTGCGTGACACCCTGCATGCTGATCGCCTCGACCG
>NZ_JBIAKV010000029.1:0-24371 GCF_042872705.1 Micromonospora sp. NPDC005203 | reverse complement strand
GCCGTCGGCACTGCCGAGGGGCTTGCCCAGCAGCAGGCGAACGTACTCCGACCCGATGAATCCGGCTCCGCCGGTGACGAGGATCCTCACGGGTCGGGAAGTGTACGCGAAGTTGGGTGCGCTGCGCGGGGCGCGACCCCCCCGCACATCCTGCTTCTGTGCCGCTAGGCTGCCCCGGTGCGTGGAATCCTACTTGCCGGCGGCACCGGTTCTCGGCTCTGGCCGATCACCCGTGCGGTGTCTAAGCAGCTGATGCCGGTCTTCGACAAGCCGATGGTCTACTACCCGCTCTCCACCCTGATGATGTCCGGGGTGCGGGAGATCCTGGTGATCACGACCCCTGACGACCAGGACCAGTTCCGTCGGCTGCTCGGCGACGGCAGCCAGTTCGGGCTGCGGCTGGAGTACGTCAGCCAGGAGCGCCCGGAGGGCATCGCGCAGGCCTTCATCCTCGGCGCGGACTTCATCGGCACGGAGTCGGTGGCGCTGATCCTCGGCGACAACATCTTCCACGGTGGTGGTCTGGGCCGGCAGCTCGCGGCGCACGGCGACCCGGTCGGCGGGCGGGTCTTCGCCTACCAGGTGGCCAACCCGCAGGAATACGGTGTGGTCGACTTCGACGACGCCGGCCGGGTGCTCTCGATCGAGGAGAAGCCGGCCCTGCCGAAGTCCCGCTACGCGGTGCCCGGCCTGTACTTCTACGACAATCGGGTCGTGGACATCGCCCGCAAGCTCACCCCGAGCGCCCGCGGCGAGCTGGAGATCACGGCGGTCAACGAGGTGTACCGGGAGACCGGGGAGCTGTCGGTGACGGTGCTGGATCGGGGCACCGCCTGGCTGGACACGGGCACGTTCGCCTCCATGATGCAGGCGGCCGAGTTCGTCCGGGTGGTCGAGGAGCGGCAGGGCCTGAAGATCGGTTGTGTCGAGGAGGTGGCCTGGCGGGCCGGCCTCATCGACGACGATCAGCTGCGCGCGTTGGCCGCGCCGTTGACCAAGAGCGGTTACGGCGACTACCTGCTCGGTCTGCTCGCCGAGCCGACTGGCCGCCAGGGGGTGGCCTGGTGAAGATCCGGGAGCTGAGCATCGAGGGCGCCTGGGAGATCACCCCCCAGCAGCACGGCGACCCGCGCGGCATGTTCATGGAGTGGTACCGCTTCGACAAGCTCGCCGACGTGGTGGGGCATCCGCTGCGGCTGGCCCAGGCCAATCTGTCGGTCTCCGCCCGTGGCGTGGTGCGCGGCATCCACTTCGCCGACGTTCCGCCGGGGCAGGCCAAGTACGTCACCTGTGTGCGCGGAGCGGTCCTCGACGTCATCGTGGACCTGCGGGTGGGCTCGCCGACCTTCGGCCGTTGGGAGGGCGTCCGGCTGGACGACACCGACCGTCGGGCGGTCTACCTCAGCGAGGGGCTGGGGCACGGTTTCTGCGCGCTCACCGACGACGCCACGTTGAGCTATCTCTGCTCGGCCAGCTACAACCCGACGGGTGAGCACGCGGTGCACCCGCTGGACGAGGAGTTGGGCATCGAGTGGCCCGCCGACGTTCCGTTGCTGTCCGCGCGGGACGACGCGGCGCCGACCCTCGCCCAGGCCCGCGAGAGCGGCCTGCTTCCGGAGTACGACAACTGCCGGCGGTTCGTGGCGAGCCTCGGTCCGGACGGAATGTCGCACTCAACCGGTATGTGACCACCCCCGGGGCACGACCTGTGGTGTGACAGTGACGAACCGGGCCTCCGGGCGGCTAATGTCACACCATGGAGCGGCGAATCTTCGGCCTCGAGACCGAGTACGGCGTCACCTGCACCTATCGCGGGCAGCGGCGGCTGTCCCCGGACGAGGTCGCGCGGTATCTGTTCCGTCGCGTGGTGTCCTGGGGTCGGTCGAGCAACGTCTTTCTGCGTAATGGAGCCCGGCTCTACCTGGACGTCGGGTCGCATCCGGAGTACGCGACACCGGAGTGCGACTCGGTGACCGATCTCGTCGCCCACGACCGGGCTGGCGAGCGGATCCTGGAGGGCCTGCTCGTCGACGCGGAGAAGCGGCTGCACGACGAGGGCATCGCGGGTGAGATCTACCTGTTCAAGAACAACACCGACTCGGCCGGCAACTCGTACGGCTGCCACGAGAACTACCTGGTCTCCCGGCACGGGGAGTTCGGCCGGCTGGCTGACGTACTCATCCCGTTCCTGGTGACCAGGCAGTTGATCTGCGGGGCCGGCAAGGTCCTGCAAACCCCACGCGGCGCGGTCTACTGCCTGTCGCAGCGGGCCGAGCACATCTGGGAGGGCGTCTCCTCGGCGACCACCCGCAGCCGTCCGATCATCAACACCCGCGACGAGCCGCACGCCGACGCCGAGCGCTACCGGCGGCTGCACGTCATCGTCGGTGACTCCAACATGAACGAGGTCACCACGCTGCTCAAGGTCGGCACCGCCGACATCGTGCTGCGGATGATCGAGGCCGGGGTGGTGATGCGCGACCTGTCCCTGGAGAACCCGATCCGGGCGATCCGGGAGGTGTCGCACGACATCACCGGTCGGCGCAAGGTGCGGCTGGCCAACGGCAAGGAGGTCAGCGCCCTGGACATCCAGCAGGAGTACCTGTCCAAGGCGACCGAGTTCGTTGAGCGGCGCGGCGGTGACCAGGCCGCCAAGCGGGTCGTCGAGCTGTGGGGCCGGGTGCTCAACGCGGTGGAGTCCGGTGACCTGGAGCCGGTCTCGCGGGAGATCGACTGGGTCAGCAAGCTGCGGCTGATCGAGCGCTACCAGCGCAAGCACGACCTGCCGCTGTCGCACCCCCGGGTGGCGCAGATGGATCTGGCCTACCACGACGTGCGTCGCGGTCGCGGCCTCTACGGTCTGCTGGAGCGGCGTGGCGAGGTCGACCGGGTGGCCACCGACCCGGAGATCTTCGAGGCCAAGGAGACGCCGCCGCAGACCACCCGGGCCCGGCTGCGCGGCGAGTTCATCCGGCACGCCCAGGAGAAGCGGCGGGACTTCACCGTGGACTGGGTGCACCTGAAGCTCAACGACCAGGCGCAGCGCACCGTGCTCTGCAAGGACCCGTTCCGGGCGTACGACGAGCGGGTGGAGCGGCTCATCGCCAGCATGTGACGGTTCTGCCGGCTCCGGCGGTGGTGTCCGCCGACGGGGCCGGCCTACCGGTGGGCGCACCGGCGCGGCCGGCGCGGTGGCCGGTAAGCTTGGTCCGCCATGACGACTTCTGGACCTTCCGACCGCCCTCAGCGCGGCGCCGAGCGGCAGAACTGGGTCGAACGCCGGCGGGAGAAGATCCGCGCCGAGGTCGACCGTAACCGCCGTGGTGAATACACCGTGCCGACGTGGGTGCTGGCGCTGGCGCTGGTGCTCATCGTCGGCGGCTGGCTGGCCCTGGTCTTCCTGGCCTAACCCCACCCCACCCCCGCGATGCTCGCGTTGATCATGGGGTTATTGCCCTGACACTCCGAGGCGGCGGGCAACAACCCGATGACCAACGGGGCAGAGGGCGGGCGGGGGTTAGGACAGCAGGGTGGCGGCGTGGCGGCCTGCCGCGGCGGCGGCCAGGAAGTACGCGTGATCGGCGTCGAGACCACGGCCCATCGTGGACAGCGGCACGGCGCTGGCGCGCAGCGCGGCGTCGAGACCGGCGGTGGGCACCCGGACGATCCGGTGCCGGGCGGCGAGGGGGGCCAACGACGCGTCCACCTCGGCCGCGAGGGCCGGGTCCAGGTCGTCGGGCACCACCAGCTCCGCCGGGGCGAGGGCCACCCGGCCGTACGCGGTGAGGCTGTGGTGGGACACGCCCCGGTGCCGGGGGCGGGGGTCGGCGTCGGAGATCCGCAGGGAGCCGACCGGCCGTCCACCCAGGGTGGCGATCGCGTTCACCGCCTCACCGACGGCGACACCGGAGAACCCCCACCGGGTGCCGGTGCCCAGGTTGCCGGGACCCTGGGCGACGATGGCCAGGTCGGCGTCGAGCACGTACCTGGCGGCGAGCAGGCCACCGTGCAACGTGGTCGCCTCCAGGTCGCCGCCGAAGGACTGTCCGACGGTGATCGTGCCGGCCAGGTCGGCGCGCAGCCCGGCGAGGGTGCGGGAGAACCAGGCAGGCAGCGCCCCACCATCGGTGAGCAGGTACGCCACCCGCGCCTGCGGGAGGTCGGCCCGGATGCCGGCCAGGATCGCCGGCAGCGCCGAGTGCAGATCGGCGGTGACCACCGGCAGGCCGCCGAGGTCGTCCGCGTCGGCGAGTACCGCGCGGTGCGGGGACGCCTCCTCGTCGACGCCGAGCAGGATCGGCTGCAACGGCGTGTAGCGGGCCTTGACCAGGTGCCCGGCGTCGCGGGTGTCGCCGACCTCCGGGGGGTCCGGCGGCAGTCGGTCCGGCAGGGCCACCACCAGGGCGTACCCGCCGGTGCCCAAACCCATCAGCAGCGCACCGGCGTTGAGCAGCACCCGGTCGCCGGGCTCGGGTGTGCCGACCAACTCCGGGTAGGCCAGCGCCCGCATGCGCGTGCCGTCGGGCAGGTCGACGTCGAGTTCCACCGCCCCGGTCCACTGCCGTCGCAGCGTCGCCACCGTCCCCGTACGCCATCGCACCATGACGGGCACGCTAGCCGCGCGGACCCGACGGCCCGCGCCCGGGTACGGCGGTGGTGGCGGATCAGGTCGGTTCGGGGCCGCCGGCGTCCGGGGTCGGCCCGGCCTGGGTGTGTCGGGCGGTGCCGGTGGCCCCCGGCAGTGAGCGGGTGGGGTCGAGGAAGACGAAGCGAATCTCCGGGTACCGCTCGGTGAGCTGTCGCTCGGCCTCGTCGGCGGTGGCCTCGATCTGCGCGCCGGTGGCCTCGTCGCGGAAGTCGACCTTCGCGGCGACCAGGATGTCCTGCGGGCCGAGTTGCATGGTCAACAGGGTGTCGATGCGCTCCACCTCGGGCAGTCCGGCCAGGTCCTGCTCGATCTCGCGGCGCAGCCGCTCCGGGACGGCCCGGCCGACCAGCAGCGACAGGTTGTTGCCGGCGAGGATCCCGGCGACCGTCAGCAGCAGCAGCCCGATCAGGATCGACGCGACGCCGTCCCACACCTCGTCGCCGGTGGCGTGGGACAGGCCGACGCCGGCCCCGGCGAGCAGCAGACCGATGAGCGCCGCGCTGTCCTCCAGGAAGACCGCCTTGACGGTGGTGTCGGCGGTCAGCCGCAGGAACCGCCGCGGCGTGGTGTGCCAGCGCCGCGCCTCGCGGCGGACCTGCCGCACCGCCCGGGCCAGGGAGATCGACTCGATGACGAACGACACCGCCAGGACGAGGTACGAGACCAGGTAGTCGCCGCTGTGCTGGTGCACCAGGATCGTGGTGACGCCGTGGGTGACGGCGAAACCGGCCCCCGCGACGAAGGTGAACATCGCGGCGAAGAACGCCCAGACGTAGCTTTCCTTGCCGTACCCGAAGGGGTGTCGCTGGTCGGCCGGCCGGGCGCCTCGGCGCAGCGCCTGGAAGAGCAGCACCTCGGTGGTGGTGTCGGCGACCGAGTGGGCGGCCTCGGAGAGCATCGCGGCCGATCCGGAGATCAGCCCGGCGATCAGTTTGGCGATCGCGATGGCGAGGTTGGCGACACCCGCGACGACGACCGTGCCGACGCTTTCGCTCTCCGGCCTGGCCTCCGCCTGCGACATCCGGTCCTCCGCTTGCGACATGAGGATCACCCTATGACCGGAAACGGCGAGGCGTTGGGGGAGGCCGGATCCGAACAAGTGTGCGGCACGCCCGCGTGGGTGCACGTCGCCGGCGTGTCGGCTGCTAGCGTCTACCGGGTGTCGCGGACCCGCACCGAACGCCTGGTCAACCTGGTGATCTGTCTGCTGTCCACGCGACGGTTCCTGACCGCCGCGCAGATCGCCGCGACCGTGCCCGGCTACGAGCACGACCCGGACGACGCGCGCGACCACGAGGCGTTCCAACGCAAGTTCGAGCGGGACAAGGCCGAGCTGCGTGAGCTGGGTGTGCCACTGGAGACGGGCACGGCGAGCGCCTTCGACGCCGAGCCGGGTTATCGGATCGCCCACCGCGAGTACGCGCTGCCCGACATCCTGCTGGAGCCCGACGAGGCCGCCGCGGTGGGCATCGCCGCCCGGCTGTGGCAGCACGCCGGGCTGGCCGCCGCCGCGTCGTCCGGGCTGGCCAAGCTGCGCGCCGCCGGGGTGGACGTGGATCCGCAGGCCACCCTGGGCCTGGAGCCGATGGTCACCGTCGATCCGGCGTTCGCGCCGCTGACGGCCGCCGCCCGGGACCGCCGCGAGGTCGGTTTCGACTACCGGGTGCCCGACCGGGACGCGCCCAGCCGGCGGCGACTGCAACCGTGGGGCGTGGTCTGCTGGCGCGGCCGGTGGTATGTGGTCGGCCACGACCTGGACCGGGCGGCGACCCGCTGCTTCCGGCTGTCCCGGGTGGTCGGCACGGTCCGGGTGACGGGCGTGCCCGGCGCGTACCAGCCGCCGCCGAACGTCGACCTGATCAGCCACGTGGCCCGCTGGTCGGGTCCGGTGGAGCGCACCGGCCGGGCCGCCGTGCTGGCCGCCGCGGGCCGGGCCGCCGGACTGCGGCGCTGGGCCGTGGAGGTGACCACCGGGCCGGACGGCGACCGCCTGGTCCTGCCGTACGCGGACCCGGACGGGTTGGCCGGCCACCTCGTCGGCTACGGCCCGGACGTGCGGGTGCTCGACCCACCGGAGGTCCGCGACGCGGTCATCCAACGACTCAAGGAGATCGCCGTCCGGCACGACGAGCTGGCCGTCACCGGCGGTGCCCGGTGACCCGCCCGGCCGCCCGGGGCGGTTCCCGCGCGTCCGCCGACCGGCTGGCCCGCCTGCTCAACCTGGTGCCCTACCTGCTGGCCCGACCCGGCATCGAGATCGCCGAGGCGGCCGGTGACCTGGGTGTGACCGACCGCCAGCTCCGGGAGGACCTGGAGTTGCTGTGGGTCTGCGGGCTGCCCGGTTACGGCCCCGGCGACCTGATCGACATGGCGTTCGACGGTGACCGGGTGACCATCACCTACGACGCCGGCATCGACAGGCCGCTGCGGCTCACCCCGGACGAGGCCCTCGCGCTGGTGGTGGCGTTGCGGATGCTCGCCGAGACGCCCGGGGTGGCCAACCGGGAGGCCGTCGAACGCGCCCTGGCGAAGATCGAGGACGCTGGTGACCTGGTGGGCGCCCCGGTGGCGGTCCGGCTGCCCGGCGACACCCCGCGGGTCGAGGCGCTGCGGACCGCCGTGAAGGGCGGCCGGGCGCTGCGGATCACCTACTACACCGCCGCCCGGGACGAGACCACCGAGCGCGTCATCGACCCCCTGCGGATGCTGATGGTCGGCGGCCGGGCCTACGTGGAGGCGTGGTGCCGGCGCGCGGAGGCGGTCCGCCTGTTCCGGGCAGACCGGATCGACGCGATCACCGAGCTACCCGAGCCGGCCACCGTCCCGCCGCAGGCCGTTCCGCACGACCTCACCGAGGGTGTCTTCCGCCCCTCGCCGGACCTGCCGCTGATCACGCTGCGCATCGGCCGGAGCGAGCGGTGGATCACCGAATATTATCCGTGCGAGCGGGTCGAGGCCGGTGACGGCGACCAGTGGCTGGTCTCCCTGCGGGTCACCGACCTGGGCTGGGCCCGCCGGTTCGTGCTGGGCCTCGGCCCGGACGCCGTCGTGGTCGCCCCGGCCGAGCTGGCCGAGCAGGTACGAGCGGCGGCGACCGCCGCGTTGGACGCCTACGCCGTGCCCGCCCCCGCCCCCGCGGCCGTGCTTCGGGTGCCCGAGGTCGACGCGACGAGCGAGCCGGCGGGCGACCCGGCGGTGGCCGGCCGTACCCAGTAGGCTGACCGCCGTGCTGATCTGGATCGTGCTCGCGGTGGTGCTGCTCCCGCTCGTGGCGCTCGTGCTGGCCGTACGCCCGGTGCTGACCCGGCTGCCTCGGCTGCGCCGCGCCGCGGTGGCGTTGCAGCGACGGGCCGCCGAGGCCGAGGCGCTGCGGGAGACCGCAGAGGTGTTGCAGCAGCGCGCCGAGGATGTCCAACGCCAACTCGACACCACGTCCCAACGGCTCGCGGTGATCAAGGCCAAGCGCGGCTGATCGCGCCCCGCCGAGCTGGGTGCCCGGCGGCTGTTGACGGATCATCGCGTGTTGGTCGAGACTTCACCCTTCGTGCCGAACCACCCCCACCCGGCGGGTGTCAGGCAGCCGATCCGCACGTACGATGGGCTGCGTACCACCCCTCGGACACAGAGCGACTGGAGCTTCTCATGGGTGCCCTCAAGCCGTGGCACATCGCTGTTCTCGTGGTTGTGCTGATCCTGCTCTTCGGGGCGAAGCGGCTTCCCGACGCTGCTCGTTCGCTGGGTCGGTCGCTGCGGATCATCAAGGCCGAGACCAAGAGCCTGCAGGACGACGACCGCGACCTCGCCGAGAAGGCTGACGCGCAGGCTGGCTACCAGCCGTTGCCGCCGCACGCCGGGCAGCAGGCGCCGTACGCCGGGCAGCCGCAGCAGGCGCCGTACCAGCAGGCGCCGACGCAGCAGCCGGTCGTCGACCCGGTGCACCGCGTCCGCGACAACTGACCGAAGGGCCCCACCACCGTGGCCTTCGCACTGCGCAAACGCGGCCCCAAGGCGTTCGAGCGAGCCGCCGACGGCTCGATGACACTCATCGAGCACGTCCGCGAGCTGCGTAACCGTCTGTTCCGTGCGTCTCTGGCGATCCTGATCGGTTTCGGTTTCGGTTTCTGGCTGGCCGAGCCGGTGCTGCACCTGCTCCAGCAGCCCTACTGCGACCTGCCTCAGGCCAGATATGTCGACGGCAAGTGTGAGTTCGTGCAACTCGGCCCGGCCGACCTGTTCCTGCTCAACCTGAAGGTCGCGCTCTGGGTCGGGTTGATCGTGGCCGCGCCGATCTGGCTCTACCAGCTCTGGGCGTTCATCGCGCCCGGCCTGCACCGGCACGAGCGGCGCTACGCGTACTTCTTCACCGCTCTGGCGGCGCCGCTGTTCGCGGCCGGCGCGGTGCTGGCGTACTTCGTCACGGCCAAGGGCCTGGAGTTCCTGCTCAGCATCTCGGACAGCCAGATCAGCACGACACTGGAGATCACTAAGTACATCTCCTTCGTCACCAACCTGATCCTGTTGTTCGGTGTGGCGTTCGAGTTCCCGCTTGTCGTGCTGATGCTCAACTTCGTGGGCATCGCCAGTGCGAAACGGTTGCTCAGCTGGTGGCGGGTGGCGATCTTCGTCTTCTTCGCGTTCTCCGCCGTCGTCACCCCCACCCCGGACCCGTTCGGGATGACCGCGTTGGCGCTCTGCCTCTCCGCGCTCTACTTCGGCGCGGTGGGTATCGCGTTCATCAATGACAAGCGGCGTGGGCGGGGCAAGGAGATCTACGCCGGCATCGACGACGACGAGGTGTCGCCGTTGGAGTTCGACGCGGACCCGGTCGTGGCCGGGCAGCGGGTCGACTCGGTCGCGCCGATCGGCGTACCCGAGCCGGTCGCCGCACCGGCGCCGATCGAGCGGCGCTACGACGACATGACCTGACGGCCCCGCGCCGCCCGGTCCGCCGACGCCGTCCCCGTTCCCCGGGGGCGGCGTCGGCGCGTTACCGGTGGTGTCCGTGCCTGCCCCCGGGAAACGGTGAGTGTCCGACCGGTACGGTGCTGCCCGTGACCGCAGACGATCACCTGCCCGGCCCGCCTGCCGGTGCCCCGGCCGACCGCGCCCCGCTCCCCGGCGGCCCCGTGGCGGTGCTCGCCAACCCGACCGCCGGTCGGGGGCGGCACCGGGCACTGCTGCCCCGGCTGCTGGACGGGCTGGCCGCCGCCGGCCGACCGGTCCGTGTGTTGTCGGCGGCCAGTCCGGGCGAGGCGGAGGCGGCCTGTCGTGCCGCCGTCGCCGACGGCATCGGCGCGCTTGTCGCGATCGGTGGGGACGGCACCGTGCACCAGGCGATGCAGGCGGTCGCCGGCACCGCCGTGCCGTTCGGTCCGGTGCCGGCGGGGACCGGCAACGACTTCGCCCTCGACACCGGATTTCCCGCCGACCCGGTGGCGGCGGTGGAGGTGATCGTGTCAGCGTTGCGGGGCGGCCGGACCCACGTCGTCGATCTGGCCCGGATGACCGGGGCCGACGGCGCCGAGCGGTGGTTCGGGGCGGTCCTCGCGGCGGGGTTCGACGCGATCGTCAACGAGCGGGCCAACCGGATGCGCTGGCCGCGCGGCCCCCGCCGGTACGACCTGGCGATCCTGGTCGAGCTGGCCCGGCTGCGCCCCCGCCGCTACACGCTGCGCCTCGACGGGGTGCCGCACGACCTCGACGCGGTGCTGGTGGCGGTGGGTAACTGCCCGACGTACGGGGGCGGGATGCGGATCTGTCCCGCCGCCGACCCGACCGACGGGCTGCTGGACGTGGTGGTGGCGGGTCGGGTCAACCGCCGGACGCTGATCCGGGTGAAGCCGCGCATCTACCAGGGCACCCACGTGAGCCACCCCCTGGTGAGCAGCTACCGGGCCCGCACCGTGGAGTTGGCCGCCGACGGCATCGTCACGTACGCCGACGGGGAACGTTCCCTGGAGCTGCCGGTGACGATCAGCGCTGTTCCGGGCGCCGTGCGGCTGCTGCGTTGACCCGTACCGCTCCGATGCTGGCCGTGATGACCAGCACGATGGCGGCGCACTCCAGCAGGGTGAGGGCCTGCCGCAGCACCAGCCACCCGGCGAGCGTGGCGACGGCCGGGCCGAGGCTCATCAGCACCGCGAACGTGGCGGTCGGCATCCGTCGCAGCGCCAGCAGCTCGAGGGTGTAGGGCAGCCCGGAGGCGAGCACCGCGAGGGCGGCGCCGAGCGCCAGCACCGGCGGGTCGAGCAACACCGCGCCGCCGTCCACGATGCCCAGCGGCAGGGTGACGAGCGCGGCGACGGTCAGCGCCAGGGCCAGCCCGTCCGCGCCCGGGAACCGGCCGCCGACCCGGGCGCTCAGCACGATGTACGCGGCCCACATCGCGCCCGCGCCGAACGCGAAGGCCACCCCGGCCGGGTTGAGCCGGTCGAAGCCGCTCTGCCCGAGCAGCGCCACCCCGGCCAGGGCGAGCCCCGCCCAGCCCCAGCTCGCCAGTCGCCGGGCGCTGAACACCGACAGCGCCAACGGGCCGAGCACCTCGAGAGTCACCGTCGGCCCCAGTGGGATGCGGTCGATGGCCTGGTAGAACAGCGAGTTCATGCCGGCCAGCGCCAACCCGAACGCGCCCGCCGCGAGCCAGGCCGACCGGTCGTACCCGCGCAGTCGGGGCCGGCACACGATGAGCAGCAGCACCGCCGCGATGGTCAGCCGCAGGGTCACCGCGCCGGCCACCCCGGTACGCGGGAAGAGCAGCGCGGCCACGGCGGACCCGAACTGCACCGACACCGCCCCGCCGAGCACCAGCCCCACGGCGACGACGCCGCCGCGCCGGGCCGGTGGCGTGTCGGCCGGCGTGGGCGTGGGCAGCAGCGTCTCGGTCACGCGCACGACGGTAGCGGTCGGCTCCGGCTCCCTCGCGGCGGTGTCGACCTGCCGAAATGCGGTCGGCTCACCAACCTGTGGACCGCCGCCGCGGTGTCCAACGTCGGCGACGGCGTCGCCATGGCTGCCGGCCCGCTGCTGGTCGCCTCCGTCACCGACCATCCGGCCTCCATCGCCGGAGCCGTCTTCGGGCAGGGGGTCACTCCTGGGCGGCCTGTTCGCCAGCCTCTGGGGGATCACCACGCCGTTCTGGATCGCCGCCGTGATGATGGCGACGATCACTGTCGTGGCCTGGCGTCCGCTGCGGGCGGCAGCGACCGTCTGACTCCGCTGCCGCTCGGCCCCGAGCTGCTACCGGCGTACGGCTTCTGGTTCCGGCCTGACGGCGCGCGGGTCAGCCCGGCAGGGCGAGGTCGAGCACCGCCCCCAGCCCGTTCTCCCGACCCGGGTCGGCGGTGGGGAGCACCAGCACCGCGCAGCCCGCCGCCACCGCTCCCGCGTCCGCCGGGGTGTCGCCGACCATCAGCGTCTGCTCCGCGTCGACGCCGAGCATGCCGCAGGCCCGCCAGAAGATGGCCGGGTCGGGTTTGCAGCGCCCCACCTCGTACGACAGCACGAACGCGTCGACCAGGTCGGTCAGCCCCCAGGTGTCGAAGTGCGGTCGTACGTCGAAGCCGATGTTGCTGACCACCGCCACGGGTACTCTGGCGGCGCGCAGCGCGGTCAGTGTCGGCGCGGTGTCCGGGTACGGCAGCCAGCCCTGGGCGGTCAGCAGCCGGTCGTAGAGAGCGTCGGCGAAGCCCTCGATGCCGGCGTCGACCGTTTCGGCCAGCCCGGTGTAGGCGCCCCGGTGGGCGTGCTGGTAGAGATCCCGGTCGGCCCACAGCTCAGCCAGTCGCGGTGGCACCCGCGCCGGTAGTGGCCCGCCGGCACGCCCGGCGGTCAGCAGACGGTCGGCAAGTGAGGTGGCCTTGACGCGGTCCAGGGTGACCCCGCACGCCGCCGCGGCCTCCAGCACCCACTGCCGGGGCTCCTCCACCTGGGCCAGGGTGCCGTGGAAGTCGAAGAGCACCGCCTTGACGGGCCGTCGGGACGCCCGGGGGGCGGCGGCCTCGGGGCTGCCCGGCGAACGAGTCTGGGGCGGTTGCGCATGGTCCGGCACGTCGTGCACCCTACCGACCGTCCCAGACGGCCCAACCGGACGGCCTTGTCGGGTGCCCGCTCCCGGCACGCACTAATCTTGGTGCCATGTCGAGCCCCGCCGAGCGGTACGCAGCGGCGCGCCGCCGGGCCGCACAGGCCGCAGAGTTTCCGGCGTTGGACGAGTTCGCCCTCGATCTGGGGTTCGACCTCGACGACTTCCAGCGGGAGGCGTGTCAGTCACTGGAGCGGGGCAGCGGGGTGCTGGTCTGCGCCCCCACCGGGGCCGGTAAGACGGTGGTGGGGGAGTTCGCGGTCCACCTGGCGTTGCGCGGGAGGCCCGACGACCCGGCGCCCGGCGACGACCCGCCGGTCCGGCGCAAGTGCTTCTACACCACGCCGATCAAGGCGTTGTCCAACCAGAAGTACCACGACCTGGTCGCCCGCTACGGTGTCGAACAGGTTGGCCTGTTGACCGGCGACAACGCGATAAACGGTGACGCGCCGGTGGTGGTGATGACCACCGAGGTGCTGCGCAACATGCTCTACGCGGGTTCCAGCACGTTGCAGGGGCTGGCGTACGTGGTGATGGACGAGGTGCACTACCTGGCCGACCGGTTCCGCGGTGGCGTGTGGGAAGAGGTGATCATTCACCTGCCCTCCTCGGTCACCCTCGTCTCGCTGTCGGCGACCGTGTCCAACGCCGAGGAGTTCGCCGACTGGCTGGTCACCGTGCGCGGCGAGACCGCGGTGGTGGTCAGCGAGCACCGACCGGTGCCGTTGTGGCAGCACATGCTGGTCGGCAAGCGGATGTTCGACCTGTTCCACGACGCGGACGCCGCCCGCAAGCACGACGTGCACCCGGAGTTGCTGCGCTACACCCGGGACCAGGTGCGCCGCCTGGAGCTGGGGGAGGGGCGCAGCGCCGGGCCGGGCTCCGGCCGGCGTGGCCCGCGCTGGCGTGGGCCGTTGCGCCCGGACATCGTCGACCGGCTGGACCGGGAGGGTCTGCTCCCGGCGATCCTGTTCATCTTCAGCCGGGCCGGGTGCGCCGCCGCGGTGCAGCAGTGCCTCGCCGCCGGTCTGCGGCTCACCTCGCCCGACGAGCGGGCCGAGATCCGGCGGGTGGTCGAGTCGCGGGTGACCGCGATCCCCAGCGAGGACCTGTCGGTGCTCGGTTACTGGGAGTGGCTCGACGGCCTGGAGCGCGGCCTGGCCGCCCACCACGCCGGCATGCTGCCGGTGTTCAAGGAGATCGTCGAGGAGTTGTTCGTCCGGGGCCTGGTCAAGGCGGTCTTCGCCACCGAGACCCTGGCGTTGGGCATCAACATGCCGGCCCGCTGCGTGGTGTTGGAGCGGCTGGTCAAGTACAACGGTGAGGCGCACGTCGACCTGACCCCTGGGGAATACACGCAGCTCACCGGTCGGGCCGGCCGTCGGGGCATCGACGTGGAGGGGCACGCCGTCGTGGTGTGGTCCCCGGAGACCGACCCACGGCACGTGGCCGGGCTGGCGTCCACCCGCACGTACCCGTTGCGCTCCAGTTTCCGGCCGTCGTACAACATGGCGGTGAACCTGGTCGGCACGGTCGGCGCGGAACCGGCTCGGGCACTGCTGGAGTCCTCGTTCGCCCAGTTCCAGGCGGACCGGTCGGTGGTCGGCCTGGCCCGGCAGGTGCAGCGCAACACCGAGACCATCGAGGCGTACGGCGCGGAGGCCGCCTGCCACCACGGCGACTTCGACGAGTACTTCGCGCTGCGGGTGGCCATCGCGGACCGGGAGAAGGCGATCGCCCGGCAGGGGCAGACCCAGCGCAAGGCGGCCGCGGTGGCGTCGCTGGAGCGGCTGCGCATCGGCGACGTGATCCGGGTGCCGTCCGGCCGGCGGGCCGGCCTGGCCGTCGTGCTGGACCCGGCGACCGGCGGGTTCGGTGAGCCCCGGCCGCTGGTGCTCACCCAGGACCGGTGGGCCGGGCGGGTCAGCCCCGGTGACTTCACCACGCCGGCCGAGGTGCTGGCCCGGATCCGGGTGCCCAAGCACTTCAACCACCGTTCACCGGGCGCCCGGCGGGATCTGGCCGCCGAGGTCAGCGGCACCGGCCTGGACCGGCACGGCGGCCGGCGGGGTGGCCGTTCCCGGCAGGCGGCCGGCGACGATCACCAGATCGCCCAGCTCCGCACCGAGTTGCGTAACCACCCCTGCCACGCCTGCCCGGAGCGGGAGGACCACGCCCGCTGGGCGGAGCGCCGGCGGCGGCTGGAGCGCGACACCGAGGAGCTGCGCGAGCGGGTTTCCGGGCGGACCGGGTCCCTGGCGCGGACCTTCGACCGGATCGTGGCGCTGTTGACCGACCGCGGTTACCTCGCTCGCGACGGCGCGGTCACCGACGCCGGCCGGATGCTCGGTCGGATCTGGACCGAGGCGGACCTGCTGGTCGCCGAGTGCCTGCGCCGGGGGGTGTGGGACGGCCTGTCGCCGGCCGAGTTGGCCGCCGCGGTGTCGGTGGTGGTCTTCGAGGCGCGTCGCGACGTCGACGAGCGGGCGTCGTTGCCGCGGGGGCCGGTGGCCGACGCGGTGGACGAGACCGTGAAGCTCTGGGGCGAGATCGAGGCCGACGAGGCCACGCGAGGGCTGACCGCGACCCGGGAGCCGGATCTGGGCTTCGCCTGGCCCGTCTACCGGTGGGCCCGGGGCGAGGCGCTGGCCAAGGTGCTCGGCAGTGGTCACGAGATCGACGGCGAGATGCCCGCCGGTGACTTCGTCCGGTGGGCGCGGCAGGTGGTCGACCTGCTCGGTCAGCTCGCCGACTCCGGCGGCGCCTCGCCGGAGTTGCGGTCCACCGCCCGGCAGGCGATCGCGGCCGTCAACCGGGGCGTGCTGGCGTATCACACCACCGCCTGATCGTCACATTCAGTCACGATCGCCGTCGAATCAACGCTTCGGACAGTCACCGCGACAGCACCCCCCGAATAGCTGGGGGGCACTGTTGCGCCTGATCACGCCACCCCTGATCATTGCCGAGCGCCTTCGTTGACGCGCCGGTAACGATCGGGGAGAAGACCGCTGTGGCGGATATCAATCACTTTGAGTACGGGTGGATCACACCCGCGTTGAGTTACGCGTTGTCCGTGCTCGGCTCGGTCCTCGGGCTGGTGTGCGCGGGGCGCATCCGTACCGCGCGCACGACCGGCCAGCGGGCCTGGTGGGGTCTGCTGGCGGCCTGGGCGCTCGGCGGCACCGCCATCTGGGCGATGCACTTCATGGCCATGCTGGGCTTCGCCGTCGAGGGCACCCGGATCCGCTATGACGTGCCGCTGACCGCGGCGAGCACGGCCATCGCCGTGGTGGCGGTCGGTATCGGCCTGGCCATCGTGGGCACCGGCCGGTTGAATCCGGTACGTCTGGTCGCCGGTGGCATCTTCACCGGCGCCGGGGTGGCCTCCATGCACTACACCGGCATGGCGGCCATGCGCCTCAACGGCAGCCTCGGCTACGACTCCCTCCGCGTCGTGCTCTCGGTGGTCATCGCTGTCGTGGCGTCCACCGTCGCGCTGTGGCTCGCGATGACCGTTCAACGAGGGCTGGCGATCTTCGTCTCCGCGCTGGTCATGGGCATCGCCGTGAACGGGATGCACTTCACCGGGATGAGCGCCCTGTCGGTGCACCGGCACGAACGCGTGGGCGGGGTGACCGGCGCCCAGGTGAGCACCCTGCTGGTGCCGATCATGGTGGCGGTGATCTTCGGCGTCGTCGGTCTGCTCTACGCCCTGCTCGCCGCCCCGACCGACGACGACCGGGCCGCCGCCGCGTACCTCGATGGGCGACGGGTCCCGGAGCCGGCTGCCGCGTCGACGCCCGCCGCCGCCCCGGACCCGGTCGGGCTGCGCGCCCGCTCCACCCTCGGTCAGCCGGGCACCCCGTTCCCGTCCCGCCGGGACACCCCACCCCGCTGATCGGGGCGCGGCACGGCCGATGCGGGGTCAGGTCGTCGGCCGGCCGCCGTCGATCCGGAGGGTGGCCAGCAGCCCGGGGTGGTCGGTCGTCCCGTGCATCGGCACCGACCTGCGGCAGCAGAGGCCGATGTCGGTCGTCGCCACGACGTGTTGCCGCGCGCCGTCGTCGATCCGCTGGTGCCCGGGCGCTACGCAGGAGCGCACGTCGGGGTCGCCGCCGGCGCGCAGGTTGAGGTCGCCACTCAGCAGGACGGGCACGTACCCGCTCCGCCGACGGATCGGCGGCAGGATCGTGTCGAGCAGGTGGCGGCACTGGGCGAGCGCGACCGCGTAGCCGGTGGCCGCCAGATGTGTGGTGCAGGCGAGCAGGACCGCGTCGACGTCGACGCAGAGCCAGGCTCGTTCCTCGGGGTCCGCGAGGTCCTGCGTCGGGTGGATCCCGCGGTACACGGCAGGCGCGGTGTCCGGCGCCCGCGCCCGCGTCAGTAGTCCCACGCCGTACGGTTGGCCGTTGCGGCAGCGCGTGTCGCCTCCGCTGGGGCGGTCACCGGCGGCCTGGAACGCGGAGACGACCCGCCGCCCGGTGTGCACCGTCGCGAACACCCGCTCCAGGACGGCCACATCGTCCCGGCAGATCTCGTTGAGGGTGACCAGGTCGGGCGCCTCGGTGCCGATCACCTCGGTGGCCCGTGGCAGGGATCGGCCGCTGAAACACGCGGCGCGGCCGCTGTTGCAGAGGTTCATCTGGAGCACCCGCAGGACCGTCGGCCCGGTGCGGTCCGCCGGGCTGGCCGGCGGCGGCCCGGCGGGCAGTGCGGCGGCGGCGAGCAGACAGCCGACGGCCAGGGCGCGACGCAGAAGGCGGTGCGAGCGGGGGTCGGCCACGCGGGCTCCGGGTGCAGAGGGCGGCAGTCGTCGCCGAGGTGCCCGTGATCCTACTGACTGCCGGCCCTCGCCGCCGGGGCGGCCGAGGGGGCACCCGCGGTGCGCGTACCCCCTCGGTCCACCTCAGCGGGCGCGGACCGCGACGACGGTGTACGGCGTGGTCGGGGTCGGTGGCGTGGTGAAGCGGCCGTTGGGCAGGTAGAGCCGGCCCAACGCCTCGGCGACGGTGGTGGGCACGTCGAAGTTCGGGTCGGTGATGGTGCCGCTCACCGTTCCCCTGGTGCCCGCGTGGTTGAGCGTGGCCACCGCGATCGTGTTCAGGCTGTTCTGCACGACGTGGAGCGTGCGCCCGCGCAGCAGCAGCCCGTCGCCGTTGGTGAAGGTGTAGCCGGGCACGTCCACAACGGTGGTCGCGCCGGTCGCCGGGTCGACCCGGTACAGCGTCCCGGTGTTGGACTGCACGACGATCAGCGCACTGCCGTCCGGTGTGGTGGTGATGCCGTTGAGGTTCACGCCGGTGCCGACCTGCTGGTACGCCCCGGTCAGGGCGATGGTGGTGAAGCTGTCGGCGGGCGGCAGGGCGCCGCCACGACCGAGCGGCAGCCGGTAGAGCACCGGCCGGTTGGAGTCGGTCAAGTACGCGGCGTCGCGGGTCAGGATGACGTCGTTGACGAACGTCGGGGTGGTGGCGAACTGGTAGCGCGCCAGCACCTCACCGGTGCGGGTGTCGAGCACGCGGGCGTCGCCGGCGGTGCCCCCGGCGACGAAGAGCCGGCCGCGTGGGTCGATCTTGAGGCCGAGCGACGGGGTGCCGGTGGGTGCGCCGATCGTCGTACCCCGGCCGGTGACCAGGTCGACGCGCTGGATGGCGCCGGTGGCGCGGGAGCCGACATACGCGTACCGGCCGGCGGTGGCGATGCCCTCGGGTGCGAACCCGTCGGGCAGGGCGAGGACGGTGGGCAGCCGCCCGGCGGGGTGTGCCTGCGCGGGCGCGACGGCGAGGCAGGTCAGGAGGGCGGCGGTCAGGGCACCGCCGAGCGCGGCCCGAAGAGGTCGGTTCACTGTGCTCCTTCCGGGCGGACCGCGGCACGGGCCGACAGATCCACCACGATCACTGGGGCCAGGACCCTGCCACTGTACGACCGCCCGCTCGCCCGGCGTCGCCGGCGCGGTCCTTGAGGTGACCGCGCCGGCGCGCCGGCGAGCTGGGCGGATCGTCAGGCGTTGCGGACCAGCCGCCAGCGGTTGTCCGCGCTGCCGTTGTCCGAATCCTGCACCGCCTGCGCACCCATCGCGGTCGAGGCGTTCAGGATGGCGAGCAGCTTGTTGCTGTTGACGTTGCGGATCTTGTAGGTCCCGTCACCGTTGTCGACGAGGATCCACCGGTGGTCGGCGGTGCCGTTGTCCGCCCACTGCAGGACCCGGGCGTTGTCGGCGGTGGACATGTTCTCCACACCCAGCACCTTGTTGCTGTGGACGTTGCGGAACCGGACCGCGTTGCCGTCGGTCACGACCACCCAGTTGTGGTCGGCGGTGCCGCTGTCGCTCCACTGCACGGCCAGACCACCGTCGGCGGTGGACATGTTCTGCACGCCGAGGACCAGCCCGGTGCCGACGTTGACCAGGCGGTAGCTGCCGGTGGGGCCGCCGCTGCCGCTGGTGTTCCAGTAGACCGTGTAGTTGTAGCCGTGGGCGTCGTAGAAGGGGGCGAGGTTCACCGTGGACCCGTTGGCGCTGGCGGTGAACGCGAGCGAGCTGGTGCTGGTCCGGGTGATCGAGGAGACGGTGAGGGTGGGCAGGGTGCTCAGGGCCGTGTTGCCGTAGTTGCCGGCCAGCACCGTGGGGCCGTAGGTGACCGCTCCGACGTTGGCGTTGTCGTTGGCGGCCTTGACGGCGACCTGCATGGGCAGCCGCACGGTGATGGTGTCGCCCGCGGCCCAGGTGCGCGTGACCGTGGCGTAGCTGCCCGGGGTGGCGGTGACGTTCTCCACCGTGCCGTTGACGGTGATCGTCGCGCCGCTGGTCCAGGACGGGATCCGCACCCGGATGCTCCAGGAGCCGCTCATCGAGCCGGACAGGGTCAGCGTGGTGGTGTCACTGACCGGGAAGCTGGTGGTCTGGGTGACCGTGATGCCGCGCTGGGTCCAGTTCAGCACCGACGGCGTGAACAGGTTCACGCTCAGCGTCGTGCCGTTGTAGAAGTAGATGGAGTCCATCAACCTCGTGTTGATCTCCAGGCCGGTGCCCTGGCAGCACCAGAACGAGTTGTAGTCGGTGCTCCAGGTGCCGCCACCCCACGCCGGGCCCACGCCCCGACGGCCACCCGGCCGCAGCGGGGTGAAGTAGGTGATGTGGCCGCGGCTGTCGGCCGGGTTCTGTCCGCCGATCAGGTGGTTCATCAGCGCGCGCTCGTAGAAGTCGAAGTAGTCCGCCCGGTTCGGGTCGAGCAGCCACAGCTCCCGGGTCAGCTTGAGCATGTTGTACGTGTTGCACTGCTCGCAGGTGTCGTTGGTGAGGTAGCCGGCGATCGCGTTCGGCGGCCGGAAGTGCTCCGCCTGGCTGTTGCCGCCGATGACGTAGGTGTGCGCGCCGACGGTGATGTTCCACGCGTTGCTGGCGATGGTCCGGTAACGGGTGGTCCCGGTGGCCTTGAACTCCCGGGCCGCGCCGATCCACTTGGGCACCTGCGTGTTGGCGTGCTTACCGTTGAGCTGGTCCTGGCCGGAGGCCAGCGGGTCGAAGATGCCGGCGTGGTCGAACCGCTGTGCGGTGGCGAGCCACCGGCTGTCACCGGTCTGCTGGTAGATGTCGGCGAGCACGTCGTTCATGCCCCCGAACTCGGTGCCCAGCATCGACTGCATCTGGCTGGAGCTCAGCCGCGACGTCCGGGTGTCGACCCAGCCGGCGAGGGACAGCAGCACCGTACGGGCCTGCGTGTTGCCGATGTAGCGCCAGACGTCGAGCAGCCCGGCGAGGGTCTTGTGGATGCAGTAGTAGGGCACGTTGCCGTTGGACAGCGTCCGTGCCTCGAGCGCGTTGAAGTCGGACTCCGGGAAGCCGGAGAGGTAGCCCGCGCCGAAGCCGGCGGCACCGTTGTTCGCCTGGCACTTGGCCAACTCGGCGACCATGTAGTTGGCCTTGTCCCGGCAGGTGGTGTCGCCCAGCACCGCGTACGCGTACGCCCACGCGCTCAGGAAGTGGCCCTGCATGTGGGTCCGGAACGGGAAGTTCGGCGCGTCCCAGCCTCCGTTGGTGGCGGCGCCGTTCGTGGACAGCCGGTGGTTGGCGCGGAAGTTGTAGAGCATCCGGTCGACGTCGACGAACCGCAGGTAGTTGAGCGTCCGCGACTGGTTGTCCATCCAACGGCCGGAGGTCAGCCGCACCTGACCGAGGTCGAACGCGTACGCCGAGACGCCGATGTCCGCCCGGACCGGCGGGACGACGGCGGCCGCGGCGCTGCCGGCGACGAGGGTGGTGCCGGCCGCGGAGACCACCGCGGTGGCACCGGCGGCCTGAAGGAGGTGGCGGCGGCTGAGGGGCAGGGATGGCATGGGAACCTCCGGGAAATTCGGTACGGGGACGGGTGCGCTACGGGGTGGTGCGAACGGTGGCGTGCTGCCGGTCGGCGGTGCGTGAGCTGCCGCGGTGCGCGTCGGTGCTGGCGGTCGTCGGCGCGGCGACGGCGGCGCTCGGAAGACTCGGCGCGCCGCCGGCGGTGGCAGCGGCGCACCGGGCGCCCTGGGTGAACGTGCGTCGAGTCAGCGGCACGGTAGGCGACCTTTCCGAGGCGCGGGACGGGTGTGGTGGCCGCCCGAGCGGTGGTCGGGGGCCGGCTGGCGGCGGCGCATCGATGGCGGCGGGTCGTCAGCGAAAAACACGCACGGCGGGTGCGGTGGTGGTGGAGCAGGGTCGCCGTGGACGCGATGGGCTGCCCGGAGGCCTATCGCGGCACATCGATGTGATCGCTAACATAGTTGGTCGTTAACACGCCCGCAACCCCCGAGTGCGCCGCGCCGATCGCCCTGCCGCGTCGCTCCGGTGGCAGTACGCCGTGAACCCTGGTCGGCGACGGTCGAGGGGATCGCCATCGGTCCGGAATGGACGCGGATGGGGCTTCTGGCCACCAGAAGATAACAGCGCGTAACGGGCAGTCGATGCCGGCGGGCGGTGACCACCCCGTTGACGTCGGCTGCACGGCTCAGTACGTTGCATCGTAAATCTTGGATGTCATCGTCGCTACATCCTTGCGGCGATGTCGTTACGACGGGCGCTCCGCATCGCCCAAAAGTCCAGGTCAACCGCCGAGGAAGGCGTCGACGATGATCTGTTAGCGCTAACACGGGTGCCGCCCATGCTCCTGCACACGCGCACGGTGCAGCTCGTTCGACCGGCAATCCGGGTGGCGGTGACTCGTCGACTCGACGCGGACCTCGCGCACAGCGCACTCTCTCTGGGAGTAATCGTGAAGGTGAGAACTCGAGCCACCACCACCCCCACCACCCACGGGCTCAGGCGCGCCGTCGCCTGGCTGGCGAGCCTCGTCTGCGTCCTCGCACTGGTCCCGGCCAGTGCCGCCAAGGCGGACAATCCGATAGTTCAGCACGTGTACACCGCTGATCCGGCCCCGATGGTCCACGACGGCCGGGTGTACCTGTACACGGGTCATGACGAGGACGGGTCGACGTATTTCACGATGCGTGACTGGCGGGTGTTCTCGTCGGCGGACATGGTGAACTGGACCGATCATGGATCGCCGATGAGTCTGGCGACGTTCGCCTGGGCGGATGCCAACGCGTGGGCCGGTCACGTGGTCGCGCGCAACGGGAAGTTCTACTGGTACGTGCCGGTCCGGCAGCGGTCGAACGGACAGATGGTGATCGGCGTCGGCGTGGCGGACAGCCCGACCGGGCCGTTCCGCGACGCGCTCGGTCGGCCCCTGGTGGGCAACAACGAGATCGACCCGAACGTGTTCGTTGATGACGACGGGCAGGCGTACCTGTACTGGGGTAATCCGGGTCTGTGGTACGTCCGGCTGAACGCGGACATGATCTCCTACTCGGGCAGCGTGACGCGGATTCCGTTGACGACCGCGGGGTTCGGCACCCGGACGGGGAACGCGACTCGGCCGACCCTGTACGAGGAGGGGCCGTGGGTGTTCAAGCGCGGCGGGTTGTACTACAACGTGTTCGCGGCGGAGTGTTGTTCGGAGTTCATCGCGTACTCGACGGCTCCCGGTCCGACCGGGCCGTGGACGTACCGGGGGACGATCATGCCGCGGCAGGGCGCCAGCTTCACCAATCACGCCGGAGTCGTCGACTTCAACGGTGGCTCGTACTTCTTCTATCACAACGGGGCGTTGCCCGGCGGAAGTGGTTACACCCGGTCGGTGGCGGTGGAGCGGTTTTCCTACACCTCCACCGGGATGTTCCCGACGATCACGATGAGCACGACCGGTGCGCCGCAGGTGGGGACGCTGAACCCGTACGCGCGCCAGGAGGCCGAGACGATCGCGTGGGGCTCGGGGATCGAGACGGAGGCCGCCAGCGAGGGCGGTATGAACGTCGGGTGGATCGAGAACGGCGACTACGTCAAGGTCAAGGGCGTCGCGTTCGGCGCGGGCGCGACGTCGTTCACCGCACGGGTCGCCTCGGCCACCAGCGGTGGGCGTATCGAGGTCCGCCTCGACAGTGCCAGCGGCCCGGTCGTCGGCACCTGCACCGTGGGCGGCACGGGCGGCTGGCAGACCTGGGCCAGCACCACCTGCGGGGTCACCGGCGCCACCGGCACCCATGACCTGTACCTCCGCTTCGCCGGCGGCAGCGGCAACCTGTTCAACATCAACTGGTGGCAGTTCGGAGGCACCGGCGGCAGCGGCACCGCGCTCACCAACGGTGACGTGGAGAACGGCACGACCGGCTGGGGTGTGCACGGCAGCGGGACACTCGCCCGGAACACGTCGGTCGCCCACGGCGGCAGCGGGTCGCTGTCGATCACCGGCCGGACCGCGGCGTGGAACGGCCCCGGCCAGGACGTGACCTCGAAGCTCACCAACGGCAAGAGCTACACCACGAACGTCTGGGTACGGGCGCAGAGCGGCACGCCGTCGGCCAAGGCGACCCTGTCGCTGACCGCGAACGGTACGACGAACTACGTCCAGCTCACCCCGGCCGTGGGGGTGAACGTCAACGGCTGGACCCTGCTCACCGGCACGACGACCGTGTCGTGGAACGGCACGCTGTCCAACGCGACCTTCTACGTCGAGACGGCGGCGGGCACCGACAGCCTCCTCATCGACGACGCCTCGTTCCAGTGACCGGTGCTGCCGGAGCCGTCTGCGGACGGCTCCGGCAGCACAGCCCCGGCCGGGATGACCGGAGCGGCCCGCCCGCGACAGCGGATCGTTACGACTTGACGAACGGCATGTTATCGCTCACAGTCGATGTTTGAGGGCGGCCGCACCTGTGGTTCACCGGGCGAGCCTGCTGGTCGCACCTCGGAACTCGACGTCCGCCCAGGGCATGCCGGACGTCGTGTCGGGGTCTCCCACCACCGGTGCCGTGCTGGCGACCGGGCTCTCGTTCGTCCTGGTGTCGCCACCGCGAGCCGACCCGTCTCCATCACCGAACCACCACAGACAAGGAATTCGCATGAATCACAAGAGAGTCCTGCGATTGGCGGTGACCGTCGCTGCCACCGGCGCACTCGCCGCCGGCATGACGATGACGCTGACCTCCACGGCCAGTGCCGGCACGACCCTGAAGGCGTCGGCGGCCGAGAAGGGCCGCTACTTCGGCGCTGCCGTCGCGGGGCAGAAGCTTTCCGACAACGCGTACGTGACGATCCTGAACCGCGAGTTCAAC
>NZ_JBIAKV010000028.1:0-28397 GCF_042872705.1 Micromonospora sp. NPDC005203 | reverse complement strand
CCCACCCGGCCCCTTATTTTATATACTTTTTTTATTTTGGGGGGGGGGTTGGGGGGGGGCTGCGGGGGGGGGGCCCCCCCGGCGGCGCCCCCCCCGGGGGGGGGGGGGGGGGGCCCCCGGCCCCCCCCCCCCGGCCGGACGCTCCTAGCTGGAGGATCGCTCCGATCTCGCGGTTTTTCGGTTGCCGGGATGGGTGAGATGCCCCGTGCGCCGGGACCGAACGTGCACGGTCGCGGAGCAGGAAGGCGAGGCCCGGCGGCGCTCAGGAGGCCGTGGGCACCCCGTTCGCCGGTGGCGTAACCGGGGTGGCCGTGTACTCGTTGACCGGCCCGTCCGCCTCGTCGGTCTCGTACGCCGGGCCGAAGTAGCTCTGCACTCCCCCGGTCACCCGACTCAGCCGCTGACCGCCGTACCCGGAGTGGTCCTTCGCGGAGAAGCGCAGCGGCGCCAGCCCGGGACCCTGGAAGCCGCCCTTCTGCACGGCCTCCAGCACCTTCTCCCGGGTGAGGTCCTTGCCGGCGGCGAGAAGCGTCTGCACGAAGAGGTAGCCGACCGACATGCCGTAGACGGTGTTGCCGTCGAACGGCGCGTCCCCGTTGTGCTCCTTGTTGATCTTCGTGAAGAGCTGGATCCACGGGTTCGCGGTGTCGTTCTGCATCGGCAGGTAGTTGGTGCCCACCATACCCTCCAGGATCGGGGCGGCGGCGCCGAGCTGCTTGGCCAGGGTCGGGTAGTCGGCGCCGACGTTGGAGACCAGCCACTGCGCCTTGAAGCCCAGCCGTGCGGCGGTGCCGACGGAGAGCGCGGTGAAGCCGGGCACGGTGGCGAGCACGACGACCTTGCACCCGGCCGCCTTGAACGCGCCGATCTGCGGCGCCACGTTGGTGTTGCTGGTGACGTAGGTCTGCTTGACCGCCACGGCACCTGCGCCGAGCACCTTCTCCACACCGGCCAGGCTGTCGCGGCCGAAGTCGTCGTCCTGGCCGAGGAAGCAGACCTTCTGGCCGGCCAGGTTCGCCTTGGCGTAGTTGGCGAGGATCTTGCCCTCGACCGTGTAGTCCGGGTTGAACCCGAACGTGCCCGGATACTTGTCCGGCTGGTCCCAGCTGCGGCTGCCGGAGGCGACGAAGAGGTCCGGCACCCGGTTGCTCTTCAGGAAGTCGAGCACCCCGGTGTGCGTCGGCGTGCCGAGACCGTTGAGGACGGCGAAGACCTTGTCCTGCAGGACGAGCTGGCGTACCACCTGCTGGGTGTTCGCCGGGTTGTAGCCGTCGTCCATGATCTTGTAGGTGATCTTCCGACCGTGCACGCCGCCGTTGGCGTTGACATAGTCGAAGTACGCCTTCGTCGCCGGGGCGATCTTCGAGTAGCCGGCCGAAGCCGGCCCGGTGAGCGGCATGTGGGTGCCGACGACGACCTCGGTGTCGGTGACGCCCGGCACCGATGCCCCGCCGGGACCGGAGCCGTCGTCACCGCTGCAACCAGCGGCGGCGGCCAACAGGGCGATGGTGCTGGCGATCGCGAGACCACGTTGTGCCAAACGGTGCATGGAGAACACCGACCTTTCTCGGTCCGGTTTGTGGGGAACGGTGTGGGTGGTGGAACGCCCGGCCGGGGCCGGGCACGGAGCAGCTCAGGAACGCCGGGTCCGCAGACGCCGACCAAGACGGGACAACAGTCCCTGGATGCCACCGGGTGCGGCGATCATGACGACGATCAGGGTGAGGCCGAAGATCGCCAGCGGCAGGTTTCCCTCCAGCCGCTGCGCCACCGCGGGCGAGAGCGTGAGCAACTCGGTCGCGGAGTGGGTGAGGTCGGGCAGGGCGACCAGCAGGACGGCCCCCCACAGCGCGCCGCTGAGGCGGCCGAGACCACCGATCACGACGGCCATCAGCAGGAACAGCGACAGGGTCAGCGAGAACGCCCCAGGCGAGACGCTCTGCGCGAGCACCGCCAGCAGCGCCCCGCCGAGCCCGGCGGTGGCGGCACTGACCACGAACGCGAGGACCTGGGTCCGGGCCACGTGGATGCCGGCCAGTCGGGCCGCCACCTCGTCGTCCCGAACCGCCCGGAAGGTGCGCCCGTACCGGCTACGGATCAGGTTGGCCAGCAGCAGCAACGCCAGCAGGGTCGCCGCGCCGGTGAGCCAGAGCTGCCACCGCTCGTAGGGGAAGTACGGGCCGAGCGACAGCGGCGGCGGCTCCACCGGCACCGACAGCCCCTGCTCGCCGTTGAAGACGCCGTCGAAGGTGACGGCCAGCGCCGGCACGACGACGGCCACCGCGAGGGTCACCCCGGCCAGGTAGGGGCCGCGCAGCCGGGCCGCCGCCACGCCGACCACCGCGCCGACCGCGACCGTGCTGACGATCGCCGCGCCCAGCGAGAGCGGCAGCAGCCAGCCGCCGGTCATCCCCCGGTCGGCGAACGCGTTCTGGCACAGCGCCACGGTGTACGCCCCGGTGGCCATCAACGCGCCGTGCCCGAGCGACAGTTGACCGTTGAGTCCGGTGAGGACGGTCAGCCCGGCGGTCGCGCAGAGGTACGCGGCCACGGTGGCGAGCTGGAAGTTGCGGAACGGCTCGACGGCGTAGCTGACCCCGACCAGCAGGAGCCCGACGACGAGCACGATCGCGAGGTGACGCAGCAGGGTCGAGCCGCGTCGCCGGTCGACGGGTCGTTGCGCCTCGGCGGTCTGCTGAATCGGCGGCACTGCCGCCCTCGTGGCGCTCACACCCGCCTCGCCGTGACCGGGGCGAACAGCCCACCGGGCCGGACCAGCAGCACCGCCAACAGCAGGACCAGCACCGCGAGCGGCGTCAGGTCACTCCCGGCGTATCCGCTCACGTAGGAGAGCAGCAGACCCACGACCAGGCCGCCGACCACCGCCCCCGGTGGGCTGTCCAGCCCACCGACCACGGCCGCGGTGAACGCCGAGACGAACACCAGGTCCATCGCGTGCGGGTGCAGGCCCAGCTCGGTCGGCAGGACCAGCATGGCGGCCAGCGCGCCCACCCCGGAGGCGAGCGCCCAGCCGAGGGTCAGCATCCCACCGACGTTGACCCCGAGCAGCCGGGACACCTCGGGGGCGAAGGCCGCCGCGCGCATCCGCAGCCCGACCGGGGTACGGGCGAACATCCAGGCCAGGCCGCTGACGGCCACCGCGATCGTGGCGAAGACGAACAGGTCGTACGGTGACAGCACGGCCACCCCGCCGACGGTGAGCGCGGACCGACTGAACGGTGCCTCGGCGGGACGGAACTCGTTGCCGTACACCATGCCCAGCACGGCCTGGATCAACAGCACCAGCCCGAGCGCGACGATCACGGGGTTGAGCGGCGAGGCGTGGTCGACGTGCCGCATCACCACGCGGTCCACAAGGGCACCGAGCAGCAGGCCGGCGACGATCGCGACCACGAAGCCCAGCCAGTAGGAGCCGGTCGCGGCGCTGACCGTGTAGGCGACGTACGCGGCGGCGACGGCCATCGCCCCCTGGGCGAAGTTGACGACCCGCGCCGCCCGCCAGATGAGCACCAGGGCCAGCGCGAACGCGGCGTACACCGCGCCCCGGGACAGGCCGTCGATGGTGAGGAAGACGAAGCGGTCCAACAGTCCTCCCTCCGGGGGACGAGGTGGTGGTCAGAATCCGAGGTACGCGTGGCGCAGGTCGACGTCGTCACGCAGCTTCGCCGCCGGGGCGGCGATCACCACCTGACCGAGGGACATCACGACGCCCTGGTCGGCGACGGCGAGCGCGCTGCGCACGTTCTGCTCGACCAGCAGGACGGTCAGGCCGGTACGGTCACGTAGCTGGCGCAGCAGGGCCATGATCCGGGCGACCACCCGTGGCGCCAGGCCGAGCGACGGCTCGTCGAGCAGCAGCAGGCGAGGTCGGCCGACAAGTGCCCGGCCGAGCGCGAGCATCTGCCGCTCACCGCCGGAGAGCTGGTGGCCGAGGTGCCGGCGGCGTCGGGCCAGCGGCTCGAAGAGTTCGTAGACCTCGTCGAGGGCACGCGCCGCGTCGGCCCGGTCGCGCCGCCACAACCCGCCGAGCCGCAGGTTCTCGTCGACGGTCAGCTCACTGATCACGCCCCGTCCCTCCGGCACGTGCGCCATGCCGCGCCGGACGAGCTGCTCCACCGGCGTGCCGCGCAGGTCCTCCCCGGCGAGGAGCACCTGGCCGGCGGTCGGGCGGATCATGCCGGAGAGGGCGCGCAGCAGGGTGGTCTTGCCGGCACCGTTGGCGCCGACGACCGCGGCGATGGTGCCGGCCGGGACGGTGAGGTCGATGGCCCGCAACACGGGCGCGGCGCCGTAACCGGCGACCAGCCCCCGCACCACGAGCAGATCGGGCGTGCCGCCCGCGCTCGACTGCGGAGCTCGCAGACCCGGCGCACTCCTCGCGGTCATGCAGTGCCACCTTTCGTTCGCGACTGCGGGGCTCGCAAACCCGGCGCACTCCTTGCGCTCACGGCGAGACCTCCTCGACGGTGGCGCCGAGGTAGGCGTCGGTGACCGCCGGGTCGTCGCGGATCTCGTCCGGGGTGCCGGCGGCGATGACCCGGCCGAAGTCGAGCACCACGAGCTCGTCGCAGACCGCCATCACCAGGTCCATGTGGTGCTCGACCAGCAGCACCGCACAGGGGTCGTCGTCGCGCCGGGGCAGGTGCCGGACCAGTTCGGCCAGCTCGGCGATGTCGTCGGCGCCGAGGCCACCGGCGGGCTCGTCGAGCAGCAGCAGCCGGGGCCGCGCGGCGAGCGCGCGGGCCAGGGCGACCCGCTGTCGTACGGCGAAGGGCAGGGTGGTGGGTGCGGCCTCGGCGTGCCCGGCGATCCCCAGGTCGTCGAGGATGGCCAGGGCGTGCTGACGGAGCCGGCGCTCGTCGCGGTCGCTGGCCGGCAGCCCGAACAGGGCCGGGACGAAGCCCGCACGGGCGGTGTGGGAGGCGCCGGTCATCACGTTCTCCAGCACGCTCAGACCGGCGAAGAGGCCGGTCCCCTGCAGGGTCCGGGCGATGCCGAGCCGGGTCAGCCGGTGCGGACGTGGCCGCAGCGGTCGACCGTCCAGGGTGAGCGAGCCGGTCTCCGGCGCGACGAACCCGCAGATCACGTTGAACAGCGTGGTCTTGCCGGCGCCGTTGGGCCCGATCACGCCCACCACCCGGTTGGGCGGCACCCGCAGGGAGACGTCGTCGAGGGCGGTGAGGCCGCCGAAACGGACGCCGATGTGGTGCAGTTCGAGGCCGCGCTCCATCACCCATCCCTCTGTCGTGGCGGGTGTTTATTTACACTCGCAGTGTACGTTTCTCGGGTATCGCGTCAAGACCTTCAATGGCCCCACGTGCACGCCGAAGGGGCGGCCGCCACCGGCGACCGCCCCGCGACCACGCTCAGGAACTGGGACAGGTGTTGCGATACTCCTCGATCTGCGATCCGCTCGGCCCGGGGCAGAGGAACTGCTCGTAGCGGGTGTCGTCGTCGACGAACCGCTTCAACCAGGCCACCATCTGCCGGGCGGTCGGCGTGTTCGTCGTCTGCGGGAAGAAGTGGCTCGCCCCGTTCAGCTCCAGGTACGCCTTCTCGGCGGAGGCCGGGATGCTGTTGTAGAACGGCACCGAGTGCGACGAGACGGGCGCGACGGTGTCGCTCTCGCCACCGATGATCAACGTGGGCACCCGCAGCTCGGACCAGCTCTTGTCGGTGTTCCACGGTGCGAGCGGCACCGCGGCCTGCAACGACGGCCGCGACGAGGCCGCCTCCAGGGTGCCACCGCCACCCATGGAGTGGCCGGCCACCGCGAGCCGGCTGCTGTCGATCCGGGTACGCACCGAGCTGCGCTCGGTCAGGTAGTCCAGCGCGGCGAGCAGTTGTCGGCCCCGACTCGCCGGCTGGTCCAGCCGACTGTTGGTCTCGATGCCGATCACCACGAAACCGTGCGAGGCGAGCCGCGGCCCGAGCCAACTGATGCTGGACCAGGCCGCGGTGTAACCGGGCGAGATGGCGATGGCGCCGAAGGTGCCCTCGCTGGTGCTGGTCGGGTAGTAGATGACGCCGCCGCCGAAGCCGGTGACACTCAGTGACGACACGCTCTGCGACGCCGTGGCGAAGGGGCCGCGACTGGCCTCCAGGATCGCGGTGGTCGGTGCCGGGCCGCGCTCGTACGGGCCGGCGGCCTGCGCGGCACCGGTCGGGCCGGAGAGGACGCCGCCGGCGACCAGGACGGCGGCCACCGCGAGCCGGGCTGCGACGGAACGGGGACGGGTGGTGGTTGGTGAGGGCACGTCGGGCACTCCCTAGGGTTTGAGGGATATCGACATGCATCAGTTTTGGACGGTCCGCCGGTCCGCGCATCGGCGAAATCACCAGTTCCGACGCAGGTTGCCGGGATCAGTCGTGTTTCGACCCTCTGACCAGGGGTAGCAGGGCACTCGCCTGCCCGCACACGCTCCATGGAGGGGTTCGTCACGTGGAAACAAGCAAGCCCGCCAAGGCGGTCAAGAACGCTGTGAAGACGGCCTCCGATAAGATCGCCGACGCCCTGACCCCGGATGTCCCCGGCGCGCCGGGTAGCGCGCCACCGAGCATCGAGGAGCCGACGACGCCGCGCGACCCGCTGCCACCGAAGCCGGAACAGGGGGCACCGCAGACGCGCACGCCGACCGGCGCACAGACCGGCGCGCCGACGACCGCGAACGGTCAGCAGGGCGCCTACCTCACGACCGCGAACGGGGCGCGGCTGCGCGACACGGACCACTCGCTCAAGGCCGGCCCGCGCGGCCCGGTGCTCCTGCAGGACCACCACCTACGCGAGAAGATCACGCACTTCGATCACGAGCGCATCCCGGAGCGCGTGGTGCACGCCCGGGGCGCCGGCGCGCACGGCGTGTTCACCGCGTACGGCACCGCCGAGGCGGTCACCCGGGCCGGCTTCCTCAAGAAGGGGCGCGAGACCGACGTCTTCGTGCGCTTCTCCACCGTGCTCGGCTCGCGGGGCTCGGCCGACACGGTCCGCGACACCCGCGGCTTCGCGACCAAGTTCTACACCGACGAGGGCACCTTCGACCTGGTCGGCAACAACATGCCGGTGTTCTTCATCCAGGACGCGATCAAGTTTCCGGACATCATCCACGCCGGCAAGCCGCACCCGGACCGGGAGATCCCGCAGGCGCAGAGCGCCCACGACACCTTCTGGGACTTCGTCTCGCTGCACACCGAGGCGCAGCACCACACCATCTGGAACATGTCCGACCGGGGCATCCCGCGGTCGTACCGGACGATGGAGGGCTTCGGTGTGCACACCTTCCGCCTCGTCAACGAGGCCGGGGAGACGGTGCTGGCGAAGTTCCACTGGAAGCCGAAGCTGGGTGTGCACTCCCTGACCTGGGAGGAGGCACAGCTGCTCGGTGGCATGGACCCGGACTTCCACCGCCGCGACCTCTACGACGCCATCGAGGCCGGCGCGTACCCCGAGTGGGAGCTGGGCATCCAGGTCTTCCCGGACACTCCCGAGGAGACCTTCGCCGACATCGACCTGCTGGACCCGACGAAGATCGTGCCGGAGGAGCTGGCCGAGGTGCAGCCCATCGGGCGGCTGGTGCTCAACCGGACGCCGACGAACTTCTTCGCCGAGACCGAGCAGGTCGCCTTCCACCTGGGCCACCTGCCGCCGGGCATCGACGTGACGAACGACCCGCTGTTGCAGGGCCGGCTCTTCTCGTACGTCGACACGCAGCTCACCCGGCTGGGCGGCCCCAACTTCACGCAGATCCCGATCAACCGCCCACACACGGCCGTCAACGACATGCTGCGCGACGGCTTCCACCAGCACGCCGTGCACGCGGGCGTCGCCCCGTACCGGCCGAACTCGCTCGACGGCGGCAACCCGTTCCCCGCCGGGGACGCCGAGCACGCGTTCGTCGACGTGCCGGTCACGGTGGCGCAGGCGCCGAAGGTACGCGCCAACCCGACCTCGTTCGACGACCACTACAGCCAGGTACGCCTCTTCTGGTCGAGCATGTCGCCGGTCGAGAAGGAGCACATCATCCGGGCCTACACCTTCGAGTTGGGCAAGTGCTACCACCAGGCGATCAAGGAGCGCCAGCTCCAGTGCCTCGCCAACATCGACCCGGTGCTCTGCGAACAGGTCGCCACCGGGCTGGGCCTGCCCGCCCCGCAGCCGACGGTGCCGCTCGCCGACGTCACGCCCAGCCCGGCGCTGTCGCAGGTCGGCCGGGAGTGGCCGAGTGACGGTCGTACCGTCGGCATCATCGTCGACCCCGACGGCGACCTGGACGACGTCGACGAGGTCCGACAGGCCGTGTTCGCGGCCGGCATGGTGCCGCTGCTGATCGCCCCGCACGGCGGCACGGTGGGCAGCATGCCGGTGCAGCGCACCTTCGCCACCGGCCGGTCCGTCGAGTTCGACGTGGTCCTGCTGGCCGGAGCGCCGGCGCCCGCACCGGACGCCGTCCCGGCCCGCGACGACAAGGCGGGCAGGCCGGGTCCGGCCGCCGTCGATCCGCGCGTGCTGCTGCTCGTCGAGGAGTGCTGGCGGCACGCCAAGGCGATCGGCGCCTGGGGCGCCGGCGTCACCGTGCTGGAGCAGGCCGGGGTGGCCGGCACCCCCGGCATCGTGGCGGCGGGCTCCGGCGCCGAGGCCCTGAGGGCGGTGCAGCAGTTGATGGCCGCACACCGGGTGTGGGAACGGTTCCCGGCCTCGGTCGCCTGACCCGTCACCGAGTCGCCTGACCGATCAGCGGCGAGGGCTGTCCTCCGCAGTACGGGAGGACAGCCCTCGCCGGTGATCAGGCTGTCATCTCCGGCTACCGCAGGTGGTTCGTGCCGGCACCACAGCTCCGCTGCTCGATCAGCGCCCCGCTCGCGGTGCTCTGGCCCACCGCGCCCAGGCACATCCCGCCGTGGGCGTTGACCAGGTGCTGGTTCCCGTCGAGGGTGAACCGCTGGGCCGGTGTCGTGGTGCAGGTGGTGAGCTGGATTGCCGCTCCGGCGTCGCTGGACGCTCCGAGCACGTCCAGGCAGCGCCCGCCCAGCTGCACACTCCCGTCCGGCTTCATCGTCCAGAGCTGGTTGCGGGTCCGGTCGTCCCGGCAGTCCGCGAGCTGGAGTCGGACCGGGTCCGATGAGTCCGGCGCCGCGATGTCCAGGCACCTGTTGCCCGCCGCCCCGACGAGCCGGTGGCCCGACCGGGCCGCAGGTGCGCTCGGCGTCGGCGACACGCTGAGGTCGGGCCTGGTCCACGGGGTGGCATCGCCCGACGCTGACACCGGCCGGAAGCCGGCGGTGACCTCCTGCAGCTCGACCCGGCGATAGTCGCGGTACCGCTCGCCGACGGCGGGGCAGCCCAGCTCGACCGCCGGGTCGGTGGGCGGCGAGTCGGTCTGGCCGACGACCAGAATCCCGATCACCAGGCGGAGCGCGAGCAGGACCGCGAGGCCACCGACGAGCCAGGTCCGTCGTCGGCGGGCCGGCCCCGGCCGGTCACCCTCCGCCGCGACACCGCGGGCGCCTGGGGTACGCCGTGAGCGCCGATCGAGTGCGGCGTTGCCGGTGGACGCCGGCTTCCGATTGACCCGCCGGACTACGTCGTTTCAGGTGCTTGACGTGTCAATATTCCGCCGGTAGTTTAAATTTGCATCCACGAACTTCTATCTGGAGCAGGTGAACCGTGCTGTTGAAATCCATCGCCATCGCCATCGCCGCGTCCGTCGCAGGCGTGCTGGCCGCCGCCCCCACCGCCTCGGCGGCAGCACCCGGAGTGTCGGTACAGGGCTGGGGGTCCGGGAACTGCCCGCAGGGCATGCTCTGCATCTGGCCCAACTGGAATCACCCGCCGCAGGGTCCCGTGGAGACGCCGTCTCTGACGACCAACAGCGAGTGGACCGGCAGCATCCAGGGATTCAACTTCTACAACGGCACAGGCCGCGACGCCGTAATATCCGGGTTCGCTTTCGGCTCGTCGATTCCCTTCAAAAACTGCGCTCCTGCCGGCGGGGCGGGGGGCGACCTGTATATACCGGTCAACGTGACGAAGGTGACCTGGCAGTTGACCCCCTGCTGATCCTCCACTGGGCCTTCCCGAGTACGGACTTGGAGTAGCTGGCTCGATCGGCGGTCCGGACGCGCCCGGATCCGTTGCGGTGCAACGACAAGACGCAGAACCCCGGCATGAAGGTGGTCATTCCCGGAATCACCGTCATCGAGGTTCTGCGTCGCTACGAGTGTCACTGATGCCGCCATCCTGCCCGTGCGCGAGGTGACCGTGTCGTTTCTGTCCGGCCTCCTGCAGGCCGAACGGCAACGGCTCGGCACCCGCGCCGGGAGGGCCTTACCGTGCTCGCCCTGGTCCTGCTCCACCACGACCACCGCCGCATGACGTGATCACACGACGCGACCAACAGTTACTCGGAAAGGCTCGGTGAGCCGACCGCATGACGGACGCAGCCGCGCCTACGCGCCCGAGATGGCAGTGAGTGCCGTGTCGAGTGCCTGATCCGCCGAGACCTGCATATCGGGGACCACTCCGACGCCTTCCCAGTTGGTGCCGGTGACGCTGTTGATGGTGCGGGCGGTCGGCACGGTCACGAGGATGTGTTCGGTGACCGCGTGGCGGGCCGTCGGATGCGCGCCGCCACGTGTCGTCTCGCCGACGACGACGCTCCGGCCGTGCGCCTGCAGCGTGTACGCCACGTCCTCGCCCCCGGAGAACGTGATCGCGCTGGTGAGCACGTAAACCGGGCGGTCCGTGTAGCGCGGCGCGGGAAGGTGCGCGGTCGTCCAGAACTGGCGGGTGGCGCCGGTGGACCGCTCGTAGAAGTCGTTGAGGTGCACCTGATCGTCGGGGAAGAAATAGCTGCACCACATCGCGGCTCCCTCGGGTGCTCCGCCGGCGCATGCGCGTAGGTCCAGGATGAGCGCGGAGCTGAGGGCGACCAACTGCATGGCCGCGCCGATCGCCTCGGCTCCTTCGTTCGCGTACGCGATGCGCCGCACGTCGATGAGCCCGACGTTCCCGTCCAGGTGCTCCACACGACGGATGCCCTGGTTCTCCGCCCTCAGCAGCGCGACGAACGCAGCCCGCCCACCGTCCTCGTCCGCTGGATCCAGCGACTGCGGCTGGTCGGACCACAGCAACCGCAGATGCTTGTCCGGGCACGCCTTGTGAAGGTGAGCGGTCACCGTCTCGCAGAGCGCCGGCCCGGCCATTCCGTCGTACTCGCCTGCCGCGAGACGGCGCCGGATCGCGGCGTCGATGTCCACGACCTTCGCAGGAAAGACGTACCCTGCCTCGATCCGATCCAGGGCCCGTTCGATGATCTGTTCGTTGGTGAGCACGGCGGGCCACGCTAGACCGCGGACAGCCCCACGACCACCGAATTTCGCGCAGCGGATCAGCCGATGTCGGCCAACCGTGGCAGCACCTCGTCACCGAGCCGCTGGGCGAACTCGACCGGGTGCCGGTCCGGTGTCACCTGCACCTCGCGCACACCGAGCGCGGCGTACTCGGACACCTCGGCAAGGAACGCGTCAATGTCGTCCAGCGGCGACCGGTTGGCGACCACCGTCTTCTCGATGGTGTCGTAGTCGCGGCCCTCGGCGGCGCAGTGCCCGCGCAGCACGTCCAGCTTTCGGGCGACGTCGTCGGCGCCCGCGCGGCCGAACAGGTTGCAGGCGTCGGCATACCGCGCCACCAGCAGCAGCGTCTTCTTCTCGCCCCCGCCACCGATCATGATCGGCGGGTGTGGGCGGCGCAACGGCTGCGGCGAGTTGATGGTCTCGGCGAGCTGGTAGTGGCGTCCGTCGAACGGGCCGTCGTCGGCGCTCCACATCTGCAGGCAGATTCGCAGCGTCTCCTCCAGCCGCTCGAACCGCTCGGCGACCGGGACCACCGGCACGCCCAACCCGAGCTGCTCCCGCTCGTACCAGGAGGCGCCGATGCCGAGGCGGGCCCGGCCGCCGGAGAGCACGTCGAGGGTCGTCACGGTCTTGGCCAGCAGCCCCGGGTACCGGTACATCACACCGGTGACCAGCACGCCCAACGTCATCCGCTGGGTCCTTGCCGCGACGTAGCCCAGCGTCGTGTACGCCTCCAGCATCGGCTCCTCGGCGGCGAACACCGCGTCCATCTGGAAGAAGTGGTCCATCACCGTGAACGACGCGACGCCGGCCTGCTCGGCGGTGGTGGCCGCCTGCGCCAGGGTGGGCGCGATCGCGGTCGGATCGGCCGGGGTCGAGTAGTTCCAGTAGTGCAGCCCGAGCTTCATGTTCGGCACCTCCGCACCGAGCCTAGGGGACGTCTCGCGACCTGTCCTGCCGACGACGCTCCGGCATCGTGGGCGGGTATCGGAGCGGGCCGCGTCCATTACCAATTCATGACAATTCGTGGATCAGGCGCGGATATTCGGCTGGCAGCTTCTGCGCAGTGATCCAACAGTTGTCTCCCACCGAGTCCCAGCCCGTCGAAACGCAACCGGAGGCGACGCGCGTCCGGTTTCGCCACCGGTACTGGACCGGGACCGTCTCCACCGGCCGGCAGACAGACCGGGCGCAGTGGGCCGACGCGGCGAAGGGCGTCTGCATCATCCTCGTCGTCCTGTGGCACGTCGTGGTGAAGGACTACCTGCAGATCGACTGGCACGTCGGCGTACCGGTGCCGGGCCTCTGGGGAACGCTCGGTGAGCAGTTCCTGCCGCTACGGATGCCGCTGTTCTTCACCATCTCGGGCGTCTTCGCGGCGAACGCCGCGCAGCGGCCGTGGCGGGTCGTCGCCCGCAGCCGGATCGGCGGGTTCCTCTACCTGTACGTCGTCTGGCTGCTGATCCACACCGCGGTCCTCGCCGCCGCCCCGCAACTGCCGACCGACCGCGCCACCTCCGTCCTCGGCCTGCTGGAGCAGCTCACCATCACACCGTCCAACCTCTGGTACCTGTACGCGCTGGCGCTCTACTTCGCCCTCGCCAAGGCGACCCGCCGGGTGCCCCGGGCGCTGGTCCTCGTACCCGCCGCGGCGTTGTCCGCGATCGCCGCCGCCGGCCTGCTCGACACGCCGGGCAACCGGGCCGGCGTCTACCAGAACCTGATCTTCTTCCTCGCCGGCCTGTCCCTGCGCCAGCAAATCGAGCGGTGGGCGGACACCGCCAGCGGACGCCGCCTCGTGCTGACCTCGGGCGCCTACGCGCTCGCGCTCGCCGCGATGGCGGCGGCCGGCGCCCAGCAGTGGTTCGGCGTATGGACGGCGGCGTCGGTGCTGGCAGTGATCTTCGGCATAACCGCCGCTGCCCGGCTGGCCCGGTGGTCGGCGCTCAGCGATCCGCTGGCTAGGCTCGGCCGCATCACACTGCCGATCTACGTCATCCACCTGCCGGTCCTGGCCCTGCTGCACCGGCTGTTGCTCGTAGGAGTTTCCGGGCTGGACCGGTCCGCCCAGGGCCTGATCGTGCTCGGTTATCCGATTCTGCTGAGCGGGCTGGTGATCGTCCTGAGCCTGGCCGTCCACCGCGGGCTGGTGGCGGTGCACGCGCGTTGGCTGTTCGCGCTCCCCGGCCCCCACCGGGCGGAGGCGGCCGGATGAGCGCCCTGGCCGAGGCGGTGGTCGACCTCGGGGCGATCGCCGACAATGTGCGCGCCATCACGTCGCTCACCGGCACCGACCTGATGGCCGTGGTGAAGGCGGACGGGTTCGGCCACGGCGCGGTGCAGGTGGCCCGTGCCGCGCTGCGCGCCGGCGCCCGTTGGCTGGGGGTGACCTCGACGGCCGAGGCGCTGGCCCTGCGTACGGCGGGGGTGACCGCGCCCACGTTGAGCTGGCTGCACCGGCCGAACGACGACTTCGCGGCGTTGATCACGGCGGGCGTCGACATCGGGGTGTCCACCACGACGCACCTGCACGCCGTCGTCGACGCGGTCCACCTGCTCGGCGTACCGGCGATGGTGCAGCTCAAGGCGGACACCGGTCTGTCCCGCAACGGGGCCGCCGGTGACGACTGGCCGGAGTTGGTGGGTTGGGCCCGCAAGTACGAGCGGGAGGGCGCGGTCCGGGTGCGCGGGGTGTGGTCCCACCTCGTCGACGCGGACCTGCCGGGCGCTCCCGAGCTGAGTCGGCAGGTGGCGACCTTCGAGGAGGCGTTGCGGGTCACCCGCACGGCCGGCCTCGACCCGGACCTGGTGCACCTGGCCAACTCGGCGGCCGCGCTGTCCGCGCCGCGGACCCGCTTCGACCTCTGCCGGATCGGGATCGCGCTGTACGGCGTGGACCCGTTCGGGGCGAGCGGTCCGGGCGAGTTCGGGCTGACCGCGGCGATGACGTTGCGCACGAGTGTGGTCAACGTCAAGCGGGTGCCCGCCGGCACGGGCGTCTCCTACGGTCCCGACCACGTCACCGCCGCGCCGACCACGCTGGCGCTGCTGCCGCTCGGCTACGCCGACGGGTTGCCCCGCGCCACCGGCGGTCGCGCCGAGGTGTGGCTCGCCGGCCGACGATGCCCCATCGTCGGGCGCGTCGCGATGGACCAGTGCGTGGTCGACGCCGGGGACCTTCCGGTGACGATCGGCGACCCGGTCGTGGTCTTCGGCCCCGCCGAGGGTGAGCAGGCCCCTCCGACTGTCGTCGAGTGGGCCCGCTGGGCCGACACCAACCCGCACGCGATCTTGACCGGGATCGGGCCGCGGGTGGCCCGCGACCATCTCCACGAAAGGGCACGGAATTCATGACGACCCGACTGGCAGTGCTGTACGGCGGACAGAGCGGCGAGCACGAGGTGTCCTGCCGCTCGGCGCAGAGCATCCTCGCCAACCTGGACCGGGAGCGGTACGAGGTCACCGAGGTGCTCATCGACCGTGCCGGCGGCTGGCACGTCGGCGGTCGCCCGACGACACTCCCCCAGGCGCTGCGCGTGCTGCGTACCCAGGATGTGGTGTTTCCGGCCCTGCACGGCCCGTACGGCGAGGACGGCACGGTGGCGTCGCTGCTGGAGTGGCTCGGCGTGCCGTACGTCGGAAACGGTGTCTTCGCCAGCGCCGCCGGCATGGACAAGGGTGTCACCAAGCGGCTCCTCGCGGCGGAGGGCCTGCGGGTCAGCCCGGGGGTGACCCTGCGTCCCGGCGAGGAGTTGTCGCCCGGCGACCGGCAACGGCTGGACCTGCCGGTCTTCGTCAAGCCGGCCCGGGCCGGTTCCAGCCTGGGCGTGGTCAAGGTGGACGAGTGGGCGGGTGTGCCCGCCGCGCTGGAGCAGGCCCGAGCGGTCGACCCGAAGGTGCTTGTCGAGCAGGGGGCGCGCGGACGGGAGATCGACGTGGCGGTCCTCCAGCACCCGGACGGGCGGGTGCAGGCCGGCCCGCCGCTGGAGATCCGGGTGACCGGCCCCGGCTTCTTCGACTACGACGCGAAGTACGACGGCGGGGCGGCCTTCCAGATCCCCGCCCCGCTCGACGCGGAGACCACCGAGGTGCTCCAGGACCGGGCGATCCGCGCCTTCCGCGCCCTGGACTGCCGTGGTCTGCTCCGGGTCGACTTCTTCCTGCCCGCCGAGGGGTCACCCGAGCCCATCGTGAACGAGGTCAACACGTTCCCCGGTTTCACCGCCGCATCGCAGTTCCCGCAGATCTGGGCGCAGGCCGGTCTCGGGTTCGCCGCACTCATCGACATCCTGGTCGCCGGCGCGCTCGTCGATGAGGACCGGGGTCACCACACCGGGCTGCCCCGGCAGGCCCGACCCGTCGATCTGGCGCGCAACGGCGGTCGGCACGCGGTCACCTGAGCGGGCACGGCCGGGGTGGCCGGGCGCCGTCGGACCCGACGATGGTGACCGCTGGGGAATTCTGCGCCAGGCCGGACTGGGCCGCGGCCCCGGCCACCGTACAGATGATCTGGTCGGCCGCCCTCGACGACAGCGACCGCGCCGCGCCGGTCGTCCGTACGGTGAGGCCGTCGGACCGGTTGGCTCCGGACGTCAGCGTGACCGGGTCGAGCCCGGCCGGCACCTCGCTGGTGAGACCCAGGCCGCGTTCGTACTCCAGTGGACCGGCCGCGAGCAGGGCGAGCGCGTTGGCGGGCGAGGCGTCCGCCGACGCCGGGCGGAGGACCAGCACGAGTTCACCCTCCGCGAGCAGGTAGAGCCCGACGCCTCCCGAGGGTCCGCTGACCGCGGGCCGGCCGGTGATGACCGCACTGGGCCGGACCCCGCAGCCGCCGGTGGCGAGCAGCGCGAGCAGAACGCCACCGGCGAGCAGCGCGCGCCTGGTCACCGGGCACCTTCGGCGTCCGCCGGGTCGCGGGGCAGACGGAGGGTGAACACCGCTCCGCCACCGGGGGCGTTGCCCGCGACGAGAGTCCCCCGCCGGTCGCCGTGGTGGTGCAGGCGCGCGTTCTCCCAGGAGATGGCGAGGCCGAGGCCGCTGCCCTCGGAGCGGGTTCGCGCGGTGTCGGCCTTGTAGAAGCGGTCGAACACCTGCGGCAGGACGGCCGGGTCCAGCCCCGGCCCCTGGTCGGCGACCTCGATGGTCACCCAGTCCGGGTCCGCGCGCAGGCGTACCGACACCGGCTCGGCGCCGTGCCGGAAGGCGTTGCCGACCAGGTTGGCGACGATGACGTCGAGCCGGCGGGGATCCAGCCGGGCCACGACTCCGGGTGGCAGTTCGGCGCGTACCCGGTCGAGCCAACCCCGGATCCGCAGGGTCGCGGTCACCGCCGCGGCCACGTCCACGTCGTCCAGGGCGAGCCGTGCCGTACCGGAGTCGAACCTGCTGACCTCGATGAGGTCGTTGACCAGCTGGGTGAGGTTCTGCGTCTCCCGGCTGACCAGCCGGGCGGCCCGGCCCGCGTCACCGGGCAGGTGCTCCGCCTCCTCGTCGAGCACGTCGGTCACCGCCGTCATCGCCGCCAGTGGCGTACGCAGTTCGTGCGAGACGTCGGCCACGAAGCGGCGGGCGTCGGACTCCATCCGCCGCAGCTTTCCGACCTGCCGTTCCAGCGTCCCGGCCGTGTCGTTGAAGGTCCGCGCCACATCGGCCAGCTCGTCGGCGCCCCGAACCGTCAGCCGGGTGCTCAGGTCGCCCTCGCCGAGGCGGCGTGCCGCCCGGCCCAGGTCGCGGACGGGTCGCAGCACACCGCGGGCGGCCAGCAGGGCCAGCAGGACGGCGAGGATCAGGGACAGCCCACCGGTCTGCCACGCCCGGGTGGCGAGCCGGTCGATGCTCTGCTGCTCGGGCACGAGGTTGCGCACCGAGTAGACCTCCAGCCCGGACGGCCGGGACGTGCCGTCGGACACCTCGAGCGCCAGCTGGGTGCCGATGAGCAGCCAGGGCTGTCCGTCGCGCGAGATCCGCTGCCAGGCGATCCGTCCCTCGCCGACCTCCCGGCGCAGCTCCGGGGTGAGCGGGTCGGCGATCTCCGCGCCGCCCTGTGACCGCATGTTCCGGTAGACGACCACCGCGAAGCCCTGCCGGTCGGAGAGCCGCTGGGCCAGCAGGTCTAGGTCAACCTGGGTCGGTGGGAGCTGGACGATCGGGTAGACCTTGGTGAGTTGGTCGGTCAGCGACAGCACGGCGGCGTCCTGCGCCTGTTGCAGGATGACGGTGCGGGCCTGGACGTAGCTGCCACTGGCCACGGCCACCGTCGTGGTCACGCCCAGCAGCGCGAAGGTCAGGAGCAGCCGGACCCGCAGGCCCAGGACCCGGGCACTGGCCCAGCGGGTCACAGCGGCCCGAAACGGTAGCCGAAGCCGCGCACGGTCTGGATGAAGACCGGCGCCGACGAGTCGATCTCGATCTTGGCGCGCAGCCGCTGGACGCACGCGTCCACGAGTCGCGAGTCCCCGAGATACCCGTGCTCCCACACGGCCTCCAGCAGTTGCTGACGGCTGAGCACCTGGCCCGGGGTGTGCGAGAGTGCGAGCAGCAGGCGCAACTCGGTCGGCGCCAGCCCGACCGGCGTCCCGTCCTTGTTGACCACGAGCGCGGCCCGGTCGATGGTCAACGGGCCGTACTGTTCCACAGCGGCGCGCTCGCCGACGGGACGCCGCGACTCGCCACCGGTGCGTCGGAGCACCGCGCGGATGCGCGCTTCGAGCACCCGGGCCCGCACGGGTTTGACCACGTAGTGGTCCGCGCCGGCCTCCAGACCCGCCACCACGTCCATGTCGTCGTTGCGGGCGGTGAGCATGATGATCGGCAGGTCGCCGAGCTGCCGAATCCGGCGGCACACCTCGAACCCGTCCATCCCGGGCAGCATGAGGTCGAGGACCACCACGTCGGACGAGGTCCTACGCAGCCGGTCCAGTCCCTGCTCCCCGGTGCCGACGGCGTGCACGGTGTGGCCCTGCCGGGTGAGCGCCAGTTGCAGCCCGTCGCGCACCGTCTGGTGGTCTTCGATCAGCAGCACCTGGGACATGTCGTCAAGTATCCCATCATGAGATCTTTTGAGATCCGGTCGATGGCCGCGACCGCGCGGGAGGCGGACCCGCGAAGTCGGTGGTCCGCACCAGGAACACCACCGCACCCACCAGGACCATCGTCACCGCGCCAACGCCCACGATGGCGACGAGCGCCCCGCGCTGCACCGCCGCGACCAACCCGGGCACGACCACCACCAGCGCCCACACCAGCGCGACCGGGCCGGCCGTCACCACGGCCAGGCCGCGCCACCGGCCGCCGCCCTCCGGTCGGCCGTCCGCCCCCTGGCCACCGCGCCAGGCCACCAGCGCCGCCGCGGCCAGGCAGAACAACGCCACCCCCAGCAGTACGCCGCCGAGCGCGTCACTGAACCGGTGCCAGCCCGCGATCATCGTGGCCGAGGCGACGACCGCGACACCGGCGGCGCCCGGCACCACCAGCCACCGCCGGGCCCAACCGGGCAGGACCAGCATGAACGCCAGCAGCAGCGCCGTCGCCGCCGCGACGTGGCCGCTGGGGAAACTGTTGTGGGTGGTCGAACTCTCGATCTGGAGATCCGGGCGGGGCAGCGCCGACTTCACCACGCCGGCCACCACCACCGCGCACACGACCAGGCCCACGCCGACCACACCCGCCGCCAGCCGACGGCGGAGCGCACCCACCACCAGCACCGCGCCGAGCAGGGCGGCGAGGAGTGTCGGGCTACCGAAGGCGGCCAGGACGCCCTTGGCCGGACCCACCAGGACGGTCTGCTGCTCGTACCCGCCGCCCCGCGCGGCGCGCGGCAGGAGCGCGCCGTCCCACCACTGACCGGGGTACGTGCGCACGAAGACGGCCGCCGTGAGGGTCAGGGCGAGCAGGCCGCACAGCGACGCCGCGAGCAGCCGCAGACCCAGCGGCACCGCCGCGCGCGCGTGTGGCAGCGGCCGCGCCGGCTGCGGGCCGGGCGTCGACCGCCCGACGGGGTACGACGATCCGATGGACATGGCGACCATGCTCGCCCCGACAGGTCCGTACGCCGTACGCGGAATGTCTTGGTTCTGTCACAACCGCTGTCGGACCGCCGAAGGCCCCGCCGGTGCCCCCGCGACGTGGTCGAATTCATCTGCCTGCATGCGACGAGGTTTTACCCGCCCGAGATCAGCCGCCACTAGGGTCAGGACGCCGATCGATGTGTGCGTCGACGGTGCGAAAGATCCATCCGGAGTGAGTTGGGGAACCGGAAGGGGTTGGGGGAATGCAGGAAACTCCAGTCGCCAGCCTGGTCATCGGCATCGCGTCGTCACCGGCCGAACGCCGACAGCTGGCCCGACTACTCGGCGGAAGCAACGCCTTCCTGATCGTCTCGACAGTCGACCAGGCGCGGGAGTTCCTCGGGGTGATCGAGACGCCTCCCCTTCCGGCTGCCCCGGTGCCGGGCGTGCTCGCCGAGGGGGCGCCGAGCCCACCGCCGGAGCTGACCGTCGACTCCGACCGGCGGGTGTTGCGGTGGCGCGACCAGGAGATCGACCTGACCCGGCTGGAGCACGACGTCCTGCTCTGCCTGGTGCACGCGCCCGGGCAGATCTGGACCTACGAGCGCCTGCACCTTGAGGTCTGGGGCAACCGGCACCTCGGACGGGGCTCGGACATGCACTCGGTGGTCCGCCGGGTACGCGGCAAGCTCGCCCGGCTGAACGCCGCGGCGACGATCCACTCGGTACGCGGGGTCGGCTTCCGACTCGTCCCGGTCTGATCCGCCGGACCCGGTCCGGCCCGCCTGGTCTGCGACCAGGCGGGCCGGACGTCGTCGCTACCGCTCGGGTGTCAGCACCGGATCGGCGCCAACCCGAAGTCCTCCACCGTGGGAGTGGTGACGTTGACCTTCGTCTGGCGGGTCTGCGGCTTCCAGCCGTCCTTGGCGACGATCATCGTGATCGGGTTGTTGCGGCGGTCCACCCAGTAGGCGTACTTGCCCTCGGCGTCGGTCGCGAAGGTCCACGACGACGCCCACGAGTCGACCTGCACGACCGCACCGGTGAGCGGCGAGGTCGCACCCTGGCAGCTGGTGCCGGTGACCGTGCCCATGAGCTTGCCCCACGTCTTCGGGGGGTTCACGGTCATCGTCACCGCGACCGGCGCGACCGAGTACGGCGTGTTCTCCGCGATCGCGACCGCACCGGAGTAGGTGCCCGGCTGGTCCACGTTCGCCGTCATCGTGACGGTGACCGTGACCTTCGCACCCGGCGCGAGGGTGGCCGCCGACTTGTCGATCGCCATCCAGCTGACGTCGGCCGCCGACTCGGCGCAGCCCTCGAAGCCGGGCAGCACCTCGCTGTCCGGTGCCGCGTCGAAGCTCCCGGACGAGCCGCCGATCTTGTAGAAGCCACACGCCGCCCCGCCGCGGTATCGCGGGGTGTTGGCGTTCGGCAGGTTCGACCACGAACCGGCGCCCGGGTCGAAGGCGAAGCCCGCGTTGCTGATGGCCCCACCCTGCGAACCACCGACGACGAGGAGCTTGCCGTTGGCGACGGCGTACGAGCTGGCCCAGTTGTCGGTCGGCGCGTCGGCGATCGTGGACCAGGTGTTGGCGCCCGGGTCGTAGGCGTAGCTGGACTTCTGCGCCGCGGCCCCGTCGTTGCCGCCGGTGCAGTAGATGATGCCGTCGATGCCGCCGCAGGAGGCAAAGGCCACCGACTTCGGGTAGTTGGCAAGCGTCGTCCAGGTGTCACTGCCCGGGTCGTACCGGACGACACTGTTCGACATCGGCGTGCAGCCGGCGGTGGTGCAGCCGCCGATGGCGTACAGCTTGCCGTCGACGACGGCCTGACCGGCCGCCGACCGCGGCGCCGGGTTGTCGGCCAGCTCCGTCCAGGTGTTGGCCCCCGGGTCGTACGACCAGGTGGCGGAGTCCGGCCCCGAGTCACCCCAGCCGCCGGTGACGATGATCTTCCCCTCCACGACGCCCGCCGTCAGGGCGTTGCGGGCACCGGGAAGGTCGGCGATCGCCGTCCAGGTCTGCGCGACCGGGTCGTAGGCGTAGTTCTTCGTGGTGGAGGCGCTCCCGTCGCCACCGCCGAGCGAGTAGACCTTGCCGCCCAGGTTGACCACCCGGTTGTCCATGATGGTGGACGGGTAGTCGGCGATGTCGGTCCACGGCGCCGCTTGCGCGCCGACCCCGGCGGTGGTGGCCTTGGCCTGCTTGCCGGACGCCTTCGCGGCGAAGGACGTCGCGGCGGTGATCCGCTGCTCCGGCGCACCGGAGCCACCGAGCACCTGCTGGCGGGTGACCGTGGACCCGTCCGCCCGGAGGATCTCGAATCCGTTGTCCCGCTCGGCGAACTTGACCTCGACCGGCGCGCCACCGGTGTTGGTCACCGTGAAGGTCTTGCTGGCCTTGCCGTTGGGCATCTGGAGCGTGGCGCTCAACTGCGTCGGCGTTACCGACAGCCGACCGGCCGCAAGCTGGAAGTTCGCGACGGTCGCCCAGTCGGCCTCCACGTCGACCTGCTTGGTCTGGCTGACGTAGTTACCGGCGCTCGCGGTGAACGGGTGCGTGCCGGTGAGCGTCGAGTAGATCCAGTAGAAGCCGTCGGCCAACTCCGGGTCGTCCGGGGTCGCCACGGTGACCGCCTTCTCGGCGGGCTTGTCCTTGCTGGTGACGGTCGCGCCGTTGACGTAGCTGTTGTCGTTCTTGTCGCGGACGTTGCCGACGACCAGCCCACCGTCGACCGGCACGCAGGTGATCTGGCTGCCGATCAGGACGTTGTCGACCTCCCACCACCACTCGTAGCTCGCGTCGTAGTAGTGGAACCGGACCTGCACCTGCGCCTGACCGGCCGCCTGCGGGATCGCGATCTCGGTCACCTTCGGGCCCCGGACGTCGGTCTCCTGGCGGAGCACGTTGGTCCAGGTGGCACCACCGTCGATGCTCAGATCCACGTCGGCGGTGTCGTCGTTGAGCTGGTTGAAGTCCTGGTTGAACCGGATGACCGGGGCCGTGACGGCGGTCAGGTCGACCACCGGGCTGACCAGGGAGGTGTCCTGGCTGGTGCCCGCACCGTAGTTGTCACTGTCGATCATCGCGAAGTTGCCGCCGCCGCCGGTCAGGTTGCCCCGGTCGCCGTCGTCGGTGAACGTCCAGACCTGACCGCTGCCCGCGTTGTCCACGACCGTCCAGCCGGGCGGCGCGGTCGTGCCGTCGAAGGACTCGTACTCACCGTCGGAGCCGAACGTGTAGCCGGGCGCGGTGGTGCAGGTGGTGGTGTTCACCGGCACCGCGACGTTGGCGGTGGTGTTGCCCGAGCCGACCACGACCTGCTTGGTGACGGTCTGGTAACCCGGGTACTGCGACTCGTACGTCAGGGTGTAGGTCTGCCCGGCCGGCAGCTTGAGGCTGTATCGGCCGTTCGACGGCGTGGTGTAGTCGTAGACACCGGCCACCCCGGTCACGGTCACCTTCGCGTACAGCGGCCAGCCGTGCCCGGAGCCGTCGGTGACCGCCCCGGTGACGTTCACACTCGGCACCGGCGTCAGCGCGACGTTGAGCGTGGTGGTCGTGGCCTTGGTGACCGTCGCCGACTTCGTGGTGCTGGCGTAACCGAAGGCCGCCACGGCGACCTGGTAGTCGCCGGTGGGGAGTTGGGTCGAGTAGGTGCCGTTGGCGCCGGTGGTCACCGCACGCGCGGTCGGGCCGGTGAGCGTCAGGGTCGCGCCGGCGATCGGGGCGCCGGTGGCCGCGTCGGTGACCGTGCCGGCCAGGGTGCCGATGTCGCCGGTCGGCGCGGCGGTGAGCAACGCGAGGGCGTCCAGCCGGCCTTCGCCGTAGACGTTGTTGTCGGCCGCGGTGCCGCCGCACTGGGCGTCGGCCTTGTCGATCGCGGTGCCGTTGAGCAGCGCACGGGTCGCGTCGACGTCACCGATGAGCGACGGGGCCGCCGAGTACAGCAGCGCGATCGCGCCCGCGAGGTGCGGCGCGGCCATCGAGGTGCCGCTGGCGCTGCCGTAGGCGTTGCCCGGGATGCTCGACCGGACGTTCACGCCGGGGGCGGAGATGTTGGGCTTGATCTCGCCGTTCTGCCCGGCGCCCCGGGCGGAGAAGCCGGCGATGTTGTTGTTGGCGTCGTACGCGCCGGTGGAGTAGTTGCTGGCGAGGCTGCCGGGTGAGCCGCTGGTCTGACATGCCGGCCCGCTGTTGCCGTTGGACCAGACGCCGAAGATCCCGGACGCGGCCCAGGCGTCCGTCACGTCCTCCATGAAGGGCTCGTTGGACGGGTCAATGGTGCCCCACGAGTTGTTGATGACGTTCGGTCGCTTGCTCGCGTCCGCGTTCTGGCCGTTGAGGTCGAGCGGTTCGAGCATCCACTGACCCGACTCGATCAGGGCGGCGTCGGTGGGGCAGCAACCGTTGGCCGCGATCCACTTGACCCCGGGGGCGACACCGATCTGGTTCGCGCCGTCGGAGCCGGCCATGGTGCCCATCGTGTGCGTACCGTGGCCGTCGTCGTCGCAGGGGCCGGTCGCGCAGGCGTCGGCAGCGTCGAACCAGTTGTAGTTGTGGTCGAACGTCCCGTCGCCGTTGTTGCCGCGGTAGGAGTTCACCAGCGCCGGGTGGTCGAACTGCACCCCGCTGTCGATGCTCGCGATGGTGATGCCCTCGCCCTTGACCCCGAACTGGGACCAGACGTCGTCGGCGTTGATGTTGGCGATGCCCCACTCCAGGGCGTTCACGGTCTTCTCGTCGGTGCCCTTGATCGTCTCGGGCAGCTTGTAGGCGACCGGGGCGTAGAGGCCCTCGACCTCGGCGTGGCCGGCGAACTTCTGCGCCATCGCGAGGGAGCCGCTGTTCACCTTGATCGCGTTGGTGACCCAGAAGGTCTGGTACTTCGCGCCCGCGCTGTCGAGGTCGGCCCGGATCTTGCCCTGGCTCGCCGCGGCGGTCTGGCGCAGAGCGTCCGCGACCGCCGTGCCGCGCTTCGACCAGTCCTTGATGGCGCTGGCCTTGCTCAGGTCCGCCCGGTCCTTGAACCGGATCCAGAAGTCCCCTTCACTCTTGGCCTGGAGCTGCTTCGCGAGCTCCGGTCGGATCTTGTCTCCCGCCCCCGTCGCGCCGCCCGGCGCGGCCTGCGCGCCGGATCCGATGGTGACCAAGCATGTGGCGGCGAGGATCGTCGCCGCCCCGGCGCTGACCAGTGATCTGGCCGCGCGCCCCCATTGTGGACGTCTGAACATTGGTGCTGCCTCCCTCAGAACGACCCAGGGTGTCAAAGGGCCATGGTGAGGGTGCGGGAGGATCGTCTCGGCGGGCCGAGCGATCGAACCCCCCATGTCTCCCCATGCACCGCGCGGGTCACGCCGGTTGCCCGACTGGACACTATGATCGAGATGATCGGGCGATCAAGAACCTGCCGTGAGCAACTTGTCGCTAAGAGTTGCCCTGCTGGCGACGCGCTTGCCAATCATTGTCAGGACCATGACGATAGCTGGGCAGGGATGCCCATCGATCCCGGGCGGTGCTGTGGCCGAGGACGACGACGAGGCGACGTGGAATCGGGGTGATCCGGCCGACGAGCCGTTCCCGCTGCTGATCGCGGTGACCTCGTCCCCGGCCGAACGGATCCGGCTCGCGGAACGCCTCGACGGCATCGCGCCACTGCTGCTGGTGGCCGACCTCGACGAGCTACGCCGGCTGATCGCCGTACCGCAGCAACCGGCCAGCACGACGCCCGCCGCGAATTCCGCTCTGGTGATCGACTCCGCCCGGTCCGTCGCCCGCTACCGGGACCGCGAGGTCGACCTCACCCGACTGGAGCACGACCTGCTGATCTGCCTGACCACCGAGCCGGTCCGGGTCTGGAGCTACGCCGACCTGCACCGGTCGGTCTGGCGGGACGAGGGGCGGGAGCGCAGGGCGGACGTGCAGTCCCTGGTGAAGCGGCTGCGGCGCAAGCTGCACGAGCTCGACACCGGAGCCAGCATCGAAGCGGTGCGAGGTGTCGGGCTGCGGCTGACCGATCGTCGGCATCCGCGCATCGAAAGAGCGTGACGCCTGCCTGATGTGGGCAGGCGGCGCGTATGCGGTCGGGCACGTCGTCGCATGATCTGGCGCGTAGGGGGTACGACACCAGGATCAGCAACGACAAGGCGGCGAAGAACGCTGGTAAGTAGAGTCAGCATGGCGTTCCCGAACCCCCCGACGGAGCGCGGCCGGGATCGAGTTCCTCGGGCAGCCGTACACCTTCGCCGACGGCGAGGTGAACCCGCCGCCGCCGTCGGCACCGAGGTCGCGTACTCCAACGACCCCGACGGCACCAACCTCGAAATCATCGCCCCCAAGGGCGGGTTCTCCCGCGAGTGATGTCGACGTGGGTGCGGACCGCCTCCCGGCCCGCACCCCACGTCGCTCTCGCCGGCCGGCTCAGCGGCCTGCGCCGCCCGGCGACCGGGGCAGACCCGGCTCGGACGGCATCCGGGTGATCGGCGGCAGGATCAGCGCGATGAGGGCGACGATCGCGATGACCGTGAACGGCAGCGTGTAGCTCTTGCCGCTCGCCTCGTAGAGCAGCGACGTGACAAGCGGTCCGATGACGCCGCCGATGCTCCAGGCAACGATCATCGCGCCGTAGATGGCACCGCCGTTGGGCGTGCCGAAGTAGTCGGCCGCGGTGGCGGGCATCGTGCCGAATCCGCCGCCGTACGCCAGGTAGACCAGGGCGGCCAGGACCGCGAAGAGCGCCAGCGACGCGGCGTGCGGCAGGATGAAGAAGCAGATCGCCTGGAGCAGCAGCATCCCCAGGAACGCCGGCATCCGCCCGGTGCGATCGGACAACCACGCCCAGGCCACCCGGCCGGCCCCGTTGAACAGACCGAGCACACCGACCAGGGTGGCGGCCGCCGCCGCACTGGCCCCGGTGATCACCTGGGCGGCATCGGACGCCTGGGAGATCAGCGCGATGCCACAGGTGACGTTGAGCGCCAGGATGCCGGTGAGCAGGTACCACTGCCGGGTGCGCAGAGCCTCGCGCAGGGTGTAGACCCGGGTGCCGGCGAGGGCCCGACCGGCGGTCTTCGGCGTGAACCCGGGCACCTGGTAGCCCGCCGGCGGGTTACGGAAGAACGACGCCCCGAGCAGGATCGCGATCAGGTACGCGACGCCCAGCGGGAAGAACACGTGGGTGGGATCGTCGGTGCCGTTGAGCAGCCCCTTCGCCACCGGCGCGACGATCACGGCGCCGAAGCCGAACCCGGCGACCGCGATGCCGGTGATCAGGCCGCGCCGGTCCGGGAACCACTTGGCGAGCATCGCGATCGGGGTGATGTACGCGGCCCCCAGGCCGATTCCCCCCAGCACGCCGTAGGTGAGCACCAGCAACCACAGGTCGTCCTCCGACGACGTGAGCGAGGCCAGCATGTTGCCGACCGCGTAGAGCACCCCACCGCCGAGCGCGACCGGTCGCGGGCCACGCCGGTCCTGGATGCGCCCGCCGATCAGGCTGCCGATGAAGATCGTGCCGATCGCCACCTCGAACGGCAGCACGGCCTCCCACTTGGCCCAGCCGAATTCGTCCTGCAACGGCTTGTTGAACACGCTCCACGCGTACACCGCGCCGAGCGCGAGTTGGACGAGCACCGCGGCGACGACGAGACCCCATCGGCCCCGCGTCGGCGCGGATCTTCCTTGGTCGGTTGCGGAGTGTGCCATGAGCTGAGTCCCCCGTCTGCTGGCTCATTGGCTGGCGCCTGCTGGTCGAGCTATGTCCCCTTCTCGGCCGGCGACCGGCCTTCCCGGCGGTCGCGCCGCTCCCGTTGCGGCACGACCGTGTACTTCGGGTCGCGCGCCGACGCCATGCCCGCCTCGAAGACGCCGAACCGGGTGGCCACCGACGATGCGACAAGCGCGGCGCCGGAGAGCGCGGACAGGATCCGGCTCCGCCGGCTGAACAACGCCGCGACGGTGCCCACACCGAGCAGCACCCGCCCGGCCCGGACCAGTCGGCCGCTGCGGCCGTGCGTGTACGGCTCACCGGTCAGGCCCATCCGCTCCAGCCGGCGACCGCCGACCAGTTCGGTGCTCGCGGCGGCGAGGACGAGTCGCCGCAGCGGGGCGGTCTGGGCGGCGGGCGCCGCGATCAGTGCGACCCCGGACGCGGCGGCGAGCGCGCTGCCGGCGAACACGAACGGCAACGACGGGTACGCGTCGTGCCAGGACGGTACGGCGGTGTCGGCGAGCAGCACCCCGGTGTAGGTGGCCAGCGCCGGGGCGGTGGCCGCGGCGGCCAGGCCGGCGACGTTGCCGACCGGGGGCGCCAGCCGGCGGGCGAGGCCGAGCACGCCGTGTCGCGGCAGCCGCGGCGCCAGTTCGGCGATCGCGGCGATACCGGCCAGTGGCCCGAACACGGTGAGGATCCAGGTGCCGACCGACATCGGCGACGTCAGCTTGGCGACCCGGAGCATGTGGTGGAACCGGGCGGGCCGCCCGAGGTCGTGCACCAGCAGGTACGCGCTGGCGGTGACGCCGCCGAGCGCGGTCCACCTCCCCACCTGACGCAGGCCGGGCCGGCCGGTCAGTTGGGCGCCCGCGCCGATCAACGCGCCCCCGGCGGCGAGGCCCCCGGTGAAGAGGTAACCGGCGATGTCGTGCTTCCACACCGGCGGTTTGAGGATCGGCCGGCCGTAGTAGGAGGTGAAGTCGGCCACCGGCACGGTCAGTTGCTCGCCGTCGTGACCGCCACCCCGGCCGCGCCGGCGCTGCCCGACGGCCTGGTCGACGCGGTCCTGGAACTCGCGGAACCGGGCACCGGCCGGCTCGTTCGCTGGCCGGTCGGTCACGGCCGACCTCCGACGAACGCGAACACGGTGGCAGCCGTCATGGTGAGGGCGGCGAGGCCCGCGCGTTTCCACATCGCCGGCAGGTCACGGCTGGTCACGACCGGATCCGGCGGCAGCCCGTACACCTCGGGCTCGTCCAACAGCAGGAAGAACGCCCCGTCACCACCCACACCATCATTCGGGTCGTG
>NZ_JBIAKV010000027.1:0-33872 GCF_042872705.1 Micromonospora sp. NPDC005203 | reverse complement strand
TTACAAGCACCCTGTTGAGTTCTCAAAGAACAACCACACACCGACCAGAAGCCCCACCTCAGTGGAACCCCAACCGGGGCTTTCCGTACCGTGTCACTTAGCGCTTTCCAGCACCAGGCACTTTTACTACGTTACCCGCCCTTTTCCGCCGTGTCAAACCGGTGTTTCGCGGTTCGTCGTGCTTCATTCGGTAATGCGGGCACCATGTCTCGACCGGCTCGCGCCGCTCTCGTCACGGATTCGGCAGGCCGGCCGCTGCGGTCTCCCGCAAGCTCGCCCGGTGCCCTGCCGGTTGGTAACCATACCCGGTCGGTTTCGCCGCACCAAATCCGCCTCGCGGCGTTTCTGGCGGCACCTCCCGGTCCGGGATCCGGTGGGCAGGCCCGCCGGCCCGAGGCCGTTTGTCCTGCGCTCCGGCCGTCTCAGGCTTTCGCCTGTTTCGTCCGTTCCGCGCTGGCAGAGAGAAAGTTACGCGTCCGGCGGGATGATCGTCAAATCCGCCGGACGCGTCCCCGGTCACATCGTCGACAGTCGACTATTCGCCCAGCTCAACGCCCGCGAACGAGCGCTTGCCGCGACGCAGCACCAGGTATCGCCCGTGCAGCAGGTCGGTCGCCGACACCCCGGCGTCCACCTCGGTCACCCGGTTGTTGTTGACGTAGGCGCCACCCTCGGCGATCACCCGACGGGCCTCCTTGAGCCCACTGACGAGCCCGGAGTCCCGCAACAGCCCGGCGACATCCGGCAACTCGCCGGAGAGACGCACCAGGCCGGCCTCGGTCAACGCCGCACGCAGCGTCTCCGGGGCCAGGTCGTCGAGCGACCCGCGGCCGAAGAGTGCCTGACTGGCGGCGACCGCCTGTCGGGTCTCCTCGGCGCCGTGCACCAGGGTGGTCAGCTCCTCGGCGAGCGCCCGCTGCGCCAGGCGCGCCGCCGGCCGTTCGGCTGTCGCCTTCGCCAGCTCCTCCAACTCGTCACGCGTCCGGAAGCTGAAGTAGCGCAGGTAGCGGTCGACCTCTCGGTCCTCGACGTTGAGCCAGAACTGGTAGAACGCGTACGGGCTGGTCATCGTGGGGTCGAGCCAGACGGCGCCCCCCTCGCTCTTGCCGAACTTCGTACCGTCGGACTTGGTGACCAGCGGCGTGGTGAACGCCTGCACCGGCCCGGCGCCCCGCCGGCGGACGTAGTCGACGCCGGCGGTGATGTTGCCCCACTGGTCGGAGCCACCGAACTGGAGCTGACAGCCGTGCCGGCGGTGCAGCTCGAAGAAGTCGTTGCCCTGCAGCAGCTGGTAGCTGAACTCGGTGAAGCTGATGCCCGTCTCGAGTCGGGCCCGCACCACCTCCCGCGCGAGCATCTTGTTGACCGGGAAGTGCTTGCCCACGTCGCGCAGGAACTCGACGATCGACATCTCGCCGGTCCAGTCCAGGTTGTTGACCAATTCCGCCGCGTTGTCCCCCGCGTACGACACGAACGGCGCGAGCTGTTCGCGGATGCGCTCGACCCAGCCGGCGATCACCTCGGGCGGGTTGAGCGTCCGCTCGGCGCTCTCCTTCGGGTCACCGATCTGCCCGGTGGCCCCGCCGACCAGCAGCAACGGGCGGTGGCCGGCGAGTTGCAGCCGGCGGGCCATGAGGACCTGCATGAGGTTGCCGACATGCAGGCTCGGGGCGGTGGGGTCGAAGCCCACGTAATAGGTGGCGGCCGTCCCCCCGTCGAGCAGCTCACGCAGCTCGTCGAGGCCTGTCGAGTCCTGGATGAGGCCACGCCAGAGCAGGTCGTCGGTCAGGGAGTCCCGCCCGGAGGGCGGGGGGCTGCTGTCGGTCACGGTCACCGATTCTCCCCCATCGCCGGCACCGACCCGTACCGGGTTTGCCGCAACCCGCCCCGGTTAGGCTTGCGCCCCGTTGATCGAGGAGGAATTTGCCGTGGAGATGCCGGATCTGACGGGTGGTTTCGTCGCCCTGCTCGGCCTGACGTTCGAGGAGGCGTCCGCCGACCGGGTGGTCATCAGCTGGCAGGTCCGACCGGAGCTGCACCAGCCGTTCGGCATCCAGCACGGCGGGGTGTACTGCTCGGTGGTGGAGACCGCGGCCAGTGTTGGTGGCTCCCTCTGGCTGGCCGACCGGGGCACGGTGGTCGGCGTGTCGAACCAGACCGACTTCCTGCGGGCCGTCCGGGACGGGAAGCTGACCGCGGTCGGCACCCCCGTGCACCGCGGTCGCAGCCAGCAGCTCTGGCAGGTGGAGATCACCGATGCCGACGAGCGGCTGGTCGCCCGCGGTCAGGTCCGACTCCAGAACCTCTCGCGCGACTGAGCGGCGGCACCCGGACGGTTCAGCTGCGGGCCTCGTCCAGCACCGGCTCCGCCGCCGGGTCGACGTCGGTGTCGGTGTCGGTGTCATCGGGCACCCGGCTGACCCGTACCTCGGTGATCGCCCGGCGGTCGACGCCGGCCACCACCAGCACCCAGCCGTCCAGGGTGACGTCCTCGCCGGCGACGGTGGGAATGTGCCCGAGGCGGGCCAGCACCAGCCCGGCGACCGTGGTGTAGTCGCCGTCCGGGCGCGACGGCAGCTCGACGCCGATGTCCGTGAGGTCGTGCACCGGGAAGGTGCCGGGCAGCAGCAGCGCGCCGTCCGGGTCACGCCGCACCGAGCGCACGTCCCGGTCGGTCTCGTCGTAGATCTCGCCGACGATCTCCTCCAGGATGTCCTCCAGCGTGACGATGCCGTCAACCGCGCCGCGCTCGTCCACCACGAGCGCGATGTGCTGGCGCTCGGCCTTGAACTGGCGCAGCGCGTCCACCACCGGCAGCGAGTCGGGCAGCAGCATCGGGGGGCGGGCGATCTCGTCGACCGGGCGGTCGTCGGGCACCCCCACCAGGTCGCGCAGGTGGATCACGCCGGCCGTGTCGTCCAGGCCGCCGTGGCGCACGACCGGCGCGCGGGAGTGCCCGGTGGCGGCCAGCACGAGCCGCGCGGCCTCCGCGGTGGTCCCGCTGTCGAGCGTGAAGACCTGCAACCGGGGTACGAGGACAGCCCGCAACCGCCGGTCGGCGATCTCCACCGCGCCGGCGATGATGGTGCGTTGTTCCTTGGTGAAGCCGTGGTTGCCGGCGACGATGTCGCGCAGCTCGTCCGGGCCGATCTCCTCCGGCTGGTGTTTCGGGTTGAGCCCGACCAGGCGCACGACCACGTCGCTGGTGGCGCCGAGCGCCCAGACGGCCGGCCGGGTGAGGCTGGCGAGCAGATCGAGGGGGCGGGCCACCAGCAGTGCCCACCGCTCGGCGGACTGCATGGCGATCCGCTTGGGGGCCAGCTCGCCGAAGACCAGGGTGACGAAGGTCAGCGCGAGGGTGACCACCACGATGGCCACTGTCTCGGCGGCGCTGCCGAACATTCCGAGCAGCGGGACGAGCGGCTTGGCCAGCGAGACCGCCGCGGCGGCGGAGGCCAGGAAGCCGGCGAGGGTGATGCCGATCTGGATGGTGGCCAGGAAGCGGTTCGGGTCCTTGGCGAGGCGGGCCAGCACCCGCCCGGCGCGGCTGGTGCGCTCCAGGCGTTGGATCTGACTGTCCCGCAGTGACACCAGCGCCATCTCGCTGCCGGCGAAGAGCGCGTTGATCACGACCAGGACTCCGACCAGGGCCAGTTGGCTCCCGTAGCTCTGCACGCCCGGTTCGCTCCCTCGTGGTGGTGGCACCGGCTGGTACGCGCGGTGCCCGCCGGTCGGCGAGCCCGCCCGGCGTAGGCGTGTGTTTGCCCCGTCCGGTGCCCGCCGAATCCTGCCCCGCTGAGGAGGCTACGCCGATCGGGCGCGGGTGACGCTACGCCGGATCGGCGGCCGGGGTCGCCGGCAGGTCGAGGACGTACGAGTCGCCGTCCGGGCGGAAGCCGAGCCGGTGGTAGTACGGGGCGACCATCCGGGGCGGGCTGACCACCCGACGGAAGCCCCGTTCGGTGAACAGGTGGCTGCGTCGGTAGACGAACTCGCCCGGGGTGAAGTCACGGAACCTGGGGGTCACGTAGTCCAGGTCGATCTGGGCGACGCCGTGCGCCTCGGCGTGCGACAGCACCACGCCCACCACCTCGTCGGCGGTGACCACCAGGAAGGCGGATCGTCCCGACGCGTCCGGGTCCCAGTGCAAGTCGGGGTTGAACCGGGCGATGTCGGCGGCGTGCACCCGCAGCGTGTGCGCGAGGAACTGGTCGTCGACGCCGACCTCCACCACCTGGTAGGTCTGCTCGTCGTGGCGGGTGGCGAGCATTCCGCGCAGGTACCAGATGTTGATGGCCGCGAGCACGACGTTGAGCCCGACCATGGGCCAGACCTCGAGCGCGGCGTTGTAGCCGATCAGCACGACGCTGCCGACGAGGTTGAGCGCGCGCAGCCGCAGGACGCGCGACTGCAACAGGGACCAGACCAGCACCGCGGAGCCGGCCCAGCCGATGAGATCCAACCAGTTCACCCCGCGAGACTAGTGCCCGCCCAGGTCAGGGGCGTCGGCGGGCAGCTCCAACAGCCACTCCTCGACGTCTTCGCCGCGGCCGTTGGCGTACCCCGAGTCCTCGCCGACCACCACGAAGCCGCACTTGCGCAGGACCGCGAGGGACGCGGTGTTGTCCTTGACGGCGCGGGCGTGCACCGGTCGGGGCACCTCGCGCAGCAGCGCGGTCAGGGCCGCGGTGGCGTGCCCCCGTCCCCAGCGTGCCGGGTCGATCCAGTAGCTGACCTCGGTCCTGCCCTCGGCGGGGAAGGCGCTCACGTAGCCCACCACCTCGCCGTCGACCTCGATGGTGCGGACCCGGTTCGCCGGGTTGGTGAGCACCCGGGCCCAGTGCTGGGCGAACTCCCGACGGTCGGACGGGTCCTTGGCGACGAAGGCCGCCATCCGGTTGGCCTCCGGGTCCTGCTGAAACAGGAAGAACTCGACGAGGTCGTCCTCCAGGACCGGGCGCAACCGCAGATCAGAGGTCATCGGACGAGGGTACGCAACGGCGAGCCCGCGCCGCCCGCTCAGTCGCTCACGGCGGCGACCGCCAGCACGGCGGCGAGCAGGGAGCTGCCCACCGACAGCAGGCGACGCCACGGCACCCGCGCGTCGACCACCGGCAGGGCGGACCATCGGGTCACGGCCAGTGCGGCCCCCGCCGCGGACAGGCCGGCGCCGAGCGGCCAGAGCCAGACCGGCACCACCGACCAGTCACCCATGCGGTGCGCCAACCCGAGATAGGCGAACGCCCACACCACCGCCGCCACCAGGGTCACCCGGTCCAACTCGCGGCGGCGCGCGGTGCCGAGCAGGGACAGGCCGCCGAAGAAGGTGAACGCCACCGCGAGGCCGGCGCCGATCCAGACGGACGTCGCCGCAGCCGCCTGCCACGCCTCCTGCTCCGGCACACCGAGGAGCCGCAGCCCGATCGACTCGACGGCCCGGTCGGTGTTGCCGAGCACCACCACCGACCGGCCGGTGGCCCGTTCGAGGCCGACGTAGGACCCGAATCCGCCGGTCGCGCCGTTGTGCCAGACCACCTCGTGGTCACCGTGTCGGGTGGTGAACCAGCCGTACCCGACGTGGGTGTCCGCGTCCCTGCGGAAGCGGGCGGTGGCGGCGTCGGTGCCGGGCGCGGTGCCGGCGAGGGTCGCGGCGGCCAGTCGGCCCAGGTCTTCGGCGGTGGACCAGGCGCCGATGCCGGCCGGGGCATACCCCATTCCCGACCAGGTGTCGATCGGCCGGCCGGCGGCCCGGCCGCCGTGGGCGCGGCCGGCCGGCAGGTCGTCGGCGTGGGTGGCGATCACCGTGGCGTCCATGCCGAGCGGCTGGAGCAGCCGGGTCCGCAGCAGATCGGCGTACGCGACGCCGGCCCTCGCCGCGAGCGCGTGGCCGAGCACGGACGGCCCCAGGTTGGAGTAGTGCACCTCGCCGCGCTCGTCGTCGTCCGGGGTGACCCGGTCGGCGGCGCCACGGATGGCGTCGATGTCCTGCCCGGCGTACGGGTTGCCGCCGGAGACGTTCGACCAGAGGATGCGAGCCCAGCCCAGGATGCCGCCGGGCGCGAGCCGGGGCAGGCCGGCGCGGTGGCTGGCCAACTCGGCCAGGGTGACGTCGCGCGCGGGGCCGGTGACGGTGGGCCAGGTGGTGCCGAGAGGGTCGTCGGGGTGGACGACCCCGGCGGCGGCCTGGTCGGCCAGGAGCATGCCGGTGAGCACCTTGGTGACCGAGCCGATCTCGAACGGGGTGCCGGGCTCGACGGGCCGGCCGGTCGGGTCCCGGTCGCCCAGGCCGGCGGTGCGGATCCGACCGTTCTCGACCAGGGCGACGGCCAGGCCGCGGTGCCCCGACGGGTCGTGCACGGCGGCCCGTGCGGCGGCGATCAGATCGGCGTCCCCGGTGGCCTGCGCGCCGAGGCGGGCCACCCGCGGCATCAGCGCGATCCCGGCGAGGCCGGCGATCAGCGCCACGGCGATGGTGATCGCGGTCGTCCTGCGCATGGTGCTTCTCCCTGCTGTGCTGGCGGTCGGTGCTGTGGGGGCGGTTCAGCGGCCGGCGGCGGTGAGGATGGTGAGCAGCGGCACCACGCGCTCGGCGGGGACGGCCCACCGCCCTCGGCCGACGCTGCGCAGCCAACCGGCGGCGGTGATCTGGCGCAGGTGGTGGTGGAGCTGGCCGGTCGTGCCCAGTTCCTCGATCTCGGCCAGGTCACTGGTGCTCTGGCGACCGTCGAGGATCTCGCGCAGCAGCCGCAGCCGCACCGGGTGGGCCAACGCGGAGAGCGTGGCGGCCAGCTCGGTCCAGTCGGCGGCGAGCACGTCGTCGACGGTGCGGCCGTACTGCCAGTCGTAGTGCTGGCCGGCGACGCGGACGGTGCCGGTGTAGAGGACCGCGCCGGTGCCGTCGGGCGGCAGGCGCTGCTTGAGGCCGTCGAGGGCCCAGAAGGTCCCCTCGGACGCGGCCGGTGCCGTCGGTGCCGGTGTCTGCCGCTCGCTCAGGGCGCTGACCTGCGCTTCCAGGGCGGCCAGCCGCTCTTCCACTGTGCTCATGTGCAAATAATACGTACTAACGTACTTTCGAGCAAACTCTGTCTCCGGCGTCGGCGATCCGTCGCGGGCGCACCGCCACCGAGGCAGCAAGATGAAGGGCAACCGACCGACCCAGGGAGCGCCGTTGAACCGACCCGTCGTGGTGGGCGTGGACGGATCGCCGTCCAGCCTGGTCGCCGCCGAGCACGCGGCCCGCGCCGCACTGCTCCGGTCCCGGCCGCTGCTTCTGCTGCACGGCTACCTGCACCCATTCGGCTACGGCATCCCGCTCAACCCGTACGACATCGGGATGCCGGTGCCGTCCGAGGAGGCGCAGCGGATGTTGGAGACCACGGCGGCCGACCTGACCGACCGCTGGCCCGGTCTGGTCACCGAGGTGCGCCAGATCGCCGGCGGCCCCGGCATCACGCTGATCGAGGAGTCCCGCCAGGCCGAGTTGGTCGTGGTGGGCAGTCGAGGGCTGGGCGGGTTCGCCGGGCTGCTGCTCGGCTCGGTCGGCACGCAGGTGGCCGCGCACGCGCACTGCCCGGTGCTGGTGGTCCGCCCGGACGAGCAGCCGATCCCGGTGGACGGGCCGGTGCTGGTCGGGATCGACGGCTCCGAGTCGTCCCGGCTGGCGACGGGCTGCGGCGCCGACGAGGCAGCGCGGCGGGAGGTGCCGCTGGTGCTGGTGCACGTCGGCCCGGCGGCCGGGGACCGGGCGGCGCCGGAGGCGATCGAGGAGTCGCAGGCCGCGTACCAGGCCGAGGCGGTGCGGCTACTGGCCGACGCGTCCGCCGCGGTACGCGCCGCGCACCCCGACCTGGTGGTGCGGGAGCATCCGGTCCGGGCGGCCGGCCCGGCCCAGGCGCTCATCGAGGCCAGCGCCACGGCGTCGCTGCTGGTCGTGGGCACCCGGGGCCGGGCCGGATTCGCCGGTCTGTTGCTCGGGTCGGTCAGTCAGGCGGTGATCCAGCACGCGCACTGCCCGGTGCTGGTCGCCCACCCGGTCAGCTGACCGGCGCGTCGTCGGATCGGCCGAGCATCTGCAGGAAGTCGGTGGTGAGGGCGAACGGGTCGGCGGGGCCGCTGGTCGGCGGACGGCGCTCGATCTGGTCGGCCAGTTCACCGGCGGCGCGCCGGATCCGACCGCGCAGAGCGCCGTCCGCGGTGCCGTCGGACCAGTCCTCCGGTGCGGCGAAGACCGCGGTCGGGACGACCACCGACCGGAGGTAGGCGAACATCGGGCGGACGGCGTGCTCCAGAGCCAGGGAGTGCCGGGCGGTGCCGCCGGTGGCGCCGATCAGCACCGGCCGGTCGACAAGCGACTCGGAATCCAACACGTCGAAGAACGACTTGAACAACCCGTTGTACGAGGCGCTGAAGATCGGGGTGACGGCGATGAGCCCGTCCGCCCCGGTGACCGAGTCGATGACGTCGCGCAGCGCGGTCGGCGGGAACCCGGTGAGCATGTTGTTGACCACGTCGTGGGCGTACTCCCGCAGGTCGATGACGTGCAGCTCCACCTCGGAGCCGCGCCGGACCAACTCATCGCGGGTGGCCGCGGCGAGCTGGTCGGCGAGCAGCCGGGTCGACGAGGGCTGACTCAGCCCCGCCGAGACCACGGCCAGGGTGCGGCGGGTCATCGGGTCGCCCCCTCCGGTGCCTTGCCCGTCACGTCGTCGACGGCGTGCACGGTGCTGTCCCTGCCGCCGCCCGCGGCGGCGACCAGCGAGGCATGCGTCGGCGCCGCCGGCACGTGCGCGGGACGCAGCGCCTCGAACTCCTTGCGCAGCACCGGCACCACCTCCTCACCCAGCAGGTCGAGCTGCTCCAGCACGGTCTTCAGCGGCAACCCCGCGTGGTCCACCAGGAACAGCTGCCGCTGGTAGTCACCGACGTACTCCCGGAAGCCCAACGTGCGGTCGATGACCTGCTGCGGGCTGCCCACGGTCAGCGGCGTCTCCCGGGTGAACTCCTCCATCGACGGCCCGTGCCCGTAGACCGGGGCGTTGTCGAAGTACGGCCGGAACTCGCGGACCGCGTCCTGCGAGTTGCGGCGCATGAACACCTGGCCACCGAGGCCGACGATGGCCTGGTCGGCGCTGCCGTGGCCGTAGTGCGCGTACCGCTGGCGGTAGAGCGCGACCATCCGCTGGGTGTGCTCCCTGGGCCAGAAGATGTGGTTGGCGAAGAAGCCGTCGCCGTAGTACGCGGCCTGCTCGGCGATCTCCGGGCTGCGGATCGAGCCGTGCCAGACGAACGGGGGCACGCCGTCGAGCGGGCGCGGCGTCGAGGTGAACGACTGCAACGGGGTGCGGTACTTGCCCTTCCAGTCGACCACGTCCTCGCGCCACAGCCGGTGCAGCAGGTCGTAGTTCTCGATCGCGAGGGGGATGCCGGCGCGGATGTCCTTGCCGAACCACGGGTAGACCGGGCCGGTGTTGCCGCGGCCCATCATCAGGTCCACCCGGCCGTCGGACAGGTGCTGGAGCATCGCGTAGTCCTCGGCGATCTTCACCGGGTCATTGGTGGTGATCAGCGTGGTGGCGGTGGACAGCAGCAGCCGCTCGGTGCGCGCCGCGATGTGGCCGAGCATGGTGGTCGGTGACGAGGGCACGAACGGCGGGTTGTGGTGCTCGCCCGCGGCGAAGACGTCCAGACCAACCTCTTCGGCCTTGAGCGCGATGGCGACCATGGCCTTGATCCGCTCATGCTCGGTCGGCTCCCGACCGGTGGTCGGGTCGACCGTGACGTCACCGACGGTGAAGACTCCGAACTGCATGACCAGCTCCTCGCGTGTCAACCGGGTGCCGTCGTGGTACCCGGACGCAGCTCACAACTTATTTGACGACGCAACTATTCCGTGACCGGCCCATCTCGCGGTGGCGCCGGTCACGCCCGATCACGGACACGGCCCGCGTTGAGGGCGCTTATCACCGGCTCAGCCGCCGGCTACCGAGGGGACCACCTGCACCTCGGCACCCTCCTCGACAGGGGTGGCCAGCCCGCCCGAGTGCCGGCAATCCGCACCGTCGACGTAGACGTTGACGTAGCGGCGCAGCTCGCCGCGCTCGTCGCGGATGCGCCGGGCCAGCCGCGGATGCGCGACGGCCAACTCGTCGAGGACCGCCCGCAGCGTCCCGGTGGCGCCGACGCTCAGCCGACTGGCACCGCCGGCCTCGCCCCGCAACGGGCCGGGCAGCAGCACGGTGACCACGCTCAGACCCCCGCGGCCCGGACGCAGAGCACGTCCGGCAGGTGCGCCGCCACCAGGGACCAGGAGTCGCCCTCGTCGCGGCTGGCGTACACCGAGCCGGAGCGGGTGCCGAAGTAGACCCCACCGGGGCTGGCGTCGTCGGCGCACATCGCGTCGCGCAGCACCGCCGGATAGAACGGCCCCTCGGGCAACCCCACCGACAGCGGCTCCCACTTGCCGCCGGCGTCGGCGGAGCGGAACACCCGGCAGCGGTGGTCGGCCGGGAACCGCTCGCTGTCGGCCACCAACGGGAAGGTCCACACCATCCCGCCCCGCCCCGGGTGGGCCACCATCGGGAAGCCGAAGTCGCTGGGCAGCCCGTCGGCGATCGAGGACCAGGTGCGGCCGTCGTCGTCGGAACGGTAGACGCCGTGGTGGTTCTGCGCGTAGAGCCGCTCGGGGTTGCCGGCGTCCCGGGCGACCTTGTGCACGCACTGGCCGAACTCCGGCCACTCGTCCGGCATGAAGTAGGCGCGGATGCCGGTGTTGCCCGGCGCCCAGCTCGCCCCGGCGTCCGCCGAGCGGTAGACCCCGCCGGTGGACATCGCGACCAGCAGCCGGGCCGGGTCACGCGGATGGGGCAGCACGGTGTGCACGGCCTGGCCGCCGAAGCCGGCCTCCCACTGCGGGCGGTGCGGGTGGTCCCAGAGGGAGCGGACCAGCTCGAAGCTGCGGCCTCCGTCGGTGGACCGGAACAGCGCGGACGGCTCGGTGCCGGCCCAGACCACGTCCGGCTGGTCGGGACCGGCCGGCACCAACTGCCAGACCCGCCCGAGGGAGACGCCGGTGTCGGCCGGGAACGCGACCGGCGCCTCGTCCGGCTCGTCCCAGGAGGCGCCGAGGTCGTCGCTGGTGGCGACGCTGGGACCGAAGTGTGAGCTGGTCATCCCGACGAGCAGCCGCGGGGTGGGCCGCCGGGTGTCGACCGCGACCGCGTAGACCCCGGTCATCGGAAAGTGCGGGCCGGTGATCTCCCAACCGCGCCGGTCATCGTCGCTGGTGGCGAGAAACAACCCCTTGGCCGTGCCGATCGCGAGCAGCATCGCCATGATGTCCTCCGAACCGTCAATGAGCAGTTCGGTGATTATGGACACACCCTCCGACACGTTCGCCGGACCCACGCCCGCGGGATCAGCGCCGGGTGCGGGGCACGTGCCGGCGGTACGCGCTGACCGTCGGGTCGCCGTCGAGCCAGAACCGCCACGGCAGGTCGTGCGCGCCGGTCACCCCGACGCGCGGGCCGGCGACCACCGTCTCCGGCGGCACCGGCCGCGTCGGTGGGCGCAACCGGACCGGCCCGCCACCCAGCAGGTACGCGCCGTACGCGCAGCGGTCGATGCCGAGCGTGGCGCAGAGCCGGGCCGGCCCACGGGCGAGGTCCACGTCCCGGCGTACGGCCGGCCTGCGGTCGTGAGCCGTGGCCAGACCGTCGACCACCTCCCCGGCCCGCAGCAGCACCGCGGAAGCCTCCCCCTCGACGCCGGTCACCACGTTCATGCACCAGTGCATGCCGTAGGTGAAGTAGACGTACGCGTGCCCGGCCGGCCCGAACATCACCGCGTTGCGGGGGGTGCGCCCCCGGTGCGCGTGCGAGGCCTGATCCCCGGCCATGCCGGCGTACGCCTCGACCTCGGTGATCCGGACGGTGACGCCGCCCGCGTGCAACTCGCAGCCCAGCAACCCGCGCGCGGCCGGCAGCAGCGGGCCGGCGAGCAGGCCGGCCAACCCTGCCAGGTCGGCGTCGGTGGCGTGGTCACCGGGCGACAGGTCCATGCTTGCGACGGTACCCAGCCGAGCGGCGATCACCACGCACCACCCGCCCCCAACTTCAACATTATGTTGACAATAGTATGTTGAGGGTGTGTGCTCGGGGCATGACGACGAACGACCCGTTCACCGCGCCGCACCCGGCCCACGCCCGTGCCCACCGCACCCACGAGGCGCTCCAGCGGATCAGCGACCGCCACGCCGGCACCGACGCCCAGCGCGGGCGCTGGGCCCACCCGTACGTGTTGGACCCGTGGGAGGCCGTCGCCCTGGTCACCGCGCTGGCCGCCGGCGGCGCCGAGCGGGAACCGGCCGAGGAGCCGATCGACGCCGCCGACCTCACCGCCGCGCTGACCCTGCTGCCGCACGTCCGGGCCGAACTGGACGCCCTGGAGGCCGGACTGCTGACGCTGGCCCGCGACCGAGGGCTGACCTGGCAGGCGATCGCGTACGGGCTGGGCCTGGGCAGCGCGCAGGCGGCCCGGCAGCGCTACGAGCGGGTCGCCGCCCGCTCGGCCGAGCAGAGCGCCTGACGGCCGCGCTGGTCCGCGCCAAGATCGCGCTCATCCGCGCCAAGATCGTGCTGGTCCGCGCCAAGATCGTGCTGGTCCGCGCCAAGGTCGCGCTGGTCCGCGTCAAGGTCGCGCTGGTCCGCGTCAAGATCGCGCTCATCCGCACCAAGATCGTGCTCGATCCAGGATCGAGTGGCATCCCAACGCGGCGGAGGCCACTACATCCTGGATCGAGCACGATTTTGCGGGGCGGGGCGGGGCGGGGCGATGCGGGGCGGGGCGGGGCGGGGCGGGGCGGGGCGGGGCGATGCGGGGCGGGGCGCGTGCCACGGCGGCGGGGCGGGCACACTGTGCGCACGACGAGGAGGTACCCATGGAGCGCACGGAGATGCTGACGTACTGCCTGGCCAAGCCAGGGGCGTGGCTGGACCGGCCGTGGGAGGGCGACGAGGTGGTGAAGGTGGGCAGCCGGATCTTCGCGTTCCTCGGCAGCGGCGACGGAAAGCCGACGGTCGGCATCAAGTGCGGGCCGACCCGGGAGGTGGCCGACGAGTGGCTGCACCGGTATCCCGACGACGCCACGGTGATGGCCTACATCGGCCGGTCCGGGTGGAACACCCTGCGCCTGAACGGCGGGATCGACGACGAGGAGCTGACCGAGGCGGTCGACGCGTCGTACGACATGGTGGTGGCGAAGCTCCCGAAGCGGGAGCGCCCGACGGCCTGAACCGGCCGTGGCGCCGGCGGCACGCGCCGACGCCACGACACGAGGTCTAGCGCGGGACGACCCGCTCGGCGGCCCACTCCCGCCAGGTGGTCAGCCGGTCCGCCGCGGTGGCGAGTTGGTCGGCCACCGGGCCGGGGCCGGTGGAGCCGGGGGTGGTGCGGGCGGCGAGGGCCGAACGGACCGAGAGCACGTCGCGCACCGACGGGTCGAGGTGCTCGCTGATCGCGGTCAGGTCGTCGTCGGAGACGTCGTTGAGCTCGCACTCCCGGGCCGCGCAGAGCGCCACCAGCCGACCGGTGATCTCGTGCGCGTCCCGGAACGGCACGTTGCGCCGGACCAGCCAGTCGGCGACCTCGGTGGCCAGGGAGAAGCCGACCGGGGCGGCGGCGACGAGACGGTCCACCCGGACCGACATCGTGGAGATCATCCCGGCCAGGGCCGGGAGCAGCAGCTCCAGGGTGTCGACGGCGTCGAACGCCGGCTCCTTGTCCTCCTGCATGTCCCGGTCGTAGGTCATCGGCAGGCCCTTGAGCATGGTGAGCACTGTCACCAGGCCGCCGACCAACCGGCCGGACTTGCCGCGGGCCAGCTCGGCGATGTCCGCGTTCTTCTTCTGCGGCATGATCGACGACCCGGTCGCGAACGAGTCGTCCAGCTCCACCCACCCGAACTCGTGCGAGGTCCAGAGCACGACCTCCTCGCCGAGCCGGGACAGGTGCACGCCGATCAGGGCGGTGGTGAACAGGAACTCGGCGACGAAGTCCCGGTCGGCGACCGCGTCCATGGAGTTGGCGAACGACGTCCGGAAGCCCAGCTCCTTGGCCACGGCCACCGGGTCCAGCGGAAGCCCCGAACCAGCGAGGGCGCCCGCGCCGAGCGGGCTGACCGCCGCCCGGTGGTCCCAGTCGCGCAGCCGCTCCAGGTCCCGCAGCAGCGGCTGCACGTGGGCGAGCAGCCAGTGCCCGAACGTGACCGGCTGGGCGTGCTGGAGATGTGTCATGCCGGGTGCGGCCGTGTCGATGTGCCGCTCGGCCTGCTCCACCAGCGCCTCGGCCAGCTCGACGAGCCGGCTGGCCACGCCCCGGGCATGGTCGCGCAGGTAGAGCCGCAGGTCGGTGGCGACCTGGTCGTTGCGGGACCGGCCGGCGCGCAGCTTGCCACCGAGGCTGCCGAGGCGCTCCAGCAGACCGCGCTCCAGCGCGGTGTGCACGTCCTCGTCCTCGATGGTGGGGCGGAACGCCCCGGAGGCGCAGGCGGCCTCCAGGTCGTCCAACGCGGCCAGCATGCGGCCCAGCTCCTCCGGGTCGAGCAGGCCGGCGCCGGCCAGGACCCGGGCGTGCGCCCGGGAACCGGCGATGTCGTACGGGGCCAGGCGCCAGTCGAACTGCACGCTCACCGACAGTCGGGCCAGCGCCTCGGCGGGGCCACCCGCGAAGCGGCCACCCCACAGGCTTGTCCGGTTGGTGGCTGCGCTGTTCTCGGTCAGGCTCTTGTCGTCCACGTCGCCCATCATTGCTCTGCTCGTCTCTCCCTCGCGACTGCGGGGTTCACTCACTGCGTTCGCGCTCGCACGGGTCACTGTCCGCCCCCGCCCAATCGGGCGTCCCGAGCGGCGGCCATCCGGCTCGGCAGCCCCCACAGCTGCACGAAGCCCTTGGCCAGGGACTGGTCGAAGGTGTCTCCGGTGTCGTACGTGGCCATCCCGAAGTCATAGAGGCTCGCCTCGGAGCGCCGGCCGGTCACCGTGGCCCGACCGCCGTGCAGGGTCATCCGCACCTCGCCGCTCACGTGCCGCTGCGCATCGTCGATGAACGCGTCGAGCGAGTCCTTCAACGGCGAGAACCACAGGCCGTCGTACACCAGCTCGCCCCAGCGCTGGTCGACGCCCTTCTTGAACCGGGCCAGGTCCCGCTCCACGGTCACCGCCTCCAACTCCTGGTGGGCGGTGATCAGCGCGATCGCGCCGGGCGCCTCGTAGACCTCGCGGCTCTTGATGCCCACGAGGCGGTCCTCGACCATGTCGAGCCGACCCACGCCCTGGGCGCCGGCGCGCCGGTTCAGCTCCAGGATCGCCTGGTACGGGGTGACCGTCTCACCGTCGATCGCCACCGGCACGCCGCCGTCGAAGGTGATCACGACCTCGTCGGGGTCGCGGTCCTGCGCCGGGTCGGCGGTGTACGCGTACAGGCCCTCGACGGGGGCGTTCCAGATGTCCTCCAGGAAGCCGGTCTCCACCGCGCGACCCCACAGGTTCTGGTCGATCGAGTACGGGGACTTGGCCGACACGTCGATCGGCAGCCCCTTCTCCTCGGCGAAGGCGATCGCCTTGTCCCGCGTCCACGCGAAGTCCCGGGCCGGCGCGATGATCTTCAGGTCGGGGGCGAGCGCGTTCAGCCCCACCTCGAACCGGACCTGGTCGTTGCCCTTACCGGTGCAGCCGTGCGACACGATCGTGCCGCCGTGCGTACGTGCCGCCGCCACCAGATGCTTGACGATCAGGGGTCGGGACAGCGCCGACACCAGCGGGTAGCGGTCCATGTAGAGGGCGTTGGCCCGGATCGCCGGCAGGCAGTAGTCGGCGGCGAACTCGTCGCGCGCGTCGACGACCTCGGACTCGGCGGCGCCGCAGTCCAGGGCGCGCTGCCGGATGGCGTCGAGGTCCTCGCCGCCCTGCCCGACGTCGACCGCAACCGCGATCACGTCGGCGCCGGTCTGCTCGGCCAGGTACGGGATGGCCACGGAGGTGTCCAACCCTCCGGAGTACGCGAGCACGACCCGCTCGGTCATGACGGGAGGTTCCCTTCGGCGGTGTCGTCCCGGCGTGCCCAACCGGCGAGCTTCTCGCCGAGCGCGGCCCCGCCGATGGCCTCGCGGGCCACCACGAGGATGGTGTCGTCGCCGGCGATGGTGCCGACGATCTCGGGCAGACCCGCCCGGTCCAACGCGCTGGCCAGGTACTGGGCCGCGCCCGGCGGGGTCCGCAGCACGGCGATGTTGCCGCTGGAGTCGACCCCGTTGAGCAGCTCGCGCAGCAACCGCACCAGCCGCGCCGGCGCTGCCTCGGCGTCGCGCAACGGTCGCTGGCCGTCCTCCGGGATCAGGTAGACGGCCGGTCCGTCACCGCCGCGCACCTTGACCGCGCCCAACTCCTCCAGGTCCCGCGAGAGGGTGGCCTGGGTGACCACGACACCGTCGGCGGCGAGCAGGTCCGCCAACTCGGTCTGCGACCGGATCGCCCCGTCACGGATCAGCTCCACGATCCGGGCGTGCCGGGCCGCGCGGGTCAACGGCCCGGTCATCGCCGCTCCCCGGTCGCGGCATCGCCGGTCGCGGCACTCGCGGTCCCGTCCAGCAGGAACGCCAGCAACGCCTTCTGCGCGTGCAGCCGGTTCTCCGCCTGGTCGAAGACCGCGCTCTGCGGCCCGTCGAGCACCTCGTCGGTGATCTCCTCACCACGGTGCGCCGGCAGGCAGTGCAGCACGATCGCGTCGGGCGCGGCCTGACCGAGCAGTTCCTTGTTGACCTGGTACGGCAGGAACGGGGTGATCCGGTCCAGCCCGTCGGACTCCTGCCCCATCGACGTCCAGGTGTCGGTGGCCAGCACCTCGGCGTCGCGTACCGCCTCGGCCGGGTCGGTCAGCACCCGCACCGACCCGCCGGTCTCGGCGGCGATGCGGGCCGCCCGGTCCACGACGGCCGGATCGGGCGCGAACCCCGCCGGCCCGGCGATCCGCACGTGCATGCCGGCCAGCGCCCCGGCCAGCAGGTAGGACTGCGCCATGTTGTTCGCGCCGTCGCCCACGTACGTCAGGGTGCGCCCGGCCGTGCCGCCGCACCGCTCCCGGACGGTCAGCAGGTCGGCCAGCAGCTGGCACGGATGGAAGCCGTCGGTGAGCGCGTTGACCACCGGCACGGTGGCACCCGCCGCGACCTCGGCGATCCGCTCGTCGCCGTGGGTCCGCAGCACGATGGCCGCGACGTAGCGGGACAGCACACGTCCCGCGTCCGCCAGGGACTCGCCCCGGCCGAAGTGGGTGACCTGCGTGTCCACGACCAGCGGGTGCCCGCCCAACTCGGCGATCCCGACGTCGAACGAGATCCTGGTCCGCAGACTCTGCTTGTCGAAGAGCACCGCCACCGAACGGGGACCGGCCAGCGGCCGGTGGCCGAAACGGTCCGCCTTCAGCTGCCCGGCCAGGTCGAGGACCGTGGACTGCTCGGCCGGCGAGAGGTCGTCGTCGCGCAGGAAGTGCCGGGTCATGCGGTCGTCCCCGTGGTGGTCGTGGTGGTCGGCGTCGGGATTGTGGAAGATGTCGCCCCCTGGAGGGGCGCCTTCCCTCCACGATCCGCGTTGGTCCCGGCGGCCGCCGGGGCCGTCGCGTCCAGGGCGGCGGGCAGCGCGGCGACGAAGGCGTCCACCTGCGCGGCGGTGAGGATCAGGGGCGGCACCAGCCGGAGCACGCCCGGCTGCACCGGGTTGACCAGGAAACCGGCCTCCCGCAGCGCCTCGGCGAGCACCGACGCCACCGGCGCGGTGAGCGTCACGCCGAGCAGCAGCCCGGCGCCGCGTACGCCGTCGATCAGCGGGTGACCCAGCGCCTCGATGCCGCGACGCAGCCGCTCGCCGACCCGCTTGACGTTGTCGAGCAGGCCCTCGTTGGCGATGGTCGCCACCACCGCGAGCGCCGCCGCGCAGCTGACCGGGTTGCCGCCGAAGGTGGTGCCGTGCGAGCCGGGGGTGAGCAGGTCGGCGGCCCGGCCGAAGGCCAGCGTGGCACCGATGGGCAGCCCGCCACCCAGCCCCTTGGCCAGGGTGATGACGTCCGGCTCCACACCCTCGGCCTGGTGCGCGAACCAGTGCCCGGTACGCCCCACACCGGTCTGCACCTCGTCGAGCACCAGCAGCGCGCCGTGCCGGGCGGTGATCCGCCGGGCCGCGGCGAGATAGCCGGCCGGCGGGACGACGACGCCGTTCTCACCCTGGATCGGCTCCAGGATCAGCATCGCGGTGGCGTCGGAGACGGCCGCCTCCAGGGCGGCCACGTCGCCGTAGTCGACGTGGGTCACCTCGCCGGGCAGCGGCCGGAACGGGTCGGCCTTGGCCGGCTGACCGGTCAACGCGAGCGCGCCCATGGTGCGGCCGTGGAAGCCGCCCCGGGTGGCCACCACGTGCGTGCGGCCGGTGCGCCGGGAGAGCTTGAACGCCGCCTCGTTCGCCTCCGCTCCCGAGTTGGCGAAGAACACCCGGCCCGGCCGGCCGGCGAGCGCCAACAGCAGCTCGGCCAGGGCCACCGGCGGCTCGGCGACGAAGAGGTTGGACACGTGCCCGAGGGTCGCGACCTGCTTCGACACCGCGGCCACCACGGCCGGGTGGGCGTGACCGAGGGCGTTGACCGCGATGCCTCCGACCAGGTCGAGGTATTCGCGGCCGGCGTCGTCGACCACCACGGCACCGGCACCGGAGACCAACGCCAGCGGCGGCGTGCCGTAGTTGTCCATCATGGACTGCTTCCAGCGCTGCGCCAACGTGCTCACGACGCGACCATCCCGTCTCCCGGCACCACCATCGTTCCGAACCCTTCCGAGGTGAACACCTCAAGCAACGTCGAGTGCGCCACCCGACCGTCGACGACGTGCGCGGCGGGCACTCCCCCACGCACCGCCCGCAGGCAGGCCTCCATCTTCGGCACCATCCCCGACTCCAGGCTGGGCAGCAGCTTGGCCAGGTCATCCGCGACGATCTCGGAGACCAGGCTGGTGGTGTCCGGCCAGTCCGCGTACAGGCCGGCCACGTCGGTGAGTACGACCAGCTTGCGGGCCCGCAACGCGATGGCCAGCGCCGCGGCGGCGGTGTCCGCGTTGAGGTTGTGCAGCACCCCGTCCGCGTCCGGCGCCACCGTGGAGATCACCGGAATCCGTCCGGCCTCGATCAGGTCGGTCACCGCCGACACGTCTACCGACTCGACGTCACCGACCTGGCCGACGTCGACCGGCAACCCGTCCACGTACGCCGGGCGGCGCACCGCCGTGAACAGCCGCGCGTCCTCGCCGGAGAGGCCGACCGCGTACGGGCCGTGCGAGTTGATCAGCCCGACCAGCTCGCGGCCCACCTGCCCGACCAGCACCATCCGGACCACGTCCATCGCCTCGGCGGTGGTCACCCGCAGGCCGCCGCGGAACTCACTGGCGATGCCGAGCCGGGCCAGCATGGCGGAGATCTGCGGACCCCCGCCGTGCACCACCACCGGCTTGAGACCGGCGTAGCGCAGGAAGACCATGTCGGCGGCGAACGCCCGCTGCAACTCGGGGTCGGTCATGGCGTTGCCGCCGTACTTCACCACCACCGTCGAGCCGGAGAAGCGCGCCAGCCAGGGCAGCGCCTCGATCAGCGTCTCCGCCTTGACCTGGGCGCGGGTGAGGTCGGTGCTGAGAGTCATGAGGAGTACGCCGAGTTCTCGTGCACGTACGCGTGGGAAAGGTCGTTGGTCCAGATCGTCGCGGCGGACGAGCCGGCGTGCAGGTCGATCCGGATGGTCACGTTGCGCCCGGTCAGGTCGACCTTCGAGCGGTCCTCGGCGGCGGCGCCGCCCCGGCACACCCACACCCCGTTGACCGCCACGTCCACCTCGTCCGGGTCGAAGGCGGCGGCGGTGGTGCCGACCGCGGCGAGGATCCGCCCCCAGTTCGGATCGTTGCCGAACAACGCCGTCTTGACCAGGTTGTTGCGCGCCACGCTGCGGCCCACCTCGACCGCGTCGTCCTCGTCGGCCGCGCCGACCACGTCGATGGCGATCTCCTTGGTGGCGCCCTCGGCGTCGGCCACCAACTGCTGGGCCAGGTCGTGACAGGCCTCGGTCACGGCGGCGGTCAACTCGGCCAGCGTCGGCTCGATGCCGCTCGCACCGCTGGCCAGCAGCAACACCGTGTCGTTCGTGGACATGCAGCCGTCGGAGTCGACCCGGTCGAAGGTGACCCGCGTCGCGGCCCGCAGCGCCTCGTCCAGCGTCGCCGGCCCGGCCACCGCGTCGGTGGTGAGGACGCAGAGCATGGTGGCCATCCCCGGCGCGAGCATCCCGGAGCCCTTGGCCATGCCGCCGACGGTCCAGCCCCCACCGGGGGCCACCGTGGTCTTCGGCCGGGTGTCCGTGGTCATGATCGCCTCGGCGGCGGCCTGGCCGCCGGCCCGGGACAGCCCGCGGATCGCCGCGCGGACGCCCGGCAGCAGCTTGGGCATCGGCAGCCGCTCACCGATCAACCCGGTCGAGCAGACCGCCACGTCGCCAGCACCGAGGATCAGTCGTGGACTCACCGAGGTCAGCGCGGCGGCGGTGTGCTCGGCGGTGGCGTGGGTGTCCTGGAAGCCGCCCGAGCCGGTGCAGGCGTTGGCACCGCCGGAGTTGAGCACGACGGCGCGAACCACGCCGCCCTGCACGACCTGCTGCGTCCAGCGCACCGGCGCGGCCTTGACCCGGTTGGTGGTGAAGACACCTGCCACACCCGCGTCCGGGCCGTCGTTGACCACCAGGGCGACGTCCACGCCACCACTGGCCTTGAGGCCGGCGGCGACCCCGGCCGCCCGGAACCCGCGGGGGACGGTAACGCTCACGGCGCCTGCCTCTCGTTCGTGACTGCGGGGCTCCGCAGCGCTGCGCTCCTCGCGCTCACGGGGTCACTCCCCAGATCGACAGGCCCGTCGTCTCCGGCAGGCCGAGCATCAGATTGGCGTTCTGTACGGCCTGACCGGCCGCGCCCTTGCCCAGGTTGTCGAGGGCGCTGAGCACGATCAGGCGACCCGAGTCGACGTCGACGGTGGCCTGTAGGTGACACGAGTTGGAGCCCAGCGTGGCGGCGGTGTGCGGCCAGCGGCCCTCCGGCAGCACGTGCACGAACGGCGCGTCGGCGTACGCCCGCGCCAGCACCTCCTGCGGGTCGACGCCGCGCGCCGGCACCGCCGTGACGGTGGCCAGGATGCCGCGCGGCATCGGCGCCAGGACCGGGGTGAACGACAGGCCGGTCGCGCCGGTGGCCTGCTTGATCTCCGGTGTGTGCTGGTGGGTGCCCACCCGGTAGGGCGACAGGTCCCCCATCACCTCGCTGGCCAGCAGGTGCGCCTTGGCCGATCGGCCGGCGCCGGAGGTGCCGGAGGCGGCGACCACCACCACGTCGGCCGGGCTGGCCGCACCGTCGGCGATCAGCGGCGCGAGCGCCAGGGTGATCGCGGCGGCGTAGCAGCCGGTGTTCGCCACCCGGGTGGAACCGGAGATCAGCTCCCGCTGGCCGGGCAGCTCGGGCAGGCCGTAGGTCCACTGCCCGGCGTGCGTGCCGCCGTAGTACTGCGCCCAGGCGTACGGGTCGGCGAGGCGGTGATCCGCGCCCAGGTCGACGATCCGCACCTCGTCCGGGAGTTGGGCCGCGAGGGCGGCCGACTGGCCGTGCGGCAGCGCCAGGAAGACCAGGTCCGCGTCGGCCAGGGTCGCCGGGTCGGTCTGGCCGAGCACCAGGTCCAGCCCGGTGAGCTGCGGATGCACCACGTCGACACGGTGCCCGGCCTGGCTGTGCGCGGTGGCGGCGACCAGGTCGAACTCCGGGTGCCCGGCGATCAGACGCAGCAGCTCACCACCTGCATAACCGCTCGCACCGGCGACCGCGACTCGAATCCCCATACCCACCTCCGCATGACTATGCAGCGAAGATTAACAAGGACGACTCACGAGTGCAAGTTCATGCAGAGCACTGCATGCTAATGAACGGCTCGGCCGTACGGTGACGTTTCCCCAACCCGGCGAGCGGGCGGCCTCTCATGCATCGGGCTCCTCGGGCCGCGGAGAGCCGATCCCAGTCATCCGGTAAGAGCGGGTGTGTCGGGTGGGCCAGCCAAGGAACCGATCGAACATGTCACTGGCGCACCCGGTGGTGGTGGGGTTGAGCTTGTGCAGGTCGTCGATGGCGTCATGGAGCATACGGGCCAGGTAGAGGCACAGACTGACTTGATCGCCGTCGTACTCGCTGACGAGAGCGAGCTTCGCCCGACCACAGGGCCAGGGTTGGCCGCACGCACGGCAGAGCCAGATCGGGCGCAGCGGGGTGTGCTCCTTGCGCCCGGAGTCGAGGCGTTGGGCTCGGGTAACGCTCGCGGGCTCCTCCTGGGTCCGGACAGCGAAAGACGCTCCGGTGGAATCAAGCCGGTCTCGCTCCTGGGCACTCATGTCTTTCCCCACTCAGTAGGTCGGGCTTGGAATGGCGGCGGAACGGGCGGGAGTTCACGTGGCCGCCGCGCCTTACGCAGCGGCTTTTGCTCCCACCCGTTCCGGCCCTTCGTCTACACAAGCCCCGGCGGTCGCTGCCGCCCAGCGCGGCAACGGCGCAAAACTGACGCATCCCCATTGCGGCGCACGGTGTGAGCTGGGTGAATGGACCGTGCCGGATGGGGGCGACGGGAGGCGTTACGTGGCGTACAGGCGGCGGCACCGGCTTGCGCAGCGCCGCAAGACGATCGGTCTCAGCCAGGAACGCCTCGCCGATGTCCTTGGCGTCGACCGCTCCACCATCGTGCGGTGGGAACGGGCGGAGACTGATCCGCAGCCCTGGCACCGGCCGCGTCTTGCCACGGCCCTCAAGCTGTCGATCGAGGAGCTGGCCGACCTCCTGGCCGACGTCGGCTTGGCGCCGTCACCGCCCGACGAGCGTCTCGGCTACGTGCTTCGCAACCCCGGCCGCGTCGACCTGATCGCTGTGGCGCACCTGCGGGAGCGCGTACGGCGTCTCGACGAGCGCTACGACCAGATGCCCTCGACGCTCCTGCTCGCCGAGGCCGGGCAACTACACGGTCAGGCAATCTTCCTTCGCCAGCACGCCAGCAACGGGCTGGTTCGGCGCGAACTAGCGGCAGCAGTCGCCGAATCCGCGACGTTGATGGGTCAACTCGTCTGGGACGCCTCGCAGCGGCGCGACCAGGTCGCCAGCGCCGCCTATTTCGACCAAGCGATCAGCGCTGCCCAGGAAACGCGAAACCCGGTCACCGAGGCCAACGCGTTGCTCCGCAAGAGCTACCTCGCCCTCTACGGCACCAAGCAACCCAACGTCGGCCTGGTCCTGACGACCCGTGCCGCCGCCGCCAGCCACAGCGACAGTCACGTCATCACCGGCCTCGCCCACCTGCATCGTGCTGAGGCACACGCGATGCTCGGTCAGGCCGGGGATTGCTCCGACGCTCTCGGTACCGCTGAGGCTCACTTCGCTGCCGTCGACGCCCGAGATCCAGCCACCAACATTTTCTGCCCCAGCCACTACACGAGGCTCGCGGGCTCCTGCTGGCTCTCCCTCAACAAGCCAGATCAAGCGGTGTCAGCGCTAGAAGACGCCCGACAACTGATCGCCGCACGCCGCAAATCCACGGCCGTCATCCTCGGCAATCTCGCTCTCGCCAGCATCCTCCAACACGACATCGACGCCGCGACGTCCTACCTGCACCAGGCCGTCGACGTCATCGAGCGGACCCGTGCCGGCGGTGGACTCAACCTCGCCTTCGCCGCCGCCCGGCAGCTACGCCCCTGGCGCAACAAGCCCTCGGTCCAGGACGTGAACGACCGACTCCTCACCCTCATGAGCCGATAGGAGCACCAACGTGACCGACATCGACCGCGCCAAACACGCCGTTCGGCAACACGTGTGGGACCTCCTCGAACGTCAAGGCGCCGCCCCACCCGGCGTGCACGGTCACATCCCCGACTTCGTCGGCAAGGAAGAGGCCGCAGCCCGCCTTGCGGAACTGGACGTCTGGAAGAACGCCCGAGTTATCAAATGCAACCCCGACCGGGCACAGCTTTCCGTCCGGGTACGAGCCCTGCGGGAAGGCAAGCTGCTCTATATGGCGGTCCCGAGACTCGCCACCCCCAAGCCCTTCTATCTGCTCGACCCCGCCAGCCTCACCGCACCGATCGAGACCGCAGTTACCAGCAGCGGTGCTCCGCAGGTCGCACCCACCGTGGGACCCGACGAGATGCGTCCGGTGGACCTCATCGTTTGCGGCAGCGTCGCTGTCAGTCGCCTCAGCGGCGTGCGGATCGGCAAGGGCGCCGGCTACTCAGACCTGGAGATCGCCCTCCTCACCGAGGCCGGACTCGTCACCACCGAGACCGCCATCGCCACCACGATCCACCAGGCCCAGCTACTTGAGGATGAACTGCCCGCCGCGGACCATGACTTCAGCGTCGACTTCGCGATCACGCCGAACGAGGTAGTGGTTTGCAGACCCGAACGGGGACGGCCGTCCGGCATCATCGGGTCAAACCTTCGCCAAGATCAGCTCGACAGCATTCCGATACTGCGCGCCTAGCCGACATATGCCACAGGACGCCAAAAGGCTCGCCGCCACGGTGGGCCTGTAACTACTGGCCAAGACCGACCCACGCCGCCACGTCCACCGACAGTCGGAACGGTCTTACTGCTCGCGAGCACCCCGCCGTCACCATCATGGATCACGACCAAACGGCAAGCTCATCTATCCGACGCCCGATGGGCTCTGATCGCACCCCGCCTGACCGCCGGGCGACAGGCCCGCGCCGCGTCGGCGGCCGTGCCCCCACTCACGACCTGCGCGAAATCTTCAACGCCATCCTGTACGTCAACCAAACCGGCATCGCCTGGCGCTACCTGCCCCACGACTTCCCCCAGCATGCGAGCCGTCTGGAGCAAGGAAGGCATGTTCGCGGACCTGAACTACCGGCTCACCAGCCTCGTGGATGTCCACCACGGCCGGTCTATACAGCCCACCGCGTTCATCAAGGACAAAGTCAGCGCGAAGACCTTCAGTTCCAAAGTGAGAATCGTGCCCGGACGGCGCCTGTGGGAGCTACTCGTCCAGCTCGGCGGCCGCAGACCTGCGGCCCCGCCAGTCGAGCCACTTCCGCAGGAATCCGTGCACATAGTTGCCGTTCCGATCTTCCAGCGGTTGGTTTTTCGTCGCTAGATCCACGTCCGGCGCCACTCGGAGGAGGGACCCGATCGCGAAGGTCCGGATGTCGAGGTCATCGTCCCGCGTGCCCTGCTTGAGAGCAGCGTGCGTTGCCGGGGACTGCGGCCAGTTGCTCGCCAAGTGGGCCAGGGCGCTGTGACGTACGGCGGGATCCGGATCGGCGGCAGCCCGGCGAAGGTGCGCCGGGGTCTCGACATGGTCGGCCCAGGCAGCGAGGATCCCGTTCAACGCGGCGTGCCGGACGCCCGGACAGGATGATTCGGTGGCCCGGCGCAACGCCGGCAGGGTGTCCCGATGGTCGGAAAACCGGCCGGCCAACTCCTGTAGAGCATCGCAGCGCGCCGCGTGATTGCGGCTTCGTGCTGCGATCAGCAGTGCGGCTGGCTCGGCGAGCCGAGGGATGTGCGGATGGGCGGCGGACTCACCCCATGCGATGAGCGCCTCGTTGGCCAACCATCGCGTACCTATTAGTGAGCTGTATGTCGCGGCACGGACCGCCGGCACAACCTCGCGCGCCTCGGGCCAGGCGGCGGCCAGCACCATCACCGCCTGCTGACCCACTACGTTATTGGCATCGACGGTCGCCGCGGCAACCACCGTCGGCATAACCTCGGCCCGGTCGAGCCAGCGAATGGTAAGGAGACTGAGGGCCAGGTAACGCACAAACTGATCCGGGTCTTTGGCGGCCGCGTGAATGAGACCGGACGACTCGGGGTTATCCGGCCATTTACGCCCCAACTCCTCCACTGCTCCGTACCGCACCCACCAGTCCACGTCTGTCGTCGCTTCCTGAACGGCACGAAGCGTCGCAGGTTGATCCGGCCAGAATTCGGCCAGCAGACGGATGGCGTCGTGCCGGAGATCGGGGTCACCATCGGCCGTCAGGCGACGCACCGCTCGCAGGGTTTCCGGGTCACCGGGCCAGCGAGCAACGATCAGGGCCAGGCTGTCGAAGCGGATTGTCCACTCTGATGCTCGGGTGGACCGGTGCAGCTCGGCACTGGTCGGCAGGCGTGCTCGTTCTTGCCGGGCCATGGCGCTGCGGCGGGCCGCCCGCACGGCGGCATTCGGATCGTATGTCGCCCAATGCAAGACCGCGAGCGTGTCGGGGTGGCCGGACCAGTGGTTCGTCAGCGCCTTCACGGCGTCGGTGCGCACGTCAGGACTCACATCCTCGGCCGCTCGGCGGAGCGCCGCGAGCGTCTCGGCGTGCTCGTACCACCGGGCGGTCAAGGTCCGCAGGGCGGCCTGGCGCACATCCGGTTCGGGATGTCGCGTCGCGCCAAGCACCGCCGAAAGCGTGTCCGGGTGATCCGGTAGGTGTTCGACAAGCGCCTGGAGCGCCGCGACGGCGGCCTTGGCCGTTGAAGAACGGACAGCCCTGTGGAACGCGGGCCGTGCGTCTGGATGCGTCGGCCACCAGCACCCCAGCGCCCGAACCGCACTCACCCGGACGCCGGGGTCCGGGTGGGTGGTGCCGCGCAATACCGTCGCCCCGGCCTCGGGATCAGCGAGCCAGCGCGTGCCCAGGGCGTGAAGTGCGGTCTCTCGGACCGACCACATGGTCGCGTCGACAACCCCGGCTCGCGCGGCAGCCAATGCCTCCGGCCGATCCGGCCACCGGAGGAGCAGCGCCTGCAGGCCGGCGAGCCGGTGGGCGTTGTTCTCGTGGCGGGCGGCAACCACGGCGTCTTCCACGCCCGCCAGGTCCGAGCCGGTGCCGAATATCGCGGGTGCGGTGGTAGCCATCCACCGGATGCCGCTGTCCGGATCCCGCCGAGCCCGGCGGACCAACTCCCGACTCCGTGGATCGTCCCGCCACCTGGTGGCCAGGATCTCGAAAGAATCGCGGCGGACGTTGGCGCTGTAGTCGCGAAGGCGGCCGACGATCCGGTCCAGGGTGTCGGGATGATCGGCCCAACGGGTGGATAGCGCGATCAAGGCTGCGGACCGAACATTCTCGTCGGAATCCAGCGACGCGTCGCGAACCGCGGCCAGGCTCCCCGGGCGTGCGTCCCACCGGGCGGCCAACGTGTCCAAGGCCATCCGGCGTACACCCCAGTTACGGTCGCGGCTGGCCTCGCCCAAGGCGGCATGGATCCGGCCGTCCGGTGCGGTACGCAACGCCAACGTCTCCAGCGCCGTCTGGCGTACGTCTTCATGCGGGTCACGGAGTGCGCGGAGCAGCGCCTCGCCCGTTCCCGGGTGGTCACTCCAGGTGGCGGCGAGTGCGTGGAGCGCCTGGTTCCGGATCGAGCCCTGAGGGTCATGCGTAGCGCGAAGGAAAGCGTCAACTGAGTCCGGTCGCTCTGTCCGGTGCGCGGCGAGAATGTCAAGTGAGGCTGCGCGTACATCGGCACACGCGTCGGCGAGGCAGCGGTGGATAGCGCGCCAGGTGGTGGGTTGGTCGGTCCACCGCGTGGCGAGGGTAAGGACCGCGGTGCGCCGGACCGCCGCGTCCTGTGAGCGGAGCGCCGTAGCTACCGCAGTCTGCGAATGCCAGGAAGCCATCCAGCTGGCGGCCATGGCGTCGACCGCGGACGTCCGGGTGCCGTGATGGTCGTCCCGGGTGGCCGCCAGCACGGTGGCCTGGTGTGCAGGGGACGCGTCGGGATCAGCCGCGAATGCCTCGATGGCTGTCTGGCGGACGATGCCGGCTTCATCCCGGCAACCACGGGCAAGGGCCGCCATCGTCTCCGGTGCCGTTGGCCAGCAGGCCACCAGGGTTTCCAAAGCCATCTGCCGCAACCGCCAACTGTCGAAGCGGGTCACTCGAACGAACAGGTCGCGCGACGCCGGTTCGTCCGCCCAGTAGGTAGCCGTGGCAAGGAGCGCGGCCTCGCGTACTCCGGGATCGAGGTCAACGACCGCCCGCTCGAGGGCGGCCCGGGTTTCCGGATGCTCGACCCAGTGTTCGGCCAGCGCGGTTATCGCAGCCTTGCGCACGTCGGGGCTGGGATCGGGGAGCGCTTGCAGGAACGCGCTCCGACTGCCGGGCTCCTCGGGCCAACTCCTGGCGAGAGTTTCGATCGTGGCCCGGCGGACAGCTTCACTCGCGTCCCGGGCGGCCTCGTCGAGAAGGGCCGCGACCGGGTCAGGGAGCCGCCGCCGCCGGATTTTGGCCTCGATCGCGGTGCAGCGGACCTCACCGTTGAGGTCGGTGGCCAGCCGGCGGAGAACGGCGTGCGTGCGTTTGTGGTCGGGCCACCGCGCGACCAGTGCGCCGAGGGCGGCCTTGCGCACGGTGTCGTCGATGTCCTCGGCGGCGCGGCACACCATCAGCAGAGTGTCTGGGCGGTCCGTCCACCGGCTGGACAGGACCTCCACCGCGGCCGCACGGACATCTTCGTCGGCGTCCGCGAGCGCGTGCTGGACTGCCAGATAGCTCTCGTCCTCCTGGGTCAGGCGGGTCGCCAACGCCTTGACCGCCGCCCGGCGGACCTCCCAGGCGGGGTCGCTGCACGCTGCGCCCAGCGCCGCCCGAGTCTCGTCTCGGTCCGGCCAGCGGCTGCCGAGGCACTCCACGGCCGCCTGGCGGACCTGCCGGCTCGGGTCGTGCGCTGCCCGGCCCAGGACGGCAGGGTATGTCGCGGTGGCACCGCTCCAATGGACGTTCAGCGCCTCGAGCGCGTCCTTGCGGACATCAGCGTGCACGTCCCGCACCATCAGGAGGAGGATGTCGAGTGTGTCGGACGCGGCGGGCCAGTGGGTGGTGAGAACCTCGATCGCAGCTCTGCGAACCACGGGGGCGGGATCGCGGCAACTGCGGTCCACCAATTGCCGGGTCCTCGGGGCATCGGTCCACGCCGCCGCGTGACCAAGCAGGCAGGCACGGCGTTGCTGCGCGCTTGCGCCGGTGAGGGCGCCCTCAGCGAGCAGGCCCGCGATGTCCGGCGAATCGGGGAAGAGCGCGGCGGCGATCCTCGCCGCCTGTTGCGCCGCAGGGCGCAGCGTGGCCCGGCGGCCCTGAGCGCGGAACCAGTCCAGGTAGATGTCTCGGCCGGGCCACCGGGCTCCGATGGTGGCAATGATCGGCAGGATCGTGTCCATCCGAGTCCCGTCGCGATCGTCCTTGAACGAGCGGATCGGGCAGCGGAGCAGGTCGATGATCGATCGCAGCACGAGCCGGGCAGAGCCCGCCGCGGCACCAAGATTTCTGACCTCGGCGAGGCATTGCACGGCCAGGACAACGGCGCCGAGGGGCGGCCGGTCCAGTACCGTCGACCGGATCGGTCTGGCTTCCGTGAGCAGATAGGTGATGAGTTGGTCGGCGATCGTCGCGTCGACCATGCCGGCGATGAGCCGGAGGACTTCCGCCCAGGCGGGATCCTCCCAGTGCGCCGCGTAAACCCTCGAGGTCAGATCCGCCTCGGTAAGCTCGCGGGTCTTTTCGAACCGGGAGACGATCTCGCTGGCGCAGAAGAACTCCAGGAGTGCCCGGTGCACGAAGCCGTACACGCCGGGGCCGTATCGAGCCAGGACGAAGTTGCGAGTCCGGAACTGTTCGATCATCGCCGTGGCGACCGCAGTGGCTTGAGCCTCGCCGTACTGGAACCGAAACCGAAGGTAGTTCCGGATCTCCGCGGACAGGTCGTCCTCCCACAGGTGGTTGCCAGCGAGTCCGCGGACACCCTCCTGCATCCGATGCGCCAGCCGCCTCAGCAACTCCTTCTTGTCGTCCTCGCGGATGAGGGCCGCGTCGATCCGGACGTCGTTGAGGTGCTTGTTGATGTCCCAGTGCTGCACGAGCACGCTTGCCGCGTGGTCGTAGACCTTCCACCGTTCGCGCGGTAGCTCCTGGTGTTTGCCGATAATCGCGAGGATGGTCAACAGCAGCGGGTTGCCGGCAAGTTCCCGAATGGGCGGGGACTCGGAGATGGCCGAGGCCAGTCGCTGGCGGCGCTCGGCGGCCATCGCCGGCCGGTCATGCAGAGCCAGTTCATACCAGGATCCGAGGAAGGCGTCGACCTGCCGGGGGTCGAGATCCTGGACCGTGTACAGCCCGAACCCGGCGTCCCGCAGGACCCTGGGGCGATAGCCAATGATCCGCGACGTGACGAGGATCCGGGCCTGTGGGTGGGCGGCCGCGAACCCGGCAATCTGCAGCGAGACGGCCTCCCGCTCCCGCTGGTCGAACAACTCGTCCAAGCCGTCAAAGATCATGAGGGCCCGTCCGTTGTGCGTCAGGTACTGGTCAAGAACCTCGGCGGGGACTCCCAGCCCATCCGAGCGGTGCCGGTAAGCCAGGTAGTCGGTGAACGTCTCGTACTTCTGCCGGTGCAGGGCATACTCCCGCAACTCGACCAGCACCGGCTGGTAACCCTGCAGTGGTTCGAGCCGATCGTCGGGCCGCTCGTCGATCAGCACCAGGCTGACGTACCGGGCCAGGGTAGACTTGCCCGCCCCTGGGTCGCCAAGGAGAACACAGGCCCGCTGCGCGACCGAGGTCAGTACGTCGAAGGCCGGAGTCGCGGGCCGTGCCCGGTAGGTACGCCGGGCGTCCTCCAGATCCTGGCGGTCGAGGCCCTTCGGCACATCCGCGGACGACAACTCGGCGGCGTCCTGAAGCTTTCGCTGTAGTTCCTTGGACAACTCGGCCGGCGGCACATCCTCGCGCACGTTGGGTTCAACAAAGACCTCTCGCAACTGTATTTGCAGGTACTCCTCGCGGTCGGGCGGAGTCAGCGCGTCGAGATCCAGCCCTCGATATTGCTCCGTCAGCCGGCGGTTGTAGGCGTTCCAGGCGCTGACGGTCGCAGCGGTGATACCAGGTTCGGCATCCAAGCCGTGACCCGTGGTCTGCATCCATCGGCCGACTGCCTCCGAGACCCCAGGACGGAGGTCCTGCGCAGAGCTGAAGAACTCACAAACGTGTGCTGTCGTAAGCTCAGACCTCAGCGCCCGGATCCGGTCTTGGGCGGGGTTGCCGAGGTCCATCAGGGTCGGGGGCCACGGAGCGTCCTCCCGGAGCAGAAAGACTAGGCGGGGAATTCCGGCAGCACCAGCAGCCCGGTACTCCAACTCGGTTATCGAGTGCTGGTGTCCGTCCGGAACAAAGCCGTACCGCCAAGCGAACAATCCGATATAGACGTCACAAGATCGTACGTCCGCCAGGCACTTGTCGACCGGTCGCGCCTCCTCGGCCGTGTAGGTCTCCATGGCCACGTCCGCGACGCCCAGTCGTTGCAGCGCCTTGCGCACCTGCTCCCGGCAATCTCGCAGATCCGTGAAGGTCGAGGAGACGAACGCGCGCAGCTTGCCGCGCCGTCCCGGCTCCCGCTGAAGCGGAATGGCAGGAGCGCCGAAGTGGAAATTGATCGCTTGATGCTGTGCCGCGTACGCGTCCCGTCCGGCCGACACGTCCTGCCGAAGCCGGCCGTCGTCCCCCGCTTGAGTCACCTCGTATTCGCCCTGACCAACTCGACGATCAGTCTTCGCGCCAGTGGTAGTGGTTGATTGTCTGATCGTTGCCGGCGGCATAGGAATCCCGGTGGGCAATGAGGTTCTGCGTGACCAGGGATGGTGGGGCCGCTGCCCATCGCTGCGGTTTGCTGGCGAACTGCTCGTCCCGCTCGGCGTACCATATGAGAGCTTCCACAAGGTCATGGTGACGACGGGAGTCGGATGGGTCGGTGCGGACCTGGTCGAGAACGGCAAGCGCGCGTCGATCACCCGCAGAGGTATTAGGGACTCGCTCTGTCATCTCCTTCAGCAGGCCAGCGCTGATATAGGTGCCTGCTCCCTCCACCGCACCCGTCGCCAGCATTCCGGCCACGGCGACCGACAGGTTGACGAGATCCATGCGCTACCTCTCCGGGTCACCTTGTGGTCGAGCCGTCGCACCGTCTAGATAACTGGCACACCTGCAGTGTCGCTGATGTGGTGCCCTGCCCGAAACAGAAGTCAATGACCCGACTCTACGCTGGATAGTTTCCCTTGAATGCGCTAAATGGCACTCCTGGGCCGGATCAGGGCAGCGCAGGCCGGCGGCGGTTGATGCGGGATAACGGCCCAGCCAGTCCCCTTCAGAGACGGATAGCAGCACTCTCCGTCACCACCGATCGTGAGGCAGGCCGTCAGATCCACAGACCCATGCGGGGCAATCCGAAACGGCGGGACAGGCGGAACCGCCTGATCCATGCACAGCAGCCAACTGCCGAACAGTGTCCCCGAAGATCCGCCCGTCCCACCGTCACCGGCTCAGTCCACCGGCTCCCGAGCGAGCAAACCCGTCGCCGGGACACGAATAAGGCCCCGCCCCGGATTTATTGAGGTCAGGGCCTTGATCGTTGGTGCGCCACCAGCGCCTCGAACCCGAACCTGCGGACTAAGAGATCGCTACAGAGGTTGAAAGGCCAAGGTTCGAGCTATCTCGGTGGTTCGGGTTCGAGGGTCATGCCGGTGCTGGCGAAGAAGCCGGCGAGGAGATCGGTCTGTTGCTGACAAGCGCGTAGTCGACGTTTGACCAGTTGGGCGAGGTGGTCGACGCCGCGGGCGGCGGTGTTGGTCAGGCCGCGTTTCATCCAGCGCCAGACGCCTTCGGTGGGGTTGAGGTCCGGAGCGTAGGCGGGTAACCGGATCACGGTCAGCCACCCCCGGGCGGCGATCAGGGAGTGCATGCGGCGGCTGACGTGGGTGTTCAGGTTGTCCCAGATCAGCACGATCGGTGCCCGCAGTCGCTGGTGGGCCTGGTCGATCAAGGCGATGTAGTCGTCCTCGCTGAAACTGCCACGCTCCCCGGCGCGACCGCGGTGCAGCCGGGTTCGCCACATCAGCCGACCTCGCTGTCCGGGCTTGAGGCAGACCAGACCGGCGATCGAGACCCGGCCGGAGCCCTTGCCGGAGACCTCGATGACCGGCGTGTGCCCGCGCCTCGCCCACGTCTTGGCCACCGGCGGTCGCATGACCTGACCTGCCTCGTCCTGGAAGCAGATCCAGGCGCCCCGCGCCGCCGCTAACCTCTTACCGACGGCCACCGCCCGCGATGCCAGCCAGCGATCGCTTCCGGATCGCGTTCGATCGCGCGACGAGTGGGGACCTGCTGGCTGTACCCGATGCGATGCAGCAGATAGGACACCCCGCGCAGCGTGTATGAGACGCCGAAACGGCGCTCGATCACCTCGACCATCCGCGCGAGGGTCCAGCGGGCATCATCCCAGCCGTGCACGATCGGACCTTCATCGAGCATCTCGGCCAACTGTTTGCGCTGCTCGACGGAGAGTTTGCAGTCCGAGCCGCCCGGCCCCGCCGACGCCAGAGCCTGCGTTCCGCCAGCAGTCCACTGCCGCCGCCACAGACGCACCGACTTCTCCGAAACCCGCAGCTCAGAAGCGATCTGCGCGGTCGGTACGGACTTCTCGAACATCGTCGCGGCCTGGATCCGGACCTTCTCGCGCCGGACCCGGGCTGCCGCGTTCATGCCACCACCAGCCGGATACCTCATACCTCCGGCCTACCGAACCTATCGACCCAGATCACGTAGACACGCCGACGGACGTCAGCCTTTCAACCTCTGTAGCTGTACTGACCAAGCACGTTGGTTGAGGTCGTGTGACGACACGACCTGATGGATCTTGATTGGGGAGGACCTCCTGTCGTGGAGTGGAGCTG
>NZ_JBIAKV010000026.1:0-38465 GCF_042872705.1 Micromonospora sp. NPDC005203 | reverse complement strand
CGCTTCCACCGCACCATGGCCCAGGGCTGGGCATTCAAACGGATGTACTCCAGCGAGTCGGCCCGCCGAAACGCCCTACCCGCCTGGCTACACGAATACAACCACCACAGGCCCCACACCGCGATCGGCAAACGCCCACCCATCACCCGCTTAACCAACCTCCTTGGGCAGTACAGCTAGCTCAGGCAGATCTTGCTCCGCCCGCATGGGTCGACGCACGTGTGCTGCGCCGGGCATGGTGCCCGGCCGAACTGGCCATTCACCGGGCCGACGCCCTGGCATGGGCCCCGGCTGCATTCCGAAAGCATGGCGTGTACCTGTCCGTTCACGACCTGGCCGCGGCGTGAGCGGATCAGCCGGCGTCCTCGTGGGGCGCGCGGAACTCGATGGGATGGGACGAAGCAGGTCTGCTGGATCTGTCCATGGTGGGTGACGGAGCACTGTGGCAGGTGAACGGCGGTCACTTCGCAGGGAACGGAAGTCTGTGAGCGTGCGGAACCGGCGTCAGGGGCGCGTGGTCATGATCGTCGCGCGACCGTCCTCGACTCACTACCTAATCCTAGATAGCCTGTTGGTTAAATGGGTAGGGCAGGGGAGTCGGCCATGGTTGAACACGAAGCGCTTGACGAACGCGACTATGACCGTGCCCGGCTGCTGCAGTGGCGTGCCGGCTTGGCAACGGACGCGCGCTTTACCCGGCGTGACCTGGCTCGCCTCGTCGCTGGCCTGTCGCTCGGGGCCGGGGCAGGCGCACTCGCCGCCGCCCGGCCGGGGGTGGCCGAGACGCCGGCCGGACCAATCCTCAAGCCGTTGCCGCCGGAGTTGTTCACGGTTTTCGGCACTAACGCCGAGATGCGCTGGGAAGCAATGGTCGGTGCAGGCGATTTGGTGCCGGTCGACCGGTTCTTCGTCCGCAACCATACGCGTACCCCGGTTGTCGACGCGGAGGCATGGCGACTGCGGCTCTTCGGTACCGGCCTGCGGGGCAGCCCGACGGAGCAGGCGCCGGTGGAGTTCAGCTTCGCCGACCTGCATCGTCTGCCGGCGGAGTCGATCACCGCGTTCGTAGAGTGCGCCGGCAATGGGCGGACCTTCTTTACCAAGCAGCAGGGCCAGAGCGTATCGGGCACGGCTTGGGGGATGGGGGCCATTGGGGTGGCTCGCTGGCGCGGGGTCCGCCTGGCCACGGTGCTGCGCCGGGCGGGGCTGACCCGCGCTGCGGTCGACGTGCAACCGGAGGGGCTCGATCCCGATTTCGTCTCCGGCGGGATCAACCTGGGTCCGGTGCGCCGGCCGTTGCCGATCGCCAAGGCGCTCGATGATGTGCTGCTTGCGTATGAGATGAACGGCCGGCCCCTGCTGCCCGATCATGGGTTCCCGGTACGGCTGGTCGTGCCGTCGTGGATCGGGATCGCCTCCATCAAGTGGGTGGGTCGCATCGAGGTGTCGGCGTCGCCGCTGTTCTCCCCGTGGAATACCCAGTTCTACCGGCTCTTCGGCCCCAATCATCCGGCCGACGGCGAGCTGATCGACCGTCAAGTTGTCAAGAGCGCGTTCGAGTTGCCGTGGAACGCGTCCCTTCCGGCCGGCCAAACACATGTCCTGCGGGGGCGGTCGTGGTCGGGTAACGGCCACATCCGCCACGTCGAAGTAAGCACCGACGGTGGTATCACCTGGCGCCGGGCCCGTGCAGTGGGTCGGAGCGAGACCGCCGGCTGGCAGCGGTGGGCGTATCCATGGCGTCCGGACGGACCGGGTGCGTACTCGTTATCCGCCCGAGCCACCGATGTCACCGGCGCCACCCAACCGGCGCAGGCGACCTACAACACGTTGGGCTACCTGTTCGGTGCGGTGGTGGCGCATCCCGTCACGATCGTCTGAACCCCAGCTACTTCGATTCGTGACGTTGACAATTCTGCCGTACGCGTTCTTTTTCATCTGGGAGATCGCGGCGGTGTAACATCGTCCCCCCTCACTGATGGCGGAGGTTACCTGCTGCTGGCTGGCGCGGGGATGACGATAGGTGGTTCGGCTGGTTGCGTCTGGCGGTTGTGCCGGTCGACTTCCCGCCGTGGCAGACCGTGCACGCGCGCTTCACCCGCCTGCACGACCGGGGTGTGACCGAGCGGATCCTGACCGAACTACGCGAGCAGATCCGGGTGGCTCACGGCCGTGACCCGGAGCCGACGGCGGGCATCATCGACTCGCAGAGCGTGAAGGGCGCCGACGACGCCGATCCGGCACGTCTTCGCCGACTCCGGCTTCGCCGGCCGCCTCGTCGACTGGGCCTGCGACCTCTGCGCACCACCGTCGAGATCGTCCGCAAACCCGCCGACCAACGAGGGTTCGTCGTGCACCCGCGCCGCTGGGTCGTGGAACGGACCCTGGCCTGGATCACCGCCCACCGCCGCCTGGCCCGCGACTACGAAACCCACCGCGCAACGTTAGAAGCCACGATCCGATGGGCCGCCCTCGGCGGCATGCTCCGCCGCCTCACCTCGTGTCTCGCCAGGCGTCGCCGGCAGCTCACGGGTTCGGCCCAGCACGTCGTCGAGCACCAGCAGCGCGGCCCGGGGCAGCCGGTCACCGAGTTGCCCGCGCGACCGGACCATCTCGTGCAGCGCGTCGTCCCGCCGAAAGCTCCACCCGCCGTCGAAGAGCCGCCCGGCCTCGAGCGTCGCCGCCGTGGGCTCCACCTCCATCCGGTCATGGGCCACCAGCGCCGCACCGAACCGCGGCGTGAGCACCAGTACCGACCACTCCCGGGCCAGCGGCTCCGCCGCGTCCAGCAGCACGCCGTACGTCCCCTGCGGCAGCGCGGGCGGGGTGGGACCAACCATCCCGATCACGGTGACCGCCGCGGTCGCCGCGATGCGCTGGTAGAGCACGCTCTCCCGTTCGAAGTACGGCATCCGCTAAAAAAGCGCCACGACCACCAAGGGCCCGTCCTCGGCGGGCGCCAGGGCCGCCCGCTCGATCGCGTGCGAGACAGCGACGAGGCTGCGCTTGGTCAACCGCTCCGGGAAGCGTCCACTCTGCAGCACCGGCCGAGCCTAACCGCCTCACGGCGCTGCCGCTGTTGTGGACGCGGTGTCCGGCGCCACGACCTGTTCGGTTGGCGAGCTGCCCCCGGCACCGCCGACCTGACCTCGACCGGGAGTTGCCCGCACCGCGGCGGCGATGCCCGATCGGCATGAACACCGCCACTTCTGTCTTCGACGCCATGCCGGATCGCTGCCAGGGTCGAGTCCTGCCCGATCGGCGCTCTCCGGCGCCGGGGCCACGGCACCCACGAGGAGCGATCATGGTTTTTGCGACACACCGCCTGGTGACCGCGGTGGCAGCGGTGTCCCTTGCCGCATGCGGCCCCGTCGGTGCCGCCGAACAGCCGACGCCTGATCGTCCGATGACGGCGACCACGTCATCCGGCGCCGACCGCGACCACGAGTTCCGGCATTTGGAGGAGGAGTTCGACGCGCGGCTGGGGGTCTACGCGGTCGACACCGGCACTGGTCGCACGGTGCAGTACCGAGCCGACGAGCGGTTCGCCTTCACCTCGACGTTCAAGGCGTTGGCCGCCGCCGAGGTTCTCGACGAGACCACCGACGCCGAGCTGGACCGGGTCGTGCGGTACTCGGCGGATGACCTGGTGACCTACTCGCCGATCACGGAGCAGCACGTCGCCGACGGAATGACGCTGCGCGCCATCGCCGACGCCGCCGTGCGCTACAGCGACAACACCGCCGGCAACCTGCTCCTGCGCCAGCTCGGCGGACCGCAGCGGTTCGAGAAGGAACTGCGGGGAGTCGGCGACAGGGTCACCGATCCGGCGCGCTACGAAACCGCGCTCAACGAGGCGAGGCCGGGCGACCGGCGGGACACCAGCACCCCGCGGGCCCTGGCCCAGGATCTGCGGGCGTACGCCGTCGGCGACGCCCTCGAACCGGCGGACCGCGACGTGCTCACCGGCTGGCTGCGAGGCAACACCACCGGCGGTGAGCTGATCCGCGCCGGTGTGCCTGACGGCTGGGTCGTGGGGGACAAGACCGGTGCCGGCGGCTACGGCACCCGCAACGACATCGCGGTGATCTGGCCGCCGGACCGTGCGCCGATCGTCCTCGCGGTGCTGTCCAGCCGCGACCAGCAGGACGCCGGTTACGACAACGCCCTGATCGCCCGGGCGACCGAGGTCGTGATCGCCAGGTGGTGACGGTGTGCCGACCCGCACAAGGGGTGGCACCGCCAGTTGGCTGCATGATGTGGATCGAGGTTGACCAGAATGCGTAAGCGTGATCAAAGAATCCTGACCAACACCGCGTCGCTGCTCGCCTGTGGCCTGTTGGCCGGCGTGGGTGGTCGCGGCGGTGGCCTTCCCCGCGGTGGCCATGTCGGGCCTGGGGGTGAAGTCCGGCGCGGAGGCGTTCGGCGCGTTGCCGAGTGAGTTGACGGTGGCCCGCGCGCCGCAGATCAGCTACCTGCTCGCCGCCGACGGCAGACCCCGCTGGCCACCGTGTACGACGAGAACCGTCGCGACGTGCAACTGACCGACGTGGCACCGGTGATGCGTAAGGCGATCATCGCCGTCGAGGACCACGACTTCTACCGGCACAACGGGGTCGAGCTCGCCGGCATCGCCCGCGCCTTCGTCAACAACTCCTCCGGCGCCCAGGACCGGCAGGGCGCCTCGACGCTGACGATGCAGTACGTGCGGCTCGCCCTCGCGTACTCGGCGGACCACCCGGGCGACGTGGTCGCGGCGACGCAGGACACCAGCGCCCGCAAGTTGCGCGAGGTGCGTTACGCGCTCCAGGTCGAGGAAGACTACGCCAAGGACGAGATCCTCGAGCGGTACTTGAACATCGCCTCCTTCGGCAACGGCGCGTACGGCGTCGTCGCCGCCAGCCAGGTCTACTTCGGACCGCTGGTGGATGTCTCAGGAGGAATTCGGCGTCACCCCGTACGACCGGGAGCGGCGACTCAAGGGCGGCGGCCACCGGGTGGTCAGCACCCTCGACGCCCAGGCGTCGACCGGGCCGTACGCAGGGCCAAGGGCGAGACCGCCAAGGAGGCTGAGCAGCAGGTCGGCGCCGAGAACGTGGTCGACGTGGCCCAGCGGCTCGGCATCCAGTTCCGGGTCGATCGGGAGAACCGGTGGGCCGACTCCGGTGCAGGAGATCCGCGGCCCGGACGGCAGCACGCTCGACATCGCCAAACCCCGCTGCGAGAAGCGCGTCGCCACCGATGTGGCCCGCGCCGCCGTCGGCGCCGCCCGCTGCCCCGTGGGCGACGACTCTGCCACCAGCCGGTGCGGCGGCAGCCGTACGGCCGCGCAGGTGCAGGCCGCCGTCGACGCTCCGGTCGCCGGCAAGACGGGCACCACCGACGCGGAGAACTACGCCTCCCTGGTCGCGATGACGAAGCAGTACGCGGTGGCCGGCATCATGACCGACCCGGACTGGCCGCAGACCACCGTGAAGGCGCGGCACCAGCAGCTCGACGGCATCAACCCGCCGGTCTACGAGAGCCTGGCGGCGGCGATGCACGGCATGCCGCGCATTGATTTCCTGCCCGCACCGGCGGACCTCGCCGGGTGAGGTAGGGGGCGTGCACGTCCTCGATGCCGTCAACATCGCCATGGTGGTGCTGGTCTGGCTGCACGAGCGGCGAGCCCGGGCCGCCAGCGCGCGCTAACTCCACCAGGGCAGGGTGCCCGTCCGCAGGTGATCGTGTAGGCCCCGGGCGACCTGGGCCATCGTCGCCTCGCTGCCGGGCTGCGCGACGGCGGGCACCCGGGACGCGGTGAACGCGGCAACCGCGTAAGACTGCCCGTCGGCGTGATCCACCACCCCTACCTCGTGGCGCAGGTGTAGCAGGGTGCCGGTCTTCGACGACCAGCGGGACGCGTCAGAGGTGAAGTCGGGAGCGAGTCGCTGCCGGTGCAGGTTGTCGGCCATCAGGGCGCGTACTCGGGCGGCCGCGAACTCGTGGATCGTCGAGGGCCGCCAGAGGGCGTGCAGCAGGTCGACGAAAGCCCGTGCCGACCCAGCATTGGCACGGGTGACGTCGAGTTGGGCGACTAAGTGGCCCTGCCCGGGGGTCGCCGCGCCGATGGCGAGGGAATGCGCCAGGTGCACGCTGTCGGGCCCGAGGCGTTCCGCCGGCGTGTCGGCGAGGTCGCCGACCCGGTGCCGCACGGCGATGCCCTCGATCCGTAGTCGCCGGAGCTCGGCGGCGACCGCGGCCGGCGGGATGAGGTCGAACAGGGCGTCGGCGGCGACCCCGTCGCTGATGGAGGTGCTCAGGTAGAGCAGGTCGTCCACGGAGATCCGGGCAGGATGGCGGAAGCGGCTGAGCCCGGTCGGGCCGGGGGTGGCGATCCGACCGGGCGCGACGTCGACCGGCGTCGCCAGGTCGAGTTCCCCGCGCACGACCCGCTCCAGGACGGCGACCGCCAGCGGCACCTTGAGCAGCGACGCCGCCGGGTACGGGGCGTCGGCGTCGAAGCCGATCTCCTGGCCGGTGTCGAGGTTGCGGACGAGGAAGCCACCGTGTAGTCCTGCCTCGTCGAGCAGGTCACGCGCGTTGCGCACGACGGCGGCGGCGCTCATTCCGGACTCTCCGTTGAGCGGTCACCGGGTGCGCGACCCCCGCCCGGACCCGAGTGGCCGGTGGTCGCGCCCAGGCATCGTGCGACGTCCGCGTACAGGACTGTGCGGAGGTAATCGAGGTCCTCGGGTACGCCGGCGGCGACGTCGTAACCCCGTAGCAGCCGCGGGCCGGCGAGGGGGCACCAGTGCAGTGCGAAGTCCTCGGCCTGCTGGCGAGAGCAGAGCAGCAGGTCGGGGGAGCCGAGGGCCGCTGCTGCGGCGTCGACGAGGGACGGCACGACCGATACCTGAGCAGGTGCCAGGCCGGCCGACTGGCCGGCGCGGGTCAGCGGGTCCCGCAGGTGCGCGACGTCGTCCTCAGGCTGGATCAGGATCCGCCGACGTGCCTGCGTACGGGCTCGGCCGCTGCGCAGCGTCTCCAGGAACACCGTCGCCGCCGGGAAGGGAGTCCGGGCGGCCAGCCCGAGCGGCACCCGCCAGGGTGCCGCCCCTTCCGGAACCGCCACGATCCCCGTGCCGACCTCAAGTGTCTGGCAGAGCCGTTCGCGCTCCTGCGGACCGGCCGGCCGTACCTCAAGGTGGATCCGCTGCCGTCGTGCCGCGACCACCAGGGCTGCGAGGCGGTGCGGCGGACAGATCTCGGGTACGGCGACCCGCAGCGGCCGCAACCGGGCCCGCTCGGCGTCGTCGGCCATGGCGTCGGCGAGGTCGACCAGGCGTCGTGCCGTCGGCAGCATGTCCTGCCCGAACGGGGTCAACCGGACCGCGCGGGACGTCCGGTCGAACAGCCGCGCCCCGAAGTGCTCCTCAAGGGCGGCAATGCGGCGGCTGGCGACCGACTGGGGAATTCCCGCCGCGAGGGCGCCGGAGGTGAAGCTGCCGCGGCCGCTGACGGCGACGAAGGCCTGACAGGCGGCGACTAGATCCATCCACCGAACCTATACCCGAAACGCATGGACAAGGCGGCAGAGAGCGCGATCGGCATCGTTTCGTCGGCGGTTCGAGACGGATGAAAGTCGAGATGTGGTGGGAGTCCATCGCGGCCACGTCTGCCAACCCCCGTCAACGTGGTCCTCACTTCATCGGGTGGCGCTTGGCGAACTCCCAGACGAGCTCGCTGGCGTCGGGACCCGCGTGATCGGTGTACCTGCCGTCACCGTCGGGACCCGGCCAGGCGTGCCCCATCCGCTGGACGCGGTATGCCTCCACGATCGACGTGCCGTTCGGTGCCTTGATCATCGAGTGCGCGTACGCGTGGCGGCCCGCCGCGGCAGGCACGGACACGGTCTCCTCGGTCTGGTCGAGGCTGTCGTTGGGCAGCCCGTCGTCGACGAGATCGCCCACCCCGGTCCAGTGTTCGACGAGTCGGGTGGCGACCAGGGGTGGGACGACCTCGTCCTCTTGGCCCTGGATGACCAGCAGCGGCACCTGTCGGGCGCGGCTACCCATCTGCGCCCAGGCCTGACGTGCCGTGTCCAGCGGTGGCGTCGCGTCCGGGTCGTCCGGGTCGACCTGGTCGAGTCCGTACTCACCGCCCGCGACCGAGGTCACCGTGGCAAAGACGTCGGGGTAGGTCGCGCCGAGGATCACGGCCGTCCCTGCTCCGGACGAGGCGCCCGCCACGTGCACCTGGTCGGGATCCGCGTCGTACTTCTCGACGACCTGGCGGGCGACGCCGGCGAGCAGCGCGGGTTCGCCGGTCTGGCGGTGTTGCTCCCGGGGGTCCGTCGAGTTCCAGCAGTTGATCGCACTGCGGAAGATGCGTTGCGTTGGGTAGACGACGATGAAACCTTCGCGATCGGCCAGGCTGTTGAACTGCGTTGTGGACTTCATGGAGTTCCACCCGTAGCCGGTCATCGCGCAGCCGTGGATCGCCATGACGACAGGTAGCCGGGCCGTTCCGTCGTGCTGAGGCGGAAGGTGGACCTGGTAACGCTGCGAACCGGCGTCGCTCTCGTACACGTGGTTGCGGTCCCCTTCCTGCATCCACCATGGCAGGCCGAACTGGAGAGCGGTCGTGCCGACGCCGATGGCAACCACGACGGCGACGAGGGCAGCGGTGACGATCCGTGGCCATCGCCGTCGACTGGGCGGGGGAGCGGACGGCGTGAGTTCGGCATCAGACGCGGAGGGTGAGGCAGTCATTCGGGCAATCCTTTCGCAACGGGTTGGGCCTCAGATGGTCGCCGTCGGGGCGGTGGGGCGTGCGCGCGACGGCGCTGTCCGCGCCAATGGTGGGGAGGCGCTCCCCAGGATCGACTCCCGGATGGCGCGAGCGCGTTCGTTGCCGGCACCGGAAGGGTGGCCGGACGCTCCAGCGAGACGCCTGCTGTCCCGGCCGCGATCGCGGCATAACGCGGCATCTGAAAGGAGGTGCTGCACGGCGCGGAAATCGCCGTAGTCAGGTTCAGCCGTTCTACTTCGATGACGGTGTGGTGGACGTGTACCCATCATGACAGCAGCGGTCGCGACCATCCGTCAGTGCAACCATGTCACGACTATCAGTGACGTGGTGTCACTGGTCGTGGCCGGTAGCTGCGGATATTGGAAAGGTGAGAGCGAGATCGCCGCGCTTCATCGGATCCAAGCTGTCTTTGCGCACCATCCCTGTGGGCCGCCCCCGATGAAGGGGCGCCAATGGTACTTGGGTACCACGGGCGGCCGGGAAGTGTCGACTGCGGTACCACGATCCCGGCGCTGCGCGAAACTAGCGTGGCGAGCATGATTCAGGTACGCGAAGTAACCAAGCGATACGGTGCGCAGACGGTCGTCGACCATCTGTCGTTCACCGCGAAGCCCGGACAGGTCACCGGATTCCTCGGCCCCAACGGCGCCGGCAAGTCGACGACCATGCGGATGATCGTCGGTCTCGACGCGCCGACCTCCGGCGACGTGCTGGTCAACGGCAGGCCGTACGCGTCGTCGACGGCACCGCTGCGCGAGATCGGCGCGCTGCTCGAGGCCAAGGCCATGCACCCCGGCCGCACGGCGGTCAGCCACCTTCTCACCATGGCTCGCACGCACGGCATTTCTCGCTCGCGCGTCGACGAGGTGCTCGGCCTGGTCGGCCTCTCGGCCGTCGCCCACAAGCGGGTCGGCACCTTCTCCCTCGGCATGGGTCAGCGGCTCGGCATCGCCGCCGCGTTGCTCGGTGACCCGGCTGTGGTGATGCTCGACGAGCCGGTCAACGGCCTCGACCCCGAGGGTGTCCTCTGGGTGCGCAACCTGCTCACCGGCCTGGCCGCCGAGGGCCGCACCGTGATGCTGTCCTCGCACCTGATGAGCGAGGTCTCGCTGATCGCGGACCACCTGGTCATCATCGGCCGGGGCAGACTGCTCGCCGACACCACCGTGGCCGACCTCGTGACCGCCGAGGGCGTCCGGGTCGTCACTGCCGCCCCCGACGCGCTGCGCACGACGATCGCCGGCCCGGGCGTCACGGTCACCTCGACCGGCGCCGAGGGACTGTTCGTCGTCGGCACCTCCGCCCGCAAGATCGGGCTGGCCGCGGCCGCCCGCGGCATCCCACTGTTCGAACTCACCCCACAGAACGCCTCGCTCGAAGAGGCGTTCATGGACCTGACCCGCGACGCTGTCGAATACGAGGCCGCCCGATGAAGATCACCCCTGGTGGCGTCGTCGCCGCCGAATGGACCAAGTTCTCCTCCCTGCGCTCCACCTGGATCACGACCGGCATCTCTGTCGTCCTTCTGATCGCCTTGGGCGTGATCGCCTCGGCGTCCTTCTCGGGCGACAACCTGAGCTCGATCGACTTGGCCCTGTCCGGCAGTTTTCTGGCAGCCCTGTCCGTCGGCGTGCTCGGCGCGTTGCTGGGGGCGAGCGAATACACCACCGGCATGATCCGGGCGACCCTGGCCGCGGTGCCGCGCCGGTTGCCGGTGCTGTGGTCGAAGAGCCTCGTGGCGGGGTCGACGGCCTTTGTCACGATGACCGCCGGTGCCTTCGCCGCCTTCGCCCTGGGGTCGGCCGTGCTCAACGACAAGGTCGGCGGCCTGAGCCTCGGCGACGACGGCGTGCTGCGGGCCCTGCTCGGTGCTGGCCTCTATCTGGGCCTGGTCGCGGTGCTCGGCGTCGCGCTCGGCATGCTCGTCCGCTCCAGCGCCGGAGCCATCGCGATCCTGGCCGGTCTGCTGCTGATCGTGCCCGGTCTGGCCGCGCTGCTGCCGGACTCGATCTCCGATGCCATCACCCCCTACCTGACGAGCAACGCCGGCAGCGCCGCGATGGCGCTGACCCAGGCGGAGGGCACCCTGGCGCCCTGGACGGGTCTCGCGGTCTTCGCCGGGTACGTGGTCGTGACGCTCGCCGCGGCGGCGTACCGGCTCAAGATGACCGACGCCTGAGCGGGTAAGGGGAGAATCGGCTGATGAGCACGCAGGGATGGCTGGTGGACCGGCAGGCGCGGGTGCGGGCCTTCGACCGGCGCCACCCGTGGGTCATGGACACCCTGGTGGCCGTGCCAATCGTGCTCTTCAGCATCCCCAACCTTATCGAGGATCCCCTGTCGGCGACCATCGCGACCCTGGTGCTGTTGCCACCGCTCTACTGGCGGCGGCGGTACCCGTACCCGGCGTTCCTGGCCACCGCGACCATCGAGTTGATCGAGGGACTGCTGGACGCCCGCGTCGGCGCCGGAGTGATCCTGCTCGTAATGCTGTTCGGGGTGGCCTCCCGCGGTTCGTGGCGGGCGCTGGCATGGGCCTCCGGGATCGCCCTCGCGCTGCTGGTCACCGAGATCTACCTGGTCAACCCGGTGATGGAGAACCGCCTCACCACCCTGCTCCTGTCGATCGGCACAGAGGCGGCCGGCGTCGCGTCCGGCGTCGCGGTGCGCACCCGCCGGGCGTACCTCATCGCCCTCGAGGACCGCGCCGCCCGCCTCGAGGTCGAGCGGGATCAGCGGGCCCGACTCGCCGTCGCCGAGGAGCGGGCCCGGGTGGCCCGCGAGATGCACGACATCGTCGGCCATCACGTCTCGGTGATCGTGGGCCTGGCCGACGGCGGCGCCGCGGTTGCGACCTCGCGGGCCGAGCAGAGCGCCGAACCGCTCCGGTTGATCGGCGACACCGGTCGGCAGGCGTTGTCCGAGCTGCGCCGGGTACTGGGCGTGCTGCGCGAGGCAGACGCCGATCCGCAGTTGAGCCCGCAACCCGGCATCGACGAGCTCGACCGGCTGCTGCCGAGCGTGCGGGCGGCCGGGCTGCCAGTCACCTACTCCACCTCGGGCGAGCTGCACACCCTCGGCCGGGGCGTGCAACTCGCGGTCTACCGCATCGTGCAGGAAGCGCTCACCAACACCCTCAAGCACGCGGGACGCGGGGCGGCCGCGGACGTCACTCTCGCTGCCTGTGATGGCGAGGTACGGGTACAGGTACGCGACAACGGCCGTGGCAAACCCGCTGCTGCGAGCCACGGCCTGCTCGGCATGCGGGAACGCGCCGCCCTGTACGGCGGGGTGGTGACCGCGGGCCCGGCCGAGCGGGGCTGGCTCGTCGACGTAGTCCTCAAGGAGCCCTCATGACCACCGTGCTGATCGCAGACGACCAGCAGTTGCAACGGATGGGTTTCAAGATGCTGCTCGACGGCACTCCCGAGATGACCGTGGTCGGCGAGGCCTCGGGCGGCGCCGAAGCGGTGCGGATGGTGGAACAGACCCGCCCTGACGTGGTGCTGATGGACGTGCGCATGCCCGGTATGGACGGCATCGAGGCCACCCGCCGGATCACCGCGTCCGGTTCCCGCACCCACGTACTCATGCTGACCACCTTCGACTTGGACGAATACGTCTACGCGGGACTGCGAGCCGGAGCGAGCGGCTTTCTGCTCAAAGACGCGCGCCCCGAGGAACTGATCGCCGGCATTCGCGCCGTCGCGAGCGGAGACTCAGTGGTAGCCCCCAGCCTGACCCGCAAGCTGATGAACGCCTACCTCCAGGATCCGGCGCCAACCACACCTGCGGACCCCCGCCTGAGCAGCCTCAGCGAGCGAGAGCGAGAGGTCCTCGAAGCGATCGGTCGGGGCGCCACGAACACCGAGATCGCCGAACGCTTCACCCTCACCGAATCCACGGTGAAGAAGCATGTCGGACGCGTCCTGGCCAAAATCGGAGCGCGGGACCGAATTCAGGCAGTCATCTTCGCGTACGACAATGGCCTGGTCGAACCACGCGCCTGAGCAGATACCGTGACAACTCAGTGACAGGGCTGGCCGATGGACAGGAAACAGCCTACCGACCATCTGGTCTGCTAGAAGGCACAGCAGGACTTTAGTAGGGAATTGCTGGAAGTGTGGTCCGTGCCTGGGCGGCCTGGTCGGGTCTTCGCAAGCGTGTTGAGGCGGAAAGCTTTGCAGGTCTGTCATGGGGCCGTTCGGGTATGCGCGGCTGGCCAGCGCTTCACTCCGAGGCCTGTTCCAGCCTGTGAGGTAAGAATGCCGGAGTCATCGTCGTGCTGTGCACATGGGCCACGCCATTCGCCGGGTGACGTCGTCGAGTTGCGGGTGCACGGGGTGATGGGTGCCGGCGCGGACGACATCCTGGATCGGCCGCACGTGCAGCGGGTCGCCGGCGACAGGAAGGCTGGCTTCTACCGGCCCCGTAAAGGCTATGGCGACTCCCGAGGTGCCTGCGGCGTGGTGTTGGAGACATACCAGTGGAGCGATCTGCGGAGCGGTGCGGCCGCGAGGACGCTGTCGCTGGTGCTGCTGTTGCCGTTCATGGCATGCAACGCGGCGGCCTGGATGCGGCCGAGGGCGAAGGTCAGCGGCGGTGTGGTCTGGGTAGGTTGCCGGCTGGTCGGCCTGAGCCTCACGGCCCTGTACGTCCTGTCCTTCGTCGGTGTGGCGTTGGACCTGCTCGCCTGCAAGTGCATGTCCCTGGGTAGTTGCCTCGGGGGTCGAACCTGGCTGTCCTGGCTCGGCGGTCAACCGGTCGGATTGCGCATTGCACTGCTGGCGCTGGTGCCCGTCGCCGCGATCTGGGTGTTGTGGCTGGCGGGCTCCTGGTGCGGCCACTGGTATGACAACTTCATCTCACCCACGGGTGCGCCGGCCGATACACCACTGGGCGCGATCGGCACTCCCAACGCCACGCCGGGAGTGCTGCGACTTCGCTCCATCCATGTGGCGACCGGTCTCGCTGTGCTCGATCTCAGTCTGGTTGCGGTGTTGTGGGCTGCGCGTGGACCGAGCCCGGTCAACGTCCTGCTCACGGTCTGCGCCGTGCTCGTCCTTGTCGCCAGTGTCGTGCTGCTGTGCGTACCGTCCGTCATTGATGCCGTAGCCGGCACCTCGGTGGTCGATGCGGTGGTCCGTGCCCTGCGGTCGGCTGCCGTGGTGGTGACGGTCGTCGTCATCGGACGGGTCGCGTTCGACCGCAGCGAGTGGCCCGCCGGAAACGGACTTCCCGGCCACGACGTCGCGGTCGTCCTGCTCTTCGGGACACAGGGTGTCCTGCTGGTGCTGCTCGGGGTCGCGGCACTGGTGGGTCGGGATGGCAGCCTTCGGAAGCTACGCTGGTTTGGTGCGCCGCTGTTCGCGTGTCTGGCGGTAGGACTCGCGGTCAGCTTTGCCAGCGAGCTCAACTACCGTGTCTCGGACTACCTCGACCGCGACCTGCCGACTCCCGATGTGCTGCCCACCAGCCCTGTTCTGCCGTACAAGTGGACGATGTTCGGCTTCTTCGTGTCGGTCCTCGGCGTAGCGGTCACAGGTGTGGTAATGGTGCTGCTCACGCGGATTTACCGACGGCGGGCGGCGGACGACATCGTCGCGCGCGACTATCCTGAGGCGGCGGCAGATGCGAGGACGGCCCGACGGCGGGCACGAGTGCGCGACGCGATCGCCCGCGCGCGATTCACCGAACAGCTTTGTCCGCTCGGGGTGGTCCACTGCTGCGTCGTCGCGCTGAGCCTGGGTTTCACAGCTCTGGCTCTGGACGAGCTGCAGCCGAGTGTCGCCGTGGAGGACCTGTTCGGCCTGCCGTCCGATTTCGTCAGTGCCGGCACCCAGTTTGGCAGCTACCTCATGGCACTGCTGTTCGTCGTCTTGTTCTTCGTTGGGTTGTTCGCCTACCGGACGACGACTATTCGTCGCTACATCGGCATGCTCTGGGACCTCGGGATGTTCTGGCCGCGTGCCGCTCACCCCTTCGCCCCACCGTGTTACGCCGAGCGCGCCGTGCCCGAACTTGCCTGCCGTATCAGCATGCTGGTCCGGCAGGGGAGGTACGTGTTGGTAGCGGCGCACAGCCACGGGTCGGTACTCGCTCTGGCGAGCGTCCTGCAACTAGAGCCGTCGGTGCTGTCCAGAGTCGCTCTGCTGACACACGGTTCCCCGCTCGGACGCATCTACAGCACGCTGTTTCCGGCCTACGTGGGCCCGGATGTGCTGACTGAGGCGGGCCGCAGGCTGGGCTGGCGCTGGGTGAACCTGTGGCGTGACACCGACCCCCTCGGCGGCTGGATTTTCACCCGCGGATACGAAGGCGACGACACCCTGCGTCGGCGGTCTGAGGTGGACCGCCGGCTCCGGGATCCGGAGGATCTCGACGCCCGAGGCCGTGACACGGTCTGGCCCCCGGTGTGCGGTCATCAGCCGGACGTGACGGACGACCGATACGAGGCGGCGGTCTGCGAGCTGTCCGAGCGGCTCCGGAGCGGCTGACGTGAGGTAGCTATCGCCGAATTTCATGCGCTACGGAGTGTGGTTTTCCGGACCGCACTGCCCGAAGAACCTGGATCTACCCGGACGAGCGTCCCGGCGGGCCACCGGCCGCCCTGAGGATGTCGGCGACGCCCTTCCAGTGCACGCGGAGCAGGACAAGATCGGGACCCTGCGGCCGGTGCTAAACGAGATCGGCGCGCGACCGCTGTGCTGACCCTGACCGCCGCTGTGCTGGCGATCGGGTTCGGGTCGCACCTAGCGGCATACCTCGTCCTCGGCGCGGTGCTCGTGGCGGCGGCACTCGAATCCGTGTTCGCGTTCTGCGTGGGCTGCGCGATCTTCGCGGGGCTCAGGCGGATCGGATGGATCCCCGAGGCGTCTGCGCCGAATGCGACGACATCTGGAGCCGCGTGCCGGCGGACGGATAATCGGGCCGCCGCGTGTTCGTCGTTGCCGGTGGCTGCATCGCCGCCGGGATCACCGCAGGCGCGGTCAGGAGCACAGCGATCTTGGTGACCTGACAAAGTGGAACTCTCGGATTCGCCGCAGGCCCGCTCATCTCTCCGATTACCTCCCCGGCCGGAGTCCCCGGCGCTGTGTTCCTGCTTTCGGTGCACTCAGCCCCCTGCATGTCCCGAGCCCGGCTGTGACCCCCTACCAGCTCCGCCTGCTGCGTCGCCGACCACATCGTGCTGTCGTCGATCGCCGTAAGCCCCTTCCTGGACCGAGCGTCGGCTGGACACACCACGCGTGCGGTGCTGGGTGAACTCCACCCTCGGCGGCACCCGGCGGCATACATCGTCGTCATCTGACAGATGTCTCGACGTGGCGCGGCACCAAGACTGCGGGTAGTTCCATCGATGCGTGGTCGCACGCGCGATCACGCCTGCCGGAGGTCTGCCATGCCGACGACACACTCAGCATCCGCCCCACCGGGTCCGGCGAAGAAGCCGGTTCTCGGGTGGCCACGGCGTTTCCGACAGCCGAGGCCAGCGATCGCCCTGCTCGTCATGACCCTGGTCGCGGCGACCGCGACAACTGTCGCCGGTCCGGCCACGCCGGCCTTCGCCAACGACCACTACAGCAGCATCGGATCCGCCGCCGAGGCTAACCGGGACTGGATGTCACGGGTGTCGGACGACGCCAGCCTGGCCGACCTGTCGATTCCGGGCACCCACGACACTCTCGCTCTCTGCGGTCACTCGGCGAGCCAGAACGGCAGCGACTGCGAGTTCATCTCGACGAGCCTCACCCAGACGCAGGAACGCCTCGGGTACAGCGCCGAGACCCTGGCCGCCCAGCTGAATGCTGGTATCCGGTCGATCGACATCCGAGTCCGGGTGGACCAGGGGGACGCGGGGCTGACGTTCACCGTCCACCACGGCGTCTACTACCAGTGGGCCAACTTCACCGACGTCCTCACGAAGATCGAGACTTTCCTGCGGGCCAACCCGACCGAGACGGTGCTCCTGAATCTCAAGGCCGAGTGCCTGGCCAGCGCAGGGAGTTGTGCCGACGCCGAGGGCTACGGCAGCACCGAATGGCGGCGGAAGGTGTTCGACTCGTACCTGACCGGGCGCTACCACACCGGCAACGGCGACGAGACGAGACAGGGTAGGGCCTGGGACAGCCTGTTCTGGAGCGACTCGGTCGACGGTGTCGAGCAGACGACCACGCCGACCCTCGGCGCGGTCCGCGGAAAAATCGTCCTGCTCGGCTTCCGAGGACCGGCCGGAGGTATCTACGGGGGTTACGGGATCGGGCAGCTCTACCCGGCTGGCGGCTCCTACGACGGCTACGTGCAGGACGACTACAGCGTCCCCCTGGTCAGCGACATCGACGACAAGTGGGAGAGGGTCCGAACGCAGTTGCGCAAGACCAACGGCGTGTGGGATGCCAACCGTGGTGAGCAGACTCGACACAATCACGAGCCGGGCGCGTTGTACATGAACTTCACCAGCGGTACGGGGGACTTCGCCCATCCGTACACGGTCGCCGGCGGCACCCCCACGGCGACCGGGGTCAACGAGTTCCTCATCCAGTGCCTGCGGGGCAGCAGCGACAGGTGCCCGGAGTTCTATCCGAACCGGGCGGGCACCTTCGGTGGACGAGAGAGCATGGACCGGCTCGGCATCGTGATGATGGACTTCCCGGGCGGGAAGTTGATCGACGAGATCGTCGCCCGCAACCCCGCCGGCCGGGCCGGTGGCAGCCGCAACGGCGGCGCCGGCGACCCGATGGAGCAGCATCCCGGCGGTGACAACGGCGGCACCCGCCCGTTGGTGCCGACCGACCACGCGCAGTGCCGCCCGGACGGCATGATCCCGACCGCCGGCACCAGCACCCCCTACTGCCGGGTCTACCAGGGCGACGGCCGGGAGTGGCTCGGCCAGGGCCGGAGCCGTCGGGTGATCGGCTACTTCAACGGCAGCCGTACCGGTGCCGACGGCAAGCCCTCCTACCTGGTCAAGAACATGCCATGGTCCAAGCTGACCCACGTCAACTACGCGTTCGCCCGGGTCGAGAACAACCGGATCTCGGTCGGCGCGGACGGCCCGAACAACCCGGCAACCGGCATGACCTGGAACGTTCCCGGCACCGAGATGGACCAGAGCCTGCCGTACCGGGGGCACTTCAACCTGTTGACCACCTACAAGCGTCAGCACCCCCGGGTCAAGACGCTGATCTCGGTGGGCGGCTGGGCGGAGAGCCGTGGCTTCTACGGCATGACCACCAACACCGACGGTACGACCAACCAGGCCGGGATCAACACCTTCTCCGACTCGGTGGTCGACTTCCTTGGCCGGTACGGCTTCGACGGAGTCGACATCGACTTCGAGTATCCGACCGTGCTGGACGACACCGGCAACCCGAACGACTGGAACGATGCCCGGTCCCGTCGCAAGGGACTGCCCACCTCGTACACGGCCCTCATGAAGACGCTGCGGGAGAAGTTGGACCGGGCGTCCGCCACCAATGGGCGCTACTACCTGCTCACCTCCGCCACGTCGGCCTCCGGCTATCTCGTGCGGGGGATGGAGAACCAGAAGGCGCTGCGCTACCAGGACTACACCAACCTCATGGCGTACGACTACCACGGCTCCTGGAACGACGTGGTCGGTCCGAACGCCGCCCTGCACGACGACGGAAAGGACCCGGAGCTGAGCGACCTGTACTCCACGCCGGAGTACCAGAAGCTCGGCTACTTCAACACCGACTGGGCCTTCCACCACCTGCGCGGCGCGATGCAGGCCGGGCGGATCAACATCGGCATCCCGTACTACAGCCGGGGCTGGCGCAACGTCACCGGTGGCAGCAACGGGATGTGGGGTAGGTCCGTCGGCAGCAACTGTCAGCCGGGTACCGGTCTGGTCCGTCCGTGCGGCGACGGCGCGGTCGGCATCGACAACATCTGGCACGACGTCGATGCCAACGGTCGGGAGGTCGGTGCGGGGGTCAACCCGATGTGGCACGCCAAGAACCTGGAACGCGACCTCACCCCCCGCTACGCGAAGGCGGTCGGCCTCACGCCGGACAGCGACCCGAACGACCGGCGCACCGGCACGTACGACCGACACTGGGACGCGACCACCCGCACCGCCTGGCTGTGGAACCCGGACAAGAAGACCTACCTCTCCGTCCAGGACACCGAGGGCCTCGACCACGTCGTCGACTACGTCAACCGCAAGGGCGCGGGTGGCGTGATGATGTGGGAACTCTCCGGTGACTACGAGTGCCCGGCCGAGGCGACCCCCGACAGCCCCTGCGTGATGGGCTACACCCTGACCAACCGGCTGCACGAACGGCTCCAGGGCGCCGCCCCGTACGGCGACAGCCGCAGCGCCGGCAGTGCGGTGCAGCGTCCGGCGTTGGCCGTCGACGTGACAGTCGACCTGGTCCGCTACCCGACCGACACGACGAGTCTGTGGCCGCTGACCCCGACCGTCCGGATCAGCAACAACACCGGGGTGACCATCGGTGGCGGCAGGGACAACGTCATCTCCTTCGACCTGCCGACCTCGACGCCTGCGCTGATCAAGGACGGCAACTGGCAGACCGGCGCCCAGGGCGGCCGGTGGAAGGTGCAGGCCGGGCACACCGGCCCGAACCTCGGCACCGGGCTCTCCGGCGCCTTCCACCGGGTCAGCCTCACCCTGGACTACTGTCAGATCATCCCGCCCGGGCAGAGCCTGGACGTGCCGATCATCTACTACATCCCGGCTACCGGGCCGGTGAACACCACGGTCAGGCTGGGCGGCACCACGTTCGCCCCGGTGCCGGAGCAGAACCGGGGCGCCGCGAAGGTTATCCCGGCGACCGGCGGGTGTTCGGCACCGGCCTGGGACGCCGGCAAGGTCTACAACCCGGCGACCCAGTCGGTGGAGAACACCACAGTGAAGTACGCCGGCAAGGTCTGGCAGGCCAAGTGGTGGACCCAGGGCAACCTGCCCGGCACCGGGGCCAACTCGGACCTGGAGCCCTGGCGGCTCATCGGCCCGGCCAGCTAGCGTCAGTGTGCGGAGCACCCGTCCGGGTCCGGCGAGGCCCGGACGGGTGGCACCGTCCGGTAACGCCCGTCAGCAGTCGACCACGCCGCCCAGGCCCTCGCGCAGCGCCGCGCTTGCGATCTCCACCCGGCTACGCATGCCGAGTTTCGCCAGGATCCGCGAGATGTGCGTCTGGGTCGTCCGGCGGGTAAGGAACAGGTTCTGCGCGATGTCCGACGTCGAGCGGCCCGCCGCGACCAGCATCGCGACCTTCCGTTCGGTTGGCGTCAGCGCGGCCCAGCCATGCCCGACACGGTTGGCCCGGGCACCCCGTACACCCCGCCGCACCCCGCGACTGCGCAGCCTGGCCTCGGCCCGGCGGATGTCCCAGGTAGCGCCGAAACCGCCGTACAGGTCGCTCGCCTCGTGCAGGGCTACCCGCGCTTGCGCGGTGTCGCCCCGCTCGGCCAGGACGACGGCGAGATCCTCCAGCGCCCCGGCGAGCTCCACCGGCACCCCGCTCGCCCGGTAGTGCGCCACGGCCGAACGAATAGTCACCGGGTCGCCGCTGCGCAGGCCGCGACACCGGTCAGCGGACGCGGCTGCTCGCGCCGGCACCTGCTCTGCCGCCGCCTCCGCCAGGCAGACGCGTACCCCGGCCTCCGCCGCCGACCGGTCGTCGACCGCGAGAGCGAGTCGGACGAACCGGGGCAGCCACTGGTGGGTCAGGGTCATCTCCCCTGGCCGTCGATCGAGAAGAGCGCCCAAATGGTCCAACGCCAACCGCAGGTCGCCGTCCTGCTCGGCGGCGAGGGACCGCGCCACGAGCAGGAAGTCGAGGTTTTCCCGATCGGCAACGGTCACGACCGGGCGGTCGAGTCCCGCTCGAAGATGGGCGGCGGCCCTGGCCCGCTCGCCCCGATGGCCGGCGATGAGCGCGGACACACCGTGCCAGAGCCACCCAGGGCCGCCTTCGCGCAGCCCACGGTACGTCGACGTCGAGGTGTCCTGCGCGACCGCGTCGAGTTCGGCGAGGGCGTCGTCCCACCGCCCCAGCCAGAACAGCAGCACGGCGGCGGTCACCCCGGCGGTCGTGTCGTCCATGCGGTTGGCCGCGCGCAGAAAGTCCCGGGCTTCACGCAGCGCTGCCTCCGCGTCCGTCCACCGGCTCAGGTTCTGGAGCGAGAAGATCCGTCCGTGCAGGGCGAACGCCCGCAGGTCGACGTGGTCGGGGACGAGGCCCAGCGCCTCGATCGCCCTCTCCGCGCTGTGCAGGGCGAGCCGGTGCTGCCGTCGCACGGAGTGGCTGGCCCAGAGACCCGTCAGCGCGTACGCCGTCGCGAAGGCGTCTCCGGCCACGGCTGCCGTGCGCAGCGCGTCCCGAGCGGTGGCGTCCGCCGCCGCCAGGTCACCGGAGCCCGCCCGCTGGAACATGGCCAGCGAGGCGAGCAGCCGGGCCCGCCAGGCGTCGGGTAGGTCAACTCCGGCGAGGGCCCGGTGCAGGTGGGCCACCGCCGCGTTGTTGTGTCCGCCACTGAAGAGCGCGCGGGCGAGCATCCAGTTCAGCTGCCCACGGTCGTCCGGGTCGACGACCAACCCCAGGGTCTGCCGCACCCGTTGCGCGGCTTCCTCGTGCTTGCCGGCGGCGATGAGGACCCGCGCCAGGTTCATGCGGAGCACCACCCGTACGTCCTCGTCACCCGGGTCGTGGTCCACCTCGCGGCGGAGCAGTTCGGCCGCGAGGTGCGGCGCCCAACCCGCCAGCACCGGTCCGGCCCCGGCCAGCCACCGCCGCGCCCAGCGGTCCCCGACAACGCCGGAGGAGAGGAGATGCTGAGCCACACGCTGCGGTTCGACGCTGGCGACCGCCAGAACCCGTGCCACCTCGAGGTGCAGTGCGGCGCGCAACGCGGCCGGCATCGCGTCGTATAGGGCCTGCCGGAGCAACGGATGCCGGAATCGCAGCCGAGGGCCGGCCTCGACCAGGATGCCTGCCGTCACCGCCTCCTGGAGGTCGGCGGAGAAGTCGATCGCCGGACGGCCGAGCAGCGCGGCAAGTTCGGTGACCGCGAATTCGCCGCCGAGCAGCGCGGCCGCCCGCATCAACTCGACGGTGCCGGCCGGGACGGAACTCAGCCTGCCTTCCAGGGCCGCGGCCAGCGATCTCGGGACCACGCCGGCATCTGAGTCGCGCACCTCGGCCCGCGCGCCGATGTCCAGCAGGCCCTCGCGAACCAGTGACGCGACCAGTTCCCGCAGGAAGAGTGGATTGCCGGCCGCCTGAGCGGCGAGCCTGACGAGTCCGCCCCCCGGTGGCACGCCCACGAGTGCGGCGAGCAGATCGCGGACCGACTCCGGGGCGAGGGGGCCGAGCGGAACGCGGACCACGTCCCGCCGGAGTGCGATGTCGCGCAACCGCCGCACGGTCGACCGGTGAGCGCCGGGACGGTAGGAGAGGACCAGCAGTATCGGCAGGTGTGCGGCGGCCGCGGCCAGCCGGCGGCACACATCGAGGGACGCGTCGTCGGCCCACTGCACGTCGTCGACGAGGAGCATCATCGGGCTGGCGGTGCACAACTCGTCGACCAGAGCGAGGACCATTTCCACGGCCACGGCGGCGTGACTGGCGTCGGTGAGATCGAGGACGGACCGCCTGTCGCTCAGGATCGCCGCGATGCGCGCCCGCTGGGGATCTGCCGAGCGCGGCCCGATCTCCAGGCAGTCGAGGAGCACGCCCAGCAGTGGCGGGTGAGCCAGCTGGTCGACGACACCCGCTGACACCTGGCAGCCCAGCTCTCTGGCAACGTGGGCAGCGGCCGCCATCAGGGACGATTTGCCAATTCCCGGCTCGCCCTCGATCCAGACCACGCCGCCGGCGTCGAGACGCAGCCGTTGCACGGCGTCCCACAGCTCCGCGAGTTCGGGCACGCGCCCGATCAGAAACCCTGGAGAGTCAACGGATGTCAGCATCGTGCCTCAGATCCATCTGCTGCCCCGCGCCGTCAGCCCGGTCATCGACGGCCAGCCACGTCGGCGGCGAATGCGGCAACCCAGGTCAGTGCGGAGTTCCAGTTGATGGTGATCTCGTTGACCGACCAGGCTTCGAGATTGTCGACGTAGCAGAGCTGTGGGGCGCACCCGTGTAACCAACTCGCCGAGAGTGGGTCCTGGAGGCTGGAGTTGGGCCCCCCGGCAACCGAACCCGCCGGCGGGTTCGGCAACCGGGCGTCGAACGATCTCGCGTACCACCGGCTGTGCTGGTTCTTCGCGTCGTTGCTGCCGTAGCCGGTGATGTAGGACTGCCCGAGGGCGTTGCGGCCCAGCAGGTAGTCCAGCCCTTCGAAGACGGCGTCGGCGTACCTGTCGTTGCCGGTGAGGTCGTAGGCGGTGGCCAGGACGACCTGGTTGTTCAGCATGGACGCGTTCGAGCCCCAGTCGTAGCGTCCCGTGGTGGGGGTGTAGGTCTGCCCGAAGCGCTCGGCCCTCTGAAAGGAGATCAACCGGTCCGCGGCGGCGACCACCCACCCCTTGATCTGCTCGCGGTCGCTCAACCCAGTGCCGAACCGGGCCAGATCGAGCTGGGCCAGCGCGGCCACCGAGCCCCAGTAGAAGCCGTTCTGGCTGAAGGCCGTACCGGCGGTGTGGAACCGGCTGACCCGGACGGCGCTGAGGTAGGCGGCGTCCCTGGTGGTCAGGTACAGCTCGGACGCGGCCCAGTAGAACTCGTCGGAGACGTCCCCGTCGTTGTAGGGCCCCCCGCCGCTGCGGTCCTCGTACGGCGCGAAGAGCGCCGGGTTGGCCCGGGCCGCCGCGTACGCACGTTCGGCCGCCGCCCGCAGCCGGGCGGCGAAGCCGGCGTCGTACGGCTGGTAGATCCTCGCCGCCTGGGCCGCGACGGCGGCCAGGTTCAGGGTGGCCGCGGTCGACGGCCGGTGCAGTTCCCGGGGTTTCTTGTCCTGGTGCGGCAGCATCGGCGGCCCGGTCCAGGTCTCGTCGTGAACCTTGTGGTGAACCATACCGGCCAGCGGAAGCCCGTCGGGCACCTGCATCTTCAGCATGAAGTCGAGGTTCCAGCGGGCCTCGTCGAGGATGTCCGGGACACCGTTGCCACGTTCCGGCACGGCGAGGGTGCCGTCGCCGAGCGCCGCCGGCCGGTTGCGCTCCCAGGCCGACAGGAGCTGGTACGTCGCGATACCACCGTTGACGACGTACTTGCCGTGGTCGCCGGCGTCGTACCAGCCGCCGGTGACGTCCAGCCGGTAGGCGCAGGTCCAGTTGTTCAGGAACGCTTTCGGCTGCTGGCAGGGCACCTGGGTGTCGCCACCGCCTGGCGACTCCGCGACGTGCCCGGCCGGGCGGGCGTACGCCGCCCCGGCGATACCCCCGTCGATCGTGGTGCCGCTGCGGTTGGTGTAGAAGAACCGTGTCGCGTCGGTGCGCAGCCGGTCGTACAGATCGGCGCGGATATCGAACGGGTGGCTGGGCTTGTCGACCCAGCCGTCGTAGACCAACTCGAACCGACCGGTGGCCGTGACGTGGCTGAAGTCGATGACGTGGGTGATGGCGCTGGCCGACGCGTCGAAGCCGGTCGGGGTGCTCTGGCCCGTCGCCACCGTCGCGCCACCGCCGGCGCGGCGCAGCGTCCACGGCACCGCGTGGGAAGCGCCGTACAGCAACGTCGCTCGTTTGGGTCCGTTGGGCAGGTAGCCGTGCTGGTTCACCCTGACCTCCGGCCCAGCCTCGGCCCGGTACGCGTACTCGGCGCCGGTGAGCGTCACGTCGTCCATGCAGAACTCGTAGGGCGCGCTGGACTTACCGAGCCGGAACTGGAGCTGGGCCAACCGGTACGGCTCCGAGTAGGTCGTCGTGATGCGGTACTCGTACTCCTTCCAGGCGGCGCCGGTGGTGAAGCCCTGGTTCACGTACGTGACGTTTGTCGGGTTGTCGAAGGGCGCGAGGTAGATCAGCGGGTTCGCCGCCGCGCTGGTGCGGGCGCGGAACCGGAGCGTGTACGTGGCACCGCCGGGCAGATAGATGCTGTTGTGCCCGACCAGGACGTCCCACGGGTTGGTGGACGCGGGCGCGGTGACGCAGAAGGTCCCGCCCGCCAGTCTCGGCGTCATCCCGGCGTTCACCCACCACGGCTTGTCCGTGCCGGTGAACGTACTGTTCTGCAACAGCCGTCCATCGAGCTGTGGTCGCGGTGGCCCACCGCCGTACGCCGGCAGCGTTCCCGCCGGCAGTTCCTGCCCACCGCCCTGGCCGGGCTGTCCCGGGCCGGGATCCGCGCTGCCGTAGCGGGGCAGCAGCCAGCCGTCGAGACCGCCGGAGGCGGCGCTGACCAGGACGAAGTCGCCGATCAGGTCGGCGTCGAGGTCGGCGAACAGACCTGTGGTGCCGGCGAACGGGCCATCGTCACGGATCGGGCCCAGGGACCGCCAGCCGGTCGTCGCGCTCCACGGTGCGCCGGTGTTCTCCCAGGCCTGGACTTTGCCGCTGGGGTAGTCGACGCGCAGCACGTCGGCCCGGCGGTCACCTGTGACATCCGTGAACGACGTCTGGTAATAGCCGTCGGCGGGGGTCGCGAAGCCGGTGACCGAGTGCCAGTCTCCCGGCACCGGCGTCCGGCCCGGGGACCGGTTCTCCCAGAGGCTGGCGTTGCTCAGCCGGTCCGAGTTGATCAGGTCGTCGTCTCCGTCGCCGTCGATGTCGACGAAGCGCGGGTTCTCGTAGCGCAGGTCGTTGGCCACGATCGAGCGTGCTGCCAACCGGATCTGCGCGCCGTCGGACTCGTTGCGGGACATCCAGATGACCCGGGTCCCGGTGGGCGACTCGTCCGCGCTCTGCAACCGGAGGTAGTCGTCCCGGTCGTCGCCGTCGAGGTCGCCGAAGTGCACAGTACTGGGCAGGCCCCGGTCCGGCGGGCTGATGTCACCGAGGGCGGTCCAGGTGGATCGGGGGCCGTTGTTGCGCCACGCCGGTATCCGGCCGTCGGGCTGAACGATGACGTGGTCGGCGTCGCCGTCGCCGTCGAGGTCGGGAAAGTGGGTCTCCGCGCCGGCCGGGGTGGCGTCCCGGAACTCGCCGATCGGGTCCCAGCGCGGGCCGATTCCGTCGCGGGGCTCCGGCCGCCACTGGTAGAAGTCCTGCGCGACCACCAACCGCGCTCCGAGAGTGTTGGCGGAGGGTTGCAGGGAGCCGCCGAGCCCAGGCGTGAAGATCTGCCCGTCCTTGAACTGCCAACGGGAGATTTCGGCCTGCTCCGAGCAGAGGGTGCTGCCGGTGTCCCGGGAGTTCGCGTCCCAGGACAGGCACCGTTCGGTCGCCGGGTCGGCCTGCGGCCAGGCGAGCTGGTACTGGCCGCCCGCCGTGCTGAAGCGCACCTGGAGGGCCTCGTCGAGGCTGCCGCGGGGCGTCCTGACGTGTGGTCCGATGTCGTCGCCGTCGTTCGTCTTCAGCGCGATCACCGCGTGCTCCAGGTGGCGGGCGAAGAAGCGGTAGGTGGCGCCGGGAACCGGGGCGTAACAGTCTCGCTCGGTGGTCGTCCGGGGCGCGAGGCCACCGCCGGAGCCACAGCCGGCGTTCACGACGTAACGGATATACCTGTGGTCGGAGTTCCCGCCGCGAACCTCGGCGTTGATGGTGTTGTTGTTCCCGTTGCTGGCATAGGCGAAGTCCAGCTCGCTGCCGCCCTCGTGGGTGGGCTGGCCCGCCGCGACGAGGTGGCTCTGCAACGCGGCAGGCATCCGTGCGGGTTCCTGGTTGAAGTCGGCCAGCACCATCCATTCGCCGGTGGGGCGACCAGCCATGAACTGCCGAGCCCTCTCGATGATGTCGGGGGCGTCGTTGGCACTGTTCGGACCGTTGGACTGCGCGTGGGCGGTGAAGTACCAGTCGGTGCCGATCTGGACGCCCATCATCGGCCGCGAGTTGAACCGCGAATGCACCGGCAAGATCACGGCGTCGGTCACCGTCTCCCGGGTGACGATGGCCAGGCCGTTGCGTTGTTGACCGGTGTCGGCCCAGTAGATCTGCACCAGGTCCGGGCGGCTCTCCGAGCCGATGTTGTACAGATGCTCGGTGATGCCGGCATCGGCGAATTGCCGATCGGTCCACACCGCCCGGTCGGGCGGTGTGCTGCCCGCCTCCTGGAGCGCGGCGACCTGCACCCCTTCCTGGTTGAGAATCTGCTGCACACCGGTCAGCCACCGCGACTCCGGACGCTCTTCGCCCCCTTGGTGCTGGCCCTGCATGTTCCAGGACGCGGTGACCCGGTCCTGCGGCACCGCTGCCGCCGGTGTCGGCGGTTCCAGGGCGTACAGAAACGTCGACACCGTCGTCATTGCGATGATCGCGGCCAGCCGCCTGCGCACCACGCCCACGTCAGATCCTCCAGCCCTCGACCACAACGACCATGCGATAGCGGAGCTCCGTACCGCATCGGTAGGAATTACCTATTCGGGCCGGGGGAGTTGGCCGGCGTGCGCTCCGCCGCTGCCTCCCAGGGTTCCTTCGTCCAGACCGGAACCGGTGTCGTCAACCCAGTCGATCCAGTCTTTCGCGAGCGGCGGTGTCGGGCCGAGGCGTGAGGACCACGAGGCGCAGGTCGGTGTTCTGGGTGGTCAGGACGTTGGCGTCCAGCGGGATGGCGCCCACGTCCGGGTGGACGGCGGTCTTGTGCGCGCTCTCGTGCTGGGCCACGGCACGGAGGGCCCAGAGGTGGCGGAACCTGTCGTTCCCGGCCATCCGCGAGATCAGTGCCGCCACGTCGGGGTCGTTTGGATAGCGGGCGCTGGTGGCGCGCAGGTCGGCCACCAACGACTGCTCGAAGTAGGCGCGCTCGGTGTCGGTCTGGCGGACTCGGGGGTTTCGGGATTCAAACTGGACGATCAAGGCGTTGCCATCATCGGCGGTGGCGCCGGCGGGGTCGCCGAAGACGGCCGCGAACAGCCGGTTCCAGTGCAGCAGCCGCCACACGGCGTCGTAGACGGCCACCGGGGTGTCGTCGAGGTGGCCGATGACGCGGTGCAGGCTGCTGGGGATCAGGTGGGGTATCCGGTCCGGGGCCGCGGCGAAGCCGGCAAGGCGCATCAGGTGCGCCTCCTCGTCGTCGGAGAGTCGTAGCGCGCGGGCCAGTGAGGTGCACACCTGTGCCGACGGTGTGGCGGCCCGGCCCTGTTCGAGGCGTGCCACGTACTCGGGGGAGATGCCGGCCAGTGCTGCCAGCTCGCCGCGTCGTAGCCCGGCGACGCGGCGAGGTGATGCGTTCGTGAGACCGACCGCAGCCGGGTCCGTGCGATCCCGCCAGGTCCGCAACGCGGCTCCGAGGTCATTCATGAGCCCCATGATCCGCCATCGGACCTCCGGGGAGCTGGGTGGTACCAGCGGTACGCGGATGACCGGTGCCTTCCACAGCGCTGGCTCGGCCCGTCAGGATGGGGATCATGAGCAGAGTGACCAGGATGCATCACATCGGAGTGCCGGTCAGCGATTTGGCGCGGTCGGTGAGGTGGTACGAGGACGTCCTCGGCATCGCGCCGAACGGGGTGACGATCTCGGCGACGAATCCGGCGATCGGTGCGGTTGTCGAGGTCGAGAACGCGTCGATGCGGGCCTCCTTCGCGTTGGCCGGTGACAACGTCCTGCTGGAACTCATCCAGTACGACAGCCCGCGGCCGAGGCCCTTCACCGGGCGCAACTCTGACGTTGGGGTGATGCACCTGTGTTTTGAGGTCGACGACCTCGACTCGGCGCACCGCGACCTGGTGCGGCGGGGCGTGCACGTCAACGCCGATCCGGTCGTGCTCCAGGACGGCGATGGCGTCGAAGCGGGGGCGCTGGCCGGGACGAAGATCCTCTATCTCCGTGACCCCGACGGCATCCAGCTGGAACTGTTCGAGTTGCCCTCGTAGGAGCGCGCCGGCGCACCGACCCGGCGCCCGTCCCGGTCGGTGCGCTGCTCTGGATACCATCGGTGGGCCGAACAACCGGAGGGCATCATTCGTCCGGCGACATGCAGAAGCTGATGACAGATATCAGGTCGGGATTGTTCGTCGCCCGCGAGGCGGAGTTGGGCGAGATCGCCTCGGTGACGGCAGCCGCTGCGCGGGGCCGTGGCGGGGCGATGCTCGTTCTCGGTGCTGCGGGGATCGGCAAGTCGACGCTCATCGGTGCGGCCGCTTCGCGGCTCGACGGATGGCGGGTGCTGCGGGCCGGTGGTGTCGAGTTCGAGAGCGAGCTGCCCTACTCGGCCCTGCACCAGTTGTGCGCACCCGTGCTCGACGACCGCGCTGGGCTCCCCGTGCCGCAGCGGAGCGCGCTCGACGCGGTGTTCGGGCTGCAGGCCGGGGTCACGCCGACCCCGATGCTTGTCGGCCTGGCCGTTCTCGGCCTGCTGAGTGCCCTGGGCCGGCGCAGGCCGGTGTTCTGCGTGGTCGACGACGTGCAGTGGATCGACGCCGGCTCGCGGCAGGTACTGGCCTTCGTCGCGGCACGCGTTGCGGTGGAGCGGGTCGCCATGGTGTTCGCTGGCCGTGACGCCGCCTCGGTGTCGGGGCTCGGTCGCCTGCCCGCCGTCACCCTCACCGGGCTCACCGATTCGGAATCCCTCACCCTGCTGCGGTATCGGGCGTCGTTCGGCCACGAGGCGGCGATCGTGCAACGGATCCTCGCCGAAGCGGCCGGCAACCCGCTCGCCCTGGTGGAGTTCGCCCGCGACGCCGGACCGTTCGGGCTACCCGGGGACGCCGGGCACCGCGCCGTGGAACACCGGTTCGTGAGTCGGTTCCTGCGGCTGCCGGCACCCACGCGCTCGGTTCTGGCGCTGGCCGCGGCAGAGCCGACAGGCGACCTGGTTCTGCTGCGCCGCGCGATGGCGATCCAGGGGCTGGACGCCGTGGACCTGGCCGCGGCCGAGGACAGCGGCCTGTTGGTGGCCGGGCCGCGGGTGCACTTCCGGCATCCGTTGGCGCGTTCCGCGGTGTACCTGTCGACTGGCGCAGGGGCGCGACGGCAGGCGCACGCGTCGCTCGCCGCCGGTACGGACGCCGACGTCGATCCCGACCGTCGCGCCTGGCACCAGGCGAACGCGATCACCGGCCCGGATGAGGAGACCGCGGCCGAGCTGGAGCGCTCGGCCGGACGGGCACAGCGCCGCGGCGGACTCGCGGCCGTGGCCGCGTTCCTCGAGCGCGCGGCTCGACTGACCCCCGGCCGGTCGCGGCGGGCCCGCCGGTTGTTGTCCGCGGCCCGGGCGCGGATGGGCTCGGGGGCACCATCTGCCGCCCGGGAATTGGTGGACGAGGCCGAGCGTCTCCAACCGGACCCCGCCGACCGCCATGCCGCGCGGCTGCTGCGCGCCACGATCGACTATCACGTGGCGCGCACCATCCCGGCGACGATCGCGCTCATCGACGCGGCCGACGGCGTGGGGCCCGACGAGGTCCGCGAGACCTACCTGGAGGCGTTCGCGTCGCTCATGTTCAGCGTCGACGAGCCGGGGAGGTTACGGCGGCTCGCCCTGCACATCCGGGAACGGGTACCCCAGCGTCAGCCGCAACGTCCGGTTGACCTGCTGCTGCGGGCATTGGTCGAGCAGCATCTCCGCCCGGTGGACGAGGCGATGCCCATGATGCGCCGTACGGTCGACGCCTTCCGGGACCACGCCCGCACGCCCGGCGCGGATCCGTGGTGGATGGAACGTGCCTGTGTGTTGAGCGTCGACATCGGTGACAGCGATGCCATGGAGCAGATCACCGACCGTCAGGTGGAACTCGCCCGGGCGCAGGGGGCCTACGCGATCCTTCCCCATGCGTTGCGCTTCCAGGCGGTCGCCCGGACGATCGTGGGTCGCTTCGCCGACGCGCAGATCTGCATCATCGAGGCGCGTGCGGTCGACGAGGCCGCCGGGACGTCAAACCTTGTCGGGTCCGACCTGATGCTTGCCGCCTGGAGCGGGGACGTCGACCGGTTCCGCGAGATCCGGGAGAGGCTGCGCGACCGGGTGGGGGTGAAACCCACCGCGCTGCACTACGCGATCGGCGTTCTGTGCAACGGCAGCGGCGACCATGAGGCCGCGATCGACGCGTTGCTGCTCGTACGGGACCAGCACCGGCGCGGGGCGTACGCCGCCTCCGTCTTCCACCACGAGCTGGTCGAAGCCGCCGCGTACGTCGGACGTCCCGGAGAAGCCAAAGAATCGGCTAAATGGATCGGGGATGTCGCACGGGTCAACCCGAACGCGTGGACGACCGGTGCGCATCTACTGGCGAGTGCGCTGCTCGACCCGGGGCTCGGCGCGCAGGACCACTACCGTGCCGCGATCAGCCGGTTCGCCGGGAGCAGGATGCGAGTTCACTACGCGCGTGCCCGACTGCTCTACGGGCAGTGGCTGCGACGGGTCGGCCGTCGCGCCGAGGCGCGGGTGGAGCTGCGCGCCGCGCACGAACTGCTCTGCACCATCGGCGCGCGCGGGTTCGCCGGCCGCGCCGCCCGCGAACTAGATGCCATCGGCGAGCCGACCCTGGCCGACGACGCCGATCCGCTCGCGGGGCTGACCGCCCGCGAACTACTCGTCGCCCGCAAGGTCGCCTCCGGCGCCGGCACCAAGGAAGTCGCCGCGCTGCTGTTCGTCAGCCCGCGAACGATCGACGCCCACCTGCGCAACCTCTACCGCAAACTGGGCATCACCTCACGCCGGCAGTTACGAGAACTACTCCGATGACGGAGCCGGGCCGACCGAGCGACGAAAGGGCCCCGTCGGTACGACCGGCGGGGCCCTTTGGTCACCTCAGCGCCGGGCCCGATCACACTCCCGTTCGGCACGCGTCTTCAGCTCCGTCAGCCACTTCTCCAGGCCCGCCCCGAGGGCCACGGTGGAGAAATCGACGTCCTGCTCCACCTGGTCAGCGCGCCACGTCTCCTCGGTACGCACGAGAACCCGGCCGTCGATCTCGGTGAACGTCCACACGTGCACCCCCTCGTCGATGCGCAGCCCCGCTCCGATCGCCGGGCCGTCCCACCGAAGACACCTCTGGTGTTCAATCTGCCGGACGGTGGATGTGACGACGAGGGTCGTGGCGGGATTCAGCGCGGTCTCGGGGACCGCTGTCGTCCACCGGAACGACGAACCGGGACGCAGTGGGCCACGATCGAGCCGCTTGCTCGACACAACGGGCTTCTGCCACGACGGCCAGCGTTCCACGTCGGTCTGCAACTTCCAGACGGTCCGTAGCGGAGCGTCGATCATCGTCTCCGTCCGATAGCGAATCTTCGCCGCGGTGTCGACAGTCCGTCCCGCACATCGCACCGTCGCGTGGTCGGCACCGACATCGCGCTTGACCTCGGCCCGAGCCGGCGCACCTGCGGTGCCCACGAGGCCGGCTACTACCACTGCCGTCGCGATGGCAAACACCCGACTCTTCATGAGGCGGCCAGCGCCTCGGCGGTGCCCTTGAGTCGTTCCAGCCACATGGCGAGGGTCGTGTCGAGGCCCTCCTGGAACGGCCCAGGGTCGGCATCGACAGGCGCGCCCGCGAAGGACTCCTCGGTCGACACCTCCACACCGTCGCCGACCGCAGTGAGCGCCCAGACGTGGACACCGAGGACCCCGTCCGGCCCGTCACCGTATCCCCGCCACACCAGGCGTTCCCACGGCCGTACCTGGACGATCGTCGACTCGATCTCCATCCCCGCGGCCGACCAGCGGAACACGGAGCCCGGGGCGAGCGGACCGGGTGTTTCCACGCGTGCGTACGGGATTTCTGGCAGCCAGGTCGTCCATGCGTCGATGTCCGTGAGGATCCGCCACACGGCCTCCGCCGACGCGTTCACCGTGACGCTGTGGCGGCTGACCACCGGGGCCGACACGTCAATGCCGGCCTCGTCGGTGTCCGTAATGATCTCCATCGTGAAGCCTCTCTGCGGTCACTGACCATCGGATCGCCGGGCATGAGAGCGAGCCGCTAGATCCACACCCGGCAGATGCGATCGTGCCAAGACGGCAACCGCTACACATCGGCAAGAACTACCTAGTTCGCCCTACGTGGGCCGGCCACGGTGAAGGTCCTTACCTCCGTGCCGGCTGCCAGCCTCAGCCCGACAGGTTTTCGCCGAGTCGCAGCGGTGCTGCTGGGGATCATCTCGGGACTCCTTTCCGTGCTGATGCTCGGCTTCGGCATGAGTGGCACCGCGCGCGGCGAGGCGAGCGAACCGGCCTTGCGGCCCTCGGTCCCAGCCGGGAGGTTCTTCGGCAGTGCGTCACGGCTGCCCCGTCGTTGAGTTTGTTTTCGTGCGGCGTCTCAAGCGGTCGCGTTGGGACCCTGGGGCGCTCGGGCCAAGCGCGTTGACGGGATGCCGGCATGGTGATCGCGTCGGCCCGGATGTCCCGATCGTCCCGCCCGACCAACTTGATGCGATTCCGGTTGAAACAGTGTCCATGCCTTCAGCTGATCGCGGTCGTTCAGTGCGGCTACCACGACGGGGGCTGCTCGTCAGTGACAAAGGTATTAGGCACCTGGTGGGCGTCGAGGACCGTTGCGATCTCGTCGGGGACGCGGGCGGGAAGGTTGCGCGCTGGTGCTAGTGGCAGCAGGACCGGTAGCAGGGTTTGCTCGTTGACCAGCAGTGCCAGCCGGGCCGTCACAACAGCGCGGTGGCCTAGCACGGGCCCAGCCGGGTCGTGTCGTGCTCTCCTTCGACAGCCCGAGGCGCCCGGTCAGATCGCCACGGTCGGCCTTTGGCGCTGCCGAGGGTCGACGCAGATGAAGGTCGGGCAGCCTGGTCGGGTTCGCGCACCATCGCCCAGTACGACGACCAGACCCGCGAGGGAGGCGACCGCCTGTAGCGCCCGCGACCGCCAAGACGCGGGGCTGCGTGCGTCAGTCATCGAATCCGCTTCTGTTCGTCCTGGTCGTGCTGGGCGGCGAACCGGGCGGGGCCGCGGGTCAACTCTCGCCGCGTACCTCGGCCGGCAGGCTGTCGAACCACTCCAGTACCGCTTGCTCGTATATGAGGCCGAAGCGCAGGGTCTCCCGCCGGTACAGGTCGGGTAGGAGCCCGCTTTCCTCGGCATTCCGAATCACATCGAAGTAATTCGCTAGCCGTTCGGCGTGCCGGGCACGGTGCTCGGCGACGTAGTGCGCCAGTAGTTCAGGGTCGATGTGCTGGCCGAATCCAATGGAGAGCAGCAGCGGGATGCGGATGTGCTCCCTCCCCGGTTCGCGGTTGACCCATTCCGCGAAGGCGTCCCGGCCGGAATCGGTCAGCTCGTAGGGCCGGCGGTCCCGGGGGCCGCGGGTGCCGGCGGTGATCAGCCCGGCCGTCTCCATAGCGGCGAGTTCGCGGTAGACCTGGCTCTGCGTGAGCGACCAGAAATTGCCGATCAACCGCTCGGCGGAGTTCAGGAGGTCCCAGCCTGTCATTGGCCCCTGGTGCAGGAGACCCAGCATCGAGGCGGCAGTGGAGTTTAACGGTTTGCTGGGCATAGCCGACCTCCTGCGTCGTAGTGCCGGCCGTGTCCGGGTTGGCAGCCCGTCGCGCCCCGTGCGGTGGTGCCGGCACCGGGTCTGGTGCCGGCTCATCTGGCCCGCCCCGGTGTCGTCGCGGGCACCAGCGGCCTGGGCAAATCTCTGATCTGGGCGGAGTCTTCTCTCTGACGACCTAGCATAAGGGAAGGTCTTGACGTTCCACTGTGCCAGATGCCAGAGTGGCGATGGGCCGGACGGTCGTCGATGGGTGGGGCGACGCTGCGCCGATGCGTTAACACGGGGGGTCGATGTGTTCGGTGTTCTGGGTCGCGCCGCTGTGCGCGGACGTTGGTTGTTCTTGGCACTCTCCCTAACATTTGTAGTATTTTCCGGTGTCTGGGGCACCGGACTGTTCAGTGCCATGCACGCCGAAGGCGGGTTCGACGACCCGGCCAGCGAGTCCTATCGCGCTCAGGAACGCATCCAGCAGGCCCTGGGGCGCGAGACGGTCGACGTGATCGCACTGTACGACGGCGAGGGCCGAACCGTGGACGATCCGTCGTTCCGCGCCGCAGTGGATGGCGTCATCGCCGCACTGCCCGCCGACCTGGTCGCCCGGACCACGTCCTACTGGTCCACCAACCAGGATGCCTTCGTCTCGACCGACCGGGGCGCCACGTACGTGGCGATACAACTCGCCGGCGACAACGCGGCCGACCGTGGCGAGGCGTTGCGGGAAATCGAAGACGACCTGGCCGCGCCCGGCTTGACGGTGCAGCTCGGCGGGCCAGCGGCGGTGTCACGCGACATCAGTGCCCAGGTCGCCAAGGACATCCTCTTCGCTGAAGCGATCTCCATCCCGCTGCTGCTTGTGTTGCTGGTGCTGATCTTCCGCAGCGCGGTCGCGGCGCTGGTGCCGCTGCTCGTCGGGGGCCTGGTGATTCTGGGGTCGTTCACCCTGCTGCGGGTGCTCACCAACTGGTTCGACGTGTCGCCGTTCTCTATCAACATCGTCACGATGCTCGGTCTCGGCTTCGCCATCGACTACGCGCTGTTCATCGTCAGCCGCTTCCGGGAGGAACTGCCGATCAGCAGGTCGGTCAGCGACGCGATCGTACGCACCATGAACACGGCCGGGCGGACAGTCTTCTTCTCGGGCCTCACCATCGCCATCTCGCTCGCCAGTCTCACCCTTTTCCCCCAGGTCTTTCTACGCTCGATGGGATTCGGGGGCGTGGCGGCGGTGCTCCTGGCGCTGGTCGGCTCGATGACGATGCTGCCGGCGGTGCTGGCCGTCGTCGGTCATCGGATCAACGCGCTGCGGGTGCCGATGCCGCGTCGGCGCAGGTCGGCCGAGGCGTCGTCGAAGGATCCCGGTCGTGGCTGGTACCTCTTCGTGCACAGGGTGATGCGCCGTCCGGTGCTGACCAGCATCGGCATCGTCGCCCTCCTGTTGGTCCTGGGCTCTCCCTTCCTGCGGGTCGAGTGGGGTAACGCGGACGAGCGGGTGCTTCCGGCGGGGTCGGAGAGCCGGACCGTGGCAGAGGTGCTCGACGAGCGGTTCCCAGGCGGCCCGCCACGAGTGATCAGCGCCGCGGTGATCCGGTCGGACGCTGCGACTCAGAGCGCCGAGCAGCAGGCGGTTGTCAAGGATTACATCAGCCGGCTAGACGCGGTGTCCGGGGTGGACAGCGCCCAACTCGTCGCCACCGGGCAGGGCGTGTCGCGCATCGACCTTCGGTACGCACTCGACCCGCAGTCCGAGCAGGCACGGGAGCTGCTCGCCGCGCTGCGTGCCGTGCCCCCGCCGTCGGGGACCGAGGTGCTGTTCACCGGTGGTCCGGCCCAACTGGTCGATCTGCTCGCGTCTGTCGGCGATCGGTTGCCCTGGATGGGGCTCTTTGTCCTGGTGACCTCGCTAGTGCTGCTGTTCATCGCGTTCGGCTCGGTGCTGCTGCCGCTCAAGTCCGTCGTGATGAACCTGCTCTCGTTGAGCGCGTCCTTCGGCGCGCTGGTGCTGATCTTTCAAGATGGCAACCTGGCCGGACCGCTCGCCTTCACACCCACCGGCATGGTCGACGTGACGATGCCTGTCCTCATGCTGGCCATCGCCTTCGGTCTCTCGATGGACTACGAGGTCTTCCTGCTGTCGCGGATCCGGGAACAGTGGGACCGCACCGGCGACCCGATCGAGTCCATCGCCGTCGGCGTCCAACGTACGGCCGGCATCATCACCAGTGCGGCTCTCCTGCTGGTGGTGGTCGTGGGGGCGTTCGCCACCTCTGGAGTCGTCTTCATCAAGATGGTCGGTGTCGGGTTGGTGATCGCCATCGTGGTGGACGCCACCATCGTGCGGGGACTGCTGGTGCCGGCCACGATGCGGCTTCTTGGACGTGCCGCGTGGTGGCTGCCGGCGCCCGTCGCCGGCTGGTGGGATCGGCACGGCATCAAGGAGCACGACGGTCTTCCGGACGGCCCGGGCCAAGAGCCGGCGCCCGCCGGGAACGGGGTGCCGGGCGGTCCTGGTTCGGCGAACGCCGGCGGGGGCGTCGATGTGGTGATCAACCGGAAGAGTTGAGATTTCCGGGCCGGGCACGTCGCCGGTGGGATGACGTCCGACGATGCCCAGGTGGGCCTACATGGACACGGCGAGAGCAAGGAATTATGTCACGTCGGTCGCGCGTGCGCGCCTACGTGGTCACCTTACGGGCACGTTAATAAATGCGACCCACGGCCATAACTTTTTGACAGACCATCAACGGTCTCCTATGCTGAGTCCTTAATTTGCTCCATATTATTTGAGTTCATCGTGTCATCACCCGGACCAAGCGCAAAGGACTCGTGCAGCAGGCATGCCCGGTCGAACGTGGTCGCCCGGTACGAATCTCCGGGATGGTCCCACGTGTCACCGAGGCGCAATTGGGCATTTCTTCACCTTCGGTAGGGGGCCTCGTGAAGAAGTCGGCCACAACGGAGTCGCTCGTGTTGACATGTCGAGGGGGTGACGAGGTTGCCTGGGCAACTCTGGTACGCCGGTTCGGTCCGTTGGTTAGCGCGATCGCGCGCTCGTATGGGCTGAGCCAGGCGGACTGCGAGGATGTCAGCCAGGCCACCTGGCTCCGGCTCTGGCGTCGGCTCGATCAATTGCGTCAGCCGGAGCGATTGGCCGAGTGGCTTTCGATGGTGGCTCGGCGCGAGGTGCTACGACATCTGGGTGGCAGGCGATTGCCGGCACCGACAGACGAGGTCGTGGTCCTTGAACGCGGGCAGCGTAGCGCGGCCTCGGCGGAGGAGGAGGTTCTCTCGCGGGAAGGGGCGGAGCGGCTGCGGCAGGCATTCCAGCTGCTGTCCCCTCGTTGTCAGCACATGCTCGCGCTCCTGATGGACGAGTTCAGCTACGCGCAGGTCGCGCAGTCGCTTGGCCTGGCCCCCGGGTCGGTCGGGCCGGTGCGGTCCCGGTGCCTGAACGACCTTCGCAGGGCGCTGAATCAAGTCGATGCCGGCCGGATGACCACGGCGGACGAGCAGGTCCCGGCTTGCGTCTCGGGGGCGGACGAGCGTACCAGCGCTAGACTTGGGGGCCGAGAACTGACGCGAGCCTCTGCATCACCTGCGGCGACGGACATCCGCAAACGGCGACATCCGTCCGAGGCTGATTGTCCCCGCTTCGGGTTGCCAGCACCGGGTGTCGGCAACTCAACAGCCGGCGCTGGACGACGACTGGTCGCCGAGCCGCCTCGTCGAGGCGCTCTCTAGCCCGCGGTGCGAGTGCCTTGCGCACAAACGTTCGCCGGGTTGGTAGGGCGGCCTTGGCTGCGGGGTGGCCCAGGATGCGTAGGTCGGGGTGAAGCAGAGCTCGACTTTGGTCCGGGCCGCCCACTGCCGGATGGGATGCCCTTGTGCGCGGACAGGTTGTCGAGGATGACGTAGATCGGCGCGCCGTCTGGCCGTTTCGCGCGGATCGATTTCAGAGCGGCGAGGGTGTTGACCGCGGATTCATGCTGGTGGATGACGCCGACGGACCCGGCTCGGTGTGTCACCCTACCCGGCCAACGTTTGTGGTCAGGGCACTAGTGACGTTTGGCCCAGGGGCCACGTCGGGGGGGGGGGGGGGCCCCCCCCCACCCCCCCCCCCCGGCCGGCCCCTGAAGGCGAGGTCCAACAACCCAGCGCGCACCCCCCCCCCCAGCGCCACTCGGAGCTCAGCCAGGAGCACCACCAAC
>NZ_JBIAKV010000025.1:0-40208 GCF_042872705.1 Micromonospora sp. NPDC005203 | reverse complement strand
TGGGGTACGGGCCGGGCCGGGCGGGGGGGGGGCGCCTCCGCCGACAACACCCCGCGCGGGGCCGCCCGGGCCCGCCCCCCCCCCACCCCCCCCCCGGGGCCCCCCCCCCCCCGCGGGGGCCGGGGCCACGGGTCACCGTGTAGTCGGTAGGCACACCGGCGCGCCTCGACCCCGCGCTCGCGTCCGGCCTGCCGGCTGAGGGCTCCCCGCGCCAATGCCTGAACCGTCCCGCAGGGCCGATACCACCCCGTCGGCGCTCCTGTAGAGCTGCCCCAGATATGCACCGGCACCGGCTCGGGCTCGGTGGCAGATCCCGATGCGAGCTTGCAGCGCGATCTTGCACTTTCTGCCTCAACATAAGGGTGCATTAACGCTTAAATCGGCGACAGAAAGTGCAAGATCGGCGCGATTCTTCTGCGCGACGCGTCTTGATCTACAAGCCCGATAGTCAGCAGCGGGGTGGCGCACCGGCGTGATCGGCGATCCGCCGGCCTCGTGGGGTCCCTTAGCGGGGCACAGCCCGTGCCGCCGCATGTCTGGGGCAGCTTTATGGGGCACCGGATCCACCCGGGGTCCGCCAGGCGGGCGAGACAAACAGCGCTGCGGGGTCGGGCGCGACGATCCCGCCGCGCCGCGGGCGGCGCAGCGGGATCCCCGCGGTCAGTGGCAGGTGCCGGTGCCGCTGTCGGTGTAGGTCTGGCCGGCCACCGGTACGAACTGCCAGTCGTAGCTGTTGGAGTGCAGGGTGAACTTCAGGACTCCCCAGGCCGAGCTGTTGCGTGCCTCGCTGTTGGGCTGGATGGTGCCGAAGCCGTAGTGACCCGCGCCGCCCATGCCGGCGACGAAGCTGCGCATGCCCCGGCTGGTGTCGGCGCCGCCGGACGGGTTCATCGGCGCGAAGCGCTCGTACACGTGGTTGTGTCCCCACACCACGACGTCGGCGTTGTAGTCGTAGAGCGCCTGGTACAGCGGACGCGTGGACGTCGACGGCGCGTGGTTGGAGCTGGACGTGAACAGCGGGTGGTGCCAGTACGCGACCGTGCACGGCTTGCTGCTGGCGGCCAGGTCGGCCCGCAGCCACTGCTCCTGGGTCGAGCCGGCGGACATGCTGATGTTCGAGTTCAACGACACGACGTGCCAGTTGCCGAGGTCGAACGAGTAGTAGCCGCGCCCGCTCGGGCCGGCGGACGTACCGAAGTAGTTGTAGTAGCCGGTCGCGCCCGACGTGTTGTAGTCGTGGTTGCCCGGTGACGGGCGGGTGCGGGACTTGTGCCGACCCCAGGTGGGCTCGTAGTAGCTGCTGAACTGCGACGCGGTGCCGCTGTCGTAGACGTTGTCGCCGGTGGTGAAGACCGTGCCCGGGATGTTGTCGAGCAGCGTGGCGGTGGCGCTGTCGCCCGAGCCGGAGTCGGCGATGTCGCCGGCACCGACGAACACCGGATCCCCGGACGGCGGTGTGGTGGTGCCGGTGTTGACCACCAACTGCGGGGCGTCCGCGCCGCTCTCGCGGGTGTCGTAGTAGGCGCCGTCGCCGCTGGCAGAGGTCGCACCGAAGCTGTACGTCCCGTTGCCGGTGACGGCTGCCGTGACGTCGACCTCGTACCAGGTGTTGCCGCTGACCGCGCCGATGGTGCCGAGCGTGGCCCCGTCGATTGTCGGCTGGTTGTTCCAGGTGGTGCCGGTCTCCGACCACGTCGTGTTGGACATCCGGCGGAACGTGCCACCGGCATCGCTGCCGCTGTTGCCGCTGATGGTGCGCAGTCGTAGTTTGGCGCCGGTCACCGTGCCGCTGACACCGCTCACGCTGAAGCGCAGGAACGAGCGGCGCACCGGCGAGTTGTCCACCACAACCTGCGTGGACGTGCCGTAGTTGGTGGCGGCCGTGTCGCTCTGAACGTAGGTGTCGGCGACCGGCGTGAACGTCACGCTCGCCGCCGACGCCGCGACCGAGCCGGTGAGCACGACGGCGGCGCTGGCGACGACGAGCACCGCGACCGTTCCCAGCGTCAGCGGTGGACGGGTGAGTCGAATGTCCATCCAGGATCCCTTCTTTGCGGGTGGAGAGCGCAAGGAATGTAGGAAGGCCGATGAACCGGCGCGCTGCCGCCAGATGAACAGTACGCTCAAACAACGAAACTCCTCGATGTTTGTCGCTTGTTCACCCGTCGCATGTCTGCTTGACGCCCACGGTCCCTTGCGCCCCTTCGGACCCGGTCGCCACGATGGCTGACCGTCAGTCGTCGACCCGAGGAGATGCTCGTGTACCTGTCGACCGTTTCCCGGCCGGTCGCCGACCCGCCCGGATCCGGGCCACGGCGTCGACGGCTCGCCCTGGTCAGCGGCAACGTCGTCGCACTCGGCACGGTCAGCCTGATCACCGACATCTCCGCCGAGATGGTGGCCGCGGTCCTACCGCTCTATCTGGTGCTGGGCCTCCAGCTCAGCCCGGTGGCCTTCGGCGTGCTCGACGGCGTCCACACCGGCGCCACCGCGCTCCTGCGGGTCGTCGGTGGGTTCGCCGCCGACCGGTTCCGGCGGCGCAAGCTGATCGCCGGCATCGGCTACACCCTCTCGGCGGTCGCGAAGCTCGGCCTGCTGCTCGCCGGCCGGTCGATACCGGCGATCGGCGCGGTCATCGCCGTCGACCGGCTCGGCAAGGGCGTGCGCAGCGCCCCGCGCGACGCGCTCATCACGCTGTCCACGCCGCCCGAGGCATTGGGCCGGGCGTTCGGGGTGCACCGGGCGATGGACAGCGTGGGGGCGTTCCTCGGGCCGCTCGCCGCGTTCGCGGTGCTGCTGGTCGTCGGGCAGTCGTACGACGCGGTCTTCGTCACCAGCTTCTGCGTTGCCGCGCTGGCCGTTGTCGTGCTCGTGCTCTTCGTCCGGGAACGCCCCGCCGAGCAGGCGACGGCCGGCCCGGACGAGCCGACGGTCTCCGTGCGGGAGGCGTTCGGCCTGCTGGCTGGGGGACCAGCTCGCCGGCTCGTGCTGGCCGCCGCGATGCTCGGGCTGGCCACCATCGGCGACGGTTTCGTCTACCTGCTGCTGCAACGCCGCGAGGACCTCGGTCTGCGCTGGTTCCCGCTGCTCGCGGTGGGAACCAGCCTGTCCTACCTGCTGCTCGCCGCCCCGCTGGGCGTACTCGCCGATCGGATCGGCCGGCTCCCGGTGGTGCTCGGCGGCTACACCGCCCTCGGTGCCACGTACCTGCTGCTGGCCGGTCCGGTCGACGGATGGCCGCTGATCGCGCTGACCCTGGGGCTGTACGGCGCGTTCTACGCCGCGACCGACGGTGTGCTCATCGCGCTCGCCGGACCGGTGCTGCCGGCACGGCTGCGCACCACCGGCATCGCGCTGGTGCAGACCGGGCAGGCCCTCGCGTACCTCGTCTCCTCCGTCCTGTTCGGTCTCGCCTGGCAGGCGTGGGGGCCGGAGGCGGCGATCCGCGCGGCGGCCGTCGCCGTCGCCTGCGTGCTGGTCGGCACGCTGCTCCTGCTGACCGACCCATCCCGACTGATCACCCGGAAGGTGCCCCGATGACCGCGATGTCGACCCGAGCGAAGATCGGCGTGGTGGTCGCCTCGGCCGTGCTGCTGGGCAGCGTGGCGGCCGCTTACGTGGCCATGGCAGCGCAACCCGCCCCGACACCGCCCCCTGCCTCCGGCGACCAGGCGGTCACCCTGACGCCCGGCTCGCGGCTGCTGGCCATCACCGACCGGCACCTGTCCACCGTCGCCGCGGCCGACCCCACCGGGCCTCGCACGGTCTCCGGCCTGGAATGCCTGCGGGTGTACGCCGCGGCCGGCACCGGTGTCTGCCTGAAACCGGAGACCGCCTGGTCGTACCAGGTCGTCGTGCTCGACGCGGCGCTGCGCCAGACCCGGACGATCGGCGTGCCGGGCCTGCCGAACCGGGCCCGGGTCTCGGCCTCCGGCCGGATGGTCTCCTGGACGACGTTCGTCGGCGGGGACTCCTACACCTCCAGCGGCTTCTCCACCCGCACCGGCATCCTCGACACCACCACCGGCGCCACGGTGACCTCGCTCGAAGAGTTCGCCGTCAGGCGGGACGGCCGAAGCTACCGCAGCCCGGACGTCAACTACTGGGGTGTCACCTTCACCGCCGACGACAACCGCTTCTACGCGACCATGTCCAGCGGGGGCAAGCGCTACCTCGTCCGCGGTGACGTCGCGGCCCGGACGGTCGAGACGATGAGGGAGAACGTCGAGTGCCCGTCGCTGTCACCGGACGACACCCGGATCGCCTTCAAGGAGGCCGTGGACGCCGACCCGGCGAAGGGCTGGCGGCTGTCGGTCCTCGACCTGGCGAGCATGCGGGTCACCGTGACGGCCGAGACCAGCAGCGTCGACGACCAGGCCGCCTGGCTGGACGGCCGGACACTCGCGTACACGAGACGCCAGAGCGACGGCCAGCCCGACGTCTGGAGTGTCCCGGCCGACGGGTCCGGTACGCCGAAGCTGACCATCCCGGGCGCGGAGTCCCCGGCACCGCTGAGCTGACGGTCCGGCTGCCGGGCGGCCAGGACACCTGACCGCCTTGACGCGGACAGCCCTCCGTCATGTGGGATTACGCGCTGCACCCATTGCCGTTCATCGACGTTCTCAAGGCTGTTGACCATGACAAGGTTGAGCCGTCGTATCTTCGTCCTCGGTGGACTGGTGACCGCCGGAGTCGCGGTGACCCCCCGCCAGGGCGCCCGCGCCGCGGTGCCGTACCCCTTCAAACTCGGTGTGGCATCCGGTGATCCGGCGCCCGACAGTGTGGTCCTCTGGACCCGGCTGGCCCCGTCCCCTCTCAACGCCGACGGGCAGGGCGGCATGGCCAACGCGGACGTGACCGTGGAGTGGCAGGTGTCCACCACCGATCGGTTCACCTCGCTCGTCGCCTCCGGGTCGGTGCTCGCCCGCTACGCCGACGCGCACTGCGTGCACGCCATCGCGGGCGGGCTCGCCGCCGACGCGGACTACTACTACCGGTTCCGGGCCCAGGGCCAGATCTCGCCGGTCGGGCGTACGCGGACCGCCCCGGCACCCAGCGCCTTCGGCCGCGACCTGGTGATGGCCTTCGCCTCCTGCGCCCACTACGAGGCCGGCTACTACACCGCGTACCGGCGGATGGCCGAGGACAACCCGGGGCTGATCCTGCACCTCGGCGACTACATCTACGAGGGCGGCGTCGGCAGCTCCACGGTCCGGCAACACGTCGGCGCCGAGATCGTGTCACTTGCCGACTACCGCCGCCGGTACGCGCTCTACAAGTCCGACCCGGACCTGCAGGCGGCACACGCGGCGGCACCCTGGCTGGTGGTGCCGGACGACCACGAGGTGGAGAACAACTACGCCAACATGGTGCGCAACGACAGCAGCCCGACGCTGACCGCCGCCCAGTGGACCGCCCGGCGGACCGCCGCGTACCGGGCGTACTACGAGAACATGCCGCTGCGGCCGGCGTCCGCCGCCAGCGGCAACAGCATCCCGCTGTACCGGCGCATCCGGTGGGGCCAGCTCGCCACCTTCCACATGCTCGACACCCGGCAGTTCCGCGACGACCAGGCCTGCGGGGATGGTTGGAAGGTCTGCGCGGACGCGGACCTGGCCTCCCGGTCCCTGACCGGCGCGACCCAGGAGGCGTGGCTGCTCGACGGACTGGCCCAGCGCTACGGCACCTGGGACATCCTCGGCCAGCAGGTCTTCTTCGCCCAGCAGCTCGACGCGAACGGGGCGGCGAGCATGGACGCCTGGGACGGCTACCGGGCCTCCCGCAGTCGGATCCAGAACGGCTGGCAGCAGCGCGGGGTCCGCAACCCGCTGGTGCTCACCGGGGACGTGCACCGGTCGTGGGCCAACGACCTCAAGGCCGACTACGCCAACCCCGCCTCGGCCACCATCGGCACCGAACTGGTCTGCACCTCGATCACCTCGACGGGCAACGGCAGTGGCAGCACCACGGTCCCGAACGCGGCGGCCAACCCGCACCTGAAGTTCTATTCGGACCGGCGCGGCTACGTGCGGACCACGATCAGTCGCAGCCAGGTCCGCGCGGACTTCCGCACGGTGAACACGGTGACCGAGCACGGCGCCGCGGCGGCCACCGCCCGCTCGTTCGTCATCCTCGACGGCCAGCCCGGCCTGCAGGCCGGGTAGAAGGAGACCCACCATGACCGCACTCACGACACTGCTCGCCGCCGCCCTGCTGGTCGGAAACCTGGCACCGGCCCCGATCGCGGTCACCGCCGAGGCGATCACGTGGACCACCGCGAACAGCGTGGCCACCGGCGACCAGGACCTGCCCGGCATCGCCACGAACCGCTTCGGCCACGTCGCCGTGGTGTGGGAGGACGACCGGGACAGCACCGCGCCCGAGGACGACACCCACAGCGAGATCTACCTGCGAATGTTCCGCGACGGCACACCCGCGTACGAGCTGAAGCTCTCCGCCGGGGGCACCAGCGGGGCCGCCTGGCGGCACACAAGCCCCGACGTGGGGCTCGACGACCGGGGCAACGCCGTGGTGGTCTGGGCCACCGACGGCGACGGCAACGGCGTCTACAACATCCAGTACCGGGTGGTGTCGCCCACCGGCACGGTGCTCGGCTCGGGGCAGGCCAACGCCAGCGACGCCGGGCAGCAGATCTGGCCGAAGGTGGCCGTCGACCCGGACGGCGCGCCGACCACCGGCGCGGTCGGGTTCACCGTGGTCTGGGAGGACATCCAGGGAACCGCTCCGGCCACCGTCAAGGCCGCCGGCTACACCGCGGCCACCACCAAGGGGTACGAGGTGACCGCCTCGCAGACCACGGGCACGCACCACCGCCCCGACGTGGCGGTGTCCGCCACCGGTGAGGCGCTGGTGGTCTGGGACGAGGACGCCGACGCGAACGGCTCGTACAACATCGGGTTGACCCGCCTGGCCCGGTCCAACGGCGCGGTGGTGCTGTCGCGGCGGACCGTCAACGCGCAGAGCGGCGGGCAGCAGCAGCGCCCCTCGGTCGCGGCGAACGTCGTCGGAGACTTCACCGTCGGGTGGGAATCCGACCACACCGGCACCCGAGGCGTCTGGGCGCGCTCGTTCACCGCCGCCGGCACCGCCCGGCACGACGAGGTCCAGGTCTCCACCGGAGCCGGGGCCGGCGCACCCGGCGTCGGCATCGACGACCAGGACAACGTGGTGGTGGGCTGGACGGTGTCGGGCACCAATCCGGACGTCTGGGCGCGTGGCCTCAACCCGGACGGCACCTCCGCCGGCCGGCTGGCGGCCCAGGCGCTGAGCCAGACCACGACGGGCCGGCAGGAGCACCTGGCCATCGCCACGTCGCCCTGGGGCGAGGTGAGCCTGTGCTACACCGACGACAACGACGGAAATGCCTTCGACCAGGTACTCCTCGGGTTGGGCGCGACGAACTCGACCTGGTTGCTGTCCGCCGACGAGCTGCGCCGCCTGAAGGCGCGGGCGGGCGTGACGACCCACTGAGCCGGGGCGTGGTCTGCTCGGGTCGGTGAAGTCGCGGTGTCCCCGGTAGCGGGACACCGCGACTTCGACACATCAGGCGAAGAGCAGGTCGAGGTGGGCGTCCAGCGCGCCCAGTGCCTGCTCGGCGGTGTACTGCCCGCCCAGCAGGTAGACGCCGAGCCCTTCCATGAGCGCCAGCAGTCCGGCCGCGGCCGCGGCGTCGTCGTCGTGCCGGTCGGGCAGGATGCCGGCGATGAATCCGGTGAGCTGCCGGGTGCCCTCCCGGAGGCTGGGCGCGGCGGCCGGACGTACCGCCGTGTAGGCGAGGAACGCGAGCGCCACCCGCCCGTCGTCGCGGGTCCCCTCGTCCAGGGGCAACAGGGCGGCGATCATCGTGCGCAGCAGCAGCCGGGGCGGCGGGTCCACACCCAGTCGTGCCAGCGCCTCGGTGACCCTGATCTGGTTGCGTTCCCGCACCACGCTCAACGCGAACGCCATCATCTCGTCCTTGGTCCGGAAGTAGTGCTGGACCATCCCGGCGGACACCCCCGCCTCGGCGGCCACGTGCCGGAGGCTGACGGCCTCCAGGCCCTGATCGGCGGCGACCCGCATCAGCGCGTCCGCGATGAGGGTGCGTCGCTCCTGGTGATCGACCTTCTTGGGCATGGCCTCGATCGTTTCACAGTGGGTGGCCCGGACAGCCCGCCAGCGGCGGCGGTCACCGGCTGACGGTGGTGCCCGCGGGGGCGCCCCGCGCGCTGCGCAGGAGGCCGTCCGGGTCGTCGGCGTACAGGCGCAGCTCGTTTATCGGCAGGGTCCCGGTCTGCGCCAGATCGAAGGTCAGCGGTCGGCGCAGCAGGACGTCGACACTGGTCTGGCTGCCGACCGAGATGGACACCACCCGGCGGTCACCCTCCTGCTCGACCTGCACCGATCTGCTCGACGGCAGCGAGCGGTAACGCTTGCGCAGGGCCTCGACGTCGGTCCACGGGATCCAGATGTCGATGCCCGAGCTGAGGCGCACGCGCAGGCCCCGGTCGCCCACCACGTGCGGATGGATCGTCATGCTGGCGAAGAGCCCGATCATCCAGAGCAGGCCCCAGATGCCGAGGCCGAGCACGATCCAGCGGGCCGGCCGCCACGGCACCACGTGGGTGACGACCACATCGAAGATGGGGATCTCCACGACCGACAGGCCGATGAAGATGCCCAGGATCGGCGTGACCACGCCCCGGTAGCCGAACGGTTCGTCGCCCGGTCCCAGCGGCAGGGGACGGCGGCGTGCCCAGACGTACAGGCTGCGCCACATCGCGGCCTCGGCCTCGGTGGCCCGGCGCAGCAGTGGACCCACCCGCGTCCTGGTCGGTGCCTTCGTGTCGGTCATGGTCGTCCTTGTCGGTTGGGGGCCGGCGGTCAGTGGACGGTGACGATTCCGGCGCCACCGTCCACGGTGACGAGTTGTCCGGTCGTGATCGTCCGGGTGGCGTCCGGAACGCAGATGACGGCGGGAATGCCGTACTCGCGGGCCACCGTCGGGCCGTGCGCCATGATCGCGCCGGTCTCGGTGACCAGCGCCGCCGCAGTGAGGAACAGCGGGGTCCAGCCCGGGTCCGTGGTCGCGGCCACCAGGACGTCGCCGGGTTCGACATGGGCGGTGGCCGGGTCGTGCACGACCCGGGCGGGGCCGGTCACCCGGCCCGCCGACGCGCCCACACCGATCAGCGTCCCGTCGCTGGCGGGCACCGCCGGCAGGACGGTCTCGACGTCGGTGCCGTCGGACAGCAGCGCCACCGGCACGTTCCGGCGGCGCAGCTCCCGGCGGTGCGTGGCCCGTCGGGAGCCGACCGTCGCGCGCGGGTCGACACCCTGGTGTACGGCGGCGTGCGCCTCGTCGAGGGTCAGGAACATGATGTCGTCGGGTTGGTCCAGCAGCCCGGACTCGTGCAGGTCGGCGCCGACGAGCAGCAGTTGGCGGCGCGTCTCGCGCAGCGGGTACAGCCCGGCGAACTTGCCGGCCTCGCGCAGACCGGCGAGTGACCGCGCCCGGCGCAGCAGGAACCCGGCGATGCTGCCCCGCACCGGCCGCCGACGGCGGGCTCGCCCGACCAGCTCCCGCAACGCCGCCTCCGCTGCCGCGCTGGCTCGCTGGAAGCGCTGGTCGGGACCCTGCCGGGGATCGGTGACCCGCAGGTAGTTGGCGAGCGCGGCGAAGACCGGGGTGGGATCCTCCGCCCAGCGCGGCACCCCGAGGTCGACCTCGGCGACGCCCCGGTGACCGTAGGCGTCCAGGAAGGCGGTCATGCCGATGTCGGGCAGCGTCCCGTGCAGGTGGCGTTCGGCCAACTCGGCCGGCGGGGTGTCGAGCAGGAGTTGACGGTGGTCGCCCGCGCCCTGGGCGAGTCGCCAGAGGGCCAGGTCCATCTCGATGGTGACATTGTGCGGCATCCCGCCCAGCACAGCGTGGATCTCGTCCGGGCCGGCGATGCCCTTGAGCAGGGCGGTCGGCAGCGCGGTGGCGAGCATCCCGGCGACGATCGGCCACATGATCGCGTCGGTGGTGTCGTCGGCGTCGGCGTCCTGCGCCTGCACGAAGCGCAGCCGATCGGCCGCGGTCCGCAGGTCGGCGGGGGCGGCGGATCTTACTCGGAGCTGCTCGACGGCCCCGAACATCCGGACCCGTGCGGTCTGGGGACGGGTCAGAGCCCGCAGGATCCCCACCACCGCGCGACCGGCCGTCCGCAGCGACGCGGCACCCTGCGCCCGGCCGCGCGTGGCGCGGCCACCCGTCGGGGCGAACCGGGGGTCCGCCAGCACGTGCTGCATCACCGCCTGGGCACGCGGGCCGAAGTCGACAGCCATGAGCTTCACCAGTCGCTTGCGGGCCGAGGAGTCCCGGGCCAGGTCGGTCAGGTCGCCGTAGAGCCGACCACCGATGTCGACGATCTCGACGCGGATGCCGAGCGCGGCGAGCATCCCGGCGATCTGCTCCCGCAGGGTCGACATGCCCATCGGCGTGACCGGTTGCCGCATGCCCTGGACGTGACCGAACTCCAGGTAGACGCGGGGGAGGGGCTTACCGCTCTCCGGTGGGAGGGGAAACAGGGTGGTGATCGGCCGCGACTGCAGGAGCCACCGGACGCCGTCCGCGTCGATCGCCCACTCCACGTCCTGGGGGCAACCGAAGTGGGCCTGCAACCGTTCGCCCGTGGCCCGCAGGTCGGCCAGGTGCGCCGACGTCAGGCAGCCCGCGTCGTCGCGCGGGACGCCATCGAGGACGTAGTGGTCCACGCGCGCCGCGCCGTCGACCACCGTCGTGCCGAGGCCCACCGCGGCGTCGACGGCCATCTCGTCGCGGCGGCCGGTCAACGGGTTCGCCGTGAACAGCACCCCCGCCACGGTGGGTGTGATCATGCGTTGCACGACGACGGCCATGTGCACCGTCTGGTGCTCGATGTCGCGAGCGTCGCGGTACGCGGTGGCGCGCTCGTTGTGCAGCGAGCCCCAGCAGGTCTCGATGGCGGCGATCAGGTCGGCGGTGCCCGTGACGTTGAGGATGGTGTCCTGTTGCCCGGCGAAGCTCGCGTCCGGGAGGTCCTCGGCGGTGGCGCTGGAGCGGACCGCGACGGGACCCGCGCCGAGGCGCTCGTACGCGGCGACGACCTCGGCCGTGGGGATGACGCCGAGGCGGTGCGCCTCGGTGGTGACGCAGAAGCCCTCGGGCACCCGTTCGCCGGACCTGATCAGCTCGCCCAGCCCGGCCGCCTTGCCGCCGACCAGGTCGACCATGTCGGCGCTCGCCTCGGACAGCGCGATGACCCGCATCGGGAGCCTCTTCTCTTTGCAATGCGACCGTATTGCATCCACCGTAACGCCTTTACGATGCAACTGCAATGTCACGCGGGCGCGAGACGTGACCGGGCGCAGCGGCGTTGCCGGCGTCTGCCATCCTCGGCACGGTGACGACCGGCCACCCGACCGCAGCCCGCTCCCACCGCCGCGCCCGCAGCCGTAAGATCCGCGTCCTCATCGCGCTCGTCGCGGCGGCGGCCGTCCTCGGCATCGCCTTTGTCGTCGTGCCGATGCTGCGACCGGCCGGACCGCGCCCGCTCTTCCAGATGCCGGTGACCTGCGGCGAGACCTGGCAGCTCAGCACCTACCCCGGTCACGACGACTACGACGTCGACTTCTTCCCGATCGAGGGCGAGACGTGGGGGCGGCCGGTGCTCGCGTCGTACGCCGGCACGGTCACCGTGGCGGGCATCAACGGCTCGTTGGGTGGTCGGACCCCGGACAACCCCGAGGGTCCACGGGGGCGCGGTGGTGGCTACTGGGTGAAGATCGACCACGGTGGCACGTGGGAGACGCAGTACCTGCACATGCTCGAGCCGCCACTGGTCACGGTCGGTCAGCAGGTCGCCCAGGGTGACCAGATCGGGCGGCTCGGCAGTACCGGCAACTCCGGCGCGCCGCACCTGCACTACGAGCAGCGGCGCGGCTGGGAGAAGGTCGAGACCCACTTCGACGGCGAGCCGTCGGGCATCACCACCGACGAACGCGAACAGATCCTGCGGCGGGTGAGCAACAACTGCCCGGTCGTCTCCTGAGGACTGCGGTTTGCCCGGCCCGGCTCGGGGCACTGAGGTGAGAACACTTCGGATGCAGGGAGGAGTCGGCCATGGTCAAGGGTGACGTCGACACGTACCACGAGGACGGGCAGTGGAAGAACAAGGCGGAGGGCAACGAGCGGGCCAGCAGCACGCATGAGGTGAAGGCCGACGCGCAGGCCCAGGGCCGGGAGATGGCTGCCGACCGTGGCGTCGAGCACGTGGTCAAGAAGCAGGACGGCACGATCGGGGAGAAGAACACCTACCCCCGCAGCCGCGACCCCCGCGACATCGAGGGCTGACCGCCTCCCGCCGGGCCTGCGCTGGTTTCGTCGACTCGACTCGACGAGACCAGCGCAGGCTCTTGTCGGCGGTCCCGAACGGAAGGCCAGCCGTGCTTTGCTGTGATACCGGATTTTCCGCACCTATTGTCCGATAAAGTCCGAATCCGGACTGACGTGGGTGTGGGAATGAGGTGGCATGGTGGTTTGGGGCAGACGCGGGCCAGCCGCGAGCGCGCTGGTGATCGCACTGACCGTGGCTGCCGTGGTGGTCGCGCCCTCCTCGGCGTCGGCGGCCGGGTCGGTCCTGTTCGACCAGCCGTTCCGCAACAACACCGCGAACGGCATCGGTGCCGTGGCGGTGCCGGCCGTCCCCGGGCTTCTCGCGACCAACGCGGCCTGCCTGAGCGCGGCGGGCAACTCGACCACGGGTCCGTTGCTGAGCTGCACCACCTCCACCGACCCCCAGGGCTCGGGCAAGCTGCGCCTCACCCCCGCCGCCATCACCCGCCAGGGCGGGGTGTTCGGCGCGGTGAGTGTGCCCACCTCGCAGGGCCTGCACGTCAGCTTCAACACCTACCAGTACGGCGGCACCAACCCGGGTGCGGACGGCCTCGCCTTCGTGCTGGCCGCCGTCGACCCGGCCAACCCGAGACCCCCGTCCACCCTCGGCCAACCGGGCGGCTCGCTGGGCTACTCGGCGGCCTTCAACGGAGTGTCGGCGGGCCTCTCCAACGGCTACCTGGGCATCGGGCTGGACGTCTTCGGCAACTTCAGCAACAGCACGTACCAGGGCACCGGCTGCACGAACCCGCCCTACATCTCGACCACCAACGGCCGGGTCCCCGGCCAGGTCGTGGTGCGTGGGCCGGGTCGTAACGCGGTCGGCTACTGCGCGATCAACAGCACCGCCACCAGCACGTCCTCGGCCGCACTGACGTTGCGGGCCAGCACCCGGGCGGCCTCGGTGGTGCCGGTCGAGGTGGTCGCCAACACCACCGCGTCCCCGTACACCACCGACACCGGCATCACCGTGCCGGCCGGGGAGTATCGGGTCCGGTTCACCCCGATCGGCGGAGCGGCGCGGACCCTGGCCGGCAGTCTCCCGGTGGTGTCGCCGAGCCTGTACCCGTCGCCGACCTGGTTGAACGCCAGCGGTTACCCCCGGCAGCTCGCCTTCGGCTGGGTGGGCTCGACCGGCTCGGTCACGGACTTCCACGAGATCGACAACGCTCGGACGGTCACCTTCAACCCGGTGCCGGACCTGAACGTGGCGCAGACCAGCGCGGTCGGCGCCAGCCCGCAGCCCGGGGACCCGGTCACCTACTCGATCACCGCCGGGGTCGATCCCGGCGCGACCGAGACGGCGCCGATCTCGGTCACCCAGACCGTGCCGGCCGGAGTCGTGCCGCGGGCCGCCTTCGGTTCCGGCTGGGTCTGCGCCGCGCCCTCGGGCCAGAGCATCACCTGCACCAACAGCAACGGCCCGTTCGCCGGCGGAAGCTCGCTGCCGCCGCTCACCGTCGTCGCGACCGTCACCGGGATCGGAGTGACGCCGGCCCTGATCCAGACGACCACGGTGGCGACCTCGTCCTCCATCGACGCGAACCCGGGATACTCCACTGTCACCACACCCGTGTCGCCGGCCACCGCACCGAGCGGCGTCACCGTCACCCCGGCGCAGAGCTCGATCTCCGGCGGCATCGCGGTCACCGTCGGCGGGAGCAACCTCACCGGCGCGACCGCGATCACCATCGGTACGACAATCGAGCAGCAGGCCGGCACCTCGGTGCTGCTGGTGCCGTGCACCTCCGGCCCGGCCGCCGGCTGCTTCACCGTGAATCCCGACGGCACACTCGCCATCTCCTCGATGCCCGCCCGGTCGAGCCCGGCGACGGTCACCGTCAGCGTCGTCACCCGGGGTGCCGCCGGCTCGGCGACCTACGTCTACGCGTCCACGCCGGGCACGCCGGCCACCCCCACGGCGGTCGCCGGCATCACCAGCGCCACCGTGAGTTGGACCGCGCCCGCGAGCAACGGCAGCCCGATCACCGGATACCTGATCACCCCGATCCGGGACGGGGTCACCCAACCGACTCTCACCTTCGACGCCTCCACCACCAGCCGCACGCTGACCGGGCTGACTGCCGGCTCGTCGTACGCCTTCCGGGTGGCGGCGGTGAACGCGTACGGCACCGGCGCGGCCAGCCCGGCGTCGGCGGCGGTGGTCCCGTACACCCTGCCGGGCGCGCCGACGATCACCTCGGCCACCGCCGGAACCAATGCCGCCAGGCTGAGCTGGACGACCCCGGCCAACGGCAGCTCGGCGATCACCGGCTACACCGTGACGCCGTATCTCGACGGGGTGGCGCAGACTCCGCAGACCTTCACCGCAACCGCCACCACCCAGGTCGTCACGGGGCTGACCGGCGGCGCCACCTACACCTTCCGGGTGGCCGCGACCAACGCCGCGGGGACCGGCCCGCAGTCGGCCCCGTCGGCGTCGGTGCCGGTCAACCCGTCGCCGACGCTGACGTTCGCGCCGCCCCCACCCGGGAGGGCGTACGACCCGTACCAGTACCAGTTGACCGTGACCGGTGGCACGAGCCCATTCACCTGGTCGGTCAGCGCCGGAAGCCTGCCCGCCGGGCTGACCCTCGACCCGGTCACCGGTCTGCTCTCCGGCACGCCCACCGTGGCCGGGACGTTCGCGTTCACCGTCCGGGTGACCGACTCGTTCGACCAGGCCGCGACCCGACCGGTCGAGCTGGTCATCGCCCCGCTCGGTGGGCTCTCCATCAGCGTTCCGGCGATCGCCCCCCTCGGCACCGTGACCTCGGGCACGACAGGCGTCTCGGGCCGTCTCGGCCCGGTGACCGTGACCGACGACCGCGGACCCTTCTCCGGAAACTGGGTAACCGTCGTCTCGGCCACCAACTTCACCACGGGCTCCGGTTCCGGAGGTGAGACCATTCCCAACAGCAACATCACGTACGCCTCGGGAGCGCCGCTCGCCACCACCGGCGTCGGAACGTTCCTCCCGCAGCCCGGCGCGGTGCTGGACATGCCGAGGTCGGCCGCCGGCTGGTCGGGTCAGACCGGCGTCCCGAACTCCGTCACCTGGAACCCCACCCTGTGGTTGACGCTTCCGTCCTCGGTGGTGGTCGGCGACTACGTGGCCGTTGTGACGCACTCGGTCCTCTAGCGACGCCGCCGCTGCCGCACGCGGACCCGCGACCGACCGGCTCGCACGGACTGGTCAACAACACGTCACTGCCCGGCCGTCCTCCAGGGGACGGCCGGGCAGTCGGTGCGGCCCGCCTCGGTCAGCTCAGCCGAGTGCGGTGCCGGCGGACGAGATACCAGCCGGCGAGGGTGATCAGCACCAGCAGGGCGATCCCGCCGACCGCGTAGACCAACCAGTTCGGCCCACCGGAGGTCGCGACCGCCATCGGCGCCGGGACGGGCAGGCTGATCTTCCCGGTGGCGGTGCGTTCCACGATGCCGCTGACGAGCGTCGCGTCCACGTCCCAGACCCCCGCCGGCAGAGCCTGGTTGATCTCGATCCGGACCTGGCCGCTCCGGCCGGGCAGGATCGTCACGCCGTTCGTCACCTTGAACGGGCCGGCCCGGACCGCCGCCTTGGTCAACGACAGGGTGCCGGTCATGTCCAACGCGCGTTGACCGGTGTTGGTGACCTTGGCGGTGACTACCGCAAACTCGCCGGGGCCAGGTTCTGCCGCCAGTCCGTCGACGCGAAAGTCGGTGGGTGGCTCACCACCAGGACCGATGTCGAGGTAGACCCGGATGCCCACCCGGTGGATCTGGGTGACGTTTCCGGTTCGCTCCTTCGCGCTGGTGACCTGCGCCCAGATTGCCGCGTACCGCTCGCCCTTGGACGCCTTCCTCGGCACGGCGATCTCGACCTCGACCGGCCGTCGCTCGCCCGGGTCCAGCTCGATCCCGGCGGTCTTCAGCCGGATCCAACCGCTGAGTTCGTTGCCCGCTCGTCCCTCGGGAACGGCGAAGGCGTTGTCCTCCACCGACGCGGCACCGGAATAGAACTCGATCTTCTGCGACTCGCCTGAGGTGTTCTGCACCTCGACCCGGCGGTGGATCGTCGTTCCGGGGTTCAGGTGGTCCACGATGTAGACCTGGGCCCGGGGATCCTGCACTCTGCTGGCCGGAATGTCGAGCATCCGGATACTGATCGCGGCGTCGTCGGCGGGCTCGCGTCGTTGCTCCCGCACGGCAACGGCTGGCGCCGCCGAAACCCCGAGCGCCACGAGGGCGACCGAGGCCAGCAGCACCAGCCGGCCGAGCGGGTCAGAACACCGAATGTGTCACCGTCCCCGTGTAGACACCCTGGACGGTGCCGACCGGAATGTTGACCGACAGGGTGGGGTTCCAGGTGGCGAAGTTGTTGCCTGTGCCGCCGGTGTGGCTCATCGCGGTCCGGGGGACGTTGATGATCACCTGCTGGGCGGCGGTGGGCTGGCCCGGCGTGAAGGTGCCGGTACCGGCGGTCGCCGTCGTGGGACCGGACCAGTACAGGACGTTGATGTTCGGGATCGTCTCCCCGGAGGTGCCACCGCCGGTGACGAAGTCGGTGGAGATGACGGTGGCGGTCCAGTTGGGGGTGAGCGAACCGCGCTGGTCCAGCACGGTCACCGGGCCGAGCTGACCGGTGACGGTCGAGCCCTCCACGCCGTGCCCGATGTTCGCCGTCGCCGGTACGGTGATCGAGAGGCCGCCGGCGGCGTCAACGGTCAGGGTCACGATCGTGTTGCCCGTGGTGTCCGCGGCGGCCGGCCCGGCGAGCGCGACGACGGCGGCAACGCCGGCCAAGCCCGCGAGAATCTTTCTACGCATCGAGTCTCCCTTGTCCTAGAAATGCCCCTTAATGGCAGCTCAGAGCCTATCCAGGATGAAAGACGCATATCGGACGAACGCCGCGATCGTCATGATCTCGACCGCCATTGCCGCCCAGCCGTGGGCGACGCCTAGGTGTTCGGTCAGGCCGGCACCACGTACGGGAAGCCGGCGGCGCGGGCGGCCTTGGTGACCTCCGGGGTGAGGCCGGAGGTGGTGCCCGTGTTGAGCACCAGGGAGAACATCACCTCGGGTGCGTTGTCGGCCATGCCGCGGCCGTTGCGGACCGCGAAGCCGTAGTTGGCTGCCGTGCCGACCTGGTAGGACAGCAGGTCGGGGTAGAGCTGTCGGGCGACGCTCCACCCGTACGCCTGTGGATCGGGGGCGGTGCCGTTGGCGGCGACGACTCCGGCGACGGCGCTCGCGATCTCCTCGCCGTCCTCGGAGAGGTCCTTGCTGGGGTGCCGGACGTTTGCGGGGTCGGAGAAGTCGGTGTCGTGCGGCCAGAACAGGGGCCACATCATGGGGTGGCCGGCGCGGTTGATCTGTCGCCATCCGCCGGCGTCGGTGGCCAGCATCGTGCGGCACCAGACGCCGATGTCGGTGCCGTCGCGCAGCAGTGGCTCGTCGTGGGAGACCTCGAGGACTATCGACTCGACTGTCGTGCCGGCGAAGCTGTTCTTGGCCTGGTCCATCCGCCAGGTGGAGCGGTCCACCGGGGCGCCGTTCTTGATCGCGCCGTTGATGGTGGCGAGTTCGTCGAGGTCGACGTAGAACGGGTCAGTGATCCGCCCGGCCCAGATCCGGACGTTGCCGCCGGTCGACACCTCGCCGGTGTGTCCCTCGGCGATGGGAGTGCCCATCGCGGCGTCGTCGCGGGCATCCGCTCCGGCGAGTTCGTACAACTGGTAGGTCTGCCTGCCGTTGCCGTCGGGCTCGCCGAAGGCGAACCGGTAGGTCAGCCCCTCCATCTCCGCGCCGTTGAAGTGGATCTTGATCTCGTACCGCGCCTCCGCGTGGAAGCCGCGCTTGATGTCCGCCTTCGTCACCGAGCTGTTGACATCCATGACGAACACCGTGGCGCGGTCGCCGTTGAAGACGTACAGATCGTCGATGTAGAGCTGGCCGCCCTGGGCGGCGAGGGGGGTGTCGAGATGGTGCGACATGAGCTGACTCCCGAAATGCCGAATATTGGATGTATTCGAACATAGCGGGCGTCAGATCACGCTCCTCGCCATCGGGCTAATTCGGGCGCACCCCAGGCGGAGGGTCTGGGGCCGAACGGCCGCCCGATGCTGCTTTGCGGGCGGCCGTTCGCTCGTGTCGCCTGCTCTCAGACGCGGGACCACTTCTGGTTGGCGGCCCCGAGGCAGTCCCACAGGTGCAGCTTGCCGCCGTTGTTGGGATTGGCCTCCCGCACGTCCACACACCTGTTGGCGTTGAGGTTGACCAGGTCGCCAGCGGCGTTGAGGGTGAAGCGCTGCGCGGTGTTGCCGTTGCAGCTGACCAGGTTGACCTCGGTGCCGTTCGCCGTACCGGCCCAGGCGGGGTCCATGCACTTGCCCATCGCGCGGACCGTCCCGTCGGAGGCGAAGGTCCAGGCCTGGGCCGCGGTGGTGTTGCAGTCCCAGATCTGCAGCTTGGCGCCCTCGACCGGGTTGGCGCTGGGGATGTCGACGCACCGCCCGCTCTGCGCGCCCCTGATCCGGCTGGTGCCGGGTGCCGGGTCGCCGCCGCCGGAGGTGTAGCTGGACACCCGGACATAGTCGACGAGCATCTGCTGCGGGAACTGCGTGGAGCCGTCCGGATAGCCGGGCCAGTTGCCACCCACCGCCACGTTGAGAATCATGAAGAAGGGATGGTCGAACACCCATCGGTTGCCGCCGAGCCGTGCGGGGTCGACCCGGTGGTACTGGACCCCGTCCAGGTACCAGGTGATCACGTTCGGCTCCCAGTCCACCCGGTAGGTGTGGAAGCCGTCGGCGAGTGGCGCCCCGATGTTGCGGCTGCCGGTGATGCCGCCGCCGCCGGAGTAGCCGGGCCCGTGCACGGTGCCGTACACGGTGTTTGGCTCCCGGCCGATGTTCTCCATGATGTCGATCTCGCCGGCGTCGGGCCACCCGCCGCCGGTGCCGAGCATCCAGAACGCCGGCCAGATGCCCTGGCCGCGCGGAATCTTGATCCGGGCCTCGAACCGGCCGTACGTCTGGGTGAAGGTGGCCGCCGACAGCAGCCGCGCCGACGTGTACTCGCAGCGTCCGTAGTGGCACTGGTAGTTGGCGGGATTGTCCCGGCGGGCCTTGATGACCAGGTTGCCCTGGCCGTCGTGGACGGCATTGCTGGTGCTGCTGGTGTAGTACTGCCGCTCGTTGTTGCCCCAACCGCCGCCGCCGATGTCGAAGCGCCACTTGTTCTGGTCGACGGGCGTGCCGGCCGGGGAGTTGAACTCGTCCTGCCAGCTGATCGAGCCGATGGCGGCCTCGGCTCGGTCGGGATGGGCCGGGACGAGTGCCGCGGCGGTCGCGACGAGGGCGACCGCCAGGAGTACGAGCGGACGAGACCGGGTGCGGGCTGTGAACACGGGAGGCTCCTCAGCGGGGGAGTGGTGGAGGCCGCGCGGCGAAGGGCGGAGAGCGCTCTCTGTATAGAAGCATGTCGATATCAGGTCTTTCTGTCAAGAGTGTTTCCAATACACCCGCAACGCCCTTCGCGCTGCCGCCGTCGCGCGGGGGTTACTCGATAGCGGTCGAATCGACCCTTCCTATTGCCGTGGGGCGTCCACCCGGGACAGGATGGCGAGGCGTGCGGGAAACCTTCTCGTAACCTGCGCGCTGCTGGTCTCTGTCACAAGGAAGTGGGAGTCAGTCATGAGCGACGCGTCGACGGCGCTGGGTGTGCGCCTCTACCCGGATCTGGTCGAGCGAGGTGGTCTGGCCCCCGCGCTCATCGACACCGCTGCCCGACACGGGCTCGAACTCGGCCAGGTCACCGCCCCCGAGCAGGGGCGGGGCCGTTTCACCTGCGCGGAGTTGCACTCCGGGCAGGGCGTGGTCTGCGTGAAGCTGGGATCGCAGGCCCGCTACTTCATGATCGATCTGCGGGTGTCCGGCGAGGTGCTGGCGCGCGGCGACGTGATGGACCTGATGCAGGTCGCCAAGGTGGCCGCGGCCTGGCAAGCCGGGATGACGGTCGCCGAACTCGCCGCCCAGTTCCCGTTCATGGAGGAGATCAGGCACCGCTCGGCGCCGGTGGCCCAGGCCAGCTAGCCGCCCCGCCTCGTCCGCGTCAACAGCGCAACCGCGGTGGCAGCGACGCCTCGATGCCGACACCACGGTCCAGGTAGGTCGACTGGACGAAGGCGAGCCGAGCAGGATCGCCAGGTCAGTCGAATGCGGACGACGATCTCCGCTTTGCGCGCGGTGAGGACGGCCCACTGACGCAGCCGGCCGACCCGCCGGGGCGCTGGCAGGGCGCTGTCACCGTCGCCGATCGCACCGGCCGACGGGCTGGCGTCACGCCGCGCGGTGGTCCCGGAGTCGGACGCTCTGGGCCAGGGCACTGGCGGCGATGCCGACGCCGGTACGTGACGGAGAGGTGGTCTGCTCGGTCGTCAGGTCGGGTGCCCGATCCGGTCGGTGGTGGTCCGCCCGAACATCGTGCCCCGCGGATGGTGCTGAGCGACCGCGCAGCGCGCCCGGAGTGGACGGTCCACGACAGTCGTCCGTTCAGCCGGTGGTGGTCCGCGCCTGAAGCGGTGCCTGGAGCAGATCGAGGCAGTTGCGCCACAGCGTTTCCAGTTGGGTCGGATCGTTGAGCAGCTTCGCGAACAGGACCCGCCCCTCGATCTGCGCGACGATCGATCGGGCGGCTTCCCGGCTGTCGACGGCGGGACCCGCCAGGCCGCTCTCCTTCGCCTCGACGACGACCTGCTCGATGAGGCTGATCTGTTCCTCGAAGATCTCCTGGAGCCGACCGCGGATCTCCTCGGCCTGGTTGCTGAGTTCGAGGGCGAGGTTGCCAAACAGGCAACCGGCGACGACGCCGGCCTTCTGCTGACCGACGCGCTGGACCTCTTCGGTGGCCTCGAACAGGTCCCGGAGCCGCTGTAGCGGGTCACGCTCGCTGCCGAGCACCTGTTCCCACTGGCGGCGCTGGGTGACCCAGTGCTCGTCGATGACGGCGCGGGCGAGCGCCTGCTTGGACTCGAAGAAGTAGTAGAAACTGCCCTTCGGCACTCCCGCCGCCGTGCAGATCTCGGCCACCCCGAGCGCCGTGTAGCCGCGCTGCTCGATCAGCCCGGCAGCCGCGTCGAGGATCTTGTTCCGCGCGTCACTGGTGCGTCCCATACCTGGACGATACACGACCGGTCGGCTAGCTTTTAGTAGACCAGTCGTCTAGTGAAGGTGGTTTCCTCATGAGCAGCAGTCAGGGACAGAAGGTCGTCGTGATCACCGGGGCCTCCCAGGGCATCGGCGCCGACCTCGTGGACGCCTACCGCAAGCTCGGGTACGGCGTCGTGGCGACCTCACGCTCGATCGGTGCGTCCAACGACCCGGAGGTCGTCACGGTTCGGGGCGACATCGCCGAGGCCGACACCGCGCAGCGGGTGGTCAGTGCCGCCCTGGACCGGTTCGGGCGGATCGACACCCTGGTGAACAACGCCGGCATCTTCGTCGCCAAGCCGTTCACCGACTACACCGACGAGGAGTTCGACCTGGTCGCCGGGGTCAACCTCGCCGGGTTCTTCCACCTCACCCGACGCGTCCTGCCGCACCTGCTGGCCGGGGGCGCGGGGCACATCGTCAGCATCACGACCAGCTTCGTCGACCAGCCCAGCTCGCACGTTCCGTCGGTGCTCGCCTCCCTGACCAAGGGCGGTCTCAGCTCGGCCACGAAGTCCCTGGCCATCGAGTACGCGGCTCGCGGCATACGGGTCAACGCCGTCGCGCCCGGCATCATCAAGACCCCGATGCACCCGGTGGAGACGCACCAGACGCTTGCGGGCCTGCACCCGGTCGGCCGGATGGGGGAGACCAGCGATGTGGTCGACGCCGTTCTCTACCTGGAGTCCGCGCCCTTCGTCACCGGCGAGATCCTGCACGTCGACGGCGGCCAGAACGCCGGTCACTGACGCCACCCACACCGCAGAAAGGAGCAGACGATGCCGATCGTGACCATCCAGATCACCCGCGAGGGCAGCACCGCGGGCGCGTCCTCGGCGACCGCCGAGGAGAAGGCCGCCCTCATCAAGGGCGTGAGCGAGTTGCTGCGCGACATCCTGAACAAGCCGCTGACGTCGACATTCGTGGTGATCGACGAGGTCGACACCGAGAACTGGGGTCGCGGCGGCCTCCCGGTCGAACAGTTCCGCCAACAGCAGGCGCCCGAGTAGGCCGGGGCGTCCGCCGATGCGACGGGCAGGATCCGCACCTGTGGTGCGGGATCCTGCCCGGCGGCGCCGCTGATCATTTCGTGCGACCGTTGGCGGGTGATCAACACATCTTGGTCACCCGGAAGGAGACTGTCTCGTGGATCTGCCCGATGACCTGCTCACGCTGCTGCGCGAGCCGAGCACCTGCTTCGTCACGACGCTGATGCCCGACGGCTCGCCACAGCTCACCCAGACCTGGGTGGACACCGACGGCACGCACATATTGATCAACACGGTGGAATCCCACCAAAAGACGCGAAACGTCCGGCGGGACCCACGGGTGGCGGTGGCGATCTCCGACCCGCAGAAGCCGGGCCGCTACCACGAGGTTCGGGGGCGGGTGGTGAGGACCAGCACCGAGGGCGCCGCCGAGCACATCGACACGTTGGCGCAGCGCTACCTCGGTGGGCCGTACCCGTGGTTCGGTGGCCGGGACCAGGTCCGGATCATCCTCACCATCGAGCCCAACCGGGTGCGTTCGATGGGCTGACGGCGGTCACCGTTTCGCGCAGTCACCGGCGAGGAACTGCCGTAGGGCGTCGGTTCCCAGTCTCCGCGCCCGCCAACAGGAAAGTCGGCACGGCGATCGCGGACCACCGCGCGATGTCGGTGCTGTCCTGCGCGAGGGCCTCGAGATCGTGCAGCCAGTGCCGCTCGGGGAGGAGAAGCTTGGTGGAGTCGACAAGGTGATCGACGCGGTCGGGTTCCAGGCCCGCGACGGCACCCTCGCCGACGCGCCGGAGTTGTACCGCCGCCGCCGCGACGACGGGGTGATCAAGGCGGTGCTGCGCCCGGGTTGACCGGTCGACACCGGGGCGTGGGCCGGGTCGGGTGGCCCCTGATCCGCCCTTAAGGGACGTTAAGCCACGGATCCGTCTCCTGGTGGCGGACCTGAGGCGACGACCATTGTCGATTCGTCCCGGCGATTGAGGCGCGGGTCACACCCCCCGCCCGCAGTCGCCGGGCCGTTCCGGACTCGGCGTCGGTGTCGCGGCTTCATCATGATCATTCGATGGTGCCGAGCGCGCGGCGTGGCACCCGCTTTCCGGTCTGCCGCAGATCGTGGCTGGTCGCGGGCCTGTCGAGGAACAGGGGAGCCGGGCGCGGCGTTGTCTTCATTTGACAACGTTGCCACCGACGGGCCAAGGTGCCGCAAGGGGCTGCGGAGGCGGCTGTGACAGGCGAAGACTATGCGTCGTCGATATTGCCGGATTGTTACATTTTCAACAGTCCCTCGCCTTGCGGATGGCCCTTCGGCCGCAATACGTTGCCGACAACAACAAAACCAAGTGAAGGTTCAACCTTCCGGAGGCAACCGATGACGTTGGCGAGGTGGTACGAGCGATGAGCAACGTGCCGACCCTCCTTGAGATGCGCTCCATCACCAAGGAGTTCCCCGGAGTCAAGGCCCTCTCCGACGTCAACCTGGTGGTTCGCGCCGGTGAGATTCATGCCATCTGCGGCGAGAACGGTGCGGGCAAGTCCACGCTGATGAAGGTCCTCAGCGGGGTCTACCCGTACGGCAGCTATGACGGCCAGATCGTCTACCAGGGGTCGGAGACCAAGTTCTCCGACATCCGGGCCAGCGAGAGCGCCGGAATCGTGATCATCCACCAGGAGCTCGCGCTCATTCCAGGCATGTCGATCGCCGAGAACATCTTCCTCGGCAACGAGCCGCGCAAGCGGGGCGCGATCGACTGGAAGGCCGCGAACCGGATGGCGCTGGACCTGATGGCCCGGGTCGGTCTCCAGGAGGACCCGGACACCCTGATCAAGGACATCGGTGTCGGCAAGCAGCAGCTCGTGGAGATCGCCAAGGCGTTCGCCAAGGACGTGAAGCTGCTCATCCTGGACGAGCCGACGGCCGCGCTGAACGAGGCGGATTCCCGGCACCTGCTGGACCTGCTGCGCGGCTTCCGCTCCCGCGGCATCACCTCGATCATGATCTCGCACAAGCTGAACGAGATCGAGGCGATCGCCGACCAGATCACCATCCTGCGCGACGGCCGGACCGTGGAGACCCTCGACGTCAAGGCGGACGGGGTCGACGAGGACCGGATCGTGCGGGGGATGGTCGGCCGTGAGCTGGGCAGCCGGTTCCCGGACCACACCCCGAAGATCGGTGACGTCTTCTTCGAGGTCCGCGACTGGAACGTCCGGCACCCGATCTCCGCCGACCGGCAGGTCTGCAAGAACGAGAGCTTCGTGGTGCGCCGCGGCGAGATCGTCGGCTTCGCCGGTCTCATGGGCGCGGGCCGCACGGAACTCGCGATGAGTGTCTTCGGCCGCTCCTACGGGGTGTACGAGTCGGGCACCATCATCAAGGACGGCAAGGAGATCGTCCTGAAGTCGGTCGCGGACGCGATCGACAACGGGCTCGCGTACGTCAGCGAGGACCGCAAGGCGATCGGCCTCAACCTGCTCGACGACATCAAGACGTCGACGGTGGCCGCCAAGCTGTCCAAGATCCGGCACCACGGCGTCCTGAGCGAGGTCGAGGAGTACCAGGCGGCCGAGGCGTACCGCAAGGAGTTGCGGACCAAGGCCCCGACGGTCGACGAGGGCGTCTCCAAGCTCTCCGGCGGCAACCAGCAGAAGGTCGTGCTGGCGAAGTGGATGTTCACCGACCCGGACCTGCTGATCCTCGACGAGCCGACGCGCGGCATCGACGTCGGCGCCAAGTACGAGATCTACGGCATCATCCAGCGGCTCGCCGACCAGGGGAAGGGCGTCGTCGTCATCTCCTCGGAGTTGCCGGAGCTGATCGGGCTCTGCGACCGCATCTACACCGTGTTCGAAGGCGCCATCACGGGCGAGATCGCCCGGGCGGACGCCACCCCGGAAAACCTCATGAAGCAGATGACCTCGACGAAGAAGTTGGCCTCCCGATGAGCCGTATCAAGGACCTTCAGAAGAATCTGTTTGGAGGTACGACCTCCAACGCGCGCCAGTTCGGGATGATCTTCACCCTGGTGGCGATCGTCCTGATCTTCCAGGTCTGGACCGATGGGCTGACCCTTCGGTCGGACAACCTGATCGCGCTGTTCCAGCAGAACTCGTACATCCTGATCCTGGCCATCGGCATGCTCATGGTGATCGTCGCCGGGCACATCGACCTCTCGGTCGGCTCGGTCGCCGCCTTCGCGGGCATCCTGGTCGCCAAGTCGATGACCGAGTGGCACCTGCCCTGGCCCGCCGCCATCGTGTTCGGCCTCGCCATCGGCGCGGCCATCGGCGCCTGGCAGGGGTTCTGGGTGGCCTACATCGGGGTGCCGGCGTTCATCGTCACCCTGGCCGGCATGCTGCTCTTCCGCGGTGGCAACCAGTTCATCGGTAACGCGCAGAGCATTCCGGTGCCGGAGGGCTTCCGGGACATCGGCTCCGGCTTCCTGCCCGAGTTCGGGCCGGACTTCGGCTACAACAACGCGACGCTGCTGCTCGGCCTGGCCGCCGCGGTGGCCGTGGTGTGGCGCGAGCTTCGGGCCCGCAACACCCGGCGGGCCATGGACGCCGACCCGGCGCCCATGTGGGTCTCGATCCTGCGGATGGCCATCATGGTCGGGGTCATCGCCTTCGCCTCGCTGCGCTTCGCCAGCGGTCGCGTCGGCACCAGCTTCCCGATCTCCGGCATCATCCTGCTGCTCCTGGTCATCGCGTACTCCTTCTACACCCGCAACACGGCAGGTGGCCGGCACATCTACGCGGTGGGCGGCAACTCCCGGGCGGCCGAGCTGTCCGGCGTGAAGCTCAAGCGGGTCAACTTCTTCGTCATGATGAACATGTCCGTCCTGGCCGCGCTGGCCGGCATGATCTTCGTGGCCCGTTCGGCGGCCTCCGGACCGCAGGACGGCAACGGCTGGGAGCTGGACGCGATCGCCGCGGTCTTCATCGGTGGCGCGGCCGTCGCCGGCGGTATCGGCACCATCAGCGGCTCGATCGTCGGTGGACTCGTGATGGCCGTGCTCAACAACGGCCTCCAGCTCCAGGGCGTGGGCACCGACAAGGTCCAGATCATCAAGGGCCTGGTCCTGCTGCTGGCCGTCGCGATCGATGTCTACAACAAGAGCCAGGGGCGGTTCTCCATCATCGGGAGCCTGATGCGGCCGTTCCGCCGCGAGGACTCCGCACCACCCGCCTCACCGCCGGACGCGGAGCGCGAGCCCGCCAAGGCAGCGGTGTCCGGCTGACGGTCACCGACCCTCACCACCCCGTTACACATCCAGAAAGGCAAGTCCTCACCATGCGTAAATTCTTCGGCACGTCGGTGGTCGCCATCAGCGCCGCCGCCATGCTGGCCCTCGCCGGTTGCGGCTCCGGCCGTGACGGCGACTCCGGTTCCACTGGCGACGCGGCCAAGGGTTTCCCGGCCAACTCGCTGATCGGCGTGGCCCTCCCGGCCAAGACCTCCGAGAACTGGGTCCTCGCCGGTGACCTGTTCACCAACGGCCTCAAGGAGGCCGGCTTCGAGGGCAACGTGCAGTACGCCGGCGCGTCGACCACGGTCGCCGACCAGCAGGCGCAGATCACCTCCATGGTGACCAAGGGCGCCAAGGTCATCGTCATCGGCGCGACCGACGCCGCGCAGCTGTCGACCCAGGTCGCGGCGGCCCACGCCGCCGGTGTGAAGGTCATCGCCTACGACCGGCTGATCACCAACACCCCGGACCTCGACTACTACGTCGCGTTCGACAACTTCAAGGTCGGCCAGCTCCAGGGCCAGGCCCTGCTGGACGGCATGAAGGCCAAGAAGCCGAACGGCCCGTACAACATCGAGCTGTTCTCCGGTTCGCCGGACGACAACAACGCCGGTGTCTTCTTCGACGGCGCGATGAGCGTGCTCAAGCCGGAGATCGACAAGGGCAACGTGGTCGTCGCCTCCGGTCAGAAGGAGGTCAAGCAGACCGCCATCCAGGGCTGGAAGGCCGAGGGTGCGCAGGCCCGCATGGACCAGCTGCTGACCTCGACGTACGGCAGCAAGGAGCTGGACGGCGTCCTCTCCCCGAACGACACGCTGGCCCGCGCGATCCTGACCTCGGTCAAGGGCGCTGGCAAGCCGACCCCGATCGTCACCGGCCAGGACTCCGAGGTCGAGTCGGTCAAGTCGATCGTCAAGGGCGAGCAGTACATGACGATCAACAAGGACACCCGCAACCTGGTGAAGGAGACCATCAACATGGTCAAGGCTCTCCAGGCCGGTGACAAGCCGCAGGTGAACGACACCAAGTCCTACAACAACGGCAGCAAGGTCGTCGACACGTACCTGCTCCCGCCGGTCGCCGTCACCAAGGCGAACGCGGCTGAGGCGTACGCCAGCGACCCGAAGCTCGCGCCGCTCACCAAGTAGTCACCGCACGGTAGGCAGCAAGGCCGATGGGTCCCGGATCTCCTCTTCCGGGACCCATCGTCGTCCGGACTGCCCCGCGCCACCCGGCACCGACCCGGAAGGAGGTCTGACCGTGGCAACACCCGTCCGGTCCAGGCCCGCCGGCGTCGGCCGCCAGACCGAACCCCCGCTGCCGTCGATCCCCGGTGCCAGCCAGGAGGAGATCCGGCGGCAGAATCTCGGCGCTGTGCTGCGCTACGTCCACGTGCACGGGCCGACGTCCCGGGCCGAACTGACGAGCCGGCTCGGCCTCAACCGAAGCACCATCGGCGCCCTCGCGGCCGACCTGGTCGCCGGCGGCCTGGTCACCGAGGAGGCGCCGACCACCGCCCGCCGCGCCGGCCGGCCCTCACTCGTGGTCAGTCCCCGCTCCGACCGGGTCTACGCCCACGCGTTGAGCATCGACGCGGACCGGCTCCGTGCCGCCCGGGTCGGCCTCGGTGGGCAGATCCTCGATCGGCGGGAGATCCCGCGACCCAGTGGCCTGTCGGCGGTCGACGCCGTCCGGCCCCTCGCCGACCTGGTCCGGGACATGGAACGGTCGGTGGCCACCGACGCGCTGCTGGTCGGCGGCGCCGCCGCGGTCACCGACACCACCCGTGGTCAGGACGGCCGGATCCGGATCGCCAGCATCGACGAGACCCTCGGCGTCGCGCTGGAGGCGGAGTTCAGCGGCGGCCCCGGTTTCGTGGCCGGTGACCTGGCCGACATCGCCGGGCTGGCCGAGCACGTCCGGGGCGTGGCGGTGGGCATCGACGACGTCATCTACCTGCACGGCGACCTGGGCATCAGCGCCGGCATCATCGTCGGTGGCCGGCTGGTGATCGGCCACCGCGGGCACAGCGGCAAGGTCGGCCACATGGTCGTCAACCCGAACGGCCTGCCCTGCGGCTGCGGCTCACGTGGCTGTTGGGAGACCGAGATCTCCGAGGCCGCCCTGCTGCGGCACGCGGGCCGGGACCCGAGCGACCGCGCGGCGGTGGCCGAGGTGCTGCGCGCGGCGGCCGACGGCGACCGAACCGCCCGGGCCGCCGTCGAGCAGGTCGCCGGGTGGCTCGGCTTCGGCGTGGCGAACCTGGTAAACGTGGTCAACCCCGACGCCGTGGTGTTCGGCGGGTCGCTTCGCGACATCTTCACCGCCGGAGCGGACGTCGTCCGCGAGCGGTTGGACACCATGCCGCTGCCGGCCTCCCGCGAGCACCTGCGCCTGCGGGCGGCGGCACTCGGCCGCGACGCCGTCCTGATCGGGGCGGCCGAGCTGGCCTTCGACAAACTCCTGGCCGACCCGCTGAACGTCGGCGTCGCAGGCCAGGTCGGGATCACCGAGCCCGCGTAGCCGCGACCGCTCCGGTCGGTGAACCGTCAGGGTCTCGGCACCTCTTCCACCACGCTACTGCCGCTGCCCGACCGGGACTCCCACGACCAGGTCTCGTGCAGCCGCACCCGGCCGTCGGGCAGCACCGACACCTCCGACACGCAGTGCCCCGAGGATGTCTGGCCGTCGGCGTTGAGCTGGACGTACCGGAAGTCCAGTCGGTCGCCCTCCCGGGTGCCGACCAGGTGGCCGCGTCGGATGGACCCACCGGCGTACTCGGCCCACACCTCGCCGGCCCGCTCGTGGTACGTGAAGACGGTCTGCGTGCCCACCTCACCGGCCACCACGTCCGCTACGGCCCGGAACCGCCGACCGTCCACGGAGATCGAGATCGTCATCTGCCGAACCTAGTCGACGTATCGTTCCCGTATTGCCTACCGTATGTTGTACGGTAGCGCCGTTGAACGCCTGCGGAAGGGGAGCGCTGTGCCGACAAGAGGTGACGCGATAGTGGCGGACGGGCTGCGTAAGCGGTATCGGGACCGCTACGCGCTGGACGGCTTCGACCTGCGGGTGCGGCCGGGGACCGTGTGTGGCCTGCTCGGCCCGAACGGGGCCGGCAAGACCACCTCGGTACGGATCCTGTCGACCCTGCTCCGGCTGGACGGGGGGCGTGCCGAGGTCGCCGGGTTCGACGTGACCCGCCAGCCCGACGAGGTGCGCTACCGCATCGGGCTGGTGGGGCAGCATCCCGCGCTCGACGAGGCCCTGAGCGGCCGACAGAATCTGCTGCTCTTCGGCCGGCTGTTCCATCTGGGTCGCCGCCGCGCCCGGCAGCGAGCGGTCGAGCTGCTGGACCGCTTCGGTCTCGCCGACGCGGCCGAGCAGCCGGTCAGCACGTACTCGGGGGGCATGCGCCGCCGGCTCGACCTGGCGGCCGGCATGATCCTGGCACCCGCGGTCCTCTTCCTCGACGAACCCACCACCGGGCTGGACCCGCGGGGCCGCAACGAGGTGTGGGAGTCGGTCCGGGAGTTGGTGCGCACCGGCACCACCGTGCTGCTCACCACCCAGCACCTGGACGAGGCCGACCAACTCGCCGACCGGATCTCGGTGGTCGAGGCCGGCCGGGTGATCGCCGAGGGCACTCCGGACGACCTCAAGACCCGCCTCGGTGGCGACCGGATCGAGGTGGTCGTCGCGGCCCCGGCCGACCTCGCCGCCGCCGTCGCCCACCTACGCCGGGTGGCCGGCGACGAACCGACCGTCGACGTGGACCGGCGGATGGTCAGCGTCCGGGTGGGTCACCGGGCAGGCGCGCTCGTCGACGTGTTGCGGGCGCTCGACGCCGAGCACGTACCGGTGGCGGACGTCGCACTGCGCCGCCCCACCCTGGACGACGTGTTCCTGCACCTCACCGGGCACCGCACCCGGACCGCCGAGGAGGTGGCCGCGTGAGCGCGGTGAGTACGCCGGTCCCGGGGGTGGACCTGACGCCCGGACGGCCCGCCCTCCTGGCCGACAGCGGCACGTTGATCTGGCGCGGCCTGGCCCGGTGGCGACGCGATCCCGGCCCGCTGATCGCCTCACTCGGCTTCAACATCCTGATCGTGCTGATGTTCGCGTACCTGTTCGGCGGTGCGTTGCAGGTGCCCGGCGGCGGCAGCTACCGGGAGTTCCTGATGCCCGGCATGTTCGTGATGACGATGGTGTTCGGCATCAGCCTCACCACGATCGCCGTCGCCGAGGACCTGGAGCGCGGGGTGACCGACCGGCTCCGGTCGATGCCCGTCGCGCCGCTGGCCCCGCTGGCGGCCCGGGCCGTGGCCGACATGCTGTTCGCCCTGGTCACCCTCGGGATCCTGCTGCTGAGCGGTCTCGCGATCGGGTGGCGGGCGCACGGCGGGGCCGGTGCCACGCTCACCGCGGTGGGGCTGATCCTGCTGCTGCGCTTCGCTCTGATCTGGGTCGGCATCTTCCTCGGGCTGGTCACCCGCGGGCAGACGGCCGTGGTGGCCGTGCAGACCCTGGAGTTTCCGCTCGGCTTCCTCTCCAACGCGTTCGTCGCACCATCCACCATGCCCGCGTGGCTCGGTGCGGTGGCTGCCTGGAACCCGCTGTCGGCGACCGTCGGCGCCACCCGCGAGCTGTTCGGCAACCCCGGCTGGGGCGGTGACTCCTGGGCGGCGCAGCACTACCCGTTGCTGGCGGTGCTCTGGCCGATCGTCCTGGTCGCGGTCTTCCTTCCGCTCTCGGTCGCCCGCTACCGGCGACTGGCCGGCTGACCCGCCCGACGGACGGGGCTCCGGTGGTCGATCCGCCGGTCCGGACGGGTGATCGCCGAGCCCCCGTGGCCCGGCGATCACCCGTCGTCGACTACGCGATCCGGCGCACCCGGCGGATGGCGAGGTAGAGCAGGAGCACGGCGAGGGCGACGAAGATGCCCGTCTCGATCCCCTGGAACAGCCAGAACCGGTCCGCCGGCTGGTACAGCTGCCAGTTGTACGCGCCCGGCTCGAGGCCAAGCTCGGCCCCGCAGACCCGACCATCCGGCCCCTTACCGCCGGGCGGGCACTGGATCCGGCCGCCCTCCGAGATCATCGTCCCGTCGGGGTTCCGGACGCCCTGGGCGAGGACCCAGTCGCCCCGGCTGACCTCCGGTGGCCCTTCCCCCTCGGTCGGGAAGGTCTGGGTGCGGGCCGGCTGGTAGTGCCGTCGGGCCAGCAGCTCCACCGCCGCCCGGACGCCGATGTAGCCGGCGAGGGTGATGCCCATGGCGGGCAGCATCCGCTTCCAGACGGTGCCGGCGAAGATGCCGAGCGCCACCGCGAACAGGGTGTACCCGATCGGGACGATGCCCTGTAGGTCGAAGACGATCATGCCGAACCGGCCCTCGTGCGCGGCCTTGGTGAGCGGGTCGACCCACCAGGACATGCCCAGCCCATAGACCGTCGCGAGGACCAGGACGGCCGCGCCCACCAGGCCGAACTTCACCAGGGCCCAGCGGGTCCGGCCGACGCCCTGGGTCCAGACGAACCGGTGCGTGCCCTGCTCCACCTCGCGGGCGACAAGCGGCGCGCCCCAGAAGAGGCCGACGAGCGCCGGCAGGGTGATCAGCAGTACGGCCACCAGACTGAGGTTGCCGTACTGGTTGCCGAAACGCCGATAGCCCGCATCGCACGCCTCCCGGGTCGCCTGCGCCACATCGGCGCGGGCGAGCTGGCTGGCGCAGTCGGTCAGCCCGAGGTCGCCGAAGGTGTTGCGCATCGCCAGGCCGATGGGCACCAGCAGGGCGGCGAGCGCCGCGAGCCCCAGCAGGGTGTAGAGCGCCTGCTTGCGGTGCTGCCGCCAGGTCAACCAGATCATGCCGCCACTCCCCACTCGCTGTGCCGGGTCTGCGTGGTGCCGTCGGCCAGGTAGGCCAGCACGACGTCCTCCAGGCTGACCTCGCGGACCGTCCAGGCCGGGTCGGTGACCGGGCCGTCGGTGCGGACCAGCAGCGTGGACTGCCGGTCGGTGTGGCTGGCCCGGACCACGGCGGCGACGCCCCCGATGACGCCGCCGTCGTGCCGGGGGCCGACCAGTTGGCGATGCTCGGTGACCAGGTCGTCGACCGCGCCGGTGAGCTGCACCTGGGCGGAGTTGAGCACGATCAGGTAGTCGCAGACGCGCTCCAGGTCGGCCAGCAGGTGCGAGGAGAGTAGGACCGTGGTGCCGGATTCCGCCACGCTGCCCATCAGCGACTGGAGAAACTCCCGTCGGGCCAGGGGGTCGAGGCTGGCCACCGGTTCGTCGAGCAGCAGCAGCCGGGGCTGCTTGGCCAACGCGAGGGCGAGCGCCACCTGGGCCCGTTGGCCGCCGGAGAGCTTGCCGACCGGTCGGTCCGGCGGAATGCCGAGCTGTGCCAACCGCTGCCGGGCCAGCGTGGCGTCCCACCGCCTGTTCAGCTTGCCGCCGGCGATGACCAGCTCGGCCGCGGTGAAGTCCCGGTAGAGCGGGGTGTCCTGGGCGACGAAGCCGATGTCGGCCAGCCCCTGCGTGTCCCCGTAGGGGGATCTGCCGAAAACGCGCACCTCGCCGCCGTCGGGCTTGAGCAACCCGACGGCCAGGTGCAGCAGAGTGCTCTTGCCCGCGCCGTTCGGCCCGACCAGCGCGGCGATCCGCCCGGCCGGCAGGTGCAGGGAACAGTCCCGCAACGCCCAGGTGCTGCCGTACCGCTTGCCCAGCCGGTCGGCCTCCAAGACCATGTCCATCCTCTGTCCTCTCGATCCTGCTGCGCCCGCGGCTCTGTGGCAGGGCAGCCCTTGCTTCGGTGCCTGGTCGTTCACGTGTCGAGCACGCTCAGGCGGGCTCCTTCTGCGGCGCGTCGTCGGCGAGGGTGGCGCGCAGCGTGGTCTCCACCAGGGCGATGACGTCCTCGGCCGAGAGGCCCGCGGTCTGCGCGCGGTGCAACCAGGCGACCAGGTCCTCGCGCAGCTCGGCCTGGTTGGGCAGGGACGCGCCGGCCAGGGTGCGCTGGACGAACGTGCCCACCCCGGGTCGGCCGCCGACCAGACCCTCGATCTCCAACTCCCGGTACGCCTTCAGCACCGTGTTCGGGTTGATCGCCAACGACTGCGCGACGTCCCGGACCTTCGGCAACTGGTCGCCCGGCGTCAGCAGGCCGACGCGCAGCGCCTGCTTCACCTGCTGCACGAGCTGCATGTAGGTGTTCACCTTCGACCGGCTGTCCAACACGAACTCGATCACTCGTGATGATCCTTCCTGTTGTCCTACGACAGTAGGACTAATAGACAGCTTCATCGGTGCTCCCGCCGCTGTCAAGTGGGCGGCGCGTCTCGGTCCTCCCGGCGCGTCAATCCGGGTGGCACCGGCGGGCCAGAAGTTGGCACCAACGGGCCAGCCGAACGGGAACGGACCCGCACGCGACTCGTCGCCGACGGAAGGGTGTTTTCGATGGCCATCAACGAGGTGGCGACGTCGACAGCGACTCCACTACAGGTGGCTCGCGCCCGGGGGCGGGTACGCGGGCGGCTGATTCTGCTCGGCCCGGCGTTCGTCGCCGCCGTCGCCTACGTCGACCCCGGCAACTTCGCCACCAACTCCGCCGCCGGTGCCCGCTACGGCTACCTGCTGGTCTGGGTCGTGGTGGTGGCCAACCTGATGGCGATGCTGGTGCAGACCCTCACCGCCAAGTTGGGTCTGGCCACCGGGCGCAGCCTGCCCGAGCTGTGCCGGGAGCGGCTGCCCCGGCCGCTGAACCGGCTGATGTGGGTGCAGGCCGAGTTGGTGGCGATGGCCACCGACCTGGCCGAGGTGATCGGTGGCGCGGTCGCCCTCCACCTGCTCTTCGGCATCCCGCTGCTGCCCGGCGGGCTCATCATCGGCACGGCGGCGTTCGCCGTGCTCGCCCTGCGCTCGCGCGGGTTCCGCGCCTTCGAGATCGCCATCGCCGTACTGCTCGGTGTGATCGTTCTGGCCTTCGCCGCCAACCTGCTCGCCGCCGGCTCCGACCCCGGCTCCGCCGTGGCCGGTCTGGTGCCCCGGCTCCAGGGCACCGACAGCGTGCTGCTGGCCGCCGGCATCCTGGGCGCCACCGTCATGCCGCACGTCATCTACGTGCACTCCGCGCTGACCCGCGACCGCATCCCGGCCACCGACGACACCGAGCGTCGGGTCCTGTTCCGGGGCCAGCGCACCGACGTACTGCTCGCCCTGAGCGCGGCCGGCGCGGTGAACCTCGCCATGCTGCTGATCGCGGCGGCCAGCTTCCGCGGCGGCGGCCCGGGTGGCGCGGACAGCCTGGAGGGTGTGCACGCCGGGCTCGGCCAGAGCATCGGCACCGCCGCGGCGTTCGGGTTCGCCGTCGCCCTGCTGGTGTCCGGGCTGGCCTCCACGAGCGTCGGCACCTACGCCGGCGAGGTGATCATGCAGGGCTTCCTGCGGCGGCGGGTCCCACTGCTGCTGCGCCGGCTGGTCACCCTGGTGCCGGCCCTGGCCGTGCTCGCCATCGGCCTCGACCCCACCCGAGCCCTGGTCCTGTCCCAGGTCATCCTCAGTTTCGGCATCCCGTTCGCGCTGATCCCGGTGGTCGCCTTCACCCGGCGGCGCGACCTGATGGGCAACCTGGTCAACCATCCGCTCACCACCGCGGCCGCGTCGCTGGTGGCCGTACTTGTGGTCGCGCTCAACGCGTTCCTGCTCTGGCAGGTAACCGCCGGCTGAGCCGGGCCGGGACCGGGTGCGCTCAGGTGCGCCGGCCCTCGTCGCGGGTCGGAATCTCCTGGCGCTGTTCCAGGGCGTCGGCCGGGTTGGCGTCGGCCGGCAGTGACGTCACCTCTTCGAGCGTGCCCGCCGGTAGGGCGCCCTGCTCGGCCAGGTCGGCCTCGGACGCCTCCGGATCGACGTCACCCGACACCCGGTCCGGCGGCCCGTAGTCGACGGCGTCCTGTCGCTGCTCCTGGGCGTCCGCCTCCGGGGGCGGAAACGTGTCGCCCTGGTCATCCCGGTACGTGCTCATCGGAGCCTCCCACCGGCGGGTGTCGACGTGCCGCCGGGCCACTGCCTACCCGGCATCGCGGAACTCAGACCTGCCGCTTCGATCCGAGCCGCTGGCAACGAGTGACCGGCCGGGGTGCCGACGACAGGCCCGGCCACGTCCGCGCGCTGACCCCGCCGGTGGCCTCGATCGGACAGGATGGGCAGGTGGCCCGGGGCGCGGCCGTGACGAGGAGGGTGGGCGATGCGGGTACGCGGGCGGTTGACCTGGGGGCGACGTGCCCGTGCGGGCGCGGCGCTGGCGGCGCTGCTCGCCGGCGCGGGGGCGCCGGCCATCGCGCTGACACCGGCGGCGGCGGGTGCGGGGGCGGCCGGGACGCCGGTGTGCCAGGTGCGCGACGACCGGCTCCGCGAGATCTCCGGGATGGTCGCCACCGACGACGGGTACGTCATGATCAATGACGGTGCCGACGACGAGGCCCGCCGCCGGATCTTCTTCCTCGACGAGCGCTGTACGGTGGTCCGGGCGGTGGGCTTCCCGTCCCGGCCCCGCGACACCGAGGACCTGGCCATCGGTCGCGACGGCACCGTCTGGGTCGCCGACATCGGCGACAACGACCACTCCCGGACGACGATCGCCATCTGGCGACTCGCTCCCGGAGCGGACGAGCCGGTGCTGCACCGGATGACCTACCCGGACCGCCCGCACGACGCGGAGGCGTTGCTGCTCGACGCGTCCGATCGGCCGCTGATCATCACCAAGGGCGGCAGCGGCACCGTCTTCCTGTACGCCCCGACCGCCGCGCTGCGGCCGGGAGCGACCACGCCGCTGGCCTCGGTCGGCCAGGTGACCCTGCCGACGACGAGCACCAGCAACCCGTTCTCGTTCCTCGGACGGGGTGTGATTACCGGGGCGGCGAGCGCACCGGACGGGCGTCGGGTGGTGCTGCGCAGCTACGCCGACGCCTTCGAGTACGACGTGCCCGATGGCGAGGTGGTCCGCGCGCTGACCGCTGGCACCGCGCGGGTCACCGCGTTGCCGGACGAGCCCCAGGGTGAGTCGGTCACCTACAGCCGCGACGGCAGGTCGTTGCTCACCGTCTCCGAATCCGCCGACCAGCCACCGGGCACCCGCCCGACGATCCTGCGCTACCCGACCACGGACGGACCGGCCACCGCCGCGCGTCCGACGGGGTCAGCCGCGTCGGAGTTGCCCACCCTCGTTCGTCCCATCGCCGAGGACACCACCGGCCTGAGCCGCCGGACCTGGGTGCTGGCGGCCGGCGCCGGAACACTTGTGGCGCTGCTCGGCCTGGCCGGCGTGCTGCGCTGGCGGCACACGGCGCGCCGGTGAGCGAAGGCCGGCGGTGCGGCAGGATGGTGGGATGTCCCTGCTGTCCACGTTGCGTCACCCGATCATCGCGGCTCCGATGGCCGGTGGCCCGTCCACGCCGGCGCTCGTGGCAGCCGTCTCCGCCGCCGGTGGACTGGGCTTCCTGGCCGCCGGGATGATCGACACCGAGCGGTTGGCCACCGACGTCGCGCAGGTCCGCGCGCGCACCGACCGGCCGTTCGGCGTCAACGTCTTCCTGCCCGACCCCGGTGGCGTGGACGACGCCGCCGTCCGGGCGTACGCGCAACGGCTCGCCCCGCTGGCCGCCGAGCGCGGGGTGAGCCTGGGCGAGCCGGTCGGTGGCGACGACGCGTACCCGGAAAAGGTGGCCGCGCTGCTCGCGGACCCGGTCCCGGTCGTGTCCTTCGTGTTCGGGCTGCCGGACCGGGCGACGGTACGTGCCCTGCGCGAGCGGGGCACCGAGGTGTGGGCCACCGTCACCCGCCCGGACACGGCAACGGTCGCCGCCGACCTGGGTGTGGACGCGGTGGTGGTGCAGGGCACCGAGGCCGGTGGGCATCGGGGTGGCCTGCCGGACGACGACGACTACGCGCTGTTGCCCCTGCTCCGGCTGGCCGCCGCCCGCTGCGACCGGCCCCTGGTGGCCGCGGGGGGCATCGTCGACGGTCCCGCGCTGGCCGCCGCGCTGGCCGCCGGTGCCGCCGCCGCGCAGCTCGGCACGGCCTTCCTGCGCTGCCCGGAGGCGGGCAGTTCGGCGCTGCACCGGGCGGCGGTGGCCGGGGCCGCGCCGACCGCGCTGACCCGGTCGTACACCGGTAAGCGGGCCCGGGGAGTGGCCAACGACTTCCTGCGCCAGCACGATGCGTCGGCGCCGACCGGTTACCCCCAGGTGCTGCACCTGACGCGTCCGCTGCTGGCCGCCGCCCGGCGCGACGGCGACGCGTCGGTCGCGAACCTGTGGGCGGGGCAGGCGCACCCCCTCGCCCGGGAGCTGCCGGCAGCCGAGGTGGTCACCGAGCTGAGCGCCGGTGCTCGGGCCGCGCTGGCGGCGGTGGTCGAGCGGTCGGCACGCTGGGGCTGACCGGCGGCCTCGGGTCAGACGGGACGGGCTGGTCGGGAAACCCGTAGAGTTCCGCCGTGATCGAGATCGATGCGCAGGTCGACCTGTCCCACCCGCCCGACCGGGTCTGGCTCGCACTGACCGACCGGAAGCTGCTGGGACGGTGGTTCGCCGAGGCCGACACCGTCGAGGGCGTGGCGGACCGACTGCTGCTGCGTACGGCCGAGCTGCCCGGCTTCGAGGCCGACGTCGAGGTCGAGGTGACCGAGCGGCGGGAGGCGGCACTCCTCGTGCTGGCCTGCGACGAGGCCGGCCGGCTCAGTGAGGTGACCTGCGTGGTCACGGCCACCAGCCAGGGCTGCCGGCTGGAGGTGCGGGAGGTCACGACGCACGGCGAATGGTCCGCCGACCAGCACGATCCACGTGAGCAGCAGGTGCGGCAGACACTCACCGTACGACTCCCGGCCATCCTCGACTGGCTCGCGTTCCAGCAGGTTGACCTGCGCCGTGGTGACGGCGCGCTGACCACCGAGCTGCCGCTGATCGCGCTCCGCACGTCCGGGCGCACCCGCCCTCGGCGTCGGACCCTCGTCGCCCTGATCGGCGGGGCCGCGCTGCTGGCGGGGCTGGCGGCCTGGCTAACGTTGCCGCCCGATTCGACGCCCACGGCCGCGCCGGCATCGGCGGGCGCGCCGTCGCCGTCCGAGACGGCCGGCACGACCGCCGCCGCCCGTAAGGCGACCCCCTCGGTACGCCCCTCGCGGAGCACCGTGTCCCCGACCACCCGCCCGACCCCGACGGCGACGGCGATGCCCCCGAGTCCGACCGTGTCCGCTGTGCCACCTCCGCCGCCAGCGCCGCCGGTGCCCATGGTGGCCCGCTACGAGACCGAATCCAGCCGACTGTTCGGCTACACCGGTGCGGTCGTGGTCGAGAACCCGAGCGGCGTACCGGTGGCGGACTGGGCCGTGGTGGTCACTCTCGGCGAGGGCACCACCGTCGACGACGTCGACGGCGCGAACTGGCGACAGGACGGGCGGTCGATCACCTTCACCGGCGCCGAGGTGGCGGCCGGAGGCACGCAGGCGATCAGCTTCGACGTCCGCGACAGTCGGCTGAAGGCCCAGCAACCGGAGAGCTGCACGATCGGCGGGCAACCCTGCGCGGGCCTCTGACTAGGCTGCCGGCATGGCACTGCTGCACAAGGCGACCCTGAAGCCCACGAAGCTCGACCTGCTGGCGACCTGGCTTCCCGACCGACCCTGGTACGCCGGGTCCGCCGGCGTCGAGCTGGTGAGCCGAGGCGCCTACCGCTTCGACGATCCGGCCGGCGAGGTCGGCATCGAGACCATACTGGTCAGCACCCCCGACGGGCCGGTCCACCACGTCCCGCTCACCTACCGGGCCGGTGCCCTGGACGGTGCGGACGCCTGGCTGGTCGGCACCATCGAGCACTCGGTGCTCGGCCGGCGCTGGGTGTACGACGGCTGCGTGGACCACGTGTACGCCGCCGCGCTCGCCCACGCGATCCGCACCGGCGCCGGCCAGGCGGAGCAGTACTTCGAGGTGGACGGTCGGCGTGAGGTGCGCGAGCCGAGTGTGACGATCGGCGTCAGCGGCGCCGTGGACGCCGACGCGGCACCGGTCGGCCCCGTGCGCCGGGTGGTCGACGAGGACAACACGCTCGTCGTCACCGACACCGTCGAGTTGGTCGTCGTCCGCCGCCCCGGTGCCGCCGAGGCCGCCGGGGCCGCCCTGCTCGGCAGGTGGAACGGGCAACCGACGAGCGTGCCGCTGGCGTACGTCCGGATGCGCTGAGCGTGCGGTGGGGGGGGCGCCCCCGGGGGGCCCCCCCCCCCGGGGCCCCGGGGGGGGGGGGGGGGGGGGGGGCCCCGGGGGGCCGGGGGGGCCGGGGGGGGGGTTGGGGGGCCCCCCCCCGC
>NZ_JBIAKV010000024.1:0-51376 GCF_042872705.1 Micromonospora sp. NPDC005203 | reverse complement strand
CAGTGCTTACAGACATCCGACATCATCAACCACCGAAAATCGGTACGACCCTCGACACCCGTCCCCCGGCCCGGCGGCTGCGCCCCCGGCATCCCGAGGAACTCCGGTCGCGGCCCGGCCGACATGCGCGCCGCCGCCGCGGGCGACCCGGTGGGCAACCCCGGGTCGGTCCCGGTGTCGACGCTCGTCAGCGCGCCGAGCGCCGCCGTCGCCGGGCTGACCGCCGGCCCGTCCGGGTTCTGCTCGAACGCGGGGGTCGCCAGGCCGGCCCGGCGGGGCTGCTCGACGAACGCGACGTGTCGCCACGAGTTCGCGGTCAGCGCGCCGGTGTTGTCGTACGACATGCCGAGCAGGTCCAGGCCGCTCTCCGGGACACCGTTCCACTCCTTGCAGGCCACCTCGCAGGCCTTGCAACCGATGCAGACGCTGGTGTCGGTGAAGAACCCCATCCGCGGCGGCGCGTTCTCGTAGCCGGCGTCCGACGCCGGATCCAGCGGGCCGTAGAGGGCGTTGGCGTGGGGCATGGGTCAGATCTCCTGGTCCGGGCCGCCGTCGGCGGAGTCGGTCGTGACCTGCGGTGGGTAGTGCGGGTTGAGGTCCCCGGAACGCCGCCGGTAGTCGACGACGAGTTCCTGGAGCTGGAGTCCCCGGGGGCGTCGCCCCGGCTGGATGTCGCAGGTGCCGACCTTGCTTTCCTGGATCAGGACGTTCGGGTCCAGGCTGATCCCGAACAGGTCGTTCGCCGAGTCGCCGGTCACCAGACCCTCGAACCCGAAGTGGTACGGCAGCCACACCTGGTGGATGATCCGACCGTCCACCCGCAGCGGGGTGAGCCGGTCGGTCACCAACACCTTCGCCTCGATGGCGGCGCGGGCGGTCACCAGGTGCGCCCACCCCAGATGGGTCAGCCCGCGCTCGACCGCCAGCTCCGGTGACACCTCCACGAACATCTCCGGTTGCAGCTCGGCAAGCGTCCGGACGGTCCGACTCATCCCACCGGCGGTGTGGTGCTCGGTGAGCCGGCTGACCGTGAACACGTACGGGAACACCTGACTGTGTGGCTCGGGTGGGCTCGGGTTGAGCGTGTTGATCGGGTGGGTGTAGACCTTGCGGGTCGGGTTGGCCTGCTGCCGGTAGAGCGGGTTACGCACCGGCGACTCCACCGGCTCGTAGTGGGTGGGCATGGGTCCGTCGAGCACGCCGGTGGGCGCGTACAGCCAGCCCTTGCCGTCGCCCTGGAGGATGAACGGGTCGTCGCCGGCGATGCCCGCCACGCCCGAGGCGTCCCTGTCCGGCCGGTACGACGGCGGTTTGGTCTTCTCGAAGTCCGGCACGTCGTAACCGGTCCACTCGGACTTCTCCGCGTCCCACCAGACGTAACGTTTGCGCTCACTCCACGGGTTGCCGTCCGGGTCGGCGGAGGCACGGTTGTAGAGGATGCGCCGATTCGCCGGCCACGCCCACCCCCACTCCGGGGCCACCAGGGACTGTTCCGCGCCGGGTTTGCGGCGGGCGGCCTGGTTGACGCCGTCGGCGTACACCCCGGTGTAGATCCAGCAACCGCCCGCGGTCGAGCCGTCGTCCTTCATCTCGGTGAAGGACGACAGGGGTCGGCCGGTCGCCACGTCGTACCCGTTGATCTCGCGCAGCACCGCCTCGGCGCTCGGCTCCGCGTGCGGACCGTGCGTGGGGTAGCTCCAGTTGAGGTCGAGCAGGGCACGGTCGCGCGGCTGGGTCGACGACGCCAGCCGTTCCCGGACGATCCGCCCGAGGTGGTAGAAGAACCACAGCTCGGAGCGGGCGTCGCCCGGCGGCTCGACCGCCTTCTCCCGCCACTGCAACAGCCGCTGCGTCTGGGTGAACGTGCCCTCCTTCTCCACGTGCGAGGCAGCCGGCAGGAAGAACACCTCGGTGCGGCACTCCCCCGTCAAGATCTCGCCGGTCTCGATCTCCGGAGCGTTCTTCCAGAACGTGGCGCTCTCGATCTCGAACAGGTCCCGGACCACCAGCCAGTCCAGGTTGGCCATGCCGAGGCGCTGCGCGCGACCGTGCGCGGAGCCGACCGCCGGGTTCTGACCCAGCAGGAAGTACCCCTTGATCTTCCCGTCGATCATGTCGAGCACCTGCTGGTAGGTGCCGTGGTCGCCGGTCATCCGCGGCAGGTAGCCGTAGCAGTAGTCGTTGTCGGCCGTGGCCGCGTCACCCCAGTACGCCTTGAGCAGGTTGACGCCGTAGGTGCGCGCGTTGCCCCAGAAGCCCTTCTGCCCGGGGTGCGCGATGCTGTCCACCCACTTGTCGAGCGTCGGGTGGTTGGCGTGGTGCGGCATCGGCAGGTACCCGGGCAGCAGGTTGAACAACGTCGGAATGTCGGTGGACCCCTGGATGCTGGCGTGCCCGCGCAGCGCCATCACGCCGCCACCGGGACGACCCACGTTGCCCAGCAGCAGTTGGATGATCGCGCCGGTGCGGATGTACTGCACCCCGACGCTGTGCTGCGTCCAGCCCACCGAGTAGACGAGCATGCCGGTGCGGTCCCGGCCGGAGTTCTCCGTCCACGCCTGAGCCAGTTCGAGGAACTTCTCCTGCGGGATCCCGCAGACCCGTTCCACCATCTCCGGGGTGTAGCGGGAGTAGTGCCGCTTGAGGATCTGGTAGACGCAGCGCGGGTCCTGCAACGTCTCGTCGCGCTCGGTCTGCCCACCGACCGGTGCGCCGTGCGACTCGTTCTCCAACCCGGCCGCGGTCTCCCGCTGCGTCTCGCTGTCGCGGGTCGTCTGGGTCTGACTGTGTCCCTCGTAGCGCCAACTGGCCTGGTCGTAGGTGGCGTTGTCGTCGTTGAAGCCGGAGAAGATCCCGTGCATGTCCTCGGTGTCGACGAACTCGTCGGTCACGATCGTCGCGGCGTTGGTGTAGGCGACGACGTACTCCCGGAAGTCCAGCTCGTTGTCGAGGATGTAGCGGATCACCCCGCCGAGCAGGGCGATGTCGGTGCCGGCCCGAATCGGCAGGTACGAGTCAGCCAGCGCGCTGGTACGGGTGAATCGCGGGTCGACGTGGAACACCTTCGCGCCCCGGCGCTTGGCCTCCATCACCCACTGGAAGCCCACCGGGTGCGCCTCGGCCATGTTCGAACCCTGGATGACGATCACGTCGGAGTTCGAAAGGTCCTGCTGGAACTGGGTGGCGCCGCCGCGACCGAAGCTGGTCCCCAGACCGGGGACGGTGGCGGAGTGTCAAATACGGGCCTGGTTCTCGATCTGGAGCGCCCCCATCGCGGTGAACAACTTCTTGATGAGGTAGTTCTCCTCATTGTCCAGCGTCGCCCCACCCAGGCTGGAAAACCCCAGCGTCCGGTTCAGCGGCCGACCCTCGACGTCGACGTCCTCCCAGGTCTCGTCCCGGGCGGCCAGGACCCGATCGGCGATCATGTTCATCGCCGTGTCGAGGTCGAGGTCCTCCCACTCGGTGCCGTACGGCCGGCGGTAGCGGACCGTGGTCTGCCGCAGCGGGCTGGTCACCAGGCTCCTGCTGGCCGAGCCCTTCGGGCAGAGCCGACCCCGCGAGATCGGGCTGTCCGGATCGCCCTCGATCTGGCTGACCTGGCCGTCCTTGACATACACCCGCTGGCCGCAGCCGACGGCGCAGTACGGGCAGACGGACCGGGCCATCGAGTCGGCGGTGTCGGTGCGGGAGGTGAGCGCCCGGGATCCGTCGGACTCGGCCGCCGTACCCCGGCCGAGCGGGTCGGTGCCGGTGAGCTGGCGGTAGACCGGCCAGCCCTCGATCCAGGTCCGCACCCCCATCGCCGTACCTTCCCGACTAATCACACCAAATGTGAACAGCCTGACAGTAGACGAGGCACCGACCCGATCGCAGCGAGATCACCAACAGTCATGCCTTCCCCGGCCTTCGTCAGCAGGCCGGGAAAGGCATGGTGGTGTACGGCGAGGGTCAGTTCGGCTGGAGTTGCCCGACCCGGTGGTCACCGAAGGCCCGGTAGCGGCGCAGCTCCCAGAGCAGCCAGCCGATGCTGATGATCGCCAGCACGACGAAGACCAGTGAACCGGAGAACGTGTCCCACAGCGTGTGCAGAACGACGACACCCAGGAACGTGCCGAGGAAGCCGAAGAGCCGGCCGACGCTCGGGCTGGCCAACAGCGCCCACAGCGCGCCGGCGGTCAGCCCGGTCCAGGCGGTGTGCCCGGCGGGCGCGGTCAGACCACGGATGAACAGGGTCTGCTCCACCGCGCCGATGTTGCCCTGCGAACTCAACAGCGCGGAAAAGGCGTACCCCATCGTCTCCAGCGCGGCGAAACCCATGCCGGCGGCGATACCGATGATCAACCCGTCCGAGGGCACCCGACGCCGATGCTGGGCCACCACCGTGAACAGCAGCACCACCGGGACGATCAGCTTCGCCGACTCCTCGATAAGTGCCACGAACAGCATGGGCAGGGCGCCGAGGCCGCGCAGGGTGTCGTACTCCAGCGTGCCGGCGACCACCGTGCCGATCACCCCGCCGAAGAACGCCGACGTCACCAGCACCGACGCCGGCACCTGCCATCGACCGGTACGCGCCTGCGCGAACGTCAGGAACGTCAACGGCACGAGCGTCGCCCCGAGCAGGATGAGCGCCGGTACGAAGTTCGGATTCTTGGTGCTGACCAGCGTCCGCAGCACCGCCAGGTAGAGAACCAGCCCGACGACCAGCACCCCGACCCACGCCCACCGGCGCCAACGATCACTCATACCGCGCAGTCTGGCGGATCCAGGTTACGAACACTAGCCACGGCCCCGAGATCCGGGGCGACTCCCGCGCGGGCCGCGAAGACCGTGAACGACAACTACGATCTCCGCACATGCGTCGCATGGCACCGTCACTGGCACTCGCAGCCCTGCTGGCCCTGTCCGCCTGCACCCCCAAGCCCGAGGAGACCGCTGACGTCGACGTGGCCGTCTTCCTCGCCAACGACGTGACGATGGCGCAGAGGAGCACCGTGGAGCAGCGGCTTCGATCGATGCCGAGCGTCACGCAGGTGTCCTTCGAAACCCGAGAGCAGGCGTACGAGCGTCAGAAGGCGGACCTGTTGGACAAGCCCGACCTGCTGGCGGCCCTCAAGCCGGAGTACGTGCGTGAGCTTGTGCACGCCACCGTCACCGACGCGTCGATCGCCGAGGCGGTCATGGCGGTCATGGCGGAGGTGGACGGCGTGGAGGACGCGACGCTCAGGATCGCGAGCGTCGACCCTCAGCCATCGCGGATCGGCGTCATCGTTCGGCTGAAGCCGTCGGCGACCGGCGAGCAACGGGCCGCCGTGGAAAGGACCGTCCGAGCGCTGCCGACCGCGAAGTCGATCAAGCTTGAGGACCGCGACGCCGCGTACGAGCGCCTGCGCAAGCGGTGCCAGGGCAAGGGTGACCTGTCCACGCAGCTCAAACCGCAGCTGACGCACGAGTCGTGGCGGTTCGAGATGCCCCTGAACAGAGAAGGATCCGCAGTGGGCGAGCTGATCGGGCTCGACGGCGTCGACGGCGTGACCCTGGCCCCGCTGGCGATGCTCTGACGCCTGCCGGGAGGTTACCCGGCGCGAGATCCGGCATGGGTGGCAAGCCAGTTTGGCGGCAGGGGGATCGTGTGGAACCACTCGCGCGATATCTGGCCGTAGAACGGCGCCTTCAGCACCGGTGTTCCCCCGCCGAACCGGGCGGCGGCTGCGGAGGCTCGCCGGACGTTGAACCACCAGCCGCCCCTCCCCCGGGACATGACGATTCGGCCACCCTGGACGATGCCCACGTGACGGGTCGTGGGTGGCAGATTACTTGTCGTCCACACCCGACCCTGGAAGTAGACGATGGCGTCGATGTTTGACCACTTCTCGCGCATCGCTGGCCGGCCGAAGTCGTCCGGGCCCAGGTAGACGCCCTGCTCGTCGATGGCGAAGAGCAGCTCGCGCCGCATCGCACTGCTCACTCGACGACGGGCCGTGGCGAGGAAGATGACCTCGAAGAGCACCCCGAGGATGAAGAACAGAAAGCGGACGCGCAGGTCCTGGAGGCCGATCACGATGGCAGTGACCGGCAACAGGCTGTACAGCGCCAACGTCAGTGCGGTCCGGGTCCGGCTCCGCCGAACCACGTACGCCGAGGCGGCATCCATTCTCATGGCTACAAGATACGGTGGCGATCACGAGCCGCCCGGCCGCGGCCGGCGGTCCCACAGCACCAGGCCGCTGAGCAGCATCGCGGCGCCCAGCCCGACCATCGCCAACGCCGCTGCCGTGTGTGCGCTCCCGCTGAGGTGACCGGCCACGATCCACCCACTGTCGATCCCGAACGCCAACGGCATCACCCCCTGCGGGACCACCGGGATCCACCCCACCGTGAGCAGTCCGAGTGCCCACGCGGTCGCCGTGTTCTCCCGGTACCACCCGGCGTCCCAGGTCAGCGGGAGCACCGTCTCCGGTGGTCGGGTCCGCTGGCCGGCCGCGGCGAGCACGTCGGTCCCGCGTCGGGTCAGGCGTTCGTCGGCCAACCAGACGCCGCCCCACCAGGCCGCGGCGCCGCTGAGCAGCCCGACCAGGGGCAGCAGTGGTGCCACCTCCGGCGGACCCCAGATCACCAGGGCGAGCACCGGCGCGGCGGCCACCAGTCCCGACCCGGTGGCGACCAGCACGCTGACGATGTCGGTGGGGTTGTCGGCCGACGTCGGGTGCCGTGGGTCGGCTACCGGCCGCACCCGCAGCAGCGACACCCACACCGGCACCGAGGCGCCCGCGCCGAGCAGAGCCGGCAGGGTGGAGAGCGCGGCCAGCGGGTCGACGTCGGGCGCGAGGAGCACACCGACGACGGCGAGCAGCACCCCGATCGGGGTGACCAGCATCAGCCAGGCCAGGGCCCGACCGCGGACCTCGGCCCGTTCGCCGCCCGGTGTGGTGAACGGCAGCCACAGCGCGGTGCCGTCCAGTCCGACCAGTCCGGTCGACATCGCCGCCGCGCCGAGCACGGCGAGCGACCCGGCCCACGGCAGCAGCAGGTACACGTCGGACAGCAGCGGTAGCCCGGCGAGCAGCGCCCCGTACACCACCGCGAACGCCAGATACTGCAACCGCAGCGGATGCCGCATCCAGGCCCGCAGCTCGCGGCCCGCGACCGCCCGCGTCGCGGCCGGCACCCACGCCCTCCAGCCGCGCTCGGGACGCCCGTCTCCGGCCGGTGACGCCGCCGCGGTCGTGCGCCGCGCGGCCGGCTCGTCGCCGTCGCGCCGCACGAGCGGGAACGCGGTGGTCCGGCGCGGCCGGAACGGCACGCCCGTCGTGATCACCCTTCGCACGAGCATGAGGTACGCGGCTGCGCCGAGCGCCACGATGCCCACCAGGGTCGCCATCAGGCGCACCCCCTGCCCGCCTGGTCCGGAGGCGGCGGCGACCGGCCAGGCGCTCGGCACGTACCCCATGGCCCGGACCACCTCGTCCGGCGCCCCGACGAGCAGGACCGACACCCAGGGGAAGACCGCCCAGAGCGACCCGGCGACACCCATCGCCGTACCGGTGAGGATGCCGGTGAGCAGCGCCCCGACCGGACCGCCGGCGTGGCCGACGATCTCCAGTGCGATCGCCGAACCGATCAACCCGAGCAACCAGAGCAGCAGCGCGCCGACGGCGGCGACGAGGACCGCGACGAGGCCGTGCCGAGCGGCGTGCACCGGCAGCGCGGCGAGCGCCACGAGCGAGACGGCCGGGCCGATGCCGATCGCCGACGCGGCGAGCAGACCGGTGGCGGCCGGGACGCCGCCGATCGGCTCCAACCGTAGGTGAGCTGGGCGTACCCGGCCGCGCCCGCCGCCGAGCAGCAGCGGCAACACGATCCAGCCGAGCACCCACGCCCCGACGAGCAGGGCGAGGGTGTGCTGGTCACCGCGCAGCGCGTACCGGATCAGCCAGACGGCGGCGAGCAGACCGGCCAGGCCGGCCACCGTGGGTCCCGGATGCTCGCGCAGCGAGCGACGCAGCATGGCCGCGCGCATCCGGGCCGGCACCGCGATCGTGTGCAGGGTGCCGGCGTGCGCGGCGTGCGGTTGCGCGCTCATCGTGCCTCGGTCAGCCAGTCCAGACCGGCACTGCCGGAGGCGTCGGCACCGACCAACTCGACGAACCGTTCCTCCAGGCTGCCGCCGGCGGCGACCTCGGCTACCGGCCCAGCGGCGGCGACCCGGCCCTGATGGATCACGGTGACCTCGTCGCACATCTGCTCGACCAGCAGCATCGAGTGGGTGGACAGCACGCAGGTGCCGCCGCCGCCCACGAACCGACGCAGCACCCGGCGGATGGTGGCCGCGGAGACCGGGTCGACCGCCTCGAACGGTTCGTCGAGCACGAGCAGCCGGGGCGCGTGCAGCAGCGCCTGGGCGAGGCCGAGCTTCTTGCGGGTGCCGGTCGAGCAGTCGGCGAGTGGTGTGCCGGCGCCCTTGGCCAGACCGAGCACCTCGATCAGCTCGGCGGCGCGTTCGGTGGCCGCGACGCGGTGCAGTCCCCGCAGGCCGGCGCTGTAGCGCAGCAGTTCGGCGCCGGTGAGGCGTTCCGGGAAGTCGAGGCCGTCGGGCAACACCCCGGTCAGCGCCCGGGTCAGGCCGCGGTCGCGCAGCGCGTCGTGCCCGAGGATCCGGATCTCACCGGCGTCCGGAGTGACCAACCCGACGGCCATTCCGATGGTGGTGGACTTGCCCGCACCGTTGGGACCGACGATGCCGTGGAACGTGCCCGAGTGGATCGTCAGGTCGATGTCGTCCACCGCGCGATGCGCCCCGAAGGTCTTCACCAGGCCGCGAATCTCCAGTGCTGGGGTGGTCACGCGCCGAGCATAGGGGACCCGATTGTTGCATGGTGGACCGATTGAGGCTCAGACGACGTGCGTCAGACGGCGGCGGGCGATCGACGCGGCTTCGGCCTGGCGCCGACCGGTCACGCAGTACACGTCGCCGGAATTCGTCAGGTGTGGCAGGTCGCGCAGGTGTGCCGCCATGTCACTCGCGGGCAGCCACCTCTCGAACGTCATCGACTTGTCGTCGCCCAGCGCGACGTCGAAGCCGTCGAAGCCGAGCACGGTCAGGCGATCGAGACACCGACCGGCGACCGCGCGCGCGATCGTGGTGAATTCGAACGAGAGCGCCGGCAGTGGCCCACTGAGGCCGGTCAGCACCTCGTCCTCGAAACCCTCCACGTCGATCTTGGTGAAGCGTGGCGTGCCGTACTCGTCGATCAGGGCGTCGACGGTGACCACCGGGACCTCGATGGACGAGTCCCACACCTCGCCCTCCCACCCGCCCGCGCCCCGGGCCGCCCGCACGAACTCGGGCGAGGCGGTCGACACGGTGGGGTTGGCGGAGTTCACCTGCAACCGGGTACGGCCGGGGGCCGCGCCACACGCGGCGTCGACGAGCCTCACCTGATCGTCGTCGGCGTAGATCGCCCGCAGGGCGCGCAGGCACAGCGGCTGCGGCTCCACGGCGACGACCCGGGCGCCGAGGCGGCGGAAGCTGCCGATGTGGTCACCCACGTGGGAGCCGATGTCGAAGACGAGATCCCCACCGGTGACGAACCGGGAGTAGAAGGCGTCCATCCGCGCGTCGCGTTCGGGATCGCCGTAGTAGACGTCCAGTGAGCGGTGCAGCGGGGACATCGCCGGGTCGCTCCGGAGCGCGGCGATCCTGGTGTCGGCGGTAGCCGTCATGCGTCTGGGTCCAGTCCGTTAGTGGGGTGCGACGGGGGCCGGGTCACGGTCCGAAGGCGGTCAGGAACCGGTCCCGGAAGGTGTCCATCCGCCAGACCGGCGCCTGCGGTCCCGGCTTGAGGCCGTCCTGCCAGCCCCACCCGGAGATCCGGTCCAGCACGGCCCGGTCCTTGGTGATGATCGTGATCGGGACGTCGTGGCTGGCGTCCTCACCGGTGACGACCGCGGCGGGCTGGTGGTCGCCGAGGAAGACGAACACGAGGTCGTCGTCCCCGTAGGTCTGCACGTAGGAGATGAGTGTGCTCAGCGTGTACTCGATGGACGTGCGGTAGTCCGCCCGGATCTCGGTGGTGTTCCGGCGCCGGTCGTCGTCCGACCCGTGCGCGGCGGCGGCGCGGTAGACCGACCCGTCACCGACGGCGGCCCAGTCGAGCATCGGCGGAACGGGGGTCCAGGGCGCGTGGCTCGACACCAGCGCCAGCTCCGTCATCACGTTGCCGTCCGGCTTCGCCTGCTCCAGGCGCTGCCAACTGGCCAGGGTGTACTGGTCCGGCATGGTGCCGAAGCTGAACTTCGGGCCACGGTACGCGAGCGCCCTGGCGTCGTAGAACCGCTGGTAGCCGAAGAACGACCCCTCCGGCCACGCCCTGCTGACGGCGGGCATCACTCCCACGGTCTGCCAACTCGCCCGCCGGAAGGCGCCGTTGAGGGTCATCCGGTCACTCGCCAGCAGGGTGCGGTGACGCTGGTCGTTGTCGATCCAGAGGCCGGAGAGCAACGTGTCGTGCGCGAGCCAACTGCCGCCACCGAACGTCGGCGAGGTGAGGAAGCCGCTCCGCGCGGCGAAGCCGGCCGCGCCCAGCCGGCTGGTGCCGCCGTCGAGGACGGCACCGACCTGCGGCGCGAACTCCGGGTCCTCGACGGCGTCGCGGCCGTAGCTCTCCACGAACGCGACCACCACGTTCTTGCCCCGCAGCGCGGTCAACAGCTGGTCGCCCGGGGTGTCACGGAACGGGTCGGCCTCGATCAGCGAGGAGAACGTCTTCCGGTCGTCCAGACGCAGGCGCACCTGGAAGCCGTGGCCGTTGGCCAGGGTCGTCGCGGACGTGTCGGCGACCGGCACGGCCGGCGTCACCCGCACGTCGAACGCGGCGCAGGCCACCCAGATGACCACGAGCGCGGCCACCACCCGGGTGGTCCCGGTGCGGTGCCCGACCACCAGCCGCCGCACTCGCCGCACCGACAGCGTCACCAGGACGGGCAGTCCCACGAGCACCACCGCCAGGAGGGCGGCGACGCCGATCGCGGCGGGCCGGCCGTACGACTCGCTGAGGAAGGCGAACCCCTCGTCGAGCAACGCCCAGTCGAGCACCGGGTCGAACGCCCGACTGAGCGCGGCCGTGAACCCCAGGTCGAGCACCTTCAGCAGGCCCAGCAGGCCGAGGGCCACGCCGGCGAGGGTGGCGACCAGTCGGCTGCCGCGCTGCGGCAGGGCGAGCAGGAGGGCCACGACCAGCAGCGCCTCCAGGGGAATCCGGACGAACGCGGCAGGGGTGAGACGGCCGAAGTCGTACGGCATGGTGAGGACGACCAGCACGAGCAGCGTGGCCAGGACGGCCGTCAGCCCGGCGGCGACGGAACGCCTCGCTCGACCCGCGCCCGCGGTGCCATCGTCGGCGGTGCCACCCGGGACCCCGTCCCGCATGGCCTTTCGTCTCTGGCTCGGCAGCTCACGTACTCGCGTCAAGAGCGACAACCCGGGCATCCTTCCATGGTCAGTGCGCGGTACGGGCGGCTCAGACGCGGGCGATGTCACCGCGGGTCGCGGTAACCGTCGGGCGGTGGCTGCTCACGTGGACCATCGTCGCCGCTACGCCCAGGATGCTGTGGAGCGGGGTGCGGCGACGGTGCCGGGTCACCCACAACCACCTGACGTCGCGGCCGAACGACTCGATCAGCAACGCCAGCGACGCCATCAGCACGACTGTCGTCAGCAGTCCGGGCAGCGCGTCCGCCAGGGCCACCAGCAGCACCACGCCCTGGATCGCCGCGACGACCTTGCGCCAGTAGCGCGGCGGCAGGGACCCGCGCATCCAGCCCAGCACCCAGCTCGCGGCGACGAAGACGTAGCGCATCGCGCCGATCGCGAGCACCCAGCCGCCCACCGCCGGAGCGACGTGGAGGCAGAGCACCAGCACCAGGAACGAGTCGATCTCCATGTCGAAGCGCGCGCCCAGCTCACTCGTGGTCCCGGTGCGTCGGGCCGTGTACCCGTCCACCGCGTCGAGGGCCAGCGCCACGGCGGTCAGGGCGACCATCAACGCGATCGGTGCCGGCCGGGTGAGCGCGTCCGCGGCCAGGGCCGTCACGCCGCCGACGAGGATCGCCCGGCTCAGGGTCACCCGGTCCGCCGGGCTCAGACCAGGCGCGGCCGACCGGGACATCCCCCGGCCGAGCAGGACGCACAGGCCCATCCCGTACGCCAGGCCGGCCGCCCATCCCGCCACGCCGAGGCCGACCGTGCCGGACAGCACCGCCAGGAGCGCGATCTGCACGATCAGTCCGAGGACCGGACCGGTTCGAACCGTTGACATCGTGCCTCCGCGACTCTGGTGGGGTGACCTCACCGGGAACACGGAAAATATGACCGATAGGTTCATTCTGAAACGCCCGCGGCACGGCCGGCTTGGCGGACGCGGGAGGAGATGCCTCCGCCGAGGTCTGCCGACAGGCGCCCCGGCCGCGACGAGGGAGATTCATGACCGCGTATGTGCTTGCTCATCTGCGCCGGGCACCCGTCCATGCCGAGGTGCTGGAATACCTGGAGCGCATCGATGCCACTCTGGTGCCCTTCGGTGGCCGGTTCATCGTCCACGGTGGACCCGTCGAGGTGCTGGAAGGTGGTTGGTCGGGCGACCTGGTCATCGTCGAGTTTCCCGATTCGGCCAGTGCCCGATCCTGGTACCACTCGCCCGCGTACCAGGAGATCAAACCCCTGCGGACGAGGCATCTCGAGGGCGAGTTGATCCTCGTCGAGGGAGTCGAGGCCGACCACCGCTCAGCGGAGTTGGCTGCCGTGCTCCGACGAGCAGTCGGTTCCTGACGTCGGGGTCAGGTCCTCGGCGGGGCGCGGCCCTCGGGTGCGGGCACCACGCGGAACTGGTCCCGGTCGGCGAGCGACCGGGACCAGTGGGTGACGCCGTTCAGGAGGCGGCGATGCCCTCCATGCCGATGCCGTTCTCGAACTTCGGCAGGCCCTCCACGGTGGTGACGAGCTTCAGCGAGCCGTCCTCGTTCACCTCGTAGCCCTGCACGTTGCCGGCGGTGGCGTTCTGGACGTACAGGAAGCCGTCGCTGGTGGTCATGTCGATCGATCCGCCGTTGGTGTCGGCGGCGACGTTCTTGACCACTTCGAGTTTGCCGTCGTCGTTGACCCGGTAGGAGCTGATGGTGGAGCTGCCGGCGTTGGCGACGAAGAAGTAGTCGCCGACGCGTTGGATCCAACACGGCGCCAGCTGACCGTTGGGCACCGACGACCCGACCTGGTCGAGCGTGCCGTCGTCCTCCAGCTCGAACCGGCTGACCGCGTTGGCACCCGACTCGGTGACCAGCAGCGAGTCCTCGCTGTCGAAGGTGAAGCCGAACGGGGTGTTTCCCGCGTCGCTGATGACGGGGTTAGGGGCCAGCTCGCCGTGGCGACCGATCTCGTAGCTGAACATGACGTTGGCGCCCTTCGTCGACACCAGGACGAACTCGCTGTCCGGGTCGATCTTGACCTGCGCCGGGGCGGTGCCGAATGCGGGCGGGTTGCCGTTGTGCAGCCCGAGCGACCGGTTGGCGTCCTCGATCCGCGACAGGCGGCCCTTGTGCAGCTCGAAGCCCTGCACCGAGCCCTCACCGCCGGCGTTGAGGACGTAGACGAGGTCGCCGCGGGCCGCGATGCTGACCGGCAGCAGGCCCCCGGACCAGATGACCTGGAGCTTGTGCAGCTTGGTGCCCTCGACGCCGAAGACGGTCACCGTGTTGCTGCCGGCGTTGACGGCGAAGAGCAGCCCCTTGTGGTAGATCAGGGAGCCCTGCGAGGCCAGCGCGTCGAGCGGCGCGCCGATGGTGAAGCCGCCCAGCCCGCCGGTCTCGTACTCACCCGCCTTGGTGAGACGGCCGTCCTCGTCGCGGTCGTACACCTTGATGGTGTTGCCCTCGGCCTTGTTGGTCTGGACGAAGACCGCGCCCTCGTCGTCGCCGTGGTGGTATTCACCTCCCTTGCGGTCGTCGTGGTATCCAGGGCCACCACCGTCGGCGAGAGCGGTCCCGGGGGCTGATCCGACGCTGGTCAGACCCGCCAGGAGGGCTGCCGCGAGCGCAACGCTGCGCTTCATCACTGACTCCTTTACGCACACGAAGGGAGGAATACGAGTTTTCCTCTGCTTCGAAAGCTATCGGAGGATGTAGTCATGATGAGCACCTTTACCCTAAAGCGGTAATTTCGTGCCGTTACCTAAAATGAGCAGACGTACGTGCCCGGATGGCATATCGAAAAGCGGACGGTGATGGCGTGCGCGGGCCACCGGATGGGATGCTGCACGGGTGACTCGCCGACACGCCGTCCGGCTCGGGCTGGCGATCGCGCTACTCGCCGGCTGCTCCGAGGCGGCGTACCCGCTGCCGGATCGAAACTCGGCCGACGTTCGGGCTGAGGAGGAGCGGCTCGCGACGCTCCTGCCCGGCGAGCTGCTGGGCGGACTCGGCACCTGCAAGGTCCGACTGCTCGGGCGCGACGGCTCTTCCTCGTATGCGTGGGCGCACTGCGACGCGGCCCCGGGGCCCGAGGGCGGTGGGAGCGTCTCCGTGCCGGTGCGAGTGGACGGCGATCGCGTGACGCAGCCCGGCGACGGAAGCGAATACTCCGCGAGTGTGCGCCGCATGTTCCCCGAGCGGCTGGCCAGAGTTGTTCTCGACGATGACGGCAAGCTGCGGCCCTGACGGACTCGGATGGCGACGACATCGCTGCCGTTTCGCGGATCTGGCGCGGCGCGGGGAGGTTCGGGGCCGACTTTCGCCTCCTACCCAAGGAGGAGGCCCGCTCCGACCGCCGGCCGCAACCGGGGCTCGCAGTCGGATGCTTTCGACCGGACCGGCCGCGAGCATCTACAGACATGACTACCGTGCTGCGTCGGGCGACGCACTGGAACCGCCCACTGATGGTCCTGGTCTGCGTGATGGCGGTGCTCACCGTCATCGCCGCGGTCGGCGTTCTCGCCGACTCGCGCGTCCTCATCGGGGCGCCGATCTGGCTCAAGCCGTTCAAGTTCGGGGTGTCCTTCGTGCTGTACGGCGCGACGCTCGCCTGGATGCTCTCCCTGCTGCCCCGACGCAGCCGGGCCACCGAGAGGGCGGCCGTCGTCATCGTCGCGGTGGCGGTCGTCGAGAACGCGTGGATCGTCAGTCAGGTGCTCCGCGGGGAGGCCAGCCACTACAACGTCACCACCCCTCTGAACATCGTGTTGACCGCGTCGACGGGCCTGGCGATCATGTTTCTGTTCGTCGCGCACCTCGTCATCGGTGTCGTCGTCCTGATCCAGCGGATCCCCGACCGGGCCGCCGCGACCGCCGTCGGGTGGGGGCTCGGCCTGTCCCTGCTGGGCATGCTCATGGCGGTACCGATGATCCTGCCGATGCAGGACCCGGGCATCGAAGGGATCGGCGGGGCGCACAGCGTCGGCGTGCCCGACGGCGGTCCGGGGTTGCCGATCGTCGGCTGGAGCACCACCGGCGGCGACCTGCGGATCGGGCACTTCGTGGGGCTGCACGCCCTCCAGGCGCTGCCGATCCTGACGATCCTGCTGACCCGGTTCGCCACGCGGCTGGACCAGCGCACCCACGTCCGCCTGCTGGTCGTCGCGGGCAGCGCGTACGGCCTACTCACCCTGCTGTTGACCTGGCAGGCGCTGCGCGGACAGCCGCTGCTGCGCCCGGACGCCAGCACTCTGGCCGCGGTCGCGATCCTGGTGGTCGCGACGACGGCCGCCAGCGGGCTGGTGCTGGCCGGCCGACGCCGCCCGGAACTGGCGTTGGCCGCATGACCGAGACGCTGTTCTCGCTGACGTTCACGGTGGCCGCGCCGTTCTGGGCACTGATGATCCTGCTGCCGCGCTGGTCGTGGACCGCCCGGATCATCGCCTCGCCGCTGATCGTGCTGCCGGTCGTGGTGATCTACGCCCTGCTGGTGATCCCGGCGATGGGCGACGTGCTGACGGCCGTGGGGTCGCCGACCCTGGACGGGGTGCGTGAACTGCTCGGCACCCCCACCGGGGCGGCGGCGGGCTGGGCGCACCTGATCGCGTTCGACCTGTTCGTCGGCCGCTGGGCGTGGCTGGACAGCAGGGAACGGGGGGTGCCGGCGCTGGTGATGGCCCCGGTGCTGCTGCTGACCATCCTGCTCGGACCGCTGGGCCTGGCCGCGTACCTCGCGGTCCGGCCCCGGTGGCGGCGGCCGGCGGCTGCCACCACCGACCCACAGCACCTAGGCTGACCACCGTGGGATGGCCGGCGCGACTGTTCGACATGCGGGACACGCTCGTGGGGATGGTGCTGCTCGACCTCGGCGGGGTCTGCTATCTGCTCTTCGTCGCCCACTCCACCCGGACATCACCCGCGACACAGTGGACGCTCGCGGTGCTCGCGTTCGCGGTGGCGCTGGCGACCCACCGTTGGCCGGTGCTCAACCTGCTGACCCAGGCCGTCCTGCTGGTGGTCGCGATCGGCCTGGTCGACGACTTCACCATCAACCAGGTCGGTGCCAGTTGGGCGCTGCTCGAGGTCACCATGCGGGCACACCGCCCCGGGGTCATCTGGCTCTCCGCCGCGTTGCTTGTCGCGGTCGACCTGACCGGCACGATCGGCGACACGGGCAACCAGGTCGCCTCCGGCGTCGTCGGACTGGCCCTGGAGGTTGGCGTGCCGGTGCTGCTCGGCCTCGTCATCCGCACCAACCGTCAGTTGAGTCGACAGGCCGTCGAGCGCGCCGTGGCCGAGCAGCGCCAACACGCGTCGGAGACCCGCGCGGCCCGCGCCGACGAACGCACCGCCATCGCCCGCGAGCTGCACGACGTCGTCGCCCACCATGTGGCGTCGATGGTCCTGCGGGTCGGCGTGGCCCGGCACGTGCTCACCGACCTGGACCCTCGGGTAAGCGAGGTCTTCGACGACGTACACGGCACCGGCACCGCGGCCCTGGCGGAGCTGCGCCGGCTGGTCGCGGTGCTGCGCAACCCCGACGGAGTACGCGGTGACGCGGCGCTGACCGCGATCGAACCCTCCGCGCTGCCGGCGGCGATCGGCACGTCCATCGACCGGGCCCGGCAGGCCGGCATCACCGTGGACGCCGACCTGGACCCGGCGATCGGTTCGCTCGACGCGGTCCGCGGCATGGCGGTCCTGCGACTGACCCAGGAGGCGCTGACAAACGTGGCCAAACACGCGGGGACGTCCGCGCTCGCGCACCTCGTGGTCGCCGTTCGCGACGGTGCCGTGCACTGGGAGGTGACCGACAACGGGCACGGTGGGACGCCGGTGGGCGCTCCGACAGGTGGCGGGCACGGCATCACCGGGATGCGCGAGCGCGTCGAGGTCCTCGGCGGTCGGCTGGAGGCCGGCCCGATCCCGACGGGGTGGCGGGTGCGTACCGTGCTCCCGTCCTCCGGCGCCCAACCGCCCGCCCCCGTGGTGCCCCGGGACCGCACGTCCCCCGCCGGTGCGCCCGCACCGGAGCCGGCGTGATCCGGGTGCTGCTGGTCGACGACCAGCACCTCATCCGCGCCGGGCTGCGGATGCTCTGCGACGCCCAACCCGACATCGAGGTCGTCGGCGAGGCCGACAACGGCCGGGAGGCGATCCCGCTGGCCGGGCGGCTGCTGCCCGATGTCGTCGTCATGGACCTGCGGATGCCCGGTGTCGACGGGATCACCGCGACCAGCCGGATCCTCGCCGACCGCCCCAGCACCCGCATCCTGGTGCTGACCACGTTCGGCGACGACGATCACCTCTACCCCGCCCTGACCGCCGGAGCCTGCGGGTTCCTGCTCAAGGACGCGCCCCCGACCGAACTGCTCGACGGCATCCGGCGGGCCGCCGTCGGTGACAGCCCGTTCAGCCCGGAGGTGCTGCGGCGTCTCGTCCAGCGCGCGGTGCACGCCCGACCCGAGACACCACGGCAGGCCCAGGGTCTGACCGCCCGCGAACGGGACGTGCTGGACCTGGTCGCCGAGGGCCTGTCCAACACCGAGATCGCCGAGCGGCTGCACATCGGTGTCACCACGGTCAAGACCCATATCACCAGCCTGATGACCAAGACCGACAGCCCCAACCGGGTACGCCTCGCCCTGTTCGCGCGCGGCGTCCGACCCACGCCCTAACGGCCGCAGGCGTAGCCCTGCATCCCCCGGGGATTCGCGCCGGCGGACAGCACACCCGTCGCCGGATCCCGGGTCACCGCGCAGAGCCGACCCAGGCTCCACCCGTCGGTGACCCGCACCTCGTGCCCGTACGCCCGCAGAGCCGCCCGCACGCTCTCGTCGAACCGGTCCTCCACCACCAGGACGCCGGGCTCCATCTCGCGGGGATAGAACGACTCCGGCAGGCTCAGCGTGTGCCACGCCGGCGCGTCGATCGCCTCCTGGAGCGGTTGGCCGGCGACGAGGTGCCGCAGCAGGAACGGCACCTGCCACTGGTCCTGCTGGTCACCGCCGGGGGTCCCGCAGGCCAGCACCGGCTCGCCGTCGCGGTGCACCATCGTCGGGCTCAACGTCGTACGCGGTCGACGGCCCGGCGCCAACGAGGACGCGAGCCCCTCCTCCAGCCAGCACATCTGCAACCGGCTGCCCAGCGGGAAGCCGAGTTCCGGAATGGTCGGCGAACTCTGCAACCAGCCACCACTGGGGGTCGCGGAGATCATGTTGCCCCAGCGGTCGACCACGTCCACGTGGCAGGTGTCGCCACGGGTCACCCCGTCCGCCTGCACGGTCGGTTCCCCGGTCGTGGGATCCGTCGCGTGTGCTCGCCGCACGGTGTCGGGTCGGACGTGGGCCGGCAGGCGTGGCCGCGAACCGTCCGGTCGCCCCGGCCGCAACTCCGCCGACGCGCGATCACCGATCAGGGCCGCCCGCTCGCGCGCGTACTCCCGGGAGAGCAGCGCCGCGCCGGGCACGTCGACGCCGTCGCCGTACCAGGCCTCCCGGTCGGCGAAGGCGAGCTTGAGCGCCTCGACCTGGGCGTGCACCCCCGCCGCGGTCGCCGGGTCGTACGCGCCGGGATCGTCGAGCGCGTCCAGGGTGGCCAGCGTCTCCAGCAACACCGGACCCTGGCCCCAGAAACCGGTCTTCGCCACCGAGTAGCCGTGCCAGTCGAGGGTGACGGGCGCCTCCCAGGTCGCCGAGTACGCGGCCAGGTCGTCGCCGGTGACCAGCCCGGCGTGCGGCCGTCCACTGGAGTCCTGGAACGGCCGCCGGCTGAACGCGTCGATCGCCTCGGCCACGAAACCCGTGCTCCAGGCCCGGCGCGCGGCCTCGATCTGCGCCTCCCGGTCCGCGCCGGCCGCCTGTCCCGCCTCGACCAGCCGGCGCAGGGTGTCCGCGTACGCCGGGTTGGCGACCAGCTCCCCCGCCTCCGGTGGCCGGCCGCCGCGCAGCCAGAGGGCGGCGGAGGTGGGCCAGTGCTCCTCGAACAGTGACCGGACGGCCGCCACGGTGGCACCGACCCGACCCACCAGCGGGTGTCCGGCGGCGGCGTAGCCGATGGCCGGCTCCAGCACCTCGGCGAGGGTACGTGTGCCGTGCTCGCGCAGCAGCAGGAGCCAGGCGTCCACGGCGCCGGGTACGGCCGCCGCGAGCGGCCCGGCGCCCGGGACGAGGTCCATCCCGAGGGACCGGAAGTGCGCGATCGTGGCGCCCGCCGGCGCGGGACCCTGCCCGCACAGCACCTTCGGCCTGGGGTCCTGCGCGGTGGCCACGATGGCCGGCACCTCGCCGCCCGGTCCGTTGAGGTGCGGTTCGACCACGTGCAGGACGAACCCGGCGGCGACCGCCGCGTCGAAGGCGTTGCCGCCGCGTTCCAGGATGCCCATCGCCGACTGGCTGGCGAGCCAGTGCGTCGAGGAGACCATGCCGAAGGTGCCCCGCAGCGTGGGCCGGGTGGTGAACGTCATGATCACACCTCACTCGGATCCACGGTGCGAACGCAAGACCTCCGGGTCCACCCGCGCACCGCCCCGCCCGGTGCTCAGTGCGCGGGCTCAGGTCCGGCGGTACTCAGTGCGCGGGCCGGTCCGGCTGCCGCGGAAGAGGCTGAGCAGGACGACCAGGGCGAGCACCGCCACCACCGCGCTGAAGATCTCGGCGGCAGGACGCAGACCGGTGCCCTGGATCAGCAGGCCCACCCCGACGGCGGGCACGCCGAGCATGGCGAACAGGATCGCGAAGAAGGTCGACACCGCCTCGGCCCGGTGCTGCGGTTCGGTCTTCATCGTGATCGTCGCGATGCCGTCGCCGACCGCCACCCCGGACGCGACCCCGATGATCGCCGCGCTGATGACGAGCGTCCCCAGCAGCGCCATCCACATGCTGAACGCGAGCAGGCCCGCCCCCACGATCAGACCGACGCAGGCGCTGGCCAGCGCGGCGCGCGAGGACAGGACGCGGGTCAGCAGCTGCCCGAACGCGGCACCGGCGAACGCCACGAAGACCACGAGCGCGGCCAGGGTGTGCGAGGTCTCGTGCAGGACCATGCCGAGGAACAGCCCGCTCACCGACGTGAGCACCCCGAGCGCGGCGAACCCGGCGCCAGCGGTGATCGCCGAACGGACGAAGGCGCCCCGGATGTTCGCCGGCACGTGCAACCGTTGCACCCGCAGCGTCACCGGCGAGCGTTCCCGCACCGTCTCCGGTACGCCGCGCAACGCGAAGATCGCGGCGACCGCCAGGAGCAGCACGATCACCCAGGGCAGCCGGAGCGGGTCGGGCGCCACGTCCGCCACGATCCCGGACAGCAGGGTGCCGGTGGCGAGGCCGCCCAGGTTCGCGAAGATCGAGACGGTCGCGGCGCGCTTCGGATGCCGAGGGCTGATCAACTCGGCCAGCGCCGCGGTCGCCGCGCCGATGATCAGCGCGGCGGAGAGGCCGGCCAGGATCCGACCCACAATGATCATCGCCAGGTCCACGGCGGCCAGGAACACGGCGTCCGCGACGACCGAGAGCAGCAACGCGACGAGGATGACCGGGCGTCGGCCGATCTGGTCGGAGAGCCGACCGAAGACCAGCAAGCCGACGACCACGCCCAACGCGTACAGCGCGTAGACCACTGTCACGGTGAGCGACGCGAAGCCGAACTCCGTCTCGTAGAGCGGGTAGAGCGGAGTCGGTACGGTGGTGCCCACCAGCGTGATCCAGAAGGCGAACGTGACCCGCACGGCGCCGGACGTGGAGCCCGACCGTGTCGTTGCGCCATCGGCACGGCTGGCGTTGGACATGATCGGTCCCTTCGGGCTCGGACGCCCCTGCTGCGGGCCATCGCGGCTCCTGCCCCCCGTGCAGCATGGGTCCTGGCCCATCGCGCAGGTGCGACAACAGCCCCAAAACCCCTCATCAGGTGGCGCGGGCCTGCTCGGTCCAGTGGAGCTGATGTCGTCACCGATTCAGCGCCACAGGCCGTCAACTCGCCGGCCCGCCCTCGCGCCGTCCGGACGGCCGAGGGTGGTACTCGGGGCGGAGCTTCGCGCTGGCGAACGCCCCCTTCACCGCCGCGGAGAGCGCCGCCATGTCGTACGCGCCGTGGTGCCGCCGGCCGTTGATGAAGAACGTCGGGGTGCCGGTGACGCCGCTGAGGTCGGCGGAGTCGACGTCCTCGGCGACCCGGTCGACGGCCATCCGCTTCACCATGTGCTCCCGGAACTGGTCCGGGTCCAGGCCGAGCTGAACGGCGTAGCCGAGCACGTCGGCAGGGTCGAGTGCGTGCTGGTGCGTGAGGAGCAGGTCGTGCATCTCCCAGAACGCGCCCTGCGCCCCCGCCGCCTCGGCGGCCTCGGCCGCGAGTTGGGCGTGTGGGTGGACGTCGGTGAGCGGCAGGTGCCGCCACACGTACCGGATGTTGGCGAAGTCGGCCAGCAGTTCCCGGACCACCGGCTCGGCGTGCCCGCAGTAGGGGCACTCGAAGTCGCCGTACTCCACGACCGTCACCGGCGCCTCGACCGGCCCCCGCATGTGGTCGCGCTGCTCGTCGACCGGCAGCATCAGGTCGACGATCCCCTCGGTGACGCCCAGCAGCGCCCGGGTGCGCCGTGCCGGCGACATCCGCCCGGCCGAGCGGAACACCAGCCAGGTGACGAGGGACGCGCCGAGCGTCGCGACGAGGATGCCGAGTTTCGCCTCGTCCAGGGCGGGACCGCTGAGCGCGTGGGTGGCGATCAGGAGGGCGACGGTGAACCCGATGCCGGAGACCGTGCCGACCCCCGCGACGGCGAGCCAGCCCACCGGCGGGCGGAACCGGTTGCCGCTCAGCCGGGCCACCAGCCACGACGTGGTCAGGATCCCGGCCGGCTTGCCGACGACGTACGCGACCACGACGCCGAGCGTGACCGGGGAGGTCACGGCCCGGGCCAGCAACTCTCCGTCGATCACGATCCCGGCGTTCGCCAGTGCGAAGAGCGGCACGACCACGTAGCTCGCCCACGGATGGTAGAGAGCCTGCAGCCGCTCGTTCGGCGACACCGCCGAGGTGAGCCCGGCGTGAGCCATCCGGGCGAGCTGCGGGGTGGGCTGTTCCCGGAAGAGGCGGAACTGGTCGGTTGCCCGCTGCAGGTCGCCGCGACCGGGGGCATAGGCGTAGGTCAGCAACCCCATCAGCAGGCCCACCGCGACCGGGTCGACACCGGATTTCGAGACGGCGACCCAGGCCGCCAGCCCCAGCAGCGCGTAGATTGGCCCGAATCGCACACCGCACCCCCGCACCAGCAGGACGACGGCGAAGATGCCCACCGCGACGAGCAGCGCCATCGGCGATGGGTGCTTCGGGTAGGCGATCGCGAGCACCACGATGGCCAGCACATCGTCGACGACGGACACGGTCAGCAGGAAACCCCGCAGCCGATCGGAGAAGCGCGGCCCGAAGATGGCCAGCGCGCCGAGGGCGAGCGCCGTGTCCGTGGCCATCACCGCCCCCCAACCCGCGGCGGTGGGATGCCCTGCGTTGATCGCGAGATAGATCCCGATCGGCAGGAGCATCCCGCCGAAGCCGGCCAGCATCGGCAACGCCAGTCGACGCCGCTCGCGCAGCTCGCCGATGTCGAACTCGCGGCGCAACTCCAACCCGGCCACCAGGAAGAAGAAGGTCATCAGGCCGCTGTTGACCCAGGTACGCAGGTCGTGTGACACGGACCAGTCGCCTAGCTGGACCGACAACGACGTGCTCCAGAGCGACTCGTACGACCGGACGTGCAGATTGGTCCACGCGAGAGCCACCACCGCGGCGACCAGCACCAGCCGGGCACCGCCGGTCTCGGTACGCAGGAACGCGCGCAGCGGAGCGTTGAACCGCCCCTCCCAGGCGGTCCGGCCGCTCCATCCCCCCAGTAGCCTGCTGTTCGTCACGGGGACAATCCTTGTCGATCTGATCCCGATGCGGCGGTGAATCGTCCGCCCGGTCCGGCGGCGGCACGTCCCCTGTTCGAAGCCTGCGGTGTCCAGCGGCAGTACAGGCGTTGTCGTCGACACCCACGCCCGAGCAGTCCACGGCGGCGCGCTCCCACCAGCGCCGGAGTGGGGCGGCGAACCGGTACGATGCGCCCATGAGCTCAGAGGCGGTTGGCAGGTACATGCCCCCGGTCGTGACGCTCGATGACCTGACGGCGATGATGGCCGCAGACGAGAACCACCGGTATGAAATCAGCCCAGAGGGAGTCGTCTCGATCATGCCGCCGCCGGGGTACAACCACGCGATCATCGCGACCCGGCTCATGGTGTGGCTCGCTCAGGGCGGTGTCCCGGCGGAACACATTGCCCAAGCAGTCGGGCTACGCGTACCGGGTCGTGACGGCGGCGTCGGCGGACGCATTCCTGACCTCGTGGTTTGGAGCAAGGCTCAGGCAGACGGTGTGTGGCTGCCAGTCGCCGACGTGCTCCTTGTGATCGAGATCGTTTCGCCCGGCTCCGAGGGTGTCGACACGGTGACCAAGCGCAGTGAGTACGCCGCCGCCAGCATCCCCCAGTATTGGGTGGTCGACCAGGATGCGGCGCAGACCGTCACCATGCGCCGCCTCGACGGCGACCAGTACGTCGCCCACGCGACCATGCCGCTCGCCTGGGTCCTCAACACCCGCCCGGACGAGCACGGCCTCGGCTGAACGAGTCGTGACCCTCGTCAGGCGCGGGTGAGGCGACCGTCCTGGTCGACGCGGAGGCGACCGCTGGTCACGGCGACGTGCAGCCCGTACCGGAGCAGTTTGTCGATCTTTTCGGTGCGGCGGCGGTAGCCGAGCCGTTCCAGGCCGGCGCGCAGCAGCCGCTCCTCGTCCATGTTCGGTACGCCCTGGAGTACGTGCACGAAGGCGTTGGCCACCTCCTCGGGTGGCACCTCCTCGAACGCGCGGTCGTTGCTCGCCTGCGTGACCCGGTACGCGTGGTACGTCCGCGGGTCGGCGTCCTCGGGCCAGGCGTACCGGCTCACGCTCGGGTGTGCGTGCAGGCGGCCGGAGTCGACCAGCGACAGCACGGCGACACGCCGGTCCTCCCGGGTCCGCAGGAAACCGAACCGGGCGAGGGCGAGGCGGGCGAGGCGGTGCTGCTCGATGGGTCCCTCCGCCTCGATGATCTCGCGGAGCGCGTTCCGCATCAGCTCCCGTACCCGCCGGTCGGTGGCCAGGAGGTCGAGGTCGGCCTGGTCGCCGAGCGACGTGGGCACGTAGGGCACGAACGGGCTCACCGTGATGGGGTCCCCAGCGGTGGTCACGGCGGCGAGTGCGCTGACCGGTGGCGCCGAGACATCCGGGACGGGCTCGTCGTCCACGGCGAGGCGCGGCTGGGGCAGCTCGGCCGTCGGTGTCGGGTGCGGCGTTTCCACGTCCACCTCGGAGCGCGGCTGCGGCAGCGCGATGGCCCCGGGCGGCGCGGCAGCCGCCGACGAGTCGGGTTCCGGTTCGACGGTCGCGGGGGCGTCGGCCCGGGTGACCGCCTCGTCGACCCGGTCGAGCAGCGCCGACCGGTCGTGGATCCACGCCGGCAGCCAGAACCGCACGACCTCCGGCCAGCCCATGATCGAGCGCAGGAGCGCGGGCGCCGAATCCCGGTCGGCCACCGTCGGGCGTGCGCTCCAGTCCGGGCCGTCGAGCATGACGGCCACCTGCCACCGTGGTGCGCCTGGTCGGCGTACCGCGATGTCCACCGTGAAGTCGGAGAGGCCGTGCGAGGTACGGACCTCGTGGCCGCGGTCGCGTAGCGCCGCGGCCACCTCCTCGCGGATCCGACTGCGCCGCTCGGTGCGGTCGGTGGCGAGGTCGCCCAGGCGCTCCGCGCCGGCGGCGGCCATCTCGCAGTACGCCCGCAGGTGCTGGGTGCCCAGCGCGGACGTGCGGGACAGGTCGATGTCGGACGGGTGGAAGGACGAGTAGAGGACGACCTGGCGGCGGGCGCGGGTGATGGCCACGTTGAGCCGCCGCTCGCCGCCGGCCTGGCTCAGCGGGCCGAAGTTCAGCGGGAGCTGACCGGTCTCCGGGTTGGTGGAGAAGGCCAGGGAGAACAGGACGACGTCGCGCTCGTCGCCCTGCACGTTCTCCAGGTTCTTCACGAAGATCGGCTCCGCGACCGCCCCGGCGAGGTGCTCGCGGATGATCGGATCGGCGCTCTCCTCCAGCAGGTTGAGGATGAGGTCGCGCTGCTGGATGTTGAAGGTGACCACGCCGACGGACGGGGTGGCGGTCGCCGGGTCGTGCAGCCGCCGGGTGATGTCCGCGAGGATCGCCCGCGCCTCGACCTCGTTGGTGCGGGATCCGCCCCGGTCGTACTGGCCGTCGACGCGCCGCCAGCTGACGCCCGCCTCGCTGGCGGCACCGGGCGACGGGAGGCTGGACAGTTTGTTGTCGTAGTAGTAGCGGTTGGAGAAGGCGATGAGTGACTCGTCGTGGCTGCGGTAGTGCCAGGAGAGCCACCGTTGCGGCAGTCCCGACTCGACGGCCTCGCTGAGAATGCTCTCCAGGTCCTCCGGCACGGGGCCGTCACCCTCGTCGACCTCGTCCGTGCTGTGGCTGGCCTGCATGATGCTGCTCGGTGGCATCTGCCGGGAGTCGCCGACCACCACCACGGCGCTGCCCCGACCCATCGCGCCGATCGCCTCCGCCACCCGGATCTGCGAGGCCTCGTCGAAGATGACCAGGTCGAAACGTTGGCTCCCCGGTGCCAGGAAGTTCGCCGCGGACGCGGGGCTGACCAGCACGCACGGGGTCAGTGCGAGCACCGCGTCCGGGTACTGCTCGAACAGTTCCCGGAAGGACCGCCCGCCGCGCTTGCGGCGAAGCTCCGCCGCGAAGTCGGCGAAGCGGCCCCGCCGGTCGGACGGGCTGAAGGGGCGGCGACGGACCAGCACCGACGGCAGCCGCGTGGGCAGCGCGGACCGCAGCTCACCGGCGGCCGCCTCGAACTGGCTGATCTCGTCGTCGTGCAGGTCCGCGTCGAAGTACTGCAGGCCGCCGGCCCGGACCCGCTCGGCGAGGGACGCCGTCGCGACGCCCCGCCGGTAGACCTCCTCGGCGAGACGCGCGGGCACCTCGGCCCGCAGCAGTTGGTCCTGGTAGTCGGTGAGACCGGCCGAGGCGAGCACGTCGGCGTGGACCAGGACGGTCGCCCACCGGCGCAACGGGAACAACTCCTCGCTGCGCAACTCGTGCAGCCAGGCCGCGCCGTCGCGCTGCCAGGCGTCCACCCAGTGCGCACTGGCGGACCACCGGGCCAGCTCGGCCGCACCGCAGCGCAACACCCCGCGCCAGGCCCGCCAGCGCGAGGCGAAGCGGTCGAGGAGCACCGCGTCGACATCGGTGCACCCGCCGTCGAACAGCTCCCAGGCTCGCGGGTGCCGGGTCAGGAGCGTGCGGCCCACCCGGGTTGCCTCGATCGCCTCGGTCAGCCGCTCCTGCGCGTCGGGGTCGGTGGGCTGCCACCGCGACAGCCGCAGCCCGCCCACCGCCACGACATGCTGGTGGAGGGCCGCCGCCTGCGCCTGGGCGGCGACCAGCCGACCGGTGGTGATCTCCACCCGATCCACGTCGAGCGTCGCGCCCGCGACCAGGTGCACCGCCAGCAGATCCGCGACGGCCTGCCGCCGCTTGCGCTTGCCGAACAGCTTCTTCGCCGCCTCCTGGGCTGCCGCGTGCCAGGCGGCCAGCTCCGGTCGAGTGAACACGTCCGGCCGGAAGGTGGCCAGCTCACCGGCGAAGCCCTGCCGGAAGGCCGCCAGGTCCGGCTGGAGCCGGGCCACCGCCTCGTCCCACCGTCGGTCGCCGGCGTGCAGGGTGGTCTGCCGGTCCGGCAGCAGTCCGCGTACGGCGAGCCACGCGCCCGCCTGCAGCTCACTCACGGTCTCCGGGGCGGGCAGTGTGTGCAGCAACTCGACCAGGTGTGGGTGGGCGGCGAGGTCGGCACGGAGGCGTTCGAGCTCAGCGGCGATCTCGGTGACCGCGTCGCCGTGCAGCCCGTCGAGGGTGCGGCAGCCGCTGAGCGCCCACGGGTGCGCGGCCCGGAGTCGAGCGGATCGTGCGGCCGCCGGGAACTCCCGCAGGGTCGTCTCGACCTGCGCGCGCGCCGGGGCGGGTGCGTGCAGGTAGGCCACCGGAATCGGGGCGACCGGTCCGTCGGCGTACGCCAGGGTCTGCTCGTAGGCCGACCAGAGCGACATCCCGACGGGGTTGCTGGTGTGCACCTGGGCCGGGTACTCGGCCAGTGGGGCGAGCCGCGTCCGGTAAGCCGTCTCGACGGCCGTCCACGTGCCGTCACCGCCCTGGTCGTACTGGTCCAGCGCGTCGCGCAACTGCTGGCGGATCGCGTTGAGGGACTGCTTGCGCCCGTGCAGGTCGAGCGCGAACGGCCCGAGGCCGATCTGCTTGAGGCGACGCTTCACCACCTCCAGTGCGGCCTGCTTCTCGGCGACGAACAGCACCGACCGGCCCGCGCCGACCGCCTGGGCGATCATGTTGGTGATGGTCTGGGACTTGCCGGTGCCCGGCGGACCCTCCAGGACGAAGGAGTGGCCGCGCTCGGCGCGCACGATGGCCTGCATCTGCGACCCGTCGGCGGGGATGGGCAGGTGCAGGTCGGCCTCGTCGACGGCGATCTCGACGTCGTGCTCCGGGCGGGCGGGGTCGTCGAACGTGGCGCCGGAGGACTCGACCAGGTGCCGGACGACCGGGTTCTTGAGAAAGCGTGGCCAGTGGTCGGTGAGGTCCCGCCACATCTGGAAGGTGGAGAACTGCAACAGGCGAAGACTGGCTGTCTCGTCGATGCGGTAGTTGAGCCGGTTGTCGAGCAACCCCGTGTTGATCGCCGCGAGGGTCTTGGCGATGTCGATGCCGTGCTCGTCGAGGACCGGTCGCTCCAGCTCCGGGATCCGCACGCTGTGCTTGACCCGCAACCACTCGACCAGGCAGTGGTTCGGACTGGCGACCCCGGTGCCGTCGATGACGATCGCGTACGGGCGACGGCCGCTGCCGCCGTCGATGCGCACCGGCAGGAGGAACAACGGCGCGTACGCCTCTCCCCCGGTCGTCTTCGTGTGCACCAGGGTGCCGATGGTCAGGTAAAGGTGGTTGCTGCCGGTCTCCTGCTCCATCGTGCGCGCCTCGCGTTGCAGCGCGCGCATCGCGGTCTTGTAGCGGGCGTCGGTGACCGCGCCGTAGACCCGCCGGTCGGTACGCAGCTCCCGGGTGAGGATCTCGGCGTCGAGGTCCTGTGCCCGACGCGTCCCGGCCAACTCGTGGACGTGACTGATGGCGTCCTGCGGGATGACCTGCACCTGGCGACCGTCGTGGATGAGGTCGTCGAGCAGGGCCAACGCACCCGCCGGCACGTGCAGGTCCAGACCACGGCCCCGCTTGGGCAGGTTGAGCAGCGGATTACGCAGGCTCAGGTCGAGCAGCGACTTCTTCCACTGCTGGACGCGCGCCGGCGACCCGTCGGACTGCTGCGGCACCTCCTCGCCCTCGTCCGCGAACTGGCGCAGCCGCGCGGCGGCGACGCCGGGGGGCAGGTCGAGGGACGCTGGTGTCTGTGGCGTCGCCTCGGCGGCCGTTTCCTTGAGCAGCGGCGTGGCGACCAACTCGTCGGTTGACGGCAGGGGGCGGATCCCCGAGCGATGGGCCAGGTGCACGTCGATGACGCCCTGCATGCGCTCGCCGTCGCCACGGAAGTGGCCGAGCCCGACGCGTACCGCCTCGGTGAAGGTCGCCGACCGCGCGCCCGGCCCGATGCGGGTCAGCTCGACCGGCACGGCCCGGCCCGAGTCCACCATGGAGATCAGCAGGTTGGTCTCGGTCACCGCGGCCGAGCCCAGCCGTTCCTCCTCCAGCAGGAAGCCACCGAAGGCGTGCCCCGCGCTGACGAAGATGAGCGGGTGCAGCCCGGCCGCCTCCAGACACGCGGCGTACGTGACGGACAGGTCGAGGCAGTTGCCCAGTCGACCGTCGAGGACGGCTGCGGTGGTGCGTACCTTCTGGCCGGTGTTCTCGAAGGACGCCGGCAGGGTCTGGTAGGTGATCTCCAGTTGGCGCAGCGCCTCGTAGACGGCGCCGGCGATCAGCGCGGCCCGCTCCGAACCCTCCTGATAACCCGGTAACGAGCCGGAGCCGGTCCTTGCGAGCAGGAGTCGGGCGGCGGCGCGCAGGACCGCCTCGACGGCCTGAGTGTTCGGCTGCACGAAGGCCGCCAGGCTGTCGTACAGGGCGGGGCTGTTGAACCACTCGTTGTGCGCCAACACCCTGGACGGGGCGACAAGCGTCAAGGCGGTCTCACGTGCCTCGACTGCGTTGTCGGCTGCCGCGGCTGCGTTCTCGGCTGTCTCGACGGTGAGGCGGTAGTCGACCGGGAACGCCTCGCCGGTGCGGTACAGCAGCGTGCGGTCGGGTGTGAAGTCGCGGAAGTCGTCCCAGCTCGTGCTCGCCCCGGGCCGCAATGGCTGGGTCAGCGTCCGTGCCCACGGCTCGGTCAGCACGCCGTCCGGGCCGCGCAGTTCCAGCGTCACCGTGACATCGGTCAGCGGCACCGCGCCCCGGTTGACGAGCGTGAGGTGACGGACCAGCGGCACCCGGTTGTGCACCAGGGCGGCGTTGATCGCCGGCTGCACGAGCAGCCCGACCTCGAGCTGGTCGTCGTCGGCGGTGAACTGCGCGAAGACGCTGTCGGACATGGCGTTTCTCCAGGTGGGGAGACCGGGGAGAGCCAGCCTAACGGCCACCCGACCGGTGGAGAGTGCCCCGGCCGTACGACGATCTTGGAAGTCGTCCGTCTGAGGCGGTACGTGCGCCCTGACGACGCACCAGCAGCACCTGGTCTACCGGCTCACATGCCGACAGGGCACATCATGACCGGGCCGGAAGATTCGGCAGCTTGAACAGGTCTCGAAGCACTCCGCGCTGCGATGGATCCATCCGCGCCCAGTCCCCTTCGCGCAGCATCGCTGGGGTGCTGCCGAGAGCGGTCGCCACTTCGCCCAGCGTTCGACGCACGCAATCCCGATCGGTGCGGTAGAAGCCCATGGCCGCTCCCCCACGCTGGCGGCGGTCAAGAAACCTGACCAGCGCAACGCTGCGCGGGCGGATGAGTAACACCATGTCAGGCTGCACAGGCGAGCTCGCGTCCGTCGCGGACTCGCTGATGGCGATCGTGCCGTACCTGCCCCTGCCCCCGGCCACGCTGTGCATCCGGTAGCCGGCCTGCGCCAGTGCGGTCTCCTCTTCAGTCCACTCGACCCTTTCCTCGGGGCCGACCCAGACGTCGTACGGCTCGTTTGGCTCGAACGGCGGATCCGGATTCCACAGCACCGGACCGCCAGGGGCACGCACCGGTACCGTGTCCGCCCAATCGAGCCACGCGTCGTCGATCTTGGTTGCATTCGCAGCCATCGCGTCGATGAACTCTCGAGCACCGGCGACGACTGCCGCTTCGGTGGTCTGGATCGCCGCCTCGACCGTACGGTCGGTGTGGGCACGCAACGAGAGGTTGGCTGATCCCACGAAGGCGGTCCGACCGATGACGAAGACCTTCGCGTGCAGGGTCTCGTGGGCATAGAGCAGGACGCCCAGGTCATACCAGCTCCGCAGCAGCCGAGCGGAGGTAGCGCCGCTGGCGATTGCGTTCCTGCTGCCGTTGACCACGATCAGGTCGCCTGCTTTCACCGACAGCAGGTCGGTTGCCCCGTCACCCGCATAGGCGACGGCAGCCCTGACCTTCCTGCCCTCGGCCTTCTGACAGATCGTGTGCATCACCTGGCTCGCTATGAATGGCACACCGCATCATGGTCCGCCCAAACGGCCGTGTCCATGGTGGTCCGTCGCCGGCATCGCTCCCTTCACCAACGTATGCGGCGGGAGCAGCGGCCGTCGTGGCCGTCGCGCAGGAGGCAGCGCCGGCCACCGGGCAGCCGCAGGTCGCAGAAGACCCGGTGGCGGAGGAACTGCTGGTCCTCCTCGGAGACGGTGGTCTCCCCCGGGTCCGCCATCGGCAGCACCAGCATCCATCGGCCGATGACCCGGGCCAGGCGTTGCGCGGCGGACAGGTCGTCGGCAACTACGGGCAGGTGAACGACGTAACGCCGGCTCATCAGGCCCGACCCTCCTCAATGCGGGCACCGACGTGGTCGGCCTGCGAGCGACGCAGGCCGGCCTTGATCCGGGCGGTCTCACGGCGGCTCTCGGCGAGCGCGGCGTAAACGGCGGCCATGTCGACGGCGACCCGGTCGAGGAAGGCGTACACGTCGTCGGGGTTCAGACCGCGACGCCCGAGCCCGGTCGGCGCGAAGCGGCGCTCACGCACCTGCCACGGCAACAAACTGGTGTACGCGGCGGAGCGGTGGGTCGCACCAGCGCTCGGCGGCTCTGGTCGCTGGTTTCTGGGGTTCATGTCTGCCTGCCTTCCGCTTTCGGAGGGGCGAGGGTGTTCGAGAAGCACCGCGGCCGTTCGGGGGGGACCGCCGTGCTGTGACCAGCCTGCGACAGTCTGCCGGCGGAGGTGCAACGTTCCAGGCCGCAATTTCTCTGCTGTGCATTGACTTTCTTTGCTGAGACCCGTAGGAGTTGCAGGAGAGAGTCACGCAGTGTTGCGCGTTGGAACCAGGGAGTGTGGGGATGCCCGAAGACATTGGATCGACCGTGCCGCGCCGCCAACTCGGTCGACTGTTGCGGCAGTTCCGCAACGAGGCCGGCGTGACGCTCGACGCCGCCGCCGAGGCCCTCGAATACAGCCGACAGAAGATCTGGCGCCTCGAATGCGGCCAGGGGTCGGTGCGGGTGCTCGACGTCAAGGCCATGTGCGAGCTGTACGGGGTGTCGCCCGAGATGACCGAGGCGATGCGCGAACTCGCCGCGGAGACGAAGTCAAAGGGCTGGTGGCACGCGTACGGCGACGCGGTGCCGAACTGGTTCGAGCTGTACGTGGGGCTGGAATCCGCCGCGGCTCGACTGCGGGAGTACGGCGAGACACTAGTTCCCGGGCTGCTCCAGACGCGCTCCTACGCCCATGGGCTCTTCCAGCCGGGCAGTCGGCTAAGCCTCGAGGAGCGTGAGCAAGCAGTCGAGGTGCGGCTACGACGACAGGCGTTACTTAGGCGTCGACTGCCGCAGCCCCCGCGCTTGGACGCAGTCCTGTCCGAGGCGGTTCTCCGCCGAGTTGTCGACAGCTATAGCGTGATGACCGAGCAGCTCAACCATCTGCTCGAAGTCTCCGAGCAGCCGAACGTCTCAGTGCACGTGGTGCCGCTCGCCGCCGGGCCGCACCCTGGAGCGGTCGCCGGCTCGTTTGTGATCCTCGATTTCCCGACGACCAACGGGGGTCGGACTGCACCCGAACCCTCGGTGGTCTACAGCGAGTCGCTGACCGGGGCGCTCTACCTGGACAGGCCGGATGAGCTGACGGCCTACGAGGACACATGGAGAGGGCTGGTGGCCCTCGCGCTCGGCGAGGCAGAATCAAGAGACATGATCAAGAGGATCCTCGGGGAGATGCGGCATGACTGATCTGACCGGCGCCGTCTGGCGTAAGAGCACCCGCAGCGGTGACAACGGCGGCAACTGCGTCGAGGTCGCCACCAACCTCCCCGGTGTCGTCGCTGTCCGCGATTCGAAGGACCCGGTCGGACCAACCCTGTCGTTTTCGCATGATGCTTGGCGACGGTTGCTCTCCACCGCCACGGGTCGGACAGACTAATCAAGATCCGATTCGAGCGATCATCACTTCTATCCCAGCGCACGAGCTGGCCTGGCTGGCGGCAAAACACGCCGCAGCCAGCGATGGATGCTGCCCACAGCGCCGATGCTCATCTGGACAACCGCCAGCCAGGTCAAATTCATCCAGCCGTCGAGCAGCAGGGCCACGCCCAGCACGGTCAGACCGCTGCTCTCCACCAATACCAACCAGACGGGCGTGCCAGTCGAATCACGGGCCCCTCCTGCGCGACGCAGCAGGGTCACGCCGCGCCACAGGCCGAGTCCTCCGAACAGGAGATCCAGCCGGCAAGCGTTGCTACCCATTCAGGCACAGCGTGCTGCGTACCCTCCGGTGGGTCGTGCCCGGCGAGGAACCCCTGCTGGCCATCGCCGATGTCAACCTAGACCGCCGCGACAAGCGGGGCCCAGTCCTGGACATCATCACGACGGACGAGAACATCAGGCTCACCTTCGACGACTGGGCCGGCAAGAGGCAAGGGTTGGACGACAGCCGTCGGCTCGCCAATCTCCTGGCCGCCGCGATGGATCTGCCCGAGGCCGAGCGGCGTACCGACCCGCTGCTGAGCGGCGGTTCCTCGACTGATCGGGCGATCACCCGGTAACCGGCCGCGACCGGATCGGCCTACATCTGGTCCACTGGCCGAACCCAAGGGCCGAACCGGTACGTGCAGGCGGCGGCACCCTGCTCGTTTGGATCGGTGCTTTCCCGGTGGCCGTCCGCGATCGACCACCGGGAACGCTGGTCAACCCGCCCGATAGGAGAGGTAGTAGCCCTCGTACGGCCAGCTGTGGAAGTTGTTGAGTTCGGACGCAGCGCCGGTGCAGTCGGAGGTCCGGTAGCCGGAGACGGAACCGAAGCCGTTCCAGCCGATCGCCCAGATCGCCTCGGCCGGGACCGGGCGGCAGATACCGTCGGGCGTGGCCTGCCTGCCTACGATGATCTGTGTGTAGGCCTGGTAGAAGACGAGGCCGGTGTCGGGAACCTTGAGCGTCTCGACAGCGGCTGCGGGCGACGCCGGTATCGTCACGGCCAGCGTGGTGATCAAGGCGGCGGCGAGACCCGCAGCGATTCGGCTGGTAAATCTGCGCATGGGCTTCCCTTCCTAACGGTGTTCAGGGACGGGATCGGAGCTCGATCAGCTCAGGGAGAGATTTACTTGCATCGATTATGTTCCCCGTGTCAAGCAACCCGCCGCTGACCACTGTCACTCAGCGTCCCGAACGCAGGGCTGGCTGCGAACTGGTCGCCTGCCACCCGAGCCGGGGGGGCATTCGGAGGTGGCCGGATCGGCCGGCTTCCCGGCTGGCGCCTGCCGTCAGTGACCGCAGGCGCCACAACCTGCGGTGCGGGAGCAGCTCGTCGCCCCTGCCCCCTGGCCGCCGACCGGTGGTCCCGCTGTCGTCGCGAGCTGCGGCGATCGTGACGCATTGCCCACCTTGTCGCGAGTGACATGGCCGTCCAGCTGGGCGGCGGCGCGGGTCCTTGACGGTGCAACTTTCCCACGCTAGCGCAAGTTTAATTCATTTTCATCAATGAAAATGGGTAGCCGGGCTGTTGAAACCCTTCGCCATCGCCGGGGCCATCGCAGGTGTGTTGGCTTTTGCCCCCTGCCTCGGCGGCACCCCAGTCGGGGGCCGGCGTCTACCCGCCCGGGAACTGCCAGCCGGGCACATTCTGCGTCTGGCCCCACTGGGATCACCCGAACGGGGTTCCTACGGCGACTCCGTCCCTGGTGACCACTACGGAGTGGAGCGGCAACATCACGGGTTTCAACTACTACAACTACACGAACCGGAACGCCGAGATAAGCTGGTCGTTCACCACCCAAGGAAGGACTTTCACCGGCACGGACTGTGCTCCTCCTGGTGACGGATTCTTCTACGTTCCCATGACCGTGACGAAGGTGAGTTGGCGGACGCACGTCTGCTGAATCCCGCCGTATTCTGCATTCCCGGATTCGGTGCTCCCGCCTTTCCGGTGGTCTTCGTACCGGGACGACCACCGGAAAGCGGGCGGAGAACCCTCCTCGGGTACGGGTCGTCGAAGAGCCTCTCAACCCTTGCCTTCAATGGGAGTTGCACGTGCTGCAACTGCGGCACGAACCGTCGACAATTGTCCGACAGGCGACGGAGTTAATTGCGCCGGATAGCCGACACGGCGATTCTCCGACTACCGGGCTAATCTGCCTTCGTCGGTCAACCAAGGCGGTCAGCCCTAAGGAGAATGTCGTGTTCATCGTGGCGACGCAGGATCCGAATACCCGCGGCCAATCTGAAGGACCCGGTTCGGGTGCGGCTGCCTGGGGCGCCCTCCTGCCCATCGACGCCGGCCTCACGCAGGCCGGGGCGGATCGGCAGTTGGCCACCTACCTGGCCGGGGTGCAGGCGGGCGAGCCGCTGTGCATTCGCGCGCACGGCAACGACGAGGAGATCGGCGACGCCGAAGCCGGCGCCAAGGACTGGGGTTGGACGTACAAGAAGCTGGCCCGGATGCTTGCCACCCACCTGACCGCCACCCCGAGCGTCGTCCTGATCCGGTCGTGCGCCGAAGAGGTGACCAACTTCCCCACTCAGATGGCGGTCCGCCTGGAGTCGAACTGGCCGGGCGCGAACCACCTCGACGGGGTGGTCATCTACGGCTACAACACGCCGGTCAACATCAGCACGCCCATCCCCTCGCCGCAGCAGCTGACCAAGAACGTGCAGGTCCAGCCGGTCATCGTCTCATTGTGACCAGCCGCCGCGCCCAGCAGATCATGCTTGGCCGGTCAACCCGCTACTGACTGTCGAGGCTTGTAGATCAAGACGCGTCGAGCAGGAGAATCGCGCCGATCTTGCACTTCCTGTCGCCGATTTAAGCGGGAATGCACCCTAATGTCGGGGCAGAAAGTGCAAGATCGCGATGCAAGCTCGGTTGACGAACAGTCATTCTGCCTCACGCAACGGCGTTGATGAGGAGGCGCAGCCGCAGCGGGTAGGGTCCCAATCATGACGATTCCCCACCTCACGGCAGCCGGCGGCACCACCCTGCCGGCGATCGGGCTCGGCACGTACCGACTGAACGGCTCGGCCGGTGTCGACGCGATCGGGCAGGCGATCCGGGCGGGTTACCGGTTGATCGACTCGGCGGTGAACTACGAGAACGAGGGCGCGGTCGGCCGGGCGGCACGTTCGGCGGGTGACGTGCGGGACGAGCTGGTCGTCACCTCGAAGCTGCCGGGGCGGCACCACCGCTACGACGAGGCGCTGACCACCATTGCGGAGAGTGTGTTCCGCACCGGTCTCGACCACGTCGACCTGTACCTGATCCACTGGCCGAACCCCAAGACCGACCTGTACGTGCAGGCGTGGCGGGCGCTGATCGAGGCGCGCGAGCATGGCCTGGTCCGGCACATCGGGCTGTCCAACTTCCTGCCGGAGCACATCGAGCGGCTGGTGGCCGAGACCGGGGTCGCCCCGGTGGTCAACCAGATCGAGGTGCACCCGTACTTTCCGCAGCAGGAGGCGATCGACTACCACCGGGAGCACGGGATTCTGGTGCAGGGTTGGAGCCCGCTCGGCCGCGGCAACGACCTGCGGGAGCATCCCGTCGTCGTGGAGATCGCGACCGCGCACGGTGTCAGCCCGGCACAGACGATCCTCGCCTGGCACGTGGCCCGTCAGGTGATTCCGCTGCCCAAGGCCGCTTCCCCGCAGCGGCAGGTCGAGAACCTGGACGTCTTCGACATCAAGCTCACCGACGGCGAGGTCGAGGCCATCACCGCGCTGGGCCGCCCGGACGGGCGGCTCGCGGACCAGGACCCGGCGGTGTACGAGGAGTTCTGACGAACCCGATCCGCTGACTGTGGGTGGGGTGGGGTGGGAGAGCATGGCGCATGCTCGACGGACTTGACGACATCGATTGGGCGCAGCTGAGTCACGCCTACGGGGCGGCCGACGACGTACCCGATCAACTGCGCGGGCTGCTCTCGCCTGATCCGACCACCCGGGGCGAGGCCCTGGTCGACCTCTACACGAATGTCTTCCACCAGGGCAGCCGGTTCGAGGCGAGCGCGTACGCCGTGCCGTTCCTGCTGGAACTGCTCGCCGATCCGGCCACCCCGGACCCGGCGGCGGTGCTCGGGCTACTGAGCGCCCTGGCCGTCGGGTACGGCGAGCGTTTCCTGCCGGAAGGCTTTCCGGTGGCCGAGTACCGGCGGGCCGCCGAGGGCGGACGGGAGCTGCTCGCCGCCAAACCGCCACCGTGGACCGGCACGGACAAGTCGAAGAAGGAGTACGTCGAATACACGTACGTCGAGTCCCTGTCCGCGGCGGAGCGCGGTCGGCTGAGGGCGTACGTCGAGGTGGCGACCTACGATGCGGTGCGCGCCGGGGTTCCGCTGTTGCGCACCCTGCTGACGCACTCGCATCCACGCGTGCGCAGAGCCGCGGCGTACGCCCTCGCCTGGTTTTCGCAGGAGGCCGACGGCAGTGTGTCAGCGCTGGCCGGCGCGGTCGACGCCGCTGCGGAGCCGGGCGTCGGGTCGACCCCCGGCGAGTTGGCCACCATGTTGGTGGCCTCGGGGCTGCTGGGTGCCGCGCCAGACGTCCGCTGGTTGGCCGATCCGCGCCCGGTTATTCGTTGGGCCGCCGCGATCGGTCGGGCCCGCGTCCTCGGCACCGTGGCCGACCGGGCGACGGTCGAGGAGCTGTTGAACTGGGTGTCAGCGCTACCCGACGACGCCGGCACCGGGCCGGTCGAGGACGAGTGGGTGCCGTTCCTCGACGGTGATCGCGGCCGCTACACCGCGCTCGCCCTGCGGCAGCTCGGCCCGCAGCACGAGGACCGCGCCCTCGACGCGCTGCTCGACCGGCTGCCCACCGTCACCGGCGAGCAATCGTTGACGGTGTTGGGTGTGGCACTGCGCCTCGCGTTCCCGGACGGTCCGAAGGCGGCAGGGACGCCGGTAGCGGCGTTGCCGACCCGGCAGCGACGACTCGCCGAGGTGTTGGGCCGGTCGACCGAGCCGTGGCTGATCGACGGGCAGGAGTTCGGCAATGTGACAATGCTCGTCGGACATTACGGCCTGCCGAGAAGCCGCGAGGCGATGCTGACGTACCTCGGACGCGTTCCGTAGCCCGCCAGTTTCCGGTTGCCGGTTGTCGTGGTTCACGGCCGCGCATGGGCGGCCTGTCGTGGCCGCCAGGGAGCGTCACCTCCCGACGGACCGGCGGCGCGTCGACCGTTGTGACTCGAACGAATATTTGTGCCTGTGAGCCATCAGGCTCAACGAGACATCCGCCGCCAACCAGCGATCGTCCGGGTCGCGCAGCGAAGCGGCGGGCCGACAGCCACCCATTGGGACGACAACGAGGCGGCGGGCCGACAGTCGGGGGCCGAGGTCCATCGCCCGGGCCGGCTACGACCCGGGCGACGATCTCACCTAGACGAGCCCGCCGAGCGCCGGGTCGCTGATGCTGTCCGTGCCGTTCTCGACATGACCCGCGCAGCGGTACGCGAATTCGACGTCACCGACGACGGAAACCGTCAGGTCGTACCAGCCGTGGGTGCGGGCGAGCGCCCACGTCGCGCGTTCGGTCTCGCCGGGGCGCAGGGACAGCTTCACCGGGCGGGAGTTGTACCCGTCCCGGACGGTCACCTCGACCCGCCGCGACCCGCGGTTCTTGAGCGTGAGGGCGAGCTTGTAGTCACGCTCGTCGTAGGCGGGGGTGACGTCGAGGCGGGACCGGCCGTCGGTGAACCGGCGGAAGAACCCGTTCGGGCCGTGCACCGACAGGTCGTAGGACGACTCGACCGGCCAGGTGTCGGTCAGGTGCTTGCCCGGCTCGACGGTGTAGCTGCGCGGGGCGTCCGCGCTGCCGGCCTGGCGGACCTGGAAGACCGCGGCGACCTTGCCTGCGTTGCGGAAGTCGATCCGGAGCGCGCCGTCGTCGACCCGGGCGTCGGCGTGCAGGGTGTACGGGATCGCGCGCGCCGGACGTACTCCGTGCTCCTGCTTCGGTAGCCGCTGGTCGGCCGGCGGGACCGGCACCTCGTCGGGGTGCCGGATCAGCTCCTCGGGCTTGAAGTCGTCGGTGTCGGGCAACCTGACCTCGCGCGAGCGGTTCGGGTGCCGGAAGTCGAAGGCCGTGGTCAGGTCACCGACGACGGCGCGCCGCCACGGGGTGATGTTCTGCTCGATCAGGTCCGGGCGGCCGTGCCCGAACCGCGCCTCCAGGAACTTGATCAGCGAGGTGTGGTCGAAGACCTGCGAGTTGACGTAGCCGCCCCGCGTCCACGGTGAGACGATGACCATCGGCACCCGGATACCGAGGCCGTACGGCCCGGCCGGGTGGTCGGCGTCGCCGGGGAAGATCTCGTTGGTGGTCGGGACCGTCGACTGCCCGTGCTCGCGGGTCTGCGGGGGCGTCGGCGGGACCACGTGGTCGAAGAAGCCGCCCTCCTCGTCGTACGTGACGAAGAGCGCCATCTTGCTCCACACCTCGGGGTTCGACGCGAGGATGTCGATGACCTGCGAGATGTACCAGGCGCCGAAGGCCGGCCCCCAGTTCGGGTGCTCGGTGTACGCCTCGGGCGCGGTGATCCAGGAGACCTCCGGCAGGCGTCCCGCCTCGACGTCGGCGCGGAAGTCGGCGAGCAGCGCCTCCGGGTCGCGGCCCTGGGTCCTGATCTCCGTGCCGGTCTTCGCCTTCTCGGCCAGCGGCGTTCCGGGCTGCGCGTTCTGGTACTGGTGGAAGTAGAGCAGCGAGTTGTCGCCGTAGTTGCCGATGTACGGGTCGTTCGTCCACCCCCACGACCCGCCGGCGTTGAGGCCGGTGCCGACGTCCTGGTAGATCTTCCAGGAGATGCCGTTGCGCTCCAGCCGCTCCGGGTACGTCGACCAGTCGTAGCCGGCCTCCGCGTTGGTGATGACCGGGCCGCCGTCCTTGCCGTCGTTGCCGACCCAGCCGCTCCACATGTGATAGCGGTTCGGGTCGGTCGGCCCCATCAGCGAGCAGTGGTAGCTGTCGCAGACGGTGAACGCGTCGGCGAGCGCGTAGTGGTAGGGCAGGTCCTGGCGGGTGTGGTAGGTCATCGCCGTGACGCCCTTGTTCGGCACCCACCCGTCGAACCGGCCGTCGTTCCAGGCGGCGTGGCCGTCGTTCCAGCCGTGCGGCGGGTCCGGCAGGAAGGTCTGACCGAGATCCTTCACCTCGGGGCGGAACGGCAGCAACTCGTCGTCGCCGTTGGGTTGGTGCCAGACGTCCTTGCCGGACGGCAGTGTCGCCGGATGGGGGTCGCCGAAGCCGCGTACGCCGCGCATGGTGCCGAAGTAGTGGTCGAAGGAACGGTTCTCCTGCATCAGGATGATGACGTGCTCGACGTCCTTGATCGAGCCGGTCCGGTTGTTCGCCGGGATGGCGAGCGCCTTGCTGAGGTCCAGCGGGAGCGCCGCGCCGATCGCGGGAGCGCCCATCGCCTTGAGGAAGGTACGTCGATCTACCGTGCCCATAACTCCGCCTTTTGTGCGACCTGTCGAGAAACTGGCGACCGGACGCTATCGTCGACGGGTTGACGGCAGATGACAGTAGTTAGTTCGTTTTACGACCATTCGACGACCGGCTCCGCGCCGCACTCGGGCTCATCCCGTGCACCCGTTTGAAGGCGGCGCTGAAGCCGAAGGCGTCCGCGTACCCGAGGTGTCGCGCCACGGCGGCGACCGTCGCCGTGGATTCGGCAAGCATGTCGGCCGCCAGGGTCATGCGCCAGTCGGTCAGATAGGTCAGCGGCGGTTCGCCGACCAGTGCGGTGAACCGACTGGCCAGTGTGGACCGGGAGACTCCCGCCTGCGCGGCGAGGCTGGCCAGGCTCCACGGCCGGCCCGGCGCGTCGTGCATCGCGCGCAGTACCGGACCGACCGTGTCGTCGCCCAACGCCCGGTACCAGCCGGGAGCCTCGGCCTCCGGTTGGTCGAACCAGTCCCGCACCGTGCACACCAACAGCCAGTCCAGGAGACGGTCCAGCACGACCTGCCGGCCGGGCCGACAGGCGTCGAGCTGCGCGTCCAGGTAGTCGCGTAGCGCGGCACAGTCCTGGTCGTCCGGGACGACAAGCACCGGCGGTAGCGCGCTCAGCAGTCGCTGGGGCACCAGACCCCGAACGTGGTACACCCCGACCAGCAGCACCAGGCGTTCGGTGGGATCCGTGCCGCCCTGGGCGGACGTGTCGGTGCGGCCGCGCCGAACGTCGCGCAGCTCACCGGGCTCGAAGCTCGACCGTGGCTCGGCCGAGAAGACGAACGGCGCCGGGCCGCGCACGGTGGCGGCCTCCCCGACCCGGACCAGGCGGGGCTTGTCGCTCTCGGGGTGGGAGATCCACCCCTCGCCGCGCATCGGAACGCAGAGCGTCAGTGGGGCGCCGTCGGTGAACCGCAGTGCTCCCGGCGGAGTCAGCACCGACCGGCCGAAGGCCGCACCTTCGGCGTGCACGCCCCGCAGCAGACTGTCGAACGGGTCCATGACATCGACGATAGGTCGCCGACGACGGGGCTCGGACGATCGGACATGCGCGGCGTACGACAGCACATGTACCGGTGCGCGGCGGCCGGGTTGACTTGTGGTCATGACGACAGACGCGGCTTCGATCCTCGTGCTGGCCGGGACCGGTAAGACCGGTCGCCGGCTGGCGCAGACGCTGCGGGCGGCGGGTCAGCAGGTCCGGGCCGCCTCCCGCTCCGCTGAGGTGCGGTTCGACTGGTCGCGGCAGGCCACCTGGGGGCCGGCCCTGGAGGGGGTCTCGGCGGTCTACCTGCTGGCTCCGGAGGACCCCGCGCTGGCCGCCGGCTTCGTGGCGCAGGCTGTCGACTCGGGTGTCGGCCGTTTCGTGGCGCTGTCCGGGCGCGGGATCGACCGGGTGGGCGACTTCTCCCCGGGCATGGTCGCCGCGGAGGAGGCGGTGCGGACGTCCGGCGTCCAATGGACGATCATCCGACCGAACAACTTCAGTCAGAACTTCAGCGAGGACCTGTTTCGCCAACCGCTGCTCGACGGTCGGCTGGCCCTGCCGATCGGCGACACCCCGGAACCGTTCGTCGATGCCCAGGACATCGCCGACGTGGCCGCGACGCTCCTGACGTCACCCGGTCACCACGAACAGGTGTACGACCTGTCCGGTCCACGCGCGCTCACCTTCGCCGAGGCGGTGGCGACGATCGCCACGGCGTCCGGGCGTTCGATGCGCTACGTGGAGCTCACGGCGGAGCAGTACCAGGCCGACCTGCTCGCCGAGGGTTATCCGGAGGAGGCAGCCACGGCGCTGAACAGCCTGTTCGCGGGGATGCGGGCGGGACATCTCGCCGAGCCGACCGACGGGGTGCGTCGGGTTCTCGGACGTGACCCGCTCGACTTCGACAGCTACGCCGCTCGGGCCGCGGCGGCCGGAGCCTGGTTGTAGCTCCGGGAGCGTGCGAGCGGGGTAACGGGTGATCTGCCCGCATACTCCGAGCACCCCGACGTACGGTGAGATCGTGCCGACGAGAGACGTACTCACCAAGGCTGACCTGGCTGAACTGCGCCGCTCGGCGCTCGGGACGGCCGACCCGCTGGGTGTCGCCGCCGACGTCGCCGAGGCGGCGGAGCAGGGTCGGCTGGAGGATCCGGACGACGCCGGGGACGCCCTGACCCTGGCCGCCGAGATCGCCGAGATCCGGGCGAGACCCGAGGCCGCCCTGCGCTACGCGGAGCAGGCTCTGGCGGCGTACCCGTCCGGGGACGACCCGCGCGCCGGGTCCGCCCGGGCGTTGCGGGCCCGGGCGCTGTTCCGGGCCGGCGGTCGCGACGACGAGGCGATGGCGGAGTTGACCACGCTGCGCCCGTCGCTGCTCACGCAGCCCGACGCCCCCGCCTACCTGAGCGCCGCGCTGGACGCCGGCGGTCGTTCGGCGACCGCCGAGACCTGGCTGAGCGAGGCGGTCGACACCCTGCTCAACGAACGCGCGAGCGCCGCGTCCGGACCGGCCAGCACCACCATCGACCCGGTGGTCGATCTGGGTCCGCCGGACGCGCCCGGTGTCGTCTTCTTCCTGCTGCAACAGCGGCACCGGGTACGCCGGAACCTGAACCTGCCACACGATCGGCAGGACGACCTGGCGGACCGGTTGGAGTCCCAGCTGGTGCGCCGGGCCGGAGAGCGTCGGGACGCGGAGTCGGACCTGCTCTTCTGGCCCCGGGCCGAGCTCGATCGGCTGCTCGCCGAGCACGCGACGCTGAGCGAGGTGTACGGGCCGGACTGGGACGCGCATCGGGGCCGGCTGGAGAAGGAGCTGGTCCGGCTGAGGGACGCCGGTCAGGCCGGGCTGGGCGTGTTCCGCGCCACCGTGGACGGACTGAACGCGTTCGCCGCTCGACGAGACGGCGACCCGAGCGACGCGGCGGTCCGGGCGGGGTACGCGGCCGAGGTGCAGGCGCGACCCAGCGCGCGGATCGCCTGGCCGCCGGAGCGCAACGACGCGTGCTGGTGCGGCTCGGGCCTGAAGTACAAGAAGGACTGCCTGCCGCGCTCCCGGTAGCCGGGGGCATCGGTGTCGTCCGGCTCAGCGGCGTGTTCGACGCCGTGGTCGACTTCGACCAGGTCACCCGCGGTCCGCACGACCCGCGGGCGCTTCTTTCGATCTTCGACAGCGGTGAACACCTCCATCCGAACGACAGGGGCATGCAGGCGATGGCCGAGGCTGTCGACCTGGCCGTGCTGCGGTGCGAGCGCTGAGCCGATACTGCGATGCGACCGCTGAACCGCTACGGTCCATCTCTGGACGATCGACGTCCACCTGACGCCTCCGGAGGAGACGCCGATGTTCGAGGAGTTCATGGGCATCCCCGCCCACCCTCTGGTGCTGCACGCCGCGGTCGTGTTCGTCCCGCTGCTGGCCCTCCTGACGGTCGGCTACGCGCTCGTCGCGCCCATCCGGCCGCACACCCGGTGGGTGCTGGGGCTGCTCGCCGTGGGTGCGCCGGTCGCCGCCCTGCTGGCGAAGCTCTCCGGGGAAGCCTTCTTCGAGCGCATGCAGAAGGCCAACCGGATCACCCCCGAGTTCCTCCCGAAGATCGAGGCGCACCAGGAGTTCGGCGACATCACGTTCTGGGCGACCCTCCTGTTGGCGATCGTGGCGCTGGCACTGGTCCGGATCGTCGCGCCGCGCTCCGCCGACGCGAGCGCCACCGACAACCGGCGGCCCGGCCGCGCGCTGACGGTGGCGTTGCAGGTGCTGTCGGTGGTGGCCGCCGGCATCGTCGTGTACTACGTGGTCCGCACCGGCGACTCCGGCGCGAAGGCGGTCTGGGAGGGACAGTGACCCCTCAGGCCACCTCGTCGCGTACCCGCACGGACACCGCGACGAGCCAGCCGGAGATGAGCACCGCTCCGACGGCGAAGCGGAGGCTCGCACTCTCCTCGCTCCAGGGCAGGGCGGTGAGCACGAACGCGACGACACCGCTGGCCGCGCTGGAGAGCGCCCATCCCCGGTGGCCCTGGCCGGCGAAGCGTCGGGCGATCAGCAGCCCGGCCCCGATGAGCGACAGGAACGCGGCCGCACCGCACACCGTGTGCAGGATGCTGCCCGTGCTGGTCTGCTCGGGCAGCCCGCTCGGGGCGCCGGGCGGCCAGCCGAGCGCGGGATCGGGGACGAAGAATCCGCCGCCGACCATCGCCACCCCGTAGACGCCGACCAGCACCGGCACCACCGTCCCGGCCCGACCCGGGCGCAGTGCCCGCCACAGGCCCACCGCGAAGGCGACGGCCAGCACGCCGGTGCCGGCGAACGCGATGACCTGCAACCAGCCGAGGTCACCGAGGGTGAGCGCGCTCAGCGCGTGCCGGCGCAGATCGAACCCGGATCGGGTGAACGCCTGCCCGAACGACAGGGCGGGGAAGAGAACGCCGGCGATCGTGCCGCAGCCCAGCAGGAGCCGGGTTGGACGAAGACGGGTCTCGGGGACGATCGTCCGGGACGTCATGGGCGTGCCTCTCGGATCGGCGTCACGTTTCACCGTCACGACGAACGAGGCCACTGCGGATCGACACCGCCCGGCGGTGAATCCGGCGGGGTGCTGGTGCGGCCCGGTCGTAAGCTCGGGCCGCACCAGCAGCGGTGACCGTCAGCCGGCGTGGTACGCCCGGATGATGGTCTGGTCGATGCCGCTACCTCCGTTCGCGGCGGCCTTCACGCGCAGCGAGACGGCCTGCCCTGCACTGGCCTTCGGCAGGGCGACCCGGTAACTGTCGCCGCTCGCGGTGACCCGGGCCGACGTCCAGGTGACGCCGTCGTCCGTCGAGGTCCAGACCTGCAACGACGTCACCTTCTGCGCCTTCACGCCGTGCGCCTGCCGGACGGCCAACTCGGCAGTCGCGCCGGTGACGTGGTTGGTGGTGTCCATGGGCAGGGCGTAGTCCAGCGCGAGCAGTGGCAACGGCACGCTCCCCGTCCCGTCCGGCCCGGCGGACCGGAACGTCCAAGAGGTGCTGACCTTCGTCGAGATCGGCAGGATCAGGCTCGTGTCGACGTCGAGGTTCAATCGGTAGTCCGCCATCCGCTGCGGCACGGTGAAGTCGGCGAGCGGCCTGTTCCGCTCGTCGACGAGCTTGCCGTCGCGGTACAACGAGAGCTTGCGGTTCACGCCGATCGAGTCGCCCTGGAGGCAGTCGGCCCGCTGGTGCTCGTCGGTGAGGGTCACCAGGTCGATGTGCAGGTTGCCCCGGGTCCGCGACGGCGCGGTGGCGCAGCTGTGGCCGACGCCGGCCGGGTCGTCGTACCAGCCGGAGTGCAGCGGCTGCCGCGCCCAGACCTTGGCCTGCCGGCTGCCCGGCTGGTAGCTGCGGGGTGCCTCCTGGGCCGACAGGCCGCCGTAGACGCCCTCGTCGGCCCAGCGATAGCCGGGCGACAGGTAGTCGGTGCGGTACGGCGGCAGGTTGCCCTCGTGGGTCTCCGTCACCCACACCCCGTCCGGAGTGAAGCCGGTGCGGATCAGCTGGGTCGACATCCCCTCCGAGTCCGCCTGGTGGAACCGTTCCTCGATCCGGGCGAGTTTCGCCTGCTCCGCCGCGTTCACCCGGAACGCGGGATCGGCCGGTACGCCGAACGGGTACTCGTGCACCAGGTTGTAGCGGTACGGCTTGGCCGTGCCGGCCGGTGCGTCGAGGTTGACAGCGGCCCAGCTGCGCAGCGATCCGACACCGGGCTTCGGCAGGGCGGAGGCGCGGACGGCGGTCGCGGTTCCGTACCCGCTGATCTGGTTCCACACGGACAGCCCGTTCGCCGCGGTCTGCACGTTCGTGAGATCGATCTTGGTGGCCTTGGTGGCGACGCTGTCGACGGTGGCCGTCACCGGCTTGGCGCGCGCCGGGTCGAGCGTCACGCTCCGGTTGCCGGTCACGTTCAGGTCGGTCTCGCCGACGAGCGTCGTCTCCAGCACGTCGCTGTCGACGTAGTAGGCGACCGAGGCGCCGAGCATCGAGTACCGGCCGGCCGGTACCCGCAGCGTGAAGTCGTCGCCGGGCGCACCGCCCGCCCCGCCGTAGTAGATCACCGGGTCGGTGAGGTTGGTGATCGCGAGGTTGATCCAGCTCTCCGCGCCGTCCTTCAGACCGGACAACGGCTTGGTGTGGATCGTGAGGTCATAGCTGGGCGGCTCGACGTAGAAGCTCACCGGCGTGGTCGCGACCACCGTGCGGCCGGTGCGGGCGGTGACGGTGGCGAGGTAGAAGCCCGGCCGGGTGGCCAGCGCCGCGCGGTTGACCCGCAGGGTCGCCCCGGCGGTGCTGCCACGCTTGACAGTCACCCGGTTCGTCGACAGCGACGCCGCGCCGCGCGGCACCGGCTGGCCGTCGTGGTTGACGACCGCCACGTCGAGGTCGAGGACCGTCGTCGCCGGGGTGGCCGCGCCGGTCCAGCTCAGCGTCGCCTCGCTGGTCCCGGACTGCGGGTACGCGAACGTGCCGAGATTGACCACCGGCTGGTTGCTGGTCGGGCCACCGAGGGCGCGGACCGCGTTGAGCCGGCCGGCGCCGACGGCGTACGCGTCGATGCCGGTCAGCGGGTCGGCGGCGCCGACCAGGGCTGCCTTGAGCTGCGCACCGGTCCAGTCCGGATGCCGCTGGGCGAGCAGCGCGGCGGCGCCCGCGACGTGTGGGCTGGCCATCGAGGTGCCGCTGATCGCCTCGTAGTGCTTGTCGATCGGGTCCTGGAGGTTGGTGCCGGCGGCGCGCGCGGCGACGATGTCGACACCGGGCGCGACCAGCTCGGGCTTGGCCACGTTGCTCATGACCAGCGGCCCCCGGCTGGAGAAGTCGGCGAGCTCGTCGTTGCGGTCCACAGCGCCGACGGTCAGGGCGCTGGCGGCCGAGCCGGGCGAGGAGATGGCCCCGCCGCTGTTGCCGGCGGCGATGACGAACAGCGCACCGGTCTGCTTGCTCAGGCCGTCGACGGCGAGCGAGAGGGGGTCGTTGCCGTCGTCCGGGTCGCTGCCGCCGAGGCTCATGTTGATGACGTCGGCCCGGGCGGCGGCCCACTCCATGCCCGCGATGATCCCGGAGTCCTCGCCCGAGCCGCGGTCGTCGAGGACCTTGCCGATCACCAGCTTGGCGTCCGGCGCCACGCCGCGACGCTGCCCGGGTGCGGCCGCGCCGGTGCCCGCGATCGTCGACGCGACGTGCGTACCGTGGCCGTTGTGGTCGACGGCGTCACCGCCCTCGGCGGTGAAGTCGGACCGGTCGGTGACCCGGCCGACCAGGTCCGGGTGGGTGAAGTCGGCACCGGTGTCGAGCACCGCGACCCGGACGCCGGCACCGGTGTAGCCGGACTTCCAGGCCTCGGGTGCGGCGATCTGTCCCAGGTTGCGGTCGAGGTCCCGCTGCTGTCCACCGCCGGTCAGCGCGGTCGCGCGGACCTTGCGGTCGAGCCAGACCTTCTTCGCGCCGGCGAGCAGCGAGTTGGTCGCCAGCTTCGCGGTGGCCGGGCTCTTCTTGGGTACGCGGCCGGCCACCGCGCCGATGCTGGGCAGCGGCAGTACGTCACCGAGCGCGGCGACCCGGGCGGACGCGGTGGCGGGCTGCACGATGAGCGGCAGCTCCGTGGTGTTGTCGTCGTCGTACCCGTCGGCGACCAGCGTGGTGACGTCGAAGAGGTCGGGGTCGAGGACCGCGCCGATCTGGGACGCGACGCGGGCGGGGATGACGTGCAGGTGACCGTCGGGGCCACAGGTCTGGCGGATCACCGCGTTCTCGTCGGCCGGTCGGACCGTGGCCTGCGGGCATCCCGAGGCATTGCTGCGGACGGTCACCACGTCCCCGGTCAGCAGGGTGACGGTGTGGGTCCTGCCGTCGATCGAGGTGGCGGGTGCGCCGGTCCGGCCGATGCCGCTGGGTCCCGCCGTGGCCGTGCCGCCCGGTAGGGCGGTAAGCGTCGTGGCCGTGACGGCGACGGCCAACAGCCACCGTGTTGTCCTGAGCATGCTGCTCCTCGTCTAATGTGGACGAAAGCGCCTCTTCGGGCGACTTCCCGCAAGATCATATGCACATGTAGGTGATCTTCAGAGGTTTCCGACGACAGGTTTTCCGCTGGTGGGACCCGGATTTCCGCAGCGTGTCAGCGTCCGGCTCGGTTCGATGACGTTTCGATTGCCGCCCACCTCGTCCAGAACTGCACATTGTGAATAGAGCGCACATCCCCCTCCGAAGGCATCGACGGGACCCGGGCCCGGACCTAGCATGGCCACGAATGGATCTTCGAGACAGCTCCCTGCCGAGACCCGGCACCCAGCCCAACCGAAGGGAGACGCGCATGCGTCGACCCCGCCATCTGGCACTACTGAGCGTCGGCGTGTCCGGCGCACTGGTCCTGACCGCAGCCGCCACCGCGACCGCGGCCCCGCCCACGACCACCACGCCCACCGGCATCGTGGTCAGCGACGGCATGACCCAACCGGTGTTCTCGCTCGCCGACGCGATCGAGGAGCGGGTGTTCGTCCAGACCCCTGTCGACACCGATCACGACGGTCGGCTCGACCGGGTGGCAATCGACATCTCCCGCCCCCGGGAGACCGGCACGCAGGGCTTCAAGGTGCCGGTCATCTTCGAGCACAGCCCGTACCGCAAGGGCACCTGGGGCGACGTGCCGTACCCGAGCGTGCTGGTCGACGACCTGCCGCAGAACGGTCTGGCCGACCGGTCCGGGCGGCGGGCGCTCGGCGCGGGCACCCAGCGCGCCCAGGCGAAGGCCAACCTGCCCGGCTCGCTGGACGACTACTACGTGCCCCGCGGCTATGCGGTGGTGCTCGGTCAGAGCGTCGGCACCGGCGACTCCGACGGCTGCCCCACCAGCGGCGACCAGGCCGAGACGCTCGGCACCAAGGCGGTCATCGACTGGCTCAACGGCCAGGCGTTGGGGTACGACGCGAACGGCGCCCCGATCACCGCCGGCTGGACCACCGGGGCGGTCGGCATGACCGGCGTCTCCTACAACGGGACTTTGCCCAACCAGGTGGCCACCACCGGGGTCAAGGGACTCAAGACCATCGTGCCGGTCTCCGCCATCAGCAGCTGGTACGACTACTACCGGGCCAACGGTCTGGTCGTCGCTCCCGGGACGTTCCAGGGTGAGGACCTCGACATCCTCGCCCAGTACACCGCCGGGCAGGCCCGAGCCGAGGGGCCCTGCGCGGACGAACTGGCCACCATCACCGCGGAGCAGGACCGGGTCACCGGCGACTACTCGACGTTCTGGCGCGACCGCGACTATCTCGACGCCCGTAACGTCAAGGCCAGCGTCTTCGTCGTGCACGGCCTCAACGACTGGAACGTCAAGACCGAACACTTCGCCGGCTGGTGGGACCAGCTCGCCAAGCGCGAGGTGCCGCGCAAGATCTGGCTGCACCAGGGCGGGCACGGCGGGCCGGGCAGCAGCGCGTCGGTGACCCTGCCGAGCGGGCAGACGTGGACCTACAAGCAGACCGAGAACCGCTGGTTCGACTTCTGGCTGTGGAACGTGCGCAACGGCATCATGGACGAGCCGACCGCGGTGCTCCAGCGCGAGGACCGCGCCTACACCACGTACGCCAACTGGCCCGACCCGGCCGCGCGTGCGGTCGGGTTGCGGTTCGCCGCCGCCGACGCCACCGCCCCGGGCGCGCTCACCACGGGCAAGCCACCGAAGGCCACAATCGAGCAGAGCTTCGTCGACGAGGGCCGCACCATCCACCCGGACACGCTGGTCGCCAACCCCGACACGGCGAGCGCGAACCGGCTCGCCTACCGCTCCCCCGCACTGACGCAGGACGTCCGCATCTCCGGACGTCCGGAGATGCGGCTGCGGATGGCGATCGACAACAAGCCGGACGCGAACCTCACCGCGTACCTGGTCGACTACGGCCCCGCCGGGTCGACCGCCGCGCCGACCGTGGTGACGCGAGGTTGGATGGACCCGCAGAACCGCAAGAACGCCGCCCGCACCGAGCCGGTCAAGCAGGGCAAGCTGTACGACTACCGGTGGACCCTGGAGCCGAAGGACTACGTCTTCCCGGCCGGGCATCGGATCGGTGTGGTCGTCTTCTCCAGCGACCAGGAGTACACCCTGCTGCCGTTGGGTGGCACCAAACTGCGGGTCGCAGCGAACGACAGCGAACTTCGGCTGCCGGTGGTCGGCGGGCGGAACGTCCTGGGGTTCTGATCCCGTCCTCGCATCCAGGTGGGGCGGTCCGAAGCGTTCGGGCTGCCCCACCCGCACGTCGCGACCGCTCCGCCTGCCCTCCGGCGGCGGGATAGGCGCGGACCCTCCTGATCCACTCGGCTTCCATGATGTCGGGGTGTTCCCGGCGCCCGGACACCGCGACTTTCAGGAACCCGAGTCGATCACCCCGCCTCGTCCGCGGTGTCCGTATCGTCGGATGGGCGGAGTGGGCGTTTTCTTTCGGTTTGGTGGTTGGTGTCGGGTGATCGGGGCCACCCCGGCGGCGGAATCGGCGGCCGGGCCGGGTCGTTATACCTGGCAGACCACCGCAACAGTCCGGGTCGTGGTGCGCCGGCCGCAGGAACCGCCGCCGGCCCCTCCCACCGGAGGCAGCCGCCGGGAACATCCGGCGGGCCGCCCCGGTTACATCCCCCGCACGGCCGAGCACCACCACCGGCCAACCCCCGGGCAGGCCGCATGCGCCACCCCC
>NZ_JBIAKV010000023.1:16113-62409 GCF_042872705.1 Micromonospora sp. NPDC005203 | reverse complement strand
GACCCCAACCAAGCCGCCTACCAGATCAGCATCGAACACCTCGCCGACTGGATCGCCACCCGCGGCTACGCCACCAGCTGACCCACACCACCGCAAGGCCGCCCAGCACCACGGCAAGACCACACCACCGCGGCAACACCGTAAGGCCGCAGCGCACGGCCCGCACCACGGCACCACGGCACCACCGCACCACCGCACCACCACACCACCGCAAGGGCCGGACCCCACCACGGGGTCCGGCCCTTGGGCATTGTCGGTGTCAGTCGCCGGCGAGGACGCCGAGGATCTGTTCGCCGTACTTGGCGAGCTTGTTCTCGCCGACGCCGCTGATCCGGGACAGGTCGGCCAGCGTGCCTGGCGCGTCACTGGCAATCTGTCGAAGCGTGGCGTCGTGGAAGATCACGTACGCCGGGACGCCCTGCTCCTTGGCGCTGGCCGCCCGCCAGCTCCGCAGCCGCTCGAAGAGCGACGCGGCGGCCGGGGTCAGCTCGGCCACCACGGTGGCCGCGCCGCGCGGTTTGGACGAGCGGCTGGAGGCCGGCTTCTCCGGCTCGCGGCGCATCGTGACCGTGCGGCGGCGACCCAGGACGTCGGCGCTCGCCTCGGTCAGGGCGAGCGTGCCGTAGTCGCCCTCCACAGCGAGCAGCCCTTCGGCGAGCAGTTGTCGGACCACGCCCCGCCACTCCGCCTCGCTCAGCTCGGAGCCGATGCCGAAGACGGTGAGCGAGTCGTGACCGTACTGGCTGATCTTGTCGGTCTGTTTGCCGAGCAGGATGTCGATGCAGTGCCCGGCGCCGAAGCGCTGGTTGCGCTCACGGTCGAGACGGAAGATCGCGGAGAGCAACTTCTGGGCGGCGACCGTGCCGTCCCAGGTCTCCGGTGGGGTGAGGCAGGTGTCGCAGTTGCCGCAGGCGGGCGTGGACGTCTCGCCGAAGTATTCGAGCAGTTGGACCCGCCGGCAGCGCACCGTCTCGCAGAGGGCGAGCATCGCGTCCAGGTGTGCGGCGAGGTTGCGGCGGTGGGCGAGGTCGCCGTCGGAGGTTTCGATCATCTTGCGTTGCTGGACCACGTCCTGCAGCCCGTACGCCAGCCAGGCAGTGGAGGGCAGGCCGTCCCGCCCGGCGCGGCCGGTCTCCTGGTAGTAGCCCTCGACGGACTTGGGCAGGTCGAGGTGGGCGACGAACCGGACGTCGGGCTTGTCGATGCCCATGCCGAAGGCGATGGTGGCCACCATGACGAGGCCGTCCTCGCGCAGGAAGCGTTGCTGGTTGGCGGCGCGGGTGGCCGCGTCCAACCCGGCGTGGTACGGCAGGGCGGCGATGCCGTTGGTGACGAGGAACTCGGCGGTCTTGTCGACCGAGGCGCGGGACAGGCAGTAGACGATGCCGGCGTCGCCGGGGTGCTCGTCGCGCAGCAGCGTCAGCAGTTGCTTGCGTGGCTCCCGCTTGGGCACGATCCGGTACTGGATGTTGGGCCGGTCGAAGCTCGCCACGAAGTGCCGCGCGTCGTCGAGCTTGAGCCGGGTGGCGATCTCGGTGCGGGTGGCGCTTGTCGCGGTGGCGGTCAGCGCGATCCGCGGCACCTCTGGCCAGCGCTCGTGCAGCATCGACAGCGCGAGGTAGTCGGGGCGGAAGTCGTGGCCCCACTGGGACACGCAGTGCGCCTCGTCGATCGCGAACAGGGAGATGCGACCCCGGTCCAGCAGGGCGAGGGTGGACCGGACGCCGAGTGCCTCCGGGGCGAGGTAGAGCAGGTCCAGTTCGCCGGCGACGAAGGCGGCCTCGACCCGGCGTCGGGCGTCCAGGGTCTGGGTCGAGTTGAGGAAGCCGGCGCGGACGCCGACCGCGGTGAGGGCGTCCACCTGGTCCTGCATGAGCGCGATCAGTGGGGACACGACGACCGCGACGCCGTCGCGGACCAGGGCCGGGATCTGGTAGCACAGCGACTTGCCACCACCGGTGGGCATCAACACCAGGGCGTCGCCGCCGGCGACCACATGGTCGATCACCTGCTGTTGGAAACCGCGGAAGGCGTCGTAGCCGAACACCCGGCGCAGCACCGGCAGCGCGCCTTCGGTACGCAGGTCGGTGGGGGAAGCCATCCGCGGAGTCTACGAGCCGACCCCGACAGCACCCGCCCGGCGCTCCCGAGTGGGTGGGCGCGTCGGGCGGGCGGTGCGGTCAGCTGGGTTGGCTGGACCGGTTCGCCAGACCGCGCGGCGGGGCCTTCATCCCGACCACGATGTCGACGATCTCGATGTAGCGGGCCTTGCCGCCCATCCGGAAGGCGGTGGCCGCCGCGTTGATCTCCTCGAGGGTGTCGCCCTCGACGATCGTGACCTGGTCGTACTTGCCGTTCACCCCGGTCGTCACGACATGCGTGAGCTGCTTGGCGAAACGGCCCAGGTCCCGCGCGTGCTCGGCGGAGACCTCGTGGATGCCCTCCCGGCCGAGCGCGAAGTACTCCGGGCTGATCCGCATGAACAGGAAGCCGATGTATTTGTTCTTGTCCGCAAGGTCGTGCATCGCACCCTCCCAGATGTCGGTCTGACCTGCGACGATCACGAAGAGCCTATTGATGGTTACTGATCGTCATCAAGGCTGACGACTGTCGGGAGCACGACCTCCGGCCGTCGATCACCGGACGACCCGGGACAGGTGCCGGCCCCTGCCCGGATGGCGGGATAGAGTCGCTGATTGACCAATCGCGGCCGAGGGGGCCGCGGCGCCACAGCTTGGGGGTACGGGTGAGCGAGGCGCGCGCAGCCGGTGACCGGATCGACGATCCGGTTGCCGTGGAAGGGCAGCTGGCGGCCGAGTCGGAGACCACGCTCGTGGTGGTGACCGGCGTCTCCGGGGGTGGCCGCAGCACTGTCGCCCGGGCGTTGGAGAACGTCGGCTACTACGTGGTCGACAACCTGCCGCAGGCGCTGATGCTGGACATGGCCGAGTTGGCGTTCAAGGCGGGCGGGGCGGCTCGGCGTACCGCGATGGTGTTGGACGTCCGGTCGCGGGCCTTCTCCACGGACCTGGCCGGGGCGATCCGGGAGCTGAAGGAACGTGGCTTCTCGCCCCGGGTGGTCTTCGTCGACGCCGACGACGAGGTGTTGATCCGGCGGTTCGAGAGCGTCCGGCGTTCGCACCCGTTGCAGGGCGACGGGCGGCTGGCCGACGGCATCGCCGTGGAGCGTGGCCTGCTGGAGGAGGCGCGTGACCAGGCCGACGTGATCATCGACACCAGCCACCTCAACGTCAACCAGCTCCGGCGGCGCATCGAGGAGCTGTTCGGCGGCGAGGACGCCCGCCGGCTGCGGGTCACCGTGCTGTCGTTCGGCTTCAAGTACGGCCTGCCGCCGGATGCCGATTTCGTGCTCGACGCCCGTTTCCTGCCGAACCCGTACTGGGTGCCGGAGTTGCGCGAGCACACCGGTCGGGAGGAGGCGGTCAGCGCGTACGTGCTGGGTCAGGAGGGCGCGGAAGCCTTCGTCGCCTCGTACGCCGACCTGGTCAACGCCACCACCGTCGGCTTCGAGCGGGAGGGCAAGCGGTACCTGACGGTCGCCGTGGGCTGCACCGGCGGCAAGCACCGCAGCGTGGCGATCGCCGAGGAGTTGGCCAGCCGCCTGCGCCACTCCGGGCTGGCGGCCAACGCCCAGCACCGCGACCTGGGGCGCGAATGACAGCCCGCCGGGTGGTGGCGTTCGGCGGTGGGCACGGGCTCTCCGCGTCCTTGCGGGCGCTGCGCCACTGCGCACCCGAACTCGACCTCGACATCACCGCCGTGGTCACCGTCGGGGACGACGGCGGCTCCAGTGGCCGCCTGCGCGCCGAGCGGGGTGGACTGCCCCCGGGTGACCTGCGTCAGGCGCTGGTGGCGCTGGCCGGCGACCACCCGGCGACCCGACGCAGCGCCGGGTTGTTCCAGCACCGCTTCGCCGCCGTGCCGGCCGGCGTACCCGAAACTGGGGCGACCGACCCGGACCGGGACGGCGGGGCCCGGCGGGGCACCGACGGGGCGTCGGCCGGCACCGACGGGCTGGCCGGGCACGCGGTGGGCAACCTGGTGCTCTGCGGTCTCATGGAGCTGCTCGGAGACCCGGTGGCCGCGTTGGAGCACGCCGGCGCGATGCTCGGCGCGGTCGGCCGGGTGTTGCCGATGTCCCGACAGCCGGTCGGCATCGAGGCACGGGTACGCGGTGTCGACCCGGCCGCCCCCGACGAGGTGCGGACCGTGCGCGGCCAGCACCAGGTGGCGGTCACCACCGGGCGGGTCGAGTCGCTGCGCCTCACGCCCGCCGCCCCGGCAGCCTGTGCCGAGGCCATCGAGGCGATCATGGCGGCGGACTGGTTGATCTTCGGGCCGGGCAGTTGGTACACGAGCGTGCTCCCGCACCTGTTGGTGCCGCAGTTGGCCGACGCGATCGTGTCCACCTCGGCCCGGCGGCTGGTCACGTTGAACCTCGCCGCGGAGAAGGAGACCCTCGGGCTCTCGGTCGCCGACCACCTCGCGGCCCTGCACTGGTACCTGGCCGAGCTCAAGGTGGATCTCGTGCTCGCCGATGCCCTGGCGGTGGGTGACCCCGAACCGGTCGAACGTGCGGCAGAATCGCTGGGTGCCCGCCTGGTCCTCGCCCCCGTCGCCGTCACCGACGGCACTCCCCGCCATGATCCGGCTGCCCTGGGCGCCGCGCTGGTGCCTGTCCTGGGCGCCGATCGTTAGACACGTACGTAATCTCCGGCGACACGCCGGAACCGGTCCGTGAGGGGACGCACAATGGCGATGACGGCCGCGGTCAAGGACGAGCTGAGTCGGGTCGACGTGCCCAAGCCCTGCTGTCGGCGGGCGGAGATGGCCGCACTGCTGCGCTTCGCCGGCGGGCTGCACATCGTCTCCGGCCGCGTGGTGGTGGAGGCGGAACTGGACACGGGGGCGGTGGCCCGGCGGTTACGCCGGGAGGTCGCCGAGGTCTACGGATATCCCAGCGAGATCCATGTGCTGGCGTCCGGTGGCCTGCGCAAGGGCAGCCACTTCATCGTGCGGGTGGTCAAGGACGGCGAGGCCCTCGCCCGGCAGACCGGCCTGCTCGACGTGCGGGGCCGCCCGGTGCGCGGGCTGCCCCCGCACGTAGTGGCGGCGAACGTCTGCTGCGCGGTCTCCGCGTGGCGGGGGGCGTTCATGGCCCACGGTTCGCTCACCGAGCCGGGCCGTTCCAGCGCGCTGGAGATCACCTGCCCGGGGCCGGAGTCGGCGTTGGCGCTTGTCGGCGCGGCCCGCCGCATCGGCATCACCGCCAAGAACCGCGAGGTGCGCGGCGTGGACCGGGTGGTGGTCAAGGACGGCGACGCGATCGCCGCGCTGCTCACCCGCATCGGCGCGCACTCCAGCGTGCTGGCCTGGGAGGAGCGTCGGGTGCGCCGGGAGGTGCGGGCCACCGCCAACCGGCTCGCCAACTTCGACGACGCCAACCTGCGCCGCTCGGCGCGCGCCGCGGTCGCCGCCGCCGCCCGGGTGACCCGCGCGCTGGAGATCCTCGCCGAGGAGGCGCCCAACCACCTGACCGACGCCGGGCGGCTGCGCCTGGAGCACCGGCAGGCGTCCCTGGAGGAGTTGGGCGCGCTGGCTGAGCCGCCGCTGACCAAGGACGCCATCGCCGGGCGGATCCGCCGGCTGCTCGCCCTGGCCGACAAGCGCGCCCGGGACCTCGGCATCCCGGATACCGAAGCGGCAGTCACGCCCGACATGCTCGTGGTCTGATAGGACGGTGGGGTCGCACGGTGTGCCCGGGAGCACGACCCGGCGCAGCGTGGTCTCGCACGCTCGGATAGGGTCGCTGCGTACGGCAAGGGGGCCGACACCGGCACTCCTCGCCGTGCCCACCGCCTCGGGCGGTCAGGTCCGCAGACCGCGCGGCAGGGTGGCCGAGATGAACCGTCACCGACCGGCTCCAACGGTCGGCGCACACCATTCCCGCCGGCCCGTTGTCTGAAGCCGGTGGACCAGAACGCGAGGAGATGGAACCTGTGACCATCCGGGTTGGCATCAACGGCTTTGGCCGAATCGGCCGTAACTTCTTCCGGGCAGTGTTGGCGTCCGACGCCGACATCGAGGTCGTGGCGGTGAACGACCTGACCGACAACGGCACGCTCGCCCACCTGCTCAAGTACGACAGCATCCTCGGCCGCCTGCCCTACGAGGTCAAGGCCACCGCCGACGAGATCACCGTCGGTGGCAAGACCATCAAGGCGTACGCCGAGAAGGACCCGTCGAAGCTGCCGTGGGGCGACCTGAACGTCGACGTCGTCATCGAGTCGACCGGTTTCTTCACCGACGCCACCAAGGCCAGGGCGCACGTCGACGGCGGGGCCAAGAAGGTCATCATCTCCGCCCCGGCGAAGAACGAGGACGTCACCGTCGTCATGGGTGTCAACCACGACACCTACGACCCGGCGAAGCACACCATCATCTCCAACGCTTCGTGCACCACCAACTGCCTCGCCCCGATGGCGAAGGTCCTGCACGACACGTTCGGCATCCAGCACGGTCTGATGACGACGATCCACGCGTACACCCAGGACCAGAACCTCCAGGACGCGCCGCACTCGGACCTGCGTCGGGCCCGGGCCGCCGCGCTGAACATCGTCCCGACCTCGACCGGCGCCGCCAAGGCCATCGGCCTGGTGCTGCCGGACCTCAAGGGCAAGCTCGACGGGTACGCGCTGCGGGTGCCGATCCCGACCGGCTCGGTCACCGACCTCACCGTCAACGTGGGTCGGGAGACCACCGTGGACGAGGTCAACGCCGCGCTGAAGGCCGCCGCGGACGGCCCGCTCAAGGGCATCCTGGTCTACAACGAGGACCCGATCGTCTCCTCCGACATCGTCACCGACCCGGCGTCGTGCATCTTCGACGCGCCGCTGACCAAGGTCGTTGGCAACCAGGTCAAGGTCGTCGGCTGGTACGACAACGAGTGGGGCTACTCCAACCGCCTCGTCGATCTCGTCAAGCTGGTCGGTTCGTCGCTGTGAGCGCGAGGAGTGAGCTTGCGAGCCCCGCAGTCGCGAACGGAAGGCTAGCTCTGTGAGTGCCCTCCGGACCCTCGACGACCTGCTCGCCGAGGGGGTGGCAGGTCGGCGCGTGCTGGTGCGCGCCGACCTGAACGTCCCGCTCGACAAGCAGTCCGGAGCCATCAGTGATGATGGCCGCATCCGCGCGGTGCTGCCGACCCTCGGCGCGCTGGTCGAGGCCGGCGCGAAGGTGGTCGTCTGCTCGCACCTGGGCCGCCCGAAGGGCGCCCCGGACCCGCAGTTCAGCCTCCGCCCGGTCGCCGGGCGCCTCGGTGAGCTGCTCGGCGCGCCGGTGCACTTCGCGACCGACACCGTCGGTGAGTCCGCCCGTTCCACGGTCGCGGACCTGACCGACGGCCAGGTCGCCCTTCTGGAGAACCTGCGCTTCAACGCGGGCGAGACCAGCAAGGACGAGGCCGAGCGGGGTGCCTTCGCCGACCAGCTCGCCGCGTTCGGCGACGCGTACGTGGACGACGCGTTCGGCGCCGTGCACCGCAAGCACGCGAGTGTCTTCGACGTGGCGGCCCGGTTGCCGCACGTCGCGGGCCGGCTGGTGCTGCGTGAGGTCGAGGTGCTTTCCAGGCTCACCGCCGATCCGGAGCGGCCGTACGTGGTGGTGCTCGGTGGGTCGAAGGTGTCCGACAAGCTTGCCGTGATCGAGGCGCTGCTGCCCACGGTCGACCGGTTGCTCATCGGTGGCGGGATGTGCTTCACCTTCCTCAAGGCCCAGGGCCTGGAGGTGGGCACCTCGCTGCTGGAGAAGGACATGGTCGAGACCTGCCGCAACCTGCTGGAGCGGTCCAACGGCAAGATCATGCTGCCGGTCGACGTGGTGGTGGCGGACGCGTTCGCCCCGGATGCCGCGCACGACACGGTCCGGGTCGACGGCATCCCGAGCCACCGGCTCGGTCTGGATATCGGCCCGGAGACGGTGGCCGGCTTCAGCGCCGCGCTCTCCCCGGCGAAGACGATCTTCTGGAACGGTCCGATGGGCGTGTTCGAGATGCCTGCCTTCGCGGCGGGCACCCGGGGCATCGCCGAGGCGATCACCAAGGCCGACGCGTTCAGCGTCGTCGGTGGCGGTGACTCGGCGGCGGCGGTCCGTGCCCTGGGGCTGGACGAGTCGTCCTTCGGGCACATCTCCACGGGCGGCGGCGCCTCCCTGGAATACCTCGAGGGCAAGACCCTCCCCGGCATCGCGGCCCTGGAGAACTGAATGTCGAGCACCACCCGCCGGCCGTTGATGGCCGGCAACTGGAAGATGAACCTCAACCACCTCGAGGCCAACCTGCTCGTGCAGAAGTTGGCGGCGAGCCTCACCGAGAAGCACCTCACCGAGGTCGAGACGGTCGTGCTGCCGCCCTTCACCGACCTGCGGACGGTGCAGACCGCGGTGGACGGCGACAAACTGCTGATCGGCTACGGCGGGCAGGACCTCTCCGCACACGCGTCCGGCGCGTACACCGGGGAGATCTCCGGTCCGATGCTGGCCAAGCTCGGCTGCACCTACGTGGTGGTCGGGCACTCGGAGCGGCGGGCCTACCACAACGAGGACGACGCACTCGTCAACGCCAAGGTGAAGGCGGCGCTGACGCACGGCCTGACGCCGATCCTCTGCGTGGGGGAGGGGCTGGACGTCCGCGAGCAGGGCACCCACGTGGCGCACTGCGCCGACCAGCTCGACGGGGGCCTCGCCGGGCTCACCGCCGAGCAGGTGCGGCAGGTCGTGATCGCGTACGAGCCGGTCTGGGCGATCGGCACGGGCAAGACCGCGACGCCGGAGGACGCCCAGGAGGTCTGCGGGGCGGTCCGTCAGCGACTGGCGGAGCGCTTCGACTCCGAGACCGCCGACCAGGTCCGGGTCCTCTACGGCGGCTCGGTCAAGGCGTCGAACGTCGCCTCGATCATGGCCCAGCCGGACGTGGACGGGGGCCTGGTGGGGGGCGCCAGCCTGGACGCGGAGGAATTCGCTCAGATCTGCCGCTTCCCGGAGCACATCGCTCGCTGATCGCTCGGTATCCTGGACACCGCCCGTCCGCCGGTCGGTGCCGCCGTGCCCGATCAGACCGGGCGAGGATCGCTACGAGAGGACTGACCCCAGCCATGCCGATCTGGTTCGCATACACGTTGATCGTGTTGCTGATCATCACGAGCATTCTGCTCACCATGCTTATCCTGCTGCACCGCGGCAAGGGCGGCGGTCTGTCGAGCATGTTCGGCGGTGGCGTCAGCTCTAGCCTCGCTGGCTCCTCCGTGGCAGAGAAAAACCTGGACCGCTACACCGTTCTCGTGAGCGTCGTCTGGTTCGCCGCCATCGTCGGGCTCGGGCTCTGGCTCCGCCTCCAGATGAACAGCGGCACCTGAGCACGCTCGTTCAGTCGTACAATCTGCGCGCGGTCCGTCACTCGACGGGCCGCGCGCAGGCTTTTCTCCGCTGCACCGCGTCGCCCGCCGTCCACCCCTGTTTGATGGCGGGTCCCCTCCGACGACAGGAGCGAGCAGCCGTGCCCAGTGGCAACGTCATCCGCGGCGCCCGAGTCGGTTCCGCGCCCATGCGCCCCGACGAGCGACACCAACCCGCCCCCCGACAGGACGTCACCTACTGGTGCCGCAACGACCACCGGATCGACATCCGGATCGCCGCGGACGCCGAGGCGCCTCCCCGGTGGGACTGCCCCCGGTGCGGCCTGCCCGCCGGCCGGGACGCCCAGAACCCGCCCGGCCGGACCCGCGCCGAACCGTACAAGAGCCACCTGGCCTACGTGAAGGAGCGGCGCACCGCCGAGGAGGGGGAGGCCCTGCTGAACGAGGCACTGGCGGCGTTACGCCGCCGCCGGGGCGAGTAGGCGGCTCTGACTAGCGCAGGCTGCGCAGTCGTGCCGGTACGTCGGCTGCCGCTGCCCGGTCCAACAACCAGCGGGTGCGGCCCACCCCGTGCACCCCGGCGGCCGGCAACTGCACCGGCCCGGCACCGGCCAACGCCATGCCCACCGCGCGAGCCTTGTCGGCGCCGGCGGCCACCAGCCAGACCTCCTCGGCGGTGTTGATCGCCGACAGGGTGAGCGTGGTCCGCGTCGGCGGCGGCTTGGGGCTGCCCCGCACCGCGCTGACCGGCCGGGTCTCGTATCCCACCGGGTGCTCGGGGAAGACCGAGGCGACATGCCCGTCCTCGCCGACGCCCAGCATCAGCACGTCGAAGTGCGGCAGCGTGGCGTGACCGGGCCGGGCGGCGCGCGCCAACTCCTGCGCGTACCCGGCAGCCGCCGCCTCGGGGTCGTTGCCGGCCGGGCCGTCCGAGGCCGGCATCGGGTGCACCCGGGCCGGGTTCAGCGGCACCACGTCCAGCAGGGCGGCTCGGGCCTGGGTCTCGTTGCGGTCGGGATCACCGGAGGGCAGGAACCGCTCGTCGCCCCACCACACGTCGACCCGGGACCAGTCCACCGCGTCGCGGGCGGGCAGCGTCGCCACCGCCCGGTAGACGGCCGCGGCGACCCGGCCGCCGGTGAGCACCACCGAGGCCTCGCCCCGGTCGGCCTGGGCGTCGAGCAGCTTCACCAGCAACCGGGCCGCCACGGCCTGCGCCAGCAGGTCGGCGTCGGCGTGGACGGCGACACTCGCCTCACTCATGGAATGCGCCTTCGTTTCCCGACCGCGCGGCGGTCGCTGTCGCGTCGTGCCCGGACCGGTTCGCCCGAGATGGTGTGCTCCGGGGCAGGGGCCGGTCTACACCGGCCCCTGCCCCGACGTCGTGCCCCGGCGGGGCCTCAGCTCTCGCCGCTGGTGCCGGAGTGCGCGGTGACCCCGGCCTCGGCGCGCCGCGCGGTGGCCGGATCCTTCCACACGTGTACCCGTTGCGCGGGGCGCTGCTCCAGCCCTCGCAGCCCGGCCGTCGCGCCCAGCGCCTCCGCGTACACCTGGTCGGCGTCCAGACGCCGCAGTTCCTCCGCCAACTCGTCACCGAGCGGACGGCGGACCAGCGGCAGGGCCCGGTCGTCCTGGCCGGTACGCCGGAACACCGCCATGCTGTCCTCGCGGGTCAACGACAGCTGATCGCCGTTGGCGCAGCTCAACCGCACCTCCCGCAGCCGGGGAAACTCGCCTGCGTCCACCCGGTGCGGGGTGATGCCGAGCCGGCTGGACAGCCAACCGACCATCAGCGCGGCCGTCGGGTCGGTGGGCGGCGCGACCACCGTCGCCTCGACGACCCGCTCGCTCGCGGTGTCGAACGCCCCGGCGACCAGGGTCCGCCACGGGGTGATCCGCGTCCACGCCAGGTCCGTGTCGCCCGGGGCGTAGTCCCGGGCACGCTGCCGCAGCGCCTCCACCGGGTCGGCGGCCTGCGCCGAGTCGGTGATCCTGCGGTCGGCGACCACCCCGAGGAAGTCGGTGGCGATCTCCGCCGGCGGCTCGCCGTGCCACCAGGTGACCACCGGCACGTCCGGAACCAGCAGCGGCATGACCACCGACTCGGCGTGCAGGGCCAGTCGGCCGTACATCCGGGTGACCACGGCTTCGCACGGGCCGAGCCGGCCGCCGACCACGATCTCCGCGTCCAACCGGTTGCGGTCCCGCTCGATCTCGGAGCGAACCACCACCACGAGCCGGCACGGGTGGGCGGCGGCGGCGATCGTCGCCGCCGCCTCCGCCTCGCGGACCCGCTTCTCGTCCACCACCACGATGAGAGTGAGCGCCATGCCGCTGGCCACGCCACCGGCGCTACGCCGCTCGGCGGCGAGCGCCTTGACCACCTCGTTGCCGGTGGTGTCCCACAGCCCGATCATGCTCTTCTCCAAGCGCGGCCCTCGCGGGCCAGCATCTCGTCGGAGGCGCGCGGCCCCCACTCGCCGGCCCGGTACGGCTCCGGCTTGGTGCCCACCCAGGCGTGCTCCAGTGGGTCGATCACCTGCCAGCTCTGCTCGACCTCGGACGCGTCCGGGAACAGGGTCCGGTCGCCGATCAGCACGTCCAGCACCAGCCGCTCGTACGCCTCGGGGCTGGACTCGGTGAACGCCTCGCCGTACTGGAAGTCCATCGCGATGTCGCGGACCTCCATCGTGGTGCCCGGCACCTTAGAGCCGAACTTGAGCACCACACCCTCGTCCGGTTGCACCCGGATGACCAACTGGTTGTTGCCCAGCGACTCCATGTCGGCGTCGTTGAACGGCAGGTGCGGCGCCTTCTTGAACATGATGGCGACCTCGGTGACCCGCCGGGGCAGCCGCTTGCCGGCCCGGATGTAGAACGGCACCTCCGCCCACCGGCGGTTCTGGATGCCCAGCCGCACCGCCACGTACGTCTCCGTGGTGGAGTCGGTGGGGACGTCCCGCTCCTCCAGGTAGCCGACCGCGCGCTCGCCGCCCACCCACCCGGGCAGGTACTGGCCGCGCACGGTGTCCCGAGCCACGTCCTTGGGCAGGGTGATCGCCTTGAGCACCTTCAGCTTCTCGGCCCGGATCTCGTCGGCGTCGAAGCTGGTCGGCTCCTCCATCGCCACCAGGGCGAGAAGTTGCAGGAGGTGGTTCTGGAGCACGTCCCGGGCGGTGCCCACGGTGTCGTAGAAACCGGCGCGGGTGCCGATGCCCACATCCTCGGCCATGGTGATCTGCACCGAGTCGACGTACTTGGAGTTCCACAGCGGCTCGAACAGGTTGTTGGCGAACCGCAGGGCGAGGATGTTCTGGACGGTCTCCTTGCCCAGGTAGTGGTCGATCCGGAAGACGTCCTCCCGGGTGAACACGTCGTCGACGAGGTCGTTGAGCGACTTCGCCGAGGGCAGGTCGTTGCCGAACGGCTTCTCCACGACGACCCGACGCCAACCGCCGGACTTCTCGTTGTCGGCCATCCCGGTGCGGGCCAACTGCTTGAGCACGACCGGGAACGCGGCCGGTGGGATGGAGAAGTAGAACGCCGCGTTGCCGGTGATGCCGTGGGTCTGGCGCAGGTCGTCGAGCGTCGAGGCGAGCTGGTCGAAGGCCGCGTCGTCGTCGAACGACCCACCGACGAACTTGATGTTGCCGGCCAGCCGTGCCCACACCTCGTCCCGCCAGGGGGTACGAGCGTGCTTGCGGGCGGCCTCGCAGGCAAGCGTCTCGAAGTCGCCGTCACCCCAGTCGCGGCGCGCGAAGCCGAGCACCACGAAACCGGGCGGCAACAACCCCCGGTTGGCCAGGTCGTAGACGGCAGGGAGCAGCTTCTTGCGGGCCAGGTCGCCGGTCACCCCGAAGATCACCAGAGCGCACGGCTCCGGGATCCGGGGCAACCGGCGGTCCTGCGGGTCGCGCAGCGGGTTCACCGAGCCACCTTCAGCTCGCGACTGCGGGGCTCGCAACCCCGGCTCACTCCTCGCGCTCACCGAGCCACCTCCTCGCTCCGCCTCAGTCACGTCGTCCATCCTCACGCCGGCAGGTCACCGGCGGCGTCGAGCAGTTGGGCGACACCGGCGGCACGGTCGGTCAGATGCAAACGCAGCACCGGGCGTTCCCGACCGGCGAGCGCCTGCCGGTCCCCGGCGGCCTGCGCCGCCTGCAACTCACCGAAGGTGTACGGCTTGCCCGGCACCGCCAGGTCCTCGGCGACCGCGCCGGTCACCTGGAGGTAGCTGCCCACCTGCGGGCCGCCCTTGTGGTACTGGCCGGTGGAGTGCAGGAACCGCGGACCCCAGCCAAACGTGACCGGCCGCCCGCCCGCCTGGGCCAGCAGCGCCCGCAGCCGGGCCGTGTCGGCGTCGGCGAACCGGTCGAGGTACGCCATCACCGCGAGGTAGCCGTCGTCGCCCAGCCCGTCGAGCAGCCAGCGCAGTACCCCGGCCAGGTCCCCGGGAGCACCCTGCGGGGCGTACACCTCGATCGCGCCCTCGGTGAACGACGGCGTCTCCGCCGGCAGGCCCGAGGCCAGGATCTTGTTGGTGTTCTCCTTGGACTCGGTGACGTTCGGCTGGTTGAACGGGTCGATGCCGAGCACCACACCGGCCACCGCGGTCGCGTACTCCCAGGCCAGGAACTGCGCGCCCAGCGGGCCGTTGACGGCCACGTCCGGGGTGGCGCCGCCACCCGGCACGTCACCGGGGGCGAGCGAGCCGCCGTAGCTGACCGTCAGCACGTCCGCACCGGTAGCGCCGGGGCTCTGCGGCGACTCCACGACCACCGGGAGGATGCCCACCCCGGCCTTGCCCGTCGACTCGGCGATCAGCTGCTCGGCCCAGTCACCGAGACCGTCGATGCCGGTGCCGTCGGAGACCAGGGCGACCTTGTCCCGGGCCAGCGTGGCCGCGGCGCCCAGGGCGGCGCCCAGCGCCAACGCCGGATTGTCCCGGTCCGCGCCGAGCGACGCGGCCAGCGCGTCGGCCTGGTCGAGGAGTTCCGCGACCTCGACCCCGGCCAGCGCCGAGGGCACCAGGCCGAACGCGGTGAGCGCCGAGTACCGGCCGCCCACGTTCGGGTCGGCGAGCACAGTGAACGCGCCCATCTCGGTCGCGGTGGTCTCCAGCGGCGAACCCGGGTCGGTGACGATGACGAAGTGCCGGCCGGCCTCCGCCTCGGTCATCCCCGCGTCGAGGAACGCCTGCCAGTAGACGCGACGGTGGCTGTCGGTCTCCACCGTCGACCCGGACTTGCTGGCCACCACCACGACGGTGCGTTCCAGCCGGTCACCGAGCGCCGCCCGGACCTGGCCCGGGTCGGTGGTGTCCAGCACGGTCAGCGGCCGGCCCAGCGTCCGGGTGATCACCTCGGGGGCCAACGACGAACCACCCATGCCGGCCAGCACCACGTGGTCCAGGTCGGCCAGCTCCGCGGTCAGCTCGGCGAGCTGCACCAGCAACTCCCGGCTGCGCTGGTGGGTGTCGACCCAGCCGAGCCGGACCTTCGCCTCGGCCTCGGCGTCCGGACCCCACAGGCTCGCGTCCTTGCCGGCCAGCTTGCCCGGGACGCCGGCCTTGACCAGCGCGTCCCGGGTCGAGGCGGGCGCGGACCTGTCGACCGCGTCCGCGCCGTACACGGCGAGGCCGGCAGCGGCCTCCACCGGCCCTGCGAGAAGGTCACTCATGCCGTCACTCCGCTTCGCTGCGTGCCGTCCTGAGGCACCGTGGCGCTGAGCTCGCTGATCCGCTCGCTCATGCGCCACCGGCCTTCTCGGCGCTCTTGGCGTTGCCCTTGGCGGCCTTGTTCGGCGCATCCTTGCCCTTGGCCGCAGCCTCCAGCGACTTACGAACGCCGTCGAGCAGCTCCTGCCAGCTGGCCTCGAACTTCTCCACGCCCTCGCGCTCCAGGGTGACGATCACGTCGTCCATGTCCACCCCGACCGACTCCAGGTCCGCGAAGACCTTCCGGGCCGCGTCGTAGGCGCCGGTGATGGTGTCGCCGCGGGTCTCGCCATGGTCGGCGTACGCGTGGATGACCGATTCCGGCATGGTGTTGACCGTACCGGGGGCGATCAGCTCCTCGACGTAGATGACGTCGCGGTAGTCCGGGTTCTTCGTCGAGGTGGACGCCCACAGCGGCCGCTGCGGGTGCGCGCCGGCGGCGGCGAGCGCCTTCCAGCGGTCGGAGGAGAACACCTCGGTGTAGCGCTCGTACGCCAGTTGCGCGTTGGCGACGGCGGCGCGTCCCTTCAGTCCCAGCGCGCGCTCTTTGCCTGCGCTGTCGGCGGCCTTGTCGGCCATCCGGTCCAATCTCTTGTCGACCTCGGAGTCGACGCGGGAGACGAAGAAGGACGCGACCGAGCCGATCTTCGAGAGGTCGTGGCCGTTGGCCTTGGCCTGCTCCAGGCCGGTGAGGAACGCCTCCATGACCGCCGAGTAGCGGTCCAGGCCGAAGATCAACGTCACGTTGACGCTGATGCCCCCGGCGAGGGTGTCGGTGATCGCCGACAGGCCCTCCTCGGTGGCCGGGATCTTGATGTAGAGGTTGGGGCGGTCGACCAACCACCACAGGGCCTTGGCCTCGGCGACCGTCTTGTCCGCGTCGTGGGCGCTGCGCGGGTCCACCTCGATCGAGACCCGGCCGTCGACGCCCTCGCTGCCGTCGTACGACGGGCGCATCACGTCGCAGGCCCACCGCACGTCGTACGTGGTGAGCATGCGCACGGCCTCTTCCACGTCCACGTCACGGGTGGCGAGGTCGCGAAGCTGCCAGTTGTACTCGTCGGCGTCGCTCAGGGCCTTCGCGAAGATCGTCGGGTTGGTGGTGACACCGGCCACGTGCTTCTCGCGGCGGAGCTTGTCCAGCCCGCCGGAACTCAGACGCACCCGGGAAAGATCGTCGAGCCAGACCGCCACACCCGCGGCGGTGAGCTCATTCAGCTTGTCGGCCATGCTGTTCACGCTCCCTCAGTTTCCGGTCGTGAAACCGGTGATGTCGCCCACCCGGGCCAGCGAGGCGTGTGCTGCCGCCACGATCCGGTCACCGGTGAAGCCGAACTGCTCGAAGAGCACGGTGTGCGGGGCGCTCGCTCCGTAGTGCTCCAGGCTCACGCTCTCGCCCAGGTCACCGACGATTCCGCGCCAGGACATCGCGATGCCCGCCTCCACGCTCACCCGTGCCTTTACCCCGCGGGGGAGCACCGACTCCCGGTACGCCTCATCCTGCTCGTAGAACCACTCCTGGCAGGGCATCGAGACGACCCGGGTCGGGGTGCCGTCGGCCTCCAGCCGCTCCCGGGCGGTCAGGCAGAGCTGCACCTCGGAACCGGTGCCGACGATGATCACCTGCGGCTTGCCGTTGGACGCCTCGGCCAGCACGTAACCGCCCTTGGCCACACCCGCGACGTCGCCCAGGACGTCGCGGTCCAGGGTCGGCAGCGGCTGGCGGCTCAGCGCCATGGCAGTCGGCCGGTCGGTGTGCTCCAGCGCCTGCCGCCAGGCCCACGCCGTCTCGTTGGCGTCCGCCGGACGGACCACGTCCAGGCCCGGGATGGCGCGCAGCGCGGTCAGGTGCTCCACCGGCTGGTGGGTCGGGCCGTCCTCGCCGAGGCCGATCGAGTCGTGCGTCCACACGTAGGTGACCGGCAGTCCCATCAACGCGGCCAGCCGCACCGACGGGCGCATGTAGTCGCTGAACACCAGGAACGTGCCGCCGTACGGGCGGGTGCCGCCGTGCAGGGCGATGCCGTTGAGGATCGCGCCCATGGCGTGCTCACGGATGCCGAAGTGCAGCGTGCGCCCGTACTCGTGACCGGGGAAGTCCTTGGTGGCGTGGGTGGCCGGGATGAACGACGGCTCGCCCTTCATCGTGGTGTTGTTGCTCTCGGCCAGGTCGGCCGAACCACCCCACAGCTCCGGCAGCACCGGCGCGAGCGCCTCCAGCACCTTGCCGGACGCGGCACGGGTGGCCACGCCCTTGGCGTCGGCGGGGAAGACCGGCAGCGCGTCGGTCCAGCCATCGGGGAGGACGCGACCAGCCAGCCGCTCGTAGAGCGCGGTGCGCTCCGGGTTGGCCTTCTTCCAGGCGTCGAACGAGGTGGTCCAGTCCTGCTGGGCGTCGGAGCCGCGGCCCATCACCGAGCGGGCGTGGGTGAGCACGTCCTCGTCGACCTGGAAGGTCTGCTCCGGGTCGAAGCCGAGGATCTGCTTGGTGGCCTTCACCTCGTCGGCGCCGAGCGCCGAGCCGTGGATCTTGCCGGTGTTCTGCTTGTTGGGGGCGGGCCAGCCGATGATGGTGCGCAGCGCGATGAAGGAGGGCCGGGCGGTCTCCGCCCTGGCGGCCACCAGCGCGGCGTACAGCGCCTCGGCGTCCTCGTGGTAGTCGCCCTGGTCGGCGTCACCACTGCGCCAGTCGACGGTCTGCACGTGCCAGCCGTACGCCTCGTAGCGGGCGGCGACGTCCTCGCTCTTGGCGATCCGGGTGTCGTCCTCGATGGAGATCTCGTTGTCGTCGTACAGCACCGTGAGGTTGCCGAGCTGCTGGTGCCCGGCGAGGGCGCTGGCCTCGTGGCTGATGCCCTCCTCGATGTCGCCGTCGGAGACGATGCACCAGATGTCGTGGTCGAAGACCGACGCGCCCGGCTCGGCCTCGGGGTTAAACAGGCCGCGCTCGCGGCGGGCCGCCATGGCCATGCCGACCGCGTTGCCCAGGCCCTGCCCCAGCGGGCCGGTGGTGGTCTCCACGCCCGGGGTGTGCCCGTGCTCGGGGTGACCCGGCGTCTGCGAGCCCCACTGCCGCAGCGACTTGAGGTCGTCCAGGCTCAACGGGTAACCGGACAGGAAGAGCTGGATGTAGAGCGTCAGGCTGGAGTGCCCGGCGGAGAGGACGAACCGGTCCCGGCCGGGCCAGTTGGGGTCGGCGGGGTTGTGTCGCATGACGCGGTTGAAGAGGAGGTACGCCGCGGGCGCGAGGCTCATCGCGGTGCCCGGGTGACCGTTGCCGGACTTCTCAACGGCGTCCATGGCCAGCACGCGGACGGTATCGACGGCCCGGCGATCGAGGTCGGACCAGTTCAGTGCGGAGTGCTCGGGTCGTTTGGCAGCCACGATGGTTGTGCTCCTCGGCAGATGGGCGGAACCCTCACCGATGACCTTATCGAGCGTCCCTAAACGCGCGCCCGGGGATCTCCGCATGGTGTGCGTGAGGTGACGTTCCGGATGCTCGGTTCAACCCGGTGGTGTGACGGCCCGCACCGTTGTCGGGTCGGCCGGGCAGCCAAAACGACAACGCGTAGTGTGTGGGTCGGTGTGCGGGCCCGTGCGGTCCCGACCGATCCGATCTCCCCGTGCCCGATGCCGGAAGGTGGCAATCCGTGAGCATGATCACCGAGCGCCCCGCGAGCAGTCCGGCCGGGCAGCACCCGGCACGGGCTGCCGAAGGTCCGGTGGCCCGGCGGGACGTACGCGCGATGGTGGCGGCGTACGTGGCGCTCACCAAGCCGCGGATCGTCGAACTCCTACTGGTCACCACCGTCCCGGTGATGATGCTCGCCGACGGCGGGCTCCCGTCGCTGTGGCTGATGGCCGTCGTGCTGATCGGTGGCTCGCTCGCCGCGGGCGCGGCAAGCGTGCTCAACTGCTACATCGACCGGGACATCGACCAGTTGATGCGGCGTACCAAGCGTCGGCCGCTGCCGGCGCACACCGTCTCACCGCGTAACGCGCTGGTCTTCGGTCTGGTCCTGGCGGCGGTGTCGATCGCCCTGATGGCGGCGTTCACCAATCTGCTCGCCGCTGGGCTGACGCTTGCCGCGATCGTCTACTACGACGTCGTCTACACGTTGTGGCTCAAGCGCTCCACCCCGACGAACACCTTCTGGGGCGGCGCCTGTGGGGCGGCCCCGGTGCTGATCGGGTGGGCGGCGGTGACCGGCTCGCTGGCGCCGGCCGCGTGGGGGCTCTTCGCGGTGGTCTTCTTCTGGCAGATGCCGCACTTCTACCCGCTCGCCATGAAGTACAAGGACGACTACGCCCGCGCCGGGATCCCGATGCTGCCGGTGGTGGCCTCGGTCCGCCGGGTGAACGCCGAGATCCTGATCTTCGCGTGGCTCACCGTGCTCACCTCCCTGGCCGTCTGGCCGCTGGGGCTCAGCGCGATCTACGGCGTGCCGACCCTGGTGGTGGGTGCCATCTTCGTGCTCGAGGCGCACCGACTCTGCCGGCGCGCGACTCGTGGCGAGGCGGTCAAGCCGATGCGGCTGTTCCACTGGTCCACGACGTACCTGACGATCGTGTTCGTCGCCGTCGCGCTCGACGCGCTGATCTGACCCGTCCTCGCCGGCAGTGCCTGGCGACGCGCTCCTGACTAATCATGGCCATGGATAGGTTGTCCGGGTTTAACGTCACATCAGAGTAACTTTCAGCATGAGTCGGATCGACTCAACTGTGTCGGCCGGGCGGCGATTTGCCCGCCAGCTTTCTAGGCAAAAGTCCGGATATAGCCGGTCAGGTGCTGTGTGGTTGTCGTTAAACCTGTAGGTAATTGGCATCACAAAAGGTTCATGGTTCTCGCCCGGGCGGGTGCGAGTCTGCTTAGGCTTCGCGTCATGGCAGATGGTTCCGATACGACGCTGACGGCCGAGCAGACCGCCGAGCAGGCGCCCCAAGGCCTGGTCGCGAGCCTTCAGGCATTCGCCGCCGGCCACGGCGGCGCGAAGGCGGTCATCGAGTACGTCGGCAAGCGTGGCGCGCGAATCGTCCTGGTGGGTTCCGACGGCGAGTGGGGCGACCAGTTCGCCGACGACACCGTCACCGCACGGGAGGCGTGCGCCAAGGCGGGAGTCACCGTCGAGAACGCCTGGGAGCGTGAACTGATGGACCAGATGCGCCCGAGCAACGACCTGTGGCGGTCGATGGCCCGCCGCACCATGGCCCGCTGAACAGCCAGCTCAATTGACCACCCATCACCAGTCGACCCGGGGGGAACCCCGGGTCGCTCTCGTCACCTGCGCCGACCTCGTCGACCTCGACCCGGACGACCGGCTGGTCCTCGCCCCACTCCAGGCCCGTCGCATCTCCGTCGCGACCGAGGTCTGGGACGACCCCGATGTCGACTGGTCCTCCTTCGACCTGGTCGTGCTCCGATCCCCCTGGGACTACGCGCTGCGCCGCGACGAGTTCGTCGCCTGGGCGGCAACCATCCCGGCGCTTGTCAACCCGGCCGACGTGGTTCGCTGGAACACCGACAAGCGCTACCTCGCCGAGCTGAGCGCCACCGGGGTGCCGACCGTACCGACGTCGTGGGTCGAGCCGGGGGAGCGCTGGCAGCCACCCGCCGAGGCCGGCGAGTACGTGCTCAAGCCCGCGGTCAGCGCCGGCAGTCAGGACACCGGCCGCTACGACCTGTCCGACCCGGAACACCGGGACCTGGCCACCGCGCACGTCCGCCGGCTCTCCGACGCCGGCCGGGTGACCATGGTCCAGCCGTACCTGCGGGCGATCGACACCGAGGGGGAGACGGCGCTGCTCTTCCTGGCCGGCCCGGACGGGCTCGCCTTCAGCCACGCGATCCGCAAGGGCCCGATGCTCACCGGTCCGGACCTCGGCCCGGACGGGCTCTACAAAGCCGAGGAGATCACCGCCCGTACCGCCCGACCCGCCCAACTGGCGGTGGCCGAGCGGACGCTCGCCGCGGTGCCCGGCGGCACAGGGCAACTGCTCTACGCCCGGGTCGACCTGATCCCCGGCCCGGACGGCGAGCCGGTCCTGGTCGAGCTGGAGCTGACCGAGCCGTCGCTGTTCATCGGGTACGCCGACGGGGCGCCGGACCGCCTCGCCACCGCGATCGCCACCCACCTGGCCCGTAAGGCCTGACCCCCGCCGCCGAGCGCCCAGCGGCGATGGCACAGCGCCCGCCGGCCCCTGTTTGTCGACTCGGCTTCGCCGTGATCGACTCGGCTCTTGCGTGATCGACTCGGCTCTTGCGTTACCGAGTCGGCTTTCGTGTGATCGACTCGGCTCTTGCGTTACCGAGTCGGCTTTCGTGTGATCGACTCGGCTTTCCGGAAGTCGGCCCGTCGAACCGGCCCGGACAGCGCGGATTCAAGGAAACCGAGTCGATCAGAGCAGGCAGGCAGGCAGGCAGGCAGGCAGGCAGGCAGGCAGGCAGGCGCCTGCCCCAAAGTTGTGCGGATCGTGAGACCCACGTGCCCGGATCGCGGACGGCGGGTTGCTGCGTTCAGGACGGCGCGCAGCGTCTGCGCCGTCAAAGGTCACGCAACACCTTGACGCCGCGCCATCAAGCATCGCGATCTTGCACTTTCTGCCCCGACATTAGTGTGCACTCCCGCTTAAATCGGCGACAGGAAGTGCAAGATCGGCGCGATTCTCCTGCTCGACGCGTCTTGATCTACAAGCCCCGACAGTCAGCAGCGGGTTGACCCGTCGGCCACAGCCCTAGCGCAACGGCGTTGAGAACCAGGGTCGAGCACGATCTTGGCGGCATGGGCGCCCCGAACTCTTTGCCGGCCTCTCGGGGCGCTGTGCGTCGTCAAGATTCGCGCAATATCGGGGATGTTGCTGGCTCCGGCGCGTCGGAGGCAGCAACATCGGGGAAGTTGCGCAGATCTTGGCGCGGGGCGCGGGGCGCGGGGCGCGGGGCGCGGGGCGCGGGGCGGGCACGCCGACGGCCGCCAGGCGGTCGGGCGGTGGCCGGCGGGGCCGGGGCGCGTCAGGCGGTCAGGCGGTGGCTGTGACCGGAGGTGCGGTGTCCGCCGGAGCGGTCGCGGCGGCCGGGGTGACCGGGCGGCGATCGCGGGTCGCCCACTGCACCGACAGCGCGGCCAGCAGCACCAGGCAGGAGCCCAGCATGTGTGCGCCGACCAGGATCGCCGGCACGTGGGTGAAGTACTGCACGAAGCCGATCAGGCCCTGACCCAGCTCGACGGCGACCAGGACGATCGCGGCGCGGGTGGCCCGTCGCGCGCCGACTGCGCGGAACGCGAAGATCAGCGCCACCGAGAGACCGATCAGCAGGAAGACGGCGTCCGCGTGCACCTGCGAGATCGACTCCGGGTCGAGCCCGTTGCGGGCGGCGCCGTGGTCGCCGGCGTGCGGGCCGCTGCCGGTGACCCAGGTGCCGATGACCAGCACCGCGACCGCCACGCCGGTGGTGACCCGGGCCAGCGCGCGCAGCGGCGTGGGCACCACGGCCACGGTCGGGCCGTCCGGGTCGCCGATGCGCCGCCAGAGGGCGTACGCGGCGGCGATCACCGCCATCGAGGCGAGGAAGTGCAGGCCGACCACCCACGGGTTGAGGTTGGTGAGCACGGTGATGCCACCGATCACCGCCTGGGCGGGGATGCCCAGGAAGACCGCCACGGCCAGGGCGAGGAGCCCGGGTCGGCGGGGCCGGTGCAGCAGTACGGCCAGCACGGTGGCCAGCGCGATCAGGCCCACCGCGAAGGTGAGCATCCGGTTGCTGAACTCGATCACCCCGTACACACCCATCTCGGGGGTGGTGACGTACGAATCGTCGGTGCACCGCGGCCAGGTGGGGCAGCCGAGGCCCGAGGCGGTCAACCGGACGGCCCCGCCGGTGAGGACGATGCCCACGTTCGCGATGATCGAGGCGAGCGCGAGGCGGCGCAGCAGGATGCCGGGGACCGGACGGGCGATTCGGTTCACGGCGCAAATCCTACGCACCGTAGTGATCGAGGTTGGTCCGACTCCGTCGGCTCGGTGGTTCGGATCACCGGGGCGCAGGTTTGCGACCCTCCGGGTAATTACGTAACGTTGGCGTTGTGAAAAACGCGGCGGCGCTCCCCGAGCACCAGCCGACGGCTGTCCCGGCCGTCGGCGCGTCCGCGTCCGCGCCGGTCGCGACCACGTCGGCGGTGCCCGGTGGGGTTACCGCGGCGGAGATCTCCACCCGCGACCGGGTCACCCAACTGCTGCTGGAGCAGGGTGCCACCACCGCCGCGCAGCTCGGCGTCGCCCTCGGGCTCAGCCCGGCGGCGATCCGTCGGCACCTCGACGCGATGCTCGCCGACGGCGATGTGTACGCCCGCGAGCAGGCCGTGCGGGGCAGCCGCGGTCGGGGACGTCCGGCCAAGGTGTTCATGCTGACCGAGGCCGGCCGGGTCCGGTGTGGCACCCATCACTACGACAACATGGCCACCGCGGCGCTGCGGTGGATCGTCCGCAACGGCGGGTCGGACGCGGTCGAGGCGTTCGCCACCGAGCAGGTGTCCGCCCTGGAGTCGCGCTGCCGGACGGCCATGGAGGACGCTGGCGACGATCCCCTCGCGCGAGCCGAGGCACTCGCCGCGGCGCTCACCGCCGAGGGTTACGCTGCCAACGCGACCACGATCGCCTCCGGCGGTCAGCTCTGCCAGCACCATTGCCCGGTGGCGCACGTGGCCGCCGAGTTCCCTCAGCTGTGCGAGGCCGAGACCGCGGTGATCTCCCGTCTGGTCGGCACCCACGTGCAGCGTCTTGCCACCATCGCGCACGGCGACGGGGTGTGCACCACGCACATTCCGACCCAGCCGGGGCGTGCTCAATCCGGTAATCCCGTCACCACTGTGAGGACAGATAGATGACCGAGCAGATTGTCCAGCCACTGACCCAGGAAGAGCAGCTTGCCGCCCTGGGCCGGTACGAGTACGGCTGGTCCGACCCGGACGCCGCCGGGGCGGTCGCCCAGCGTGGCATCAACGAGGCGGTGGTGCGGGACATCTCGGCCAAGAAGAGCGAGCCGGCGTGGATGCTCGACCTGCGGCTGAAGGGTCTGCGGCTGTTCGGCCGCAAGCCGATGCCGGCCTGGGGCGCGGACCTCACCGGCATCGACTTCGACAACATCAAGTACTTCGTGCGGTCCACCGAGAAGCAGGCCACCAGCTGGGAGGACCTGCCCGAGGACATCAAGAACACCTACGACCGGCTGGGCATCCCGGAGGCGGAGAAGCAGCGGCTGGTCGCCGGTGTCGCGGCGCAGTACGAGTCCGAGGTCGTCTACCACAAGATCCGTGAGGACCTTGAGGAGCAGGGCGTCCTCTTCCTGGACACCGACACCGCGCTACGCGAGCACGAGGACGTCTTCAAGGAGTACTTCGGCACGGTGATCCCGGTCGGCGACAACAAGTTCGCCGCGCTGAACACCTCCGTGTGGTCCGGTGGCTCGTTCATCTACGTGCCGAAGGGTGTGCAGGTCGAGATCCCGCTGCAGGCCTACTTCCGGATCAACACGGAGAACATGGGCCAGTTCGAGCGGACGCTGATCATCGTCGACGAGGGCGCGTACGTGCACTACGTCGAGGGCTGCACCGCGCCGCTCTACTCCTCCGACTCGCTGCACAGCGCGGTCGTGGAGATCATCGTGAAGAAGAACGCACGCTGCCGCTACACGACCATCCAGAACTGGTCGAACAACGTCTACAACCTGGTCACCAAGCGCGCCGTCTGCCACGAGGGCGCGACCATGGAGTGGGTCGACGGCAACATCGGCTCCAAGGTGACCATGAAGTACCCGGCGGTCTACATGACCGGCGAGCACGCCAAGGGTGAGGTGCTCTCGGTGGCGATGGCCGGCGAGGGTCAGCACCAGGACGCCGGCGCCAAGATGGTGCACGCCGCCCCGCACACCTCCTCGACCATCATCTCCAAGTCGATCGCCCGTGGCGGCGGCCGCACCTCGTACCGGGGTCTGGTGCAGGTCCTGGAGGGTTCGCACCACAGCCGGAGCACGGTCAAGTGCGACGCCCTGCTGGTCGACACCATCTCCCGCTCGGACACCTACCCGTACGTCGACATCCGCGAGGACGACGTGTCGATGGGGCACGAGGCGACCGTCTCCAAGATCAGTGATGACCAGCTCTTCTACCTGATGAGCCGGGGTCTGAGCGAGGACGAGGCGATGGCCATGATCGTGCGCGGCTTCATCGAGCCGATCGCCAAGGAGCTTCCGATGGAGTACGCCCTGGAGCTCAACCGCCTGATCGAGCTTCAGATGGAGGGCGCGGTCGGCTGACGCCGCCTCCGCCCGGCCACGGACGGGCCCGGGCCGCTACGCCGGGTCCGGTCCAGCCCGCTTTGACCCTCCGATTCATGACAGACCAAGGAAGACATGACTACCCAGGCTTCCGCGCCGCCCAGCACCAAGTCGCAGGCGCTGCGCTCGTACGACGTCGCTGACTTCCCGGCCCTCACCGGCCTGGAGGAGGAGTGGCGTTTCACCCCGCTCAAGCGCCTGCGCGGCCTGGCCACGGCGGACACCTCGGCCGCCACCGGCCGGGGCGTCACCGTCGAGCACCCGGACCTGCCGGCCGGGGTGTCGGTGCGGCTCGTCGAGCCGACCGATCCCAGCGTCGTGTCCGCGTCGGTGCCGACCGACCGGGTCAGCGCGCTGGCCCACGGCGGGGCGGCGCGCGTCGCGCTTGTCGAGGTGACGGCCGAGGCCGTCGTGTCCGACGCGGTGATCGTCCGGCTGCTGGGCGCGTACCCCGAGGAGTTGGCCTTCGCCCGGACCCAGGTCCAGGTGGGTCGGTTCGCGGAGGCCACCGTCGTCTTCTCCCAGGAGGGCTCGGCCACGCTCGCGGACAACGTCGAGGTGTTCGTCGCCGACGGTGCGAAGCTGACCCTGGTCACGGTCGCCGACTGGGCCGAGGACGCGGTCCAGGCGCAGCACGTCACCATCAAGTTGGGCCGCGACGCCCGGGTCGTCCACATCCAGGTCTCCCTCGGTGGTGACCTGGTCCGGCAGTTCACGAGCGTGGAATACACCGATCGGGGTGGCGAGGCCGAGCTGTACGGCGTCTACTTCGCCGACTCCGGGCAGCACCTGGAGCACCGGCAGCTGGTCGACCACTCCGTGTCGGACTGCCGCAGCTACGTCGGTTACCGGGGCGCGCTTCAGGGCGAGGACGCGCACACCGTCTGGGTGGGCGACGTGCTGATCCGGGCCGAGGCGACCGGCACCGACACGTACGAGATCAACCGGAACCTGCTGCTCACCGACGGCGCGCGGGCGGACTCCGTACCCAATCTGGAGATCGAGACCGGCGAGATCGCCGGCGCCGGCCACGCCAGCGCGACCGGCCGCTTCGATGACGAGCAGCTCTTCTACCTGATGGCCCGGGGTATCCCGGAGAGCGAGGCCCGCCGCCTGGTGGTCCGCGGCTTCTTCGCCGAGCTGATCAACAAGATCCCGGTGGAGTCGCTGCGCGAGCGCCTGGGCGACGCGATCGAGGCCCGGCTCACCAAGGCGGGCGCCTGATGATCCGCATCTGCTCCGCCGAGGACGTGCCGAAGGGCACCGCGATCAGCGCGGACGTCGACGGCACCCCGATCGCGCTGGTGCACGGCGAGGACGGCGAGTTCTACGCCGCCTACGACGAGTGCTCGCACGCCGCCGTCGCGCTCTCCGAGGGCGAGGTCGACGGCTGCACGTTGGAGTGCTGGCTGCACGGCTCGCGTTTCGACCTGCGCACCGGCGCGCCGAGCGGCCTGCCGGCCACCGAACCCGTCCCCGTCTACCCCGTCGAAGTCCGCGACGGCGACATCTACCTCAGCCTGACGCCGAGTAATGGAGTGACCCGATCATGAGCACCCTGGAGATCCGCGACCTGAAGGTGTCGGTCAAGCTGCCCGAGGGTGAGCTCAAGCCGATCCTGGCCGGCGTCGACCTGACCGTGAAGTCCGGTGAGACCCACGCGATCATGGGCCCGAACGGTTCCGGCAAGTCCACCCTGGCGTACTCGATCGCCGGTCACCCCAAGTACGAGATCACCGCCGGCACGGTGACCCTCGACGGCGAGGACGTGCTCGCCATGACCGTCGACGAGCGGGCCCGCGCCGGTCTCTTCCTGGCCATGCAGTACCCGGTCGAGGTGCCCGGCGTCTCGGTGGCCAACTTCCTGCGCACCGCGAAGACCGCCATCGACGGCGAGGCGCCGAAGCTGCGCACCTGGGGTGGCGAGCTGCGCGGCGCGATGGAGCGCCTGCAGATGGACCCGGCGTTCGCCCAACGCAACGTCAACGAGGGCTTCTCCGGCGGTGAGAAGAAGCGGCACGAGATCGTCCAGCTGGAGCTGCTCAAGCCGAAGATCGCCATCCTCGACGAGACCGACTCGGGCCTCGACGTGGACGCGCTGCGCGTGGTCAGCGAGGGCGTCAACCGGGTCCGCGACAACGGCGACACCGGCATGCTGCTGATCACCCACTACACGCGGATCCTGCGCTACATCAAGCCGGACTTCGTGCACGTCTTCGTGGCCGGCAGGATCGTCGAGCAGGGCGGCCCGGAGTTGGCCGACAAGCTTGAGGCCGAGGGCTACGAGCGGTACGCCGCCGGGGCCGGCACGGCCAAGGCTTGAGCGGGAGAGGCGTGCCGAGATGACCAGCATCGCGATCCCCGCGGGGATGCCGCAGTACGACGACGTGCCACGTTTCGACGTGGCCCGGGTGCGCGCCGACTTCCCGATCCTGTCCCGGGAGATCAACGGGCACCCGCTGGTCTACCTCGACAGCGCCAACACCTCGCACAAACCCCGGCAGGTGCTCGACGTGCTCGACGAGCACTACGCGCGGCACAACGCCAACGTGTCGCGGTCGGTGCACACCCTGGGCACCGAGGCGACCGAGGCGTACGAGGGGGCGCGGGCCAAGATCGCCGCGTTCATCTCCGCGCCGAGCGTCGACGAGGTGGTGTTCACCAAGAACTCCACCGAGGCGATCAACATCGTGGCGTACGCCTTCTCGAACGCCTCGCTGCGCCCGGACGCCGACCCGCGTTTCCGGCTGGGGCCGGGCGACGAGGTGGTGATCTCCGAGATGGAGCACCACTCGAACATCGTCCCGTGGCAGCTGCTCTGCGAACGGACCGGCGCGACCCTGCGCTGGTTCGGAGTCACCGAGCAGGGGCGGCTGGACGAGTCGGGCCTGGAGGACCTGATCACCGAACGGACGAAGATCGTCTCGTTGGTGCACATGTCCAACATCCTCGGCACGGTCAACGCCACCTCCCGCATCACCGCGCGGGTCCGTGAGGTGGGCGCGCTGCTGCTGCTGGACTGCTCGCAGTCGGTGCCGCACCTGCCGATCGACGTGGTCGACCTGGACGCCGACTACATCGTCTTCACCGGCCACAAGATGCTCGGCCCGACCGGCATCGGTGTGCTCTGGGGTCGGGGCGAGCTGCTGGCGGCCATGCCGCCGGTGTTCGGCGGTGGGTCGATGATCGAGACGGTCACCATGGCCCGTTCGACGTTCGCCGCGCCGCCGGCCCGGTTCGAGGCGGGCACGCCGCCGATCGCCGAGGCGGTCGCGCTCGGCGCGGCGGTGGACTACCTCACCGGGATCGGGATGCCGGCGATCCAGTGGCACGAGAAGGAGCTGACGGCGTACGCGCTGGACGCCCTCGGCGCGGTGCCCGACCTGCGGATCTTCGGCCCGACCGTGCCGGTCGGCCGGGGCGGCACCATCTCGTTCGCGCTCGGTGACGTGCACCCGCACGACGTGGGTCAGGTGCTCGACTCGCTCGGCGTGCAGGTGCGGGTGGGCCACCACTGTGCCAAGCCGGTGTGCAGCCGGTTCGGTGTCCCGGCGATGACCCGGGCCTCGTTCTACCTCTACACCACCACCGAGGAGATCGACGCTCTGGTGGCCGGTCTGGAGCAGGTGCGGAAGGTGTTCGACTGATGGTGCAGCTCGACCAGCTCTACCAGGAGATCATCCTGGACCACTACAAGCGCCCGCACGGTCGCGGCCTGCGCGATGCCGACGACCCGGCCGACCAGGTCGCGGAGGCGCACCACGTCAACCCGACCTGCGGCGACGAGGTCACCGTCCGGGTGGCCACCGACGGCACGGTCCTGCACGACATCTCGTACGACGGGATGGGCTGCTCGATCAGCCAGGCGTCGGCGAGCGTGCTGCACGAGTTGCTGCGCGGTCGGGGCGCCGGGGAAGCTTTCGAGGTGCACGAGGCGTTCGTGGAGTTGATGTCCGGGCGTGGTCAGGTCACGCCGGACGAGGACGTGCTCGGTGACGGGGTTGCTTTCGCGGGTGTGGCCCGCTACCCCGCCCGGGTCAAGTGCGCGCTGCTGCCGTGGATGGCGTTCAAGGACGCCGCGGCACGCGCCGGTGTGGGCGCGAGCCCGGAGGTGAAGGCGTGAGCGAGCGTCAGCGAGCGAATGACACCGTGGTGCCTGGTGGCATCACGAAGCGATGCGGAGGGACGGCATGAGCAGCGAGAACACCGCTACCGCGGCGACGCCGGAGGCCGGTGACGCCGTCGCGGCGTCGCAGACCGACGCCGCCCTGACGGCCGACGCCGTGACGACCGACGGTGCCGTGGCCCCGGCGGGCGGCGACGCGGTCGCCCCGGCGGGCGGCGACGCGGTCGCCCCGGCGGGCGGCGTCAGCAAGGCCATGATCGCCGACATCGAGGAGGCGATGAAGGACGTCGTCGACCCGGAGTTGGGCATCAACGTGGTCGACCTGGGCCTCGTGTACGGCGTGCACGTCGACGACGAGAACGTCGCCACCCTCGACATGACGCTCACCTCCGCGGCCTGCCCGCTGACCGACGTGATCGAGGACCAGACCCGGCAGGCGCTGACCACCGGCCCCGGCGGCGGCCTGGTCAACGACATCCGGATCAACTGGGTGTGGCTCCCGCCGTGGGGCCCGGACAAGATCACTGACGAGGGTCGGGACCAGCTCCGATCCCTCGGCTTCAACGTCTGAGCCGACTCCGGTCGGCTCTGCCCGTCGAGCGTGACACCCCGACCGGGGGTGTCGCGCTCGATGCGTTGCGCCCCGCGCAGGAAGTGCGCCAGGGCCGCTGCGCCCTGCGCCCTGCCGTTCCACCGGCAAGATCGCGCAACATCGTGGTTGTCAACGCCGTTGCGTTAGGCGGAAAGACTGTTCGTCAACCGAGCCTGCATCGCGATCTTGCACTTTCTGCCCCGATATTAGGTGCATTACCGCTTAAATAGGCGACAGAAAGTGCAAGATCGGCGCGATTCTCCTGCTCGACGCCTCTTGATCTACAAGCCCCGACAGTCAGCTGCGGGTTGGCCCGTCGGTCACAGCCCTAACGCACCGGCGTTGTCGTGGTTGTAGTGGTGTCGGCGCGCCGGTGAAGCCACTACAACCAGGTTCAAGCACGATCTCTCGCCCAGGCCCCAGGCCCCAGGCCCCAGGCCCCAGGCCCCAGGCCCCAGGCCCCAGGCCCCAGGCCCCAGGCCCCAGGCCCCAGGCCAAGTCGAAGATCCGCGCAACATCAGCGATAGTGCTGCCTCTGGCGTCTTTGAGACAGCAACATCCCGGAAGTCGCACGGATCTTGGCCACCGCCTCCGCGGGAGGGGTCAGGGATGGCGCCGGCACGGCCCGGGGTGCATGGCGCGGGGCACGGGGCGTGAGGGCGGGCATGGCGCGGGGCACGGGGCGTGAGGGCAGGGGCCACGGGGGAGTGAGGGCACGGGGGAGTGAGGGCACGGGGGCGTGCGGGCGCTCGGCGCGGGTGCACGGCGCGGGGCCGGAAATGCGGTGGCGCGGGCGTGGCTTCGGCGCGCAGGATGCGCGTGTGATGGAGACGTACCCGACGCAGGTCCCTGTCCGTGCGGCCACTGCCGTGCGTCGACAGCGGCCGGTCCGGGGACGAGCCTCGATCCGGCACCGACGATCGTGAGCGGGGCGTTCCTGGCCGGTCTGGTGGCCGGCTACGGCGTCGCCATCCCCGTCGGCGCGATCGCGATCCTGATCCTGGGGCTGAGTGCGCGTACCTCGTTTCGGGTCGGTGCGGCGGCGGCGCTCGCGGTGGCGACGGCCGACGGGCTCTATGCGGCGGTCGCCGCGATCGGTGGCGCCGGCCTGGCCGGGTTCATCGGGCCGGTCGCCGGGCCGCTGCGGGTGGTTGCCGCCGTCGTCCTGCTGGGTCTCGCCGGGCACGGTCTGTGGCGGACCTGGTCCGCCCACCGCTCGCGGCAGACGCCGACGGCACCGGTCGGGCGTGGTTTGAGCACGCCCGGGCGGGCCTACGCGGCGTTGCTCGGGCTGACCCTGCTGAACCCGGCGACGGTGCTGTACTTCACCGCGCTGGTGCTCGGTCGTCGGGACACCACCGACGCGGACCCGGGCGCGGTGGTGCTCTTCGTGGCGGGTGTGTTCCTGGCGTCGGCGAGTTGGCAGCTGGTCATCGCCGGCGGCGGCACCGTGGTCGGCCGGGCGCTGAGCAGCCCGCGCGGACGACTGGTCACCGGCCTGGTCTCCAGCGCGCTCATCGCCGCGCTGGCAGTGGTCGCGCTGTTGCCGCGCTGAGCGGCCCCGCCCGAGGGTCCGCTCGCGTCCGTCGTGCCGTACGGTCGGGCGGTGAGCAGTCGACCAGCAGCCGGGGGCGGTCGGTGGGTCGAGGTCGACCCGGCCCGAATCGGCCGCTGGGTCGAGGGCTTCGCCGACCGGCACGGCCCGCCCGGCACGACCGTGCGGGAGTACGGCCTGTTGCTCACCGCCCCCGACGGATCCACCGCGGAGCTGTACGCCCCACCCGGTGCGCCGGCCAGCGACGACGTCCCCGGGTTCGTGGCCCACGCCGTCGCGCCCCGCCGGATCGGTCTGTTGCTGGCCCGCAAGGGCGCGGTGGCCGTCGGTGTGGCCGCGGGTGCCGATCTTGTCGTCTCCAAGGTGGACACCCGGTACGTGCAGGGACGCACCGCGGCGGGGGGATGGTCGCAGCACCGGTTCGCCCGGCGGCGCGACAACCAGGCGAAGGCGGCGCTTGGTGACGCGGCGGACCTGGCCGTACGGCTGCTGTTGCCGGAGGTAGCGGGGCTGACCGCGGTGGTCTGCGGCGGTGACCGGAAGGCGGTGGACACGGTGCTGGCCGACCGGCGGTTGGCCCCGCTCGTTCCGCTTCGTGCCGAGCGGTTGCTCGACGTGCCGGAGCCGCGCCACGCGGTGCTGGTCGCCGCGGTGGGTGCGGCCCGGGCGGTGCGGATCCGATTGCGCGACCCGGCTCCCGAGTGACCTCGGTGCTCGACGGAGGGAAACCGGCGTTCCTGGTGTGCTGTCGTGCTGCCGGGCCGAGGATTGAGCGCATCGCCTGCGGTAACCCGTGGCGCAACACCTCAGGGAGATCATCGTGTCCGACGCGCAGATCCTGCGTACCGTTCTCGACCGCTGGAGGTCGGCGGTCGACGCCCACGAGCCGGATCGGGTCGCGTCGTACTTCACCGAAGACGCGATCTTTCAGGGGCTGCGCCCGTACGCCGTGGGCCGTGCCGGGGTTGCCGCGTACTACGCCGCCCAGCCACTCGGCCTGACCGCCAGCTACGACATCCGGGAGATCCGCCGACTCGCCGACGATGTGGTCCTCGGCTACCTGGAGGTCGAGTTCGGCTTCACCGACCGCCCGCCGCTGACGGTCCACCTCGGCGTGCTGCTCCGCCGGGTCGGCGACGACTGGCTGATCAGTCACTACCAGGTGTCCCAGCTGAACTGACCCGCCCGCGCCGCCCGCGCCGATCAGGGAGTTGTGGTGGACCCCATCCTGGGCACCACAACCGAGTGATCGACGCGGACGGCGACCGGAGCGCGGGTCAGAGTTGGTCGGTGCCGAAGGTGTCACAGGTCTTCGGGTCGCCGCTGTCGAAGCCCTGCTGGAACCAGCGTTGCCGCTGCTCCGAGGTGCCGTGGGTGAACGAGTCCGGGTTGACCTGCCCGCCGGAACGTTCCTGGATGCTGTCGTCGCCGATCGTCTCGGCGGCCTTCAGCGCCTCGGTGATGTCGCCCGGGGTGATCGAGGTGAAGAGCGGTTCCTGGCCGGTCTTGTCCTTGGTCTCGCTGGCGTGCTTGGCCCAGGAGCCGGCGTAGCAGTCGGCCTGCAACTCCAGCCGCACGGAGGCGGAGCGGGGGCCGCTCTGGTCGCCCTGGCCGGCCTTGGCGTTGGTGCCGAGCAGGTTCTGGATGTGGTGTCCGTACTCGTGGGCGAGCACGTACGGCTGGGCGAACTCGCCCTTGGCTCCGAACCGGGAGGCCAGTTCCTCGTAGAAGCTCAGGTCGATGTAGACCTGCCGGTCGGCGGGGCAGTAGAACGGGCCGACGCCCGAGTCGGCCTGGCCGCAGCCGGTGCTCACGGCGGCCTGGAAGTAGTTGGTGTCGGTGGGCTCGTACTTCCCCTTGCCCAGCTCCGGGTACGCCGTCTGCCAGTAGGCCTGGATGCTGTTGACGAAGGCCAGGTTGCGGCAGCGGAGGTCGTCGAAGCGCTGCGGGTTGTCCCGCGAGCACAGCTGCGACAGGTCACTGCCGCCGGCCTGCCCCCCGCCCTCGTCGCCGTTGGTCATCGCGTTCAGGCCGAATCCGCCGCCGAGCAGCGCGACGAGCACCGCCACCACGATGCCGATGATGCCGCCCCGGCCGCCGCCACCGGGGATCGGGATGCCGAAGCCACCGCCCCCGCCGCCCCGACCCCGGTCGTTGACCTGGGAGGTGTCGAGTTCGGCCCGCTCGTTGAGTTCCATACTGACCCCGATCGCCGTATGCGCTGAATGTCGTGTGAGAGTCGTTGTGTCGGTGACGTGCCGGACGGGGTCCGGACAGCGCTTTCGGTACCCGATGATCTTGATCGGTAATCCGGGCGGGCGCTCCAGCGGCGCCCGGTACACTTGTCGGGTGCTGCGCTGCGAAGGCTGAACCGCCCCGCGCCGTCGGGCCCCTTGAGCCCGCCGGCCGTTTCGCGTGCCCCGAGTCAGCCTTCCAGACCCCGAGAGCGAGCCCGAAAACATGATCACAGCCACCGGCCTGGAACTGCGTGCCGGTTCCCGGATCCTGCTGTCCGACACCACCCTGCGCGTGCAGCCGGGGGACCGGATCGGCCTGGTCGGTCGTAACGGCGCCGGCAAGACCACCACGCTCAAGGTGCTCGCCGGCGAGGGGCAGCCGTACTCCGGCCAGATCGACGCGCGCAGTGCCATCGGCTACCTCCCGCAGGACCCGCGCACCGGCGACCTGGAGGTGACCGGCCGCGACCGGGTGCTCTCCGCGCGCGGCCTGGACGTCCTGATGTCCCAGATGCAGGAGGTCGAGGCACGCCTCGCCGACGACGCCAGCGACAAGATGGTCCGCCGCTACGGCGCGCTGGAGGACCAGTTCGCCGCGCTCGGCGGGTACGCGGCCGAGGCCGAGGCCGCCCGGATCTGCGCCAACCTCGGGCTGCCCGACCGGGCGCTCGCGCAGACCATCGGCACCCTTTCCGGCGGTCAGCGCCGGCGCATCGAGCTGGCCCGGATCCTGTTCCGCGACGCGGGCGAGAACGGCGGCGGCATCCTGCTGCTCGACGAGCCGACGAACCACCTCGACGCCGACTCGATCACCTGGTTGCGCGGCTTCCTCGCCAACCACAAGGGCGGCCTGATCGTGATCTCCCACGACGGCGCGCTGTTGGAGTCGGTGGTCAACAAGGTCTGGTTCCTCGACGCCACCCGATCCGTGGTCGACGTCTACAACCTGGGCTGGAAGGCGTACCTGGAGGCGCGCGAGACCGACGAGCGGCGTCGCCGTCGGGAGCGGGCCAACGCGGAGAAGAAGGCTGGCGCGTTGATGGCGCAGGCCGACAAGATGAGGGCCAAGGCCACCAAGACCGTGGCCGCGCAGAACATGGCCCGCCGTGCCGAGAAGCTGATTTCCGGCCTGGAGGAGGTGCGGGTCGCCGACCGGGTGGCCAAGGTGCGGTTCCCCAGCCCCGCGCCGTGCGGCAAGACCCCGCTCACCGCGACCGGCCTGTCCAAGTCGTACGGCTCGCTGGAGATCTTCACCGACGTCAACGTCGCGGTGGACCGGGGCTCCCGGGTGGCCATCCTCGGGCTCAACGGCGCCGGCAAGACCACCCTGCTGCGGATGCTCGGCGGGCTGCTCAGCCCGGACACCGGCGAGGTGCACGCGGGTCACGGCCTGCGGCTGGGCTACTACGCCCAGGAGCACGAGACCCTCGACGTGGAGCGGACCGTGTTGGAGAACATGCGCGCCGCCGCCGTCGAGCAGTCCGACACCGACCTGCGCAAGATCCTCGGCGCGTTCCTCTTCTCCGGTGACGACGTGAACAAGCCGGCCGGGGTGCTCTCCGGTGGCGAGAAGACCCGGCTGGCCCTGTCCACCCTGGTCTGTTCCGGTGCCAACGTGCTGCTGCTCGACGAGCCGACGAACAACCTCGACCCGGTCAGCCGGGAGCAGGTGCTCGACGCCATCGCCAACTATCCGGGCGCGATCGTCCTGGTCACCCACGACCCGGGCGCGGTGCTCGCGCTCAAGCCGGACCGCGCGATCCTGCTGCCCGACGGCGACGAGGACGCCTGGAGCGACGACCTGCTCGAGCTGGTCGAGCTGGCCTGACCGGCGTCGCCTCCGGGCGCGCCGCAGCCGAGCAGGTCGAGGTCCGCAACCGAGCGCGGTGAGGTTCTCAACCGAGCAGGTCGACCAGCCGGCCCAGCACGCCGGAGCTGACCAGGATCACCACCCCGACGCCGACGAAGATCGCCGGCACCAGCCAGTGGCCCGCGCGCTCGACCAGCCGGACCACGCGGGGGTGCCCGCCCAGCCAGGCCCCGGCGGCACACCACAGGGCGATCAGCAGCACGAACACCAGCAGAAAGATCGCGCTGTCGGCCAGGCCGAGGGCACGGAAGACGGGTACGTAGACGGCCACGTTGTCGGCGCCGTTGGCGATCGTCACCCCGGCCACCCCGAGCAGGCCGGTGCCGACAGTGGGGGTCTCGTCGTCGTCGGAACCCCGTAGCGCGCGTACGCCCAGCGCTATCGGCAGCAACCCGAGCAGCCCCGTCCACGGGTCCGGCACCACCAGCAGGCCAGCCGCGACCACCGCGCTGGCCAGCGCGAGCGCGCCGATGCCCAGGTATTGGCCGGCGACGATCTGCCAGGGTCGGGGCCGCCCGGTGGTGCGGGCCCCGACGAAGAACAGAGTCAGGATGACGATGTCGTCGATGTCGGTGGCGGCGAAGACCACTGCCGCTCCGGCCGCGGTGCCCAACAGGTCGATCACGACCGAAGGCTACGGGTCGCCGCACGCCGCCGGCACACGGCCGTGGTACGCCCGGACACCGCGCCGGTGTCGATTGCCAGGATCACTCTATCGGGAAGCTGACATTGCATAGCGTGTCGGTTGGCGAAGAGTTGATATCTGGCGCATGATCGTTCGAGGCGGTCTAATAGGTGGGACCGTATCCGAACCGCACAGTCTGGGACGTGAGGACACAGCATGGCAGCCACTGGCACAGCCACCAGCACTGAGAAGGGTCGCCGGATCGTCGGAGCCGAGCGTCAGACGCTCGCCAAGGACCTGGTAAAGCGGTACACGTCGGGGGAGAGCATCCGCGCGTTGGCGGCCTCGACCGGCCGTTCCTACGGGTTCATCCACCGAGTGCTCACCGAGTCAGGGGTGCAGCTGCGTCAGCGCGGCGGTGCCCGGCGCCGCAAGAAGGCGTGACCCGCCTCCCCGCGTCGTCGACAAGCGCCACGCCCCGGACCGCCCGGTGAACACCGAGGCGACCGGGGTTCGGTTGACCTGCGACGGGCCGGTCGCCACGGTGACGTTGTGCCGGCCCGACGTGCTCAATGCTCAGACGCCTGCCATGTGGCGGGCGATGAGCGACTTTTCCCGTGAGCTGCCCGGTGACGTGCGGGTGGTGGTGGTCCGGGGCGAGGGGCGTGCGTTCTCCGCCGGCCTCGACCTCGCGGTGGCTGGCGCTTCCGGCCCCGGCTCCTTCGCGGAGCTGGCCACGCTGCCCGAGCAGGAATGCGCCGAGCGCATCGCGGAGTTCCAGGCTGGCTTCACCTGGCTGCACCGGCCGGACGTCATCTCCGTCGCCGCTGTGCAGGGCCACGCGATCGGCGCCGGCTTCCAGCTCGCGCTCGCCTGTGATCTGCGCGTGCTGAGCACGGACGCGAAGCTGTCGATGGCTGAGGTGACCCTCGGCCTGGTGCCCGACCTGGCCGGCACGAAGCGTCTCGTGGAGTTGGTCGGGTACGCGCGGGCACTGGAGATCTGCGCGACCGGCCGCCGGTTGGACGCCGCCGAGGCGGACCGGATCGGGCTGGCGACCCTGGTGGTGCCACCGGCCGAGGTGGATGGCGCGGTCCAGGACCTGGCCGCCGGGCTGCTCGCCGGAGCACGCGACGCGGTGGTGGAGATCAAGGCACTGCTGGTGGGTGCGGCCGGGCGGTCGCACGCCGACCAGCAGCGCGCCGAGCGGGAGGCGCAGACCCGCCGACTGCGGGATCTGGCGGGCCAGGGAGAATAGGTAAGGACCGGCCGGGAAGATCCAGGTTACGACCGAGGTTGTCACAGCTGTCGGGAGAATTGGCCTGACGGTGCAGTCCCCCGACGACCCCGGAGGTGAGCGATGTCCAACCCGATGTCCGGCGGTGGCATGGCCGGGTGGAGCATGCTCCGGTCGATGCGCAACAGCGACGAGGTCTCCACCCATCGGCTCAAGCGCGGGGTCGCCCGACGCATCGTGGCCTTCGCCCAGCCCTACCGGCGCGACATCATCGTCTTCCTGGTCACCGTGGTCCTGGCCGCCGTCATCGGCGTGGCCACACCGGTGCTCGCCGGCGACGTCATCAACGCGATCAACCGGGGCGACGCCGAGGCCGGCCGGCTCGTGGTGCGGCTGGCCCTGTTCATCGCCGCGCTGGCGGTCGCCGACGCGCTGCTCTCGCTGGCCCAGCGGTGGTATTCGGCCCGGATCGGCGAGGGCATCATCTTCAACCTGCGCACCCGGGTCTACGACCACGTGCAGCGGATGCCTCTGCAGTTCTTCACGCGTACCCAGACCGGCGCCCTGGTCAGCAGACTCAACAACGACGTGCTGGGCGCCCAGCGGGCGTTCACCTCGACGTTGTCCGGCGTGGTCAGCAACGTCATCCAACTCGTGCTCACCGCCGCGGTGATGTTCACCCTCTCCTGGCAGATCACCGCGCTCTCGCTGGTGCTGCTGCCGATCTTCATCATCCCGGCCCGACGGGTGGGGCGGCGGCTGGCCGACATCACCCGTGAGTCGTACAACCTCGACGCCAAGATGAACGCGACAATGACCGAGCGGTTCGGGGTGGCCGGCGCGCTGCTGGTGAAGCTCTTCGGCCAGCCCGAGATCGAGGCCCGTCGGTTCGCCGACCGGGCCGAGCGGGTGCGGGACATCGGCATCCAGTCCGCCATGTATTCCCGTACGTTCTTCGTCGCGATGCTGCTGGTCGCCTCACTGGCGCAGGCGCTCACCTACGGCCTCGGTGGCTGGCTCGCCGTGACCGGAGGCGTCAGCGCGGGCACCGTGGTGACCCTCGCGCTGCTGCTGACCCGCCTGTACGGTCCACTCACCGCGCTCTCCAACGTGCGGGTGGACGTGATGAGCGCGCTCGTCTCGTTCGACCGGGTCTTCGAGGTGCTCGACCTCAAGCCGGGCATCGTGGAGAAGCCCGACGCGGTGGCGGTGCCCCGGGGCGCCGGCCGGGTCGCCTTCCGGGACGTCCGGTTCCGCTACCCGAGCGCCGCCGAGATCTCCCTCGCCTCCCTGGAGGAGGTCGCCACGCTCGACCGCACCATCAACGAGCCGGTGCTCAAGGGCGTCTCGTTCAGCGTCGAGCCGGGGCAGATGGTCGCTCTCGTCGGCCCGTCCGGGGCCGGCAAGTCGACGCTGTCGATGCTCATCTCCCGGATCTACGACGTCACCGACGGGCAGGTGCTCGTCGGTGGCGTGGACGTGCGGGACGCGACCCTCGCCTCGCTGCGCGACGAGATCGGCGTCGTCACCCAGGATTCGCACCTGTTCCACGAGACGATCGCCGAGAACCTGCGGTACGCCAAACCGGACGCCACCGACGACGAGATCTGGGCCGCCCTGGCCGGGGCGCAGGTGGCTGATCTGGTCCGGGCGCTGCCCGACGGTCTGGACACCACGGTGGGGGAGCGCGGCTACCGGTTCTCCGGTGGCGAGAAGCAGCGCATCGCCATCGCGCGTCTGCTGCTCAAGGCCCCGTCGGTCGTGATCCTCGACGAGGCGACCGCACACCTGGATTCGGAGAGCGAGGCGGCGGTGCAGCGGGCGCTGTCGGTGGCGCTGGCCGGACGTACCGCGTTGGTGATCGCGCACCGGCTCTCCACCGTGCGCGACGCCGACCAGATCCTGGTCCTCGACGGCGGACGGATTGTCGAGCGCGGGCGGCACGACGAGTTGGTCGCGGTCGGCGGGCTCTACGCCGAGCTGTACCGGACCCAGTTCGCGGTCGCCGACTCGCCCACCCCGTTCGTCGACGCGACCGGCCCCGAGCCGGTAGTCATGCCCCTGGGCACGTACCGGGCCGACGAGGTGCTGCCACCGGCCGCCGCCAACTGACGGCAGGCAGTCACGGGTCGCGTCCGTCGCGGCTGTTGGGGCGAGCCCCGCGCGTTGATCGACTCGGGTTCCTGGACATCGGGGCATCCGCGTCGCCTCGACCGCCCGACTTCCTTGAAACCGAGTCGATCAAAGGGCCGGTAGCTCGGTCGCCGCCCGCAGCTCGGCGAAGGCCAGGCCCAGGGTGACCGGCGTGAAGTGCGCGTTCAGGCCGCTCGGGTTGGGCAGCACCCACAGTCGGGCGCCGGCCAGCAGCTCCGGCTGCGGCCCGAAGGTGGCCTTCGGCCGTTGGAAACCGATCCGGTACGCGGTCACCCCCACCACCGCCACCCAGCGCGGCCGGTACCGGGCCACCTTGCCGGTGAGGATCGCCGCGCCGGCGAGAAGTTCCTCCGTGCTCAGGTCGTCCGCGCGGGCGCTGGCCCGGGCCGCCATGTTGGTGATGCCGAGCCCCAGCGCGGGCAGCCGATCCTGTTCGCTCGGGTGCAGCTGCCGGGGGGTGAACCCGCCCCGGTGCAGGGCGGGCCAGAACCGGTTGCCGGGCCGGGCGAAGTGCCAGCCTGTCGCAGCCGACCAGAGGCCCGGGTTGATGCCGACGAAGAGCACCGCCAACCCCGGCGCGAGGACGTCCGGGATGGTCCGATCGGTGGCCGCCGCCAGGTCCGCGCGGCTCGGCCGGACCGACCGGGGTGTTGCCGTCGGGTGACGATCGGCAGGGCCCCCGGGTCCCGGCCGTCCGGTGTGCCGCGCCTTGATCGACTCGGTTTCCAGGAAGTCGGGGTGTCCTGGTCGCGTCGACCGCCCGGTTTCCTTGACCCCGAGTCGATCAACGGCCGGGTAGTCAGGCTTGGCCCTCTCGGGCGACGTCACGGCACGGGCAGGCGCCCCGTCGGGGGTCACGGCGCGGGCGGGTCGCGCCCCGTCGGGGGGCACAGCGCGGGCGGGTCGCGCCCCGTCAGGGGTCACAGCCCGCGCAGCGCGCCGCCGTCGACCGGCAGGGTGATCCCGGTGAGGTAGCTCGCGGCGGGGGAGAGCACGAACGCGGCCACCCGCCCGAACTCGGCGGCGTCGCCGAGGCGGCGCAGCGGGATGCTGGCCTCCGCGGCGGCCTGGGCCTGCTCCGGGTCGCCGGTCGCGGCGAAGAGTTCCCGGTTGCGGTCGGTCAGGATCCGGCCGGGCAACAGGCCGACCACCCGTACGCCGCGCGGGCCGTAGTCGTCGGAGATGTCCTTGGCCGCGCCGGCCAGGCCGGGCCGTAGACCGTTGGAGATGCCCAGGCCGGGCACCGGGCCGCGAGCCGAGGTGGAGAGCACCAGCCCGATCGCACCGCCCTCGGGCAGCGCGGCGGCCACCGTGCGGACCGCGCGAATGGTGCCCAGGAAGACCGTTTCGAAGGAGAGCCGCCACTGTTCGTCGGTGATCGCCGCGGCGTTGCCCGGCGGCGGGCCGCCGACCGAGATCAGCGCACCGTCGAGCCGGCCGAAGTGCTCCTGGGCGGCGGCGACGAGCTGCCCCGGGGTCTCCGGGTCGGTGAGGTCGGCGGTCACCCCGACGGCGTGCTCGGGACCACCCAAACGCTCCGCGGCGGCGGCCACTGCCTCCGGATTCCGGGCCGAGAGCACCACCCGGGCACCGTCCGCGACCAGGCTCTGCGCGGTCGCGTAACCCAGGCCCCGGGAGGCACCGGTGAGCACGTACACGCGGTCGGTCAGTCCGAGGTCCATGATGCCGATCTTGCCGCATTCGGCAGGGCGTCGCCAGCAGGGGTGGATACGCGTGGGGCGGGGCGCAGCAGGCGTACCCGGCCGGCGATCTGCACCGCGACCGCGCCGCCGGCGCGGCCCACCGCCGGCGCCCGGCGCGGACGCGGCGCCCGGAGCCCGTCGTAGCGCAGGCGCGCCTCCCGGACGGCCAACTCCTCGGCGGCCATCGGGGGGAGCGCCCGCTGGTCGCGCAACGCACGGGCCAGGTCCCAACCGTCGCGCAGTGCTCCCGCGGTGGGTCGCCGGGCGGCCCAGTCGGCGAAGGTTTTCGACCACCCGGCGCCGAGACCGGCGGCGAGCAGTGGCCAGTGCCGGGCCACCTCGCCGGCCCGCTTGCCCAGCAGCGCCACGCGGGTGGCGGCCAGCGGGCCGGGTGCGAATCCCGCCGGTGGCGCACCCCCGGCGACCAGCGCCGCGACCAGTTCGGCCTGTCGCTCGGCGAGCCCCGCGCGGGGCGTGGGCGCGGCGTCGCCGTCGGGCGCGCCCGTCATGTCACGGCCGGAAAGCCCGCTGCGGCGGCCAGTGCGTCCAGTTCGGCGCGGAGTTCGGCGGCCGGCGGGTAGTGGCCGTCGCGTTCCAGCAGCAGCGCCGGTGGTCGCCGTCGGGCGCAGAGCGCCTCGACCAGCTCCAGCACCGCCGACGGCACCGGGTCGGTGTGGGTGTCGTGGTAAAAACCGCCGCGTTCCGCGCCACCGGCCACGTGGGCGTACGCGACCCGCTCCAGCGGCAGGCGGTCCAAAAACGCCAGCGGGTCGCCGCCTCGGTTGCGCGCGTTGGCGTGCACGTTCGCCACGTCCAACAGCAGCAGTGCCCCGGTGCGGTCGAGGATCTCGGTGAGGAAGTCCGCCTCGTCCAACTCGTCGTCGGGCCAGTCGAGCAACGCGGCGATCGGTTCCAACGCGATCGGCACCGGCAGCTCGGCCTGTGCCCGTGCCACGTTGACGCAGACCGCGTCGACCGCTTCCCGGCTGCGCGGCAGCGGCAGCAGGTGCCCGGCCTCCAGGCCGCCCGCTCGGACGAACGCGATGTGCTCGCTGACCAGCGGCGCGTCCAGACGGTGCGCCACCGCGGCCAGGTGCGCGACCCGGGCCGGGTCGACCGGCTCCGCACCGCCGAGGGAGAGCCGCACCCCGTGCGGTACGACTGCCACCGCGCGCTCGCGCAGCTGCGCCAGGCCGGGTGGGAGCGGCCCGGTGGCGGACACCGCCTCGGCCACCACCTCGACGAAGCGCAGCCCCGGCAGCTCGGCCACGAACCCGGCGATCTCCGACCGCCAGCCGATGCCCACCCCGGACGGCCCGGTCATCCGCCGCACCCGCCGCCACCGCCGCAGGAGCCACCTCCACCGCCGCAGGAGCTACCTCCACCGGAGCTGTCGCCGCCGCCGGAGCTGTCGCCGCCGCCGCTCCAGCCGTCGGAGCCGCCCGTTGAACCGCCGCTGCTGGAGATGGCCTGGCGCTGGATCTCGGCCTGCTCGGCGAAACCGGGGTCGAGCGCCCAGAGCGAGGCGGTGCCGTACAGGGCCACGCCCATCGCCGCGCCGGCCGCTCCGTAGGTGGCGTAGGCCGGCGCGGAGGCGGGTGCGAGGTGGGCGTGCTGGCGGCGGACGTCGCGCAGCGCGGCGCGTCCGGCCCTTGTCCGCAGGGGTGGCCGGCGCAGCACCAGCACGATGGTGAGGAGCGGGACCAGGGTCAGCAGCAGGTAACCGATCGGGTGACCGTTGACCAGGCCGTAGATCAGCCGAAACACACCGAGGCCCAGCAGGACGGCCAGGAACGCGATCAAGAAGCCGTACAGTTCCCGCTGCCTGTGGCTCGTCAGCAACCCGCGCTGCTCCAGGCCGATGCGGAGCTGGTCCAGCGCGGAGCGTACGTGTCTGTGTTGCCGCAGGTCCCGGACCCGCGAGTGGTGGTGGGCGGCCCAGTGGATGCCCTGTTCCAGCGGGGTGAGCCCGGTCGGCGCGGCGCCGACGGTGGTCAGCCGACGGTCCGGTCGCACGGCGATCGCACCGCCGCCGCGCAACCCACCCAGCGCGGCGTTCATGGCGAGTTGGGGGCCGCCGTTGAGGTACGCGACCTGCTGCGGCCCGAGCGGATCGTGGGCGGTCTGCCCCGGGGCGGTCAGCGGACGGATCCGGTAGTAGGCCACGATCGCCACCGCCACGGCGGCCGCCACGAGGTAGAACCGGAGGAAGATCGGGCCGGGGATGCCCCAGGTGTCGCCCGACGCGGCGTTGACGATCACTGACTGCTCCTGTCGCCGGAGGGATCGGCGGCCCCATTGTGGAGCAGCGTCGCCAGGGCCGGCGGACCGGTGCCCACGCGGTCAGGGACGGCGAACGGCCTCCTCGACGAGGTCGAGCACCGGCCCCAGGTCACCGGCCGGGCGGCCCATCGCCAGGTGCAGCACCAGGCCGTCGTAGGCCAGTTCCAGGAACTGGGCCAGCACGTCGATCGGGACGTCCTCGCGCAACACCCCGGCGTCACGCTGGCGCGCCAACCGGTCGCGGGTCGCCTCGGCGATCGCGGCGGAGCGCTCGGCCCAGCGCTTGGCGAACGCCGGGTCGGTGCGCAGCCGGCGCGAGACCTCCAGTTGGCTGCCCAGCCAGCCGGTGGTGTCCGGCGACATGGCCCGGGCGAGCAGGTCGCGCATCACCTGCACCAGACCGTTGCGGGCCACCGTCTCCACCATGGCGGCGGCATCGTCCTCGGCGACGGCCAGGAAGAGCGAGTCCTTGTCGCGGAAGTGGTGGAAGATGGCACCGCGGGACAGGCCGGTGGCCTCCTCGAGGCGGCGTACGGTCGCTCCCTCGTAGCCGAGCCGGGCGAAACACGCCCGTGCGGCGGCGAGGATCTCCTGCCGGCGCGCGTCGAGCTGGTCCTGGCTTACTCTGGGCACGCGTCGATCGTCGCAGGTCACCCCGGGGGTGTGCAAACCGTACGTACGGCTTGGAACGTCGCCGTCTACCATCGCCCGGTGACCCCGCCCCGCCCCGTGCCCACCGCCCCGCTGACCGTGGCCGCCATCCAGGCCACCCCCACGCCGGGAGACGTCGCCGGAAACGCGGTCGCCGCGGCCGACCTGGTGCGCCGGGCCGCCGACCGGGGCGCCCGGGTGGCCGTCCTGCCGGAGCTGTTCCTCTGCGCGTACCACCCGCCGACCCTCGCCGCCGACCCGGCCGGCACGGACGTCACGGCCGATCCGGGTGGAGTGGTCGCGGATCCCCGGCTCGACCCGCTGCGCGTCGCGGCGCGCGAGGCCGGCGTCACCGCGCTGGTCGGTGCCGCCGCCCGCCACCCGGACGGCCGGCGGACCATCGCCGCGCTGGTGGTCGACCGGACCGGCGCGATCCGGGTCGGCTACGACAAGCAGCAACTGTGGGGCGACGAACGCGACCTGTTCAGCGCCGGCGATCGGGGCGCCACGCTGCTCGTCGACGACTGGCGGCTCGGCCTCGGCATCTGCTACGACGGCTGTTTCCCGGAGCACGCCCGGGCCGCCGCCCTCGACGGCGTACACGCCTACCTGTGCCCCAGCGGATACCTGGTCGGCTCCGAGCACCGCCGGGACCTCTACTACGCGGCGCGAGCCCTGGACAACACGATGTTCGTGGTCTTCGCCAACGCGGTCGGCGGCGTCGAGGAGTGGCGGTTCAACGGCGGCGCGGCGATCTACGACCCGCAGGGACGGGTGTTGGACCGGGGTGCCGACGACGGTGCGGCGGTGCTGGTGGCGACGCTTGACCCGACCGTGCTCGCGGCCACCCGGTCGGCCCATTCGATGCTCGCCGACCGGCTCGCGGACCAGGGTGGCCCCCGGTCGTCGATGTCCGGCTGAGCACATGGTCAGGTCGGTACCCGCTGCATCTGTTGGCGGACACGTCGGTCCCGTAGGGTGCCCGAGTGCCACTGCTCCTGCTGGACCTGGACAACACCCTGCTGGATCGGGCCGGGCCGTTCCGCCGCTGGGGTGAGCGCTTCCTGGACGGCATCGGCGCGCCCCCCAGCGACATCGAATGGCTGGTCTCGATCGACGCCGACGGGTTGACCGACCGTTGGGATCTCGCCGACGCCATCCGGGACCGCTACGAGCTGCGCATCCCCTCGATCGACCTGGTGGAGGAGCTGCACGACGGGGTGGTGGCGCAGACCCGGCTCGACCCGCTCACCGCCTGCGCGCTGCGGATCGCCGACGACGCCGGCTGGGTGCCGGTGGTGGTCTGCAACGGCACGGTACGTGTCGACGACGCCAAGATTCGCCGGACCGGCCTGGACCGCTACGTCGCGGACTGGGTGATCTCCGAGGAATGCGGCGTCAGCAAGCCCAACCCGCGGATCTTCGCGCTCGCCGCCCAGCGGGTCCGAATGCCGCTGCGCGGCGCCTGGGTGGTCGGTGACAGCCCGGAGGCGGACATCGGTGGCGCCGCCGCGGTGGGGTTGCCCAGTGTCTGGCTGCACCGCGGGCGCTCCTGGTCGGACGTCCGGTTCGCGCCCAGCCGCACCGCGGACGGGCTGATCGCGGCGGTCGCCACCATCCTCGCCCGCTGAACGCCCCACCCACCCACCCACCCGCCCGCCCGCCCCGCGCCGACCCCGCGCGGCCCGCCCCACGCGCCCGCCCGCCCCGCGCCGACCCCGCGCGGCCCGCCCCACGCGCCCGCCCGCCCCGCGCCGACCCCGCGCGGCCCGCCCCACGCGCCCGCCCGCCC
>NZ_JBIAKV010000023.1:0-16015 GCF_042872705.1 Micromonospora sp. NPDC005203 | reverse complement strand
CCCGCGCCGACCCCGCGCGGCCCGCCCCACCCGCCCGCCCGCCCCGCGCGGCCCGTAATTCGGTTGACCGTTGGACGCGTCGCGGCGAGCATTGTCGGCGCATGGTGCATCCCGGGCGTGTGTGCCCGGTCGAGAGAGAAGGAGGTCGGCCATGGCCGTCGTCGCCTTTCGCTGTCAGCTGCCTTCTTCAGCCTCGACCAAGGGAACCTCACCACAGTGCGCGATCACGACCTTCCGGCGCTGGAGCGCCGGAGCCGCGGCAAGAGCCGCTTCGACGACGACGAACCGCAGTTTCTGAAGCGCGGGCGGCACACCGAGCCGCCCGCGGACCCGGACAGCGCCCCTGACCCGGACACCGGCGAGCGCTGGTCGTCCTGGGACGACGCCGTCCATGGACCCCAGCCGCACCCGGGCTGGCTGATCACCGAGCTGGCCGCCAAGGACACCGAGTTGGGTGTGCTGAAGACCGGCAAGGAGGCGGACGTCCACCTCGTCCGCCGGGCCGTACCCGACACCGACAGGTTCTGCCTGTTGGCGGTCAAGCGCTACCGCGAGCCTGAGCACCGCCTGTTCCACCGGGACGCCGGTTATCTGGAGGGCCGCCGGGTGCGCCGCTCCCGGGAGAACCGGGCCATGGCCAGCCGGACGGCGTTCGGCCGGCAGATGATCGCCGGGCAGTGGGCCGCCGCCGAGTTCGCCGCGCTGGCCCGGCTCTGGGAGATCAGCGCCGGGAACGACCGGATCGCCGTGCCGTACCCGGTGCAGCTGCGGGGCACCGAGCTGATGCTGGAGTTCGTCGGTGACGCCGAGTCGGGGGAGGCGGCGCCCCGGCTGGCACAACTTCGACCCGATCCGGCCGAACTGCGCGACCTGTGGGGCCAGTTGGTGGAGGCGCTGCGGGTGCTTGCCCGCGCCGGCTACGCGCATGGCGACCTGTCGCCGTACAACCTGCTCGTGCACCGGGGCCGCCTGGTGGTGATCGACCTGCCGCAGGTGGTCGACGTGGTGGCGAACCCGCAGGGGCCGGAGTTCCTGGCCCGGGACGTGCGGGTGGTCAGCACCTGGTTCGCGGCCCGTGGTCTGCCTGCCGAGCAGGTCGACCCCGGCACGTTGACAGGTGAGCTGCTGCACGAGGCGGGCATGCGCTGATCGGAGCGGGTCGGGCGGCCGGGCCGCCCGACCCGCCGGGGTTACTGGAGGTAGCGCTCCACCTCGGGCTTGGGTCGTTCGCCCTGTGTGTCCGGGTCACCGTGGGTGTCCCGGGCGGCCCGCCTGCGGCGCAGGAGGTCCCAACACTGGTCGAGGGACTCCTCCAGGGCGCGCAGCCGTTCGCTGGTCTCGCCCTCGGTGCCCGACTCGTGGGCCTGGGCGTCCGCCCGCAGCTTGTGTTCCTCGTCGACCAGCTCGGTGATCCGGTTCAGGATGGTCTTGTCGTCCATGCTCCTGAGCCTGGCACAGCCCCTCCCGACGCGCCCGGATTCGTATCCCTGCGGGGTGCCGCACCACGATCGGTAACCCCCACCACACCAACAGCGACGCGTCAATGTGGCAATTTTCACGCTCAGTTCACGTGAGGTGACACTTTGGTCGTGCGGAGGTGCTAGCTGCGGGATCGTCCGGGACGGCCCGGGTCGGGGGTGGGTGGCGCCCGCCGGGGCGAGGAACCTTCGCGGTCGGCGTCCTGGTGAAGCGGTTTCGTCAATGCGATGCTCACTCGCATGGTCATTCGCCCTAGCCGAGGCAGGACGCCGCGCGACCCGCAGTGCCACCGACAGGCCGGATCCGCGCAGGTGAGAAATGACTGACTCGACCGTCCCCGCACCCCGCGCACCACACGTCGCCACCCTGCGACGCACGCTGCCCGGGTTGCTTCGTGACCCACTGGGCACGCTGGTCGGGCTCGCCGACGCGTCGCCCGGGCAGATCGTCCAGCTCAACCTGGGCACGATCCGCCCGTACCTGGTCGCCGAGCCCGCCCACGTCCAGCATGTGCTGCGCGACAATGCCGCCAACTACACCCGGGCCGGCGACAGCATGATGTGGAAGTCGGTCAAGAAGCTCGCCGGTGAGGGGATCCTCTCCGAGGGCCCGCACTGGGAGGCGAGTCGCCGCCGACTCCAGCCACACTTCACCGCCAAGCGGATCGACGTGGCAGTGGACGACCTGAGCCGGGCGATCAGCGACGCGGTCGACGAGTTGGCCGTCCCGGCGCGCACCGGCGAACCGGTCGACGCGGCCAGCGAGATCTCCAGGATCATCTGCAAGGCGGTCATCCGGGTCTTCTTCGGCAACAAGATCCCCGTCGCCGACGGTGTGCGGGTCGTCGCGGAACAGGACACCGTGGCGACCGCGCTGCGCTTCCGGCTGCTCACCCCGTTCATGCCGGACAGCGTGCCGATGCCCGGCGACCGCGCCTTCCGGCGGGCCGTGCAGAACATCGACGACATCCTGCTGCCCCTGGTCCGCGCCGAGCGAGCCCGCGACGACGGGGGCGACGACATCGTCGCCTCGCTCGCCCGGGCGCGGGACGACCAGGGCCACAAGCTCGACGAGCAGCGGGTCCGCGACGATCTGGTGTCGATGTTCGCGACCACCACCGAGACCACCTACGTCGTGCTCACCTGGCTCTTCCCGCTGCTGGAGCAACTGCCGGACGTCGCCGCGCGGCTCTACGAGGAGATCGATCGGGTGGTCGGCCCCGGCGAGGTGATCGGTCGCGAGCAGCTCGGCGAGTTGCGCTACACGCGGATGGTGCTGGACGAACTGGTTCGCGCCTACCCGTCGGGCTGGCTGGTGCCCCGGACCGCGATCACCGACGACGTCATCGGCGGCACCCAGATCAAGGCCGGCGGCACCATCGTCCTGAGCCCGTACGTGACCCAACGGTTGGCCCGCTTCTGGGACCGGCCGGCGGTCTTCGACCCGGAACGCTTCGCCCCCGACGCCCCCCGGCGCGCGCACCGGTACGCGTACTACCCGTTCGGCGGCGGCGCCCACCAGTGCATCGGCCAGTACCTCTTCCAGCTCGAGGCGCCGCTGATCGTGGCGACTCTGCTCAGCCGATTCCGGTACCGGCTCTGCACGCCCGGGATGCCGACGCCGCAGCTCGCCGCGTCGCTGCGACCCAAGGAGCGGGTGCCGTTGCTGCTCACCCCACACCGGCAACCGGCCGTGGCGTAGCGGAGTGGCACAGCTCCTAGCGGTCGGCGACGAACTGCGGCAGGCCGCCGACCACGGGCGCGTCTGCGCCCTCGCCGCGCAGGGCCAACGTGACCTGCAGCGCTGCCTGGCGGCCCACCCTGCCGTCTTCGCCGACGGGCCGTTCGACGCCACCCTGACCAGCAGCATCGCGCTGGCCATCGCGTTCAGCGCACCCTGGTGTGACGCCGCCGAGCTGCGACTGACCAACCGGGCGGTGCTCTGGGGGTTCGCACTGGACTGGCAGGTGGACCGGCTGGCCACCTCCGCCGCCGAACTCGACCGGCTGGTCCAGGGGCAGCTCGCCGCCGCCGACGGTGCGCCCGCGGCGACGAACGACCCGTTGGCCCAGTTCCTCGCCGATTTCCGCGCCGACCTGGCTGCCGTGCCGGCGTTCGCCACGCTGGGCGGGGCGTGGCTGGCGGCGGTCGACCGGACCCTGGAGGCGATGCGGCGGGAGTGGCACTGGAAAACGGGAGTACGCGACCGTCTCCAGCCGCCGCCCACCCTCGTCGAATACCTGGGCAACGCCGACAACCTGGCGTGCACAGTCGTCAACGTCGCGCACTTCGTCCGGACGGGCGGGGCGGACACGCCCGCTGGGCTGGACCGGCTGGTGGTCGCCAGTGACGCGGTGCAGCGCGCCCTGCGGCTGGTCAACGACCTGAGCACGTACGAGCGGGATCTCCGCTGGGGCGACCTGAACGCGATCATGCTGGTGGATGACCGGTCGGTGGTGGAGCAGGAATTGACGCGCCTGGTCGGGCAGGCGATCGACCTGATCGGCGAGTTGCGTGCCGACTGCCCGAGGGAGGCCACCTACCTGACCCGACAGCTCGGCTACACCACCGGTTTCTACCGGAGCACCGACTTCTGGGGCGTCTCGTGAGCACCGAGGCGCTGGCCCGGGACGCCGTCGCGGCGCCCGCCCCCGGGTCGACGTCCGTCGTGGACGAGCTGATCGCGGAGTTGTCGCGGCGTCCGTCCGGCCGCACCTCCGCTTCGCCGTACGAAACCGCCCGGCTGGTCTCCCTGGCCCCGTGGCTGACGAGACACGCCGACCGGATCCGGTACCTGCTGGCCGCACAGAGCCCGGACGGCGGCTGGGGTGGGCCGGACGGCTACGCCCTGGTGCCCACCCTGAGCGCCGTCGAGGGGTTGCTCGCCGTGTCGTCGCGCGACGAGCCGGCAGGTTGGTCCCCCGATGCCGTGTACGACGCCGTCGACCGTGCGCTACGGCTGTTGTTCGACCGGGTTGCCAGTCCGGCGACCTGTCCCGTGCCGGACCTGCCGGCCGTGGACCTGATCGTGCCGGCGCTTGTCGACCGGATCGCCGACCACCTCGTCGACCCGCCCACGCGGTTGGCCGGTTGGCGCGGCGTCGGTCGGCCGCCGATGCCCGTCGGCATGGACCGGCGACGGCTCGACCGGGTACGCGCGCTCGCCGCGTCCGGCCGGCCGATGCCGCCCAAGCTGTTGCACGCGTTGGAGATCCTCGGCCCGGCGGCGTGTCGTCTGACCGGTGTCATTGCCACCACCGCGGGAGCGGTCGGTGCCTCCCCGGCTGCCACTGCCGTCTGGCTCGGTGGCCCGGACGAGACGCAACCCGCCGCGATGGGCTACCTGACCGGCACGCTCACGGAGTACGACGGCGCGGTGCCGTGTGCCACCCCGATCACCGTGTTCGAACGCGCCTGGGTGCTGAGCACGCTGGCGCGGGCTGGCGTACGCCCGGTGGTGCCACCCGAACTGGCCGCCGAGCTGCACGACGCGCTCGGGCCGGAGGGCGCGGCCACGGGGCCGGGTCTGCCCATGGACGCCGACACGACCGCGGTGACCCTCTACACGTTAGCTCTCCTGGGTCACCCGACCGACCCGGCCTGCCTGACCCGGTACGACACGGGGGAGCACTTCTGCACCTGGCAGGGTGAGGACGGCTCGTCGGTGACCACCAACGCCCACGTGCTGGAGGCCATCGGTCGGTGCCTCGGCGACGACGTTCCCGCCGCGGCCGCGGTGTCGCGCCGGCTCACCGACTGGCTGATCGACCGGCAGGAGGCCGACGGACAGTGGTGGGACCGGTGGCACGCCTCGCCGTACTACGCCACCTCGTGCGTCGTGCTCGCGCTGCGGGAGCACGGCGGTCCGGCGGCCCGTCCGGCCGTGGAGCGCGCCGTCGCCTGGGTGCTCGACAGCCAACGGGCGGATGGTTCCTGGGGGCGATGGCGCGGCACGGCGGAGGAGACCGCCTACGGTCTGCTCGTGGTGCTGGCGGGGTCACCGTCGCCCCGGGTGGACGCCGCGGTGGCGGTTGCCGCGCGCCGTCTGTCCACAATGCAGGATGCGGACGGGTCCGTTCCACTGTGGCATGACAAGGATCTATACCATCCAACACTGATCGTACGAGCGGCAGTGGCTGCCGCCCGGGCATCGGCCACGGCGAGGCTGAGTGTCTCTGTCGACCACGGAGAGCCGCTGGTCTGCATCGCTTGAGTCAAATTCCGGACACTGCTAGCGTGCGCCGGGCCGGGGGCTGGGCTCATTCAGCCAAACGAAACGGGCGAGGGACGGGTGGGATGGCTTCCCGCAGTGCAAGTTTGCGCACCAAGGTTGTGGCCCTTCTGGTCTCGCTCGCCGCGCTCTGGGCGTTCGCGGCCTGGGTGACCCTGCGCGATGGTCTCAACGTGCTGGGTGTGCAGACGCTCGACGCGCAGGTCGCCGAGCCCAGTGAGACACTGCGCAGCGAGCTCCAGCAGGAGCGTCGGATGTCGGTGGCCTATCTCGGGCGGCGCAACCCGGAGCTGGCGCAGCAGTTGCAGGGCCAGCAGCAGCGCACCGACGGGGGGGCTGCGGCATTCACCAAGGCGGCCCGTAACTGGCGCGCGGGCCTCGCGTCGAGCGACGAACTGAACTCGCGGATCGACGAGGTGTCCGCTCGGCTGGACGCGCTCGGTCCGATGCGTGAGGCCGTCGTCGCCGGCTCGGTGGACCGTGCGACCGCGGCCGCCGCGTACACCGGGGTTCTTGATGCGCTCTTCCGGGTGTACGCGGCCCTGGGTCAGCTCGACGATCCGCAGATTGCCAAGGACACCGTCACCCTCACCCAGTTGGTGCGGGTGCGGGAGTTGATGTCGCAGGAGGACGCCCTCTTCGCCGGCATGGCGGCCGCCGGTCGGATCAGTGCCCCGGAGTACGCCCAGTTCGCGCACCTGGTTGGCGCGCAACGGTTCCTCGTCGCCGAGGCCATGGCCGAGTTGCCCGGCGCGGACCGGCAACGGTACGTCACGATGACCGAGGGTCAGTCCTTCACCCGACTCCGCGCCGTCGAGGACCGCATGATCATCAGCGGGCGTCCGAACGCGCCGCTGCCGGTCGAGGCCGATGACTGGCAGGCCGCGATGGTTCCCGCCCTCCAGGAGCAGGAGTCCGTCGTCCTCGCCGGTGGGGACGCGCTGGTGAAGCGGGCCACCCCGGTGGCGATCTGGGTCGTCGTCCGGCTGGTGCTCGCCACCGGTCTGGGTCTGCTCGCCGTCATCGCCTCCATCGTCGTTTCGATCACCACGGCGCGGACTCTGCTGCGTCAGTTGGGCCGACTGCGCGACGCCGCCTGGCAACTCGCCGACGAGCGGCTGCCGCGGGTCGTGGAGCGGCTCGGGCGCGGCGAGGATGTCGACGTGGCCACCGAGGCGCCTCCGCTGGAGTTCGGCACCGACGAGATCGGCCAGGTCGGCAAGGCGTTCAACGCCGTCCAGGAGACCGCCCTGCGTACCGCGGTCCAGCAGGCCGACCTGCGTCGCAACGTCCGCGAGGTCTTCCTCAGTCTGGCCCGCCGCACCCAGGCGCTCGTGCACCGCCAGCTCACCCTGCTTGACGCGATGGAGCGCCGCGAACACGACGCGGACGAACTGGAGGACCTCTTCCGGGTCGACCACCTGGCCACCCGGATGCGGCGCAACGCGGAAAACCTGATCGTGCTCTCCGGCTCCACCCCCGGTCGGGCATGGCGGCGCAACGTCCCGATGGTCGATGTGGTGCGCGGCGCCGTGGCCGAGGTGGAGGACTACACACGCGTCAACGTGCTGCCGCTCGGCCGGGTCTCGCTCGCCGGCCGCGCGGTCGGCGACATGATCCACCTGCTCGCCGAGCTGATCGAGAACGGCCTGTCGTTCTCCCCACCACACACCACCGTGGAGGTCCGCGGCCAGGTGGTGGCCAACGGGTTCGCCATCGAGATCGAGGACCGGGGCCTCGGCATGAGCGAGGAGGATCTGGCCGCGGCGAACCACCGCATCGTCGACCAGTCCGAGTTGAACCTCGCCAACGCCACCCGCCTCGGGCTGTACGTGGTGAGCCGGCTGACCGAGCGGCACGGGGTACGGGTGCGGCTCAAGGAATCGGCGTACGGCGGCACCACCGCGGTCGTGCTGATCCCACTGGAGCTCGTCACCGAGGACACTGTCGGCGTCGAGGACTCGGGCGAGATCCGTTCCGGCTCGGCCATCCCGCTGCCGTCGGGGCCATCCGGCACCAGTGGTCGCCCCGCCATCCTCGCGCCGGTCGCGGTGGCCGCGTCGACGACCAGCACCCGCGAGACGCCGGAAGCGGTGACCCCGCCGGCGCCGGTGTCGGACGAGACCGCGACCCCGGAGGTCGTGGCCGACGAGGGCGGCGGCCTGCCCACCCGGCAGCGGACCGCCTCGATCACCGACAAATCCGAGCTTCCCACCCGAGCCCGGCGTGTCCCGGGCCTGCAAGCCCTGGAGGCCCCCACGGTGCCCACCGGCCTGCCCGCGGTCGACGGCAACCGGTCGACCGAGAGCCGCGACGTGCCGGACGCGGCCAGCGACGGTGGTCCCGAGACCGCCGAGGCCGAGGCGGTCCGGACCGACTCGGGCCTGCCCGTCCGCGTCCGACAGGCGAACATCGTCCCCGAGTTGCGGGACGACCCGGCTACGACCGAGGACGACGACGACCTGGATGTGGTCCGCCCCCCGGAGCAGGTGCGCCGGATGATGAGTTCGTACCAGACCGGCACCCGGCGTGGTCGGACCGACGCGGCGCGGCTGCTCGGCGGCACCTCCGGCACCTCGACGGCGTCAACCCCCGAGCTGACCGACGAGGACCCGAAAACGACCTGACCAAGCGCTGGTTTTCCGCGCGGTGTGACGGTCAACCCGAGACGAGAACGGCGCACAGCCGGGCGAGAAGAGGACGACGAAGTGGCGCAGAAGACGGCTTCGAGTGCCGACCTGACGTGGTTGCTGGATGACCTGGTGGGCCGGGTGAAGCAGGCCGAGCACGCGGTCGCGCTCTCCACCGACGGCCTGTTGATGGCCTCCTCCCAGGGGTTGAGCCGGGACGACGGCGAGCACCTCGCCGCGATGGCGGCCGGCATCCAGAGCCTGGCCCGGGGCGCCGGTAAACGCTTCGGTGGCGGGCAGGTGCAGCAGACGATCATCGAGATGCAGTCGTCGTTCCTGTTCGTCACCGCGGCCGGCCGTAACGCCTGCCTGGCGGTGCTGGCCAGTGAGGACGCCGACGTCGGGCTGATCGCCTACGAGATGGCGATGCTCGTCACCCGCGTCGGCAAGTACGTAGCGTCGCCGTCCCGCACCGAGCAGCCGGCCGGCGAGAGGTAGCGGTGATGACGGTCCAGGGGGAGTCCGCAGGCCAGCAGTGGGTGGATGACCACGCTGGTCCGGTCGTTCGGCCGTACGCGGTGACGCGCGGACGGGCCCGCCCGATCACCGGCACGTTCGACCTGATCTCCCTGGTCACCGCGACTCGCGCCGAGGTCACACCGGAGATCGGTCTCGGCCCGGAGCACCTGGCGATCGTCGGGCTGTGCCAACGCATACAGTCCGTCGCCGAGATCGCCGCCCATCTCGACCTGCCGGTGGGCACCATCCGGGTGCTCCTCGGTGACCTCGCGGCTCGCAGCCTGGTGCAGGTCCGCGAGCCGCACACCACGGCCGGCCTTCCCGACAACAGCATCTTCGAGGCGGTAATCAATGGACTACGGGCACTCTGACCGGCCGGCGGGAGCGACCCCACTGCCCACCGCGATCAAGATCCTGGTCGCTGGCGGCTTCGGCGTGGGCAAGACGACCATGGTCGGTGCGGTCAGCGAGACCCGGCCGTTGCGCACCGAGGAGGTGCTGACGGAGTCGGGGGTCGGCATCGACGACCTGTCCGGGGTGGAGGGTAAGACCACCACCACCGTGGCCATGGACTTCGGCCGGATCACCATCAGTGACGATCTGGTGCTGTACCTGTTCGGCACGCCGGGGCAGGACCGGTTCTGGTTCGTCTGGGACGAGCTGGCGTTGGGCGCGATCGGCGCGGTGGTGTTGGCGGACACCCGCCGGCTCGCCGACTGCTTCCCGTCGATCGACTACTTCGAGGGCCGAGGCACGCCCTTCGTGGTCGCGGTGAACTGCTTCGCGGGCGCCCGGCAGTATCGGCTCGACGAGGTGCAGGCCGCGCTGAACCTGGACCCGGGGGTACCGGTGCTGCTCTGCGACGCCCGGCAGCGCGAGTCGAGCAAGGAGGTGCTCGTGACGCTGATGGAGCACGCCATGAAGACCCGCGAGGCTCGCCGCCGCGCCGCCAACGGAGACTGACCGGATCGCCGCGTGCCACGCCACCGCCGTCTCGGCCGCCGACACCGACTGGCCGGCGAATCGCTCGCGCCTATGACGCGCTCGCCGACATCCGCCCCTCGCCGGTGATCGCGCTCAACGGTGCGGTCGCGCGGGGCTACGCGTACGGGCCGGCCGCCGGGTTGGACCTGCTCGACGCGGCACACGCCGGGGGAGGGTTGGTCGGTGACCCGCTCGCGGTGGCCGTACGGGCCGATCTGGTTGCGCGCCGGGGCGACCGGCTGCGCGCCGCCGGACTGTTCCGGGAGGCGGCGGCAGGGGTGGGCTCGACCGCCGAGCGCCGTGCGCTGCTCGACCGGGCGGCCGAACTCGCCCGGTAGGACAGTGGCGGTCAGCCGCGCTTGGCCAACGCCAGGAATCGGGTCCAGGCCGCCGGGTCGAAGGCGAGCGTCGGACCGGCCGGGTCCTTCGAGTCGCGTACGCCGATGACGCCCGCGAGGTTGTCGGCCACCTCGACGCAGTTCCCGCCGTTGTTGCCACTCTTGCTGCTCTTGCGCCACCGAGCGCCGGTCAGGTCCATGATGCCGCCGCTTCTCTGATGAGGTTGAGGGACTGCGCACGCGACAGGGCGCCATCGCGAACGCGCTCCCACCGTCGATCCAGGCTAGCAAGGTCGGCGGTCTTGTCGATGAGCTGCGCCTGGGCCTGGCTGTCGACGTGCGCGACCCGCCCCCCGTCCGGCATCTCCGCGATGGTGAACGGCCCACCGAGGCCCGGGTACATGCCGACGTCGGCGGGCACGACGAACAGCGACACGTTCGGCAGCGTGGCCTGCTCGGCCAGCCGCTCGCACTGCTCGCGCATCATGGCCCGGTCGCCGTCGAGTGTGCGCCGAAGAATTCCCTCGTCGAGGACCGCGACGATTCGCAGTGGGCGTTCCCGGCGCAGGATGGCCTGCCGGCTCAGCCGCGCCTCGGCGAGATCGTCGGCCTCGGCCGGCGTCAACGCCTCGCCGACAAGCGTCGCCAGCGCGTACGCCTTCGTTTGGAAGAGGCCGGGTACCCACGCGAGTTCGAACCACCGCAGCGACAGTGCCTCGCGCTCGATCTCGGCCCAGGGCCGGAACCAGGCCGGTGTCCGGCGCTTCAGCGCGTCCGGCCACAGCTCGTCAACGTTCCGGCCGAGCAGTTCGGCGACCTTTGCGCGATGACGCGTCTGCGGAATTCGTGCCGTGCTCGCCCACTTGGCGGCCGTCTTCGGATCGACACCAATCTGCGCAGCGAGACTGTCCGCCGTGTGGCCCCTCTCGGCCATCGCCGCCTGTACGGCTCGATTCATCTCCGCACCTCCCAGAACGTTCCAGACGTCGAGAGGAGATACTTCTACGCGTTGTGATCGCTTGGCAACCCTCGGCAGTGTGTTGTGGAGACAGCACCGTGGAGGGAGCGCAGGATGCCCGAGGACAGGCCCCATAACCACCCCAAGCCGACGGGCGGCCCACCGCCGGTCCGGCCGAGCCTGCCCCGTCCGACCGGGCCACGGCACCCTCCGTACCGTGGCCCGGGTCGCGCGCCGAACGTCGTAACCGAATCACGCTGGCGCTCCCGGTGCGGCCCGCCGGTCGCGCACACCGCCGACGGCCCGCTGTGGACGTGCGACGCCTGCGGACGGGACTGGCCCTGCCCGGCGCTGCGAGCGACCCCGACGGACTTCGCTCGCCGGGCGACCCTGATCCCCGAGTTCTCCCGGATCACCCGCCGGGCCATCCGCGACCTGCGCGGCCGGCCGGGCGGACCCGATCCGGTCGCCATCGTTCGCCGTTTCCTCTGGTTCCTGCCGCTCACCGACGAGGAGGCCCGCGCGGTCGCGCTGCGCCTGCGTTGAGCGATCACCCTGTCGTGCATCCTTGTTGGACACTAGCCGGCGACCGATATGGTGGCCTGATGGAATTGCCGTTCGAACTTGCTCTGCGCGGTTACGACATGCGTCAGGTCGAGAGTCTCTTTGCTGAAGTCGACAGGGCTCTGGCTACTGACAGCGCTGTGTCACGGGCTGCCGCACGAGACGCGCTGCGGGCGGCTAGCCTGCGACGGCGGTTACGTGGCTACGAGATGCGGCAGGTGGATGCGGCGATAGACCAACGGCTGGCTGCCCTCGCGCTCCCGGACACCCGGAGCGGGCCGGCATGACCAGCTGGCATCCCGCCCGTGCCGTGGGACTCCGGGCGCTCTGACCGCGAGCCTTCCTCGGCTTGCATGGCGAGGGCCGCCCCCACCGAAGCGGGAGCGGCCCTCGACCAGCCGTCTGCGATCAGTTGGCGATCATGCGGCGCAGCACGTACTGCAGGATGCCGCCGTGCCGGTAGTAGTCCGCCTCACCGGGGGTGTCGATCCGCACCACCGCGTCGAACTCCACGCCGGTGTCGGTGCTGACCTGCACGGTGCGCGGGGTGTCCCCGTCGTTGAGGGCGGTCACCCCGGTGATGGTGAACGTCTCCGTGCCGGTGAGACCGAGCGACTCGGCGGTGACATCGACCGGGAACTGCAACGGCAGCACGCCCATGCCGATCAGATTGGAGCGGTGGATCCGCTCGTACGACTCGGCGATGACCGCCCGCACACCCAGCAGCATCGTGCCCTTGGCAGCCCAGTCCCGCGACGAGCCGGAACCGTACTCCTTGCCGGCCAGCACGACCAGCGGGATGCCGGCCTCCTGGTAGGCGACGGAGGCGTCGTAGATCGAGGTCTGCTCGCCGGTGAGGTGGTTGACGGTGAAGCCACCCTCCACGCCGGGGACCAGCTGGTTGCGCAGCCGGATGTTGGCGAACGTGCCCCGGATCATCACCTCGTGGTTGCCCCGCCGGGAACCGTACGAGTTGAACTCGTGGCGCGGCACGCCGTGCTCGGCGAGGTACGTGCCGGCCGGAGAGTCGGCCTTGATCGCGCCGGCGGGCGAGATGTGGTCGGTGGTCACCGAGTCACCCAGCTTCGCCAGCACGCGCGCACCGGCGATGTCCACGACCGGGCTCGGCTCCTGCTGCATGCCCTCGAAGTACGGGGGCTTGCGCACGTAGGTGGAGTCGCTCTCCCAGGCGAAGGTGTCGCCGGTCGGGGTGGGCAGCGACTGCCACCGCTCGTCGCCGGCGAAGACATCGGCGTACGCGGCACTGAACCCGGTCGCGCCGATCGCCTGGGCGATGACGTCTTGGATCTCGGTGCTGTTCGGCCAGATCTCCCGCAGGTAGACCGGGTTGCCCTCGGTGTCCTCACCGATCGGCTCGTTGGCCAGGTCGATGTCCATGGTGCCGGCGAGCGCGTACGCGACCACCAGCGGCGGGGAGGCCAGGTAGTTCATCTTGACGTCCGGGTTGATCCGGCCCTCGAAGTTCCGGTTGCCCGACAGCACCGAGACGACCGACAGGTCGTGCTCGTTGACGGCGGCGGAAACCTCCTCGGGCAGCGGCCCCGAGTTGCCGATGCAGGTGGTGCAGCCGTAGCCGACCAGGTTGAAGCCGAGCTTGTCCAGGTACGGGGTGAGGCCGGCCCGCTCGTAGTAGTCCATGACGACCTTCGAGCCCGGCGCCAGGGTGGTCTTCACCCACGGCTTGCGGCTCAGGCCCTTGTCGACGGCGTTCCGGGCCAGCAGCGCGGCACCGATCATCACCTGCGGGTTGGACGTGTTGGTGCAGGAGGTGATCGCGGCGATCACCACGGCGCCGTGGTCCAACTCGTACTCGACGCCGTCGGCACCGGTGACCCGGACCGGGTTGCTGGCTCGGCCACCCGCGCCGACCGCCGCGGTCTCCAGGTCACGCGGCTCGTCGGCCGGGTCGCTGAAGTCGTTGGCCGGCGGGTCGCTGGCCGGGAAGGACTCGGCGCTGGCCTCGTCGGCCGGCCCGTTGGCACCGCGGGGCAGCTCCTCGCGGGGAACGCCCGGCTTGAAGTCACGCTCGCCGGCGGAGTCGTCGGCCACATAGTCGGTCAGCGCCGAGCGGAACAGCGTCTTGGCGCTGCCCAGCGGCACCCGGTCCTGCGGGCGCTTCGGGCCGGCGAGCGACGGCTCGATGGTGCCGAGGTCCAGCTCCAGGCGCTCGGAGTAGTCCGGCTCGTGGTTCGGGTCGTGCCAGAGGCCCTGCTCCTTGGCGTACGCCTCGACGAGCGCGACCTGCGTGGCGTCGCGGCCGGTCAGCTCCAGGTAGCGGACCGTCTCCGCGTCGATCGGGAAGATCGCCACAGTGGAGCCGTACTCCGGGGACATGTTGCCGATGGTGGCCCGGTTGGCCAGCGGTACGGCGCTCACGCCGGGGCCGTAGAACTCGACGAACTTGCCGACCACGCCGTGCTTGCGCAGCATCTCGGTGATGGTCAGCACCAGGTCGGTGGCGGTGGTGCCGGCCGGCATCTCACCGTGCAGCTTGAAGCCCACCACCCGGGGGATCAGCATGCTGACCGGCTGGCCGAGCATCGCGGCCTCGGCCTCGATGCCGCCGACGCCCCAGCCCAGCACACCCAGGCCGTTGACCATCGTGGTGTGCGAGTCGGTGCCGACCACGGTGTCCGGGTACGCCTGGCCGCCGCGCTCCATGATGGTGCGGGCCAGGTACTCGATGTTGACCTGGTGCACGATGCCGGTGCCCGGCGGGACGACCTTGAACTCGTTGAACGCGGTCTGACCCCAGCGCAGGAACTGGTAGCGCTCCTTGTTGCGCTCGTACTCCAGCTCGACGTTGCGGGCGAACGCGTCCTCGCGGCCGAACAGGTCGGCGATCACCGAGTGGTCGATGACCAGCTCGGCCGGGGCGAGGGGGTTGACCTTGCTGGCGTCGCCGCCCAGGTCACGCACGGCCTCGCGCATGGTGGCCAGGTCGACCACGCAGGGCACGCCGGTGAAGTCCTGCATGAGCACCCGCGCCGGGGTGAACTGGATCTCGACGCTCGGGGCGGCGGTGGAGTCCCACGCGCCGAGCTGCTCGATGTGGTCGGCGGTGATGTTCGCGCCGTCCTCGGTCCGCAGCAGGTTCTCCAGCAGGATCTTCAGGCTGTACGGCAGCCGCGCGTGGCCGTCCACCTTGTCAATCTTGAAAATCTCGTAGCTCGCGTCTCCGACGCGTAGCTGGGTCTTCGCACCGAAGGTGTCGAGGCTCGCCACGTCGTACTCCTTCACACCAGCGACCGTAAGTAGTCCTGAGCAGTCTGTCGCACCGGTCGGGGTACCGCCGAGGTTAGGTGACACTTACCGCCCGATCACGCTCTCAACAAAACCGTACGTCCGTCTTGCTATTTGCGCAACCCGGGTGTCGGCCTCCAGCCACCCTTGCCCCTAGCCTCCTAGGACGCCTCACGAGGGGTGCGGAGGGCCACCGGGCCAGCTGGCCGCGGGTAGGGTTCGAAGCCCGGTCGGAGAAGGGGTCAACCGTGTTCGACGTCCAGCACTGGCTCGTGTCGCTGCCACCGATCGCGGTATACCTGCTGGTCGGCGGCGTCATCGGTGTGGAGAGCATGGGCATCCCTCTGCCGGGTGAGATCGTCCTGGTCAGCAGCGCACTGCTCGCCGCCACGGGCGTGGTGGAACCGGAGTGGGTGGCCACCGCCGCGGCCACCGGTGCGATCGTCGGCGACTCCATCGGGTACGCGGTCGGTCGCCGCGGTGGTCGACCACTGCTGGCCCGACTGGGCCGGCGGTTCCCCCGCCATCTCGGACCCGCCCAACTCGTCCGAGCCGAGCAGAGCTTCGCCCGCTACGGCGTCTGGGCTGTGTTCTTCGGCCGCTTCGTCGCGCTGCTGCGGATCCTGGCCGGCCCGCTCGCCGGGGCACTGCGCGTGCCGTACCGGCGATTCCTGCTGGCCAACGCCGCCGGCGGGCTGGTCTGGGCGTTCGGCACCACCTACCTGTTGTTCAGCGTGGGCCGGGCGGCCGAGCACTGGCTCAAGGACATCTCCTGGGCCGGGCTGGTCCTCGCGGTGCTCGCCGGTCTGGCCAGCACCTGGTGGCTGCGGCGACGAGCGCACCGCATCGAGGCAGCCGACCCAGCGGCGGACGGTGAGCCAGCGGTGGCCGCTGGGCCGGTGACGGATGCTGGGCCGGCGCGCGTGGGTCGGGAACCCTGATTCGAGTACGCCGAAGGGCCGGTCCCCGTGGTGGGGTCCGGCCCTTCGGCGTGCGGGTTGTGGGTCAGCTGGTGGCGTAGCCGCGGGTGGCGATCCAGTCGGCGAGGT
>NZ_JBIAKV010000022.1:63365-73290 GCF_042872705.1 Micromonospora sp. NPDC005203 | reverse complement strand
TGCGCGCGGTGGGCCTAGGCTTACGCCCCCTAAACCCTGCATTGGGGTGGCGGGGCCCCCGGGCCCCGTTTGGCCCCCCCTACCTGCGAAAAAACCCGGGGGGGGGGGCCCGGGGGGGGCCCCCCCGCCCTCGGTTGTTAGTCAGAGCGGGTTGTCTCAGGCGGTGAAGCGCAGCCGACGACGACGCGCCATCACGAACAGACCAGCACCAACGGCGAGCAGCACCGCGGCACCAGCGATGATCCCGCCGGTCGCGGCACCGGTCAGCGGCAGCGCCGGCTCGTCCTTGTCGCCGCCACCCTGACCCGGGGTGCAGTCGGCCGGCTTGACCCACTTGACGGCGTCGGCCGGGTCGGCCTGCTCACCATCGACGCTGGGGGTGACGGTCAGTCCCTCGTACGCCTCGAAGGAGACCTCGGTCTTCTTGCCCGGGACCAGCTCGAGCTTCTTGACGACGTTCTTCTCCGAGGTCAGCACGACGGTCTCGGTGATGCCGCCAGCCGGGTTGTCGGCGCTGATGACGAGCGTGTCACAGTCGAAGACGATCTCGAACACCGGAGCGTTGGGCTCCTCCGGCACCAGCGGGCCGGTGGGCTCGCTCGGCTGCGTGGTCGGCACCGGGCTGGTCGGGACCGGAGTGCTCGGCGTGGTGGTCGGCGTCGCGCTCGGCGTCACCGACGCGGTCGCGCTCGGCGTCACCGACGGCGTCGCGCTCGGCGTCACCGACGGCGTCGCGCTCGGCGTCACGGTCGGCGTGGTCGTGGGCTTCGTCGGCGTCGGGGTGGCCGTCGGCGGCGTGGTGCAGTTGTTGCTCAGCTTCGCGGTGCCGGAGGCGATGTGGGTGACCACCGTGCCGTTGCGGATCCACGTGGCGGTGACCTTCAGCTCAAGCGGCTTGTTCTTGGTGGTGAGCTGGGTGCCGGTCACCTTGCCGTTGGGCGTGATCGTGGTGCCCGCCGCGATGCCGTTGATGGTGGTGCCGGACGGGGTCCACACCTCGGTGATCTTGGCTTCGAGGTCGCGCTCGCTGTTGACGACCTTCCACTCGACGCGGTGCACGCCGTTGGTGGTCAGGCAGGCGGTGCCGCTGATGGTGGTGTGGTGCGCGAGTGCCGGGCCGGCGAACGTAGCCGCGCCGGTGAGGCCGATCAGCGCGCCTGCGGCGATGGCCGCGACACGCCGCATCGGAGACTTGGGGAGGTTCAACGCCTGCTCCTGGTGAGGGGTACGGATCGCGCGCGGGAGGTCGGGAGGCGGGGCAACCGGGTGGGTCGCCTACTCACCGGGACGACGCGCGACGCGGGGGTGTTCCCGCGCGAAGCGGGGACAGAGGGTGACTGTACTGACGAGTCATGAACGAGGGGAGTTCTCATCATTGCCCTCGGGCAATGTAATTGATTCGTGATCTTTGATGGACGGAAGGTCGCCGATTGATCACTGAGGACGAGTGCTGTCGACTGCCGGTCGGCGGCTCCGCAGTGGACCGAACGGTGGCAAGCGAGGTCACCGGCCTTTCCGGCCCGACGGACGACGTCAAGACCCCACCGAGGCGTCGGGCGGTCAGATCAGGGGCACAGCCACCGGCCCGGCGATACCGGCGGTGTCGGACGGGGCCGGCGTCGACTCGCGTAGCGTCGCGAGCATGAACAGGAGGAGACGGTGACCCGGATCGTCGCCGGGACGCTCGGCGGGCGGCGGATCGCCGCACCCCCCGGCGCCGGCACCCGACCCACGTCCGACCGGGTCCGCGAGGCGCTGTTCAGCGCCGTCCAGGCCGAGGTCGACCTCGACGGCACCCGCTTCGCCGACCTGTACGCGGGCTCCGGCGCGGTCGGGCTGGAGGCGCTCTCCCGGGGCGCCCGGCACGTCCTTCTCGTCGAGTCCGACCCCCGGGCGGCCCGGGTGATCCGGGAGAACGTGGCGACCCTGCGCGTCGGCCCGGCCGTTCGCCTGGTCGCCGGAAAGGTGGCGACCGTGCTGGCCGCCGGTCCGGACGGCGGGCCGTACGACGTGGTCTTCGCCGATCCGCCGTACGCGGTGCCGGACGCGGAGATCACCTCACTGCTGACGACGCTCGTCGATGGTGGCTGGCTGGTGCCCGACGCGCTGGTGGTGGTCGAGCGGTCCAGCCGTACCAGGCAGTTCGACTGGGTGGAGGGGATCACCCCCGAGCGCAGTCGCCGGTACGGCGAGACCACCCTTTGGTACGGTCGCCGATCATGAGACGTGCGGTCTGCCCCGGTTCGTTCGACCCGGTCACCAACGGACACCTCGACATCGTCGGGCGGGCCAGTCGGCTCTTCGACGAGGTGGTGGTTGGCGTCCTGGTGAACCAGTCGAAGAGTGGCCTGTTCTCCGTCGAGGAGCGGATCGACATGCTCCGCGAGGTGACCTCGTCGTACGGGAACGTGCGGGTCGAGTCGTTCCGCGGGTTGCTTGTCGACTTCTGCCGGGCACAGCAGGCGAGTGTGCTGATCAAGGGCCTGCGGGCGGTCAGCGACTTCGACTACGAGTTGCAGATGGCGCAGATGAACATCGGGCTGGCCGGCGTCGAGACCCTGTTCATGCCGACCAATCCGCTCTACTCGTTCCTCTCCTCCAGCCTGGTGAAGGACGTGGCGAAGTGGGGCGGCGACATCTCTGCCCACGTACCCGACCTGGTCCGCGAGGCCCTGCAGGCCCGCCTACGCCCGAACCCCTAACCACCCCACCCCACCCCACCCCACCCCCACCCCACCCCCACCCCCGCCCCGGGCGGCGATCTTGCAGTTTCGGTCGCCCGATCGTGGTTGTTTGCGCCGATTGTCGCGGCAGAAGGTGCAAGATCGGCGGGGCGTGGGCGGGGCGTGGGCGGGGCGTGGGTGGGGTGTGGGCGGGGTGTGGGCGGGGCGTCGGGCGGGGTGTGGGCGGGGCGGGTTGGCGGGGGTGGCGATGTCGCGACGCGCCGGATTGGGGCGGATGGGGCTTGTGTGGGGCTGGCACGACATGATTGATGACGCGGGGAACGGCCGTAGCCCGCATCATGGAGGTCGGCCGAGGAACGACAGGAGTGAGGTACCGGTGGACCCGCTCGATCGCATCGACGAACTGATCGCCATGGTGGAGCAGGCCCGCTCCGTCCCGATGTCGCGCAACAACTGCATGGTCGACCGGGGTGAGATGATCGCTGCCCTCGACGAGATGCGCGCCGATCTCCCTGCCGACCTGCGTCGCGCCGCAGCGCTCCTGGAGGAGCGCGACAAGATCATGGATGCCGGCAAGCGTGAGGCGGACCGGATCATCAGCGAGGGTGAGGCAGAACACGCCCGCCTGGTCTCGGTGAACGAGATCACCGTGTCGGCCGAGCACGAGGGTGCCCGGATCATCGCCGAGGCCCGGGCCGAAGCCCAGCGCCTGCGTGAGGAGGTCGACGACTACGTCGACACCGCGCTGGCCAACTTCGAGCAGTTCCTCACCCGGGCGCTGGCCTCGATCGAGCGAGGTAGGGACAAGATGCACGCCCTACGAGAGATCGGCACCTTCGGTGGGGATGAGGCGGATCGCCCGCTACCCTTCTGAGCGGCACCTCACCAGCCGACATTCTCACCCGGGTGGCGCCCCCGGTTCGACGGTCCGGTGGTCACCCAGGTAACCTTTTTTGTCGGCCTCTCACCGGCCGGAGTCTAACTATGCCCAAGCGCTCGCCATCGACACTCAACCCCAGGTCGCCGCTGGTCCTCGACACGAGAGACCTGCCGCGCCGCCCTGGTGCGTTGCGTGAGGTCCAGCGGGTCGTGCCGGCACCGGCGGACCTCGGTGTGGAGTTGATCGGCGTGCCGGAGGGCGCGGACCTCGACCTCGATCTGAGGTTGCAGTCGGTGTCCGAGGGCGTGCTCGTCTCCGGGACCATCACCGGTCCCGTCCGGGGTGAGTGCGGCCGTTGCCTGCGCGAGATCAACGACTCGATGGGCGTGACGATCCAGGAGCTGTACGCGTACGAGGACAGCACCACGGACGCCACGACCGACGAGGACGAGGTGGGCCGGATGCAGGGCGATCTGATCGACCTGGAGCCGGCGCTGCGGGACGCGTTGGTGCTCACGCTGCCGACCAACCCGCTCTGCCGGGAGGACTGCCCAGGGTTGTGCCCCGAATGCGGGACACACTGGGACGATCTGCCGGCCGACCACAGTCACCAGCAGATCGACCCGCGTTGGGCGGGCCTGTCGCAACTGACCGTTACAGAGGAGTAAGAACCGTGGCCGTCCCGAAGCGCAAGATGTCGCGCAGCAACACCCGGTCCCGCCGGGCGAACTGGAAGGCGACGGTGGTCGCGACCGTCGCGTGCCCGCAGTGCAAGTCCCCGAAGCTGCCGCACGCCGCCTGCTCCGTCTGCGGCACCTACAACGGCCGCCAGGTTCTCGAGGTCTGACCTGGACGCCGAGTGACGCCCCCGACCTCAGGTCGGGCGGCGCGCGCACCCTGGCATTCGCCCGGTGCCCCGGCTTCCTCCGACGCTGGCCGGCCCACTCCGGCCGGCGTTCCGATGGAGCCGGGCGCCGCGCGGATCGCCGTTGACCTCCTCGGCGGGGACGACGCTCCCGCCGTCGTGGTTGACGGCGCTCTGCGGGCCATGCGCGCCGACCCTGACCTGCACCTGCTCCTCGTCGGCCCGGCCGAGGTCGCCGACGAGCTGATTGCTGCCCTCGATCCGCCGCAACGTACGCGGATCACGGTGCGGCCCGTGCGCGATGTCGTCGGCATGGCCGATCATCCCAGCGCCGCCCGTGCCGAGAGCACGGTCCGCGCCGCGGTCACCGCCGTGCGCGACGGGACCGCCGACGCCCTGGTCTCCGCCGGTGCCACCGGTGCCACCGTCACCGCCGCCGTGCTCGGCCTCGGCCGCTGGCCGGAGATCCGCCAACCCGCGCTCGCCGCGACCCTGCCCACCGTGGCCGGCCCGGTCGTGCTCCTCGACGTCGGCGGCTCGTTGGAACCCCGTCCGGCCACCCTGGCCCGCCACGCCGTGCTCGGCGCCGCGTATGCCGCCGTGGCGCACTCGATCGCCGCGCCGCGGGTCGGGCTGCTCTCGGTCGGCACCGAGGCCGGCAAGGGCGACCGGGTCCGTCGGGCCACCGACCCGTTGCTCGCCGTCGAGCCGCTGCCCGGTGGGGCGCGCTACGTCGGCCTGGTCGAGGGGTACGACGTGACCCTCGGCGCGCGCGTCGATGTGGTCGTCACCGACGGCTTCACCGGTAACGTGCTGCTCAAAGCCATCGAAGGCGCGTACGCGATGGCCGGTGGCCCGCCCGCGGAGGGCGGCGCCCCCCGCGCGGCCGCCCTGCTGGGCGTCGCGGGGACGGTGGTCGTCTGCCACGGTTCCGCCCGCGCCGACGATGTCGCCTCCGGCATCGCCCTCGCCGCCCACCTGTGGCGGCGGCGCGCCACCGATCTGGTCTCGGCATTGCTCGACGGCGACGCCGCGATGGACCGCACCGACCGCTCCACCGACACCGAGGTACGCACATCATGAGCAACGACAAGCGGCGGCGGGCGTCCGTCGGTCATCTGGAAGCCGCGTTCGGCGTGAGCCTGGAACCCGAGCTGCTGGAGCGCGCACTGACCCACCGCTCGTACGCGTACGAGAACGGCGGGCTGCCCACCAACGAGCGGCTGGAGTTCCTCGGCGACTCGGTGCTCGGCGTGGTGATCACCACGGCGCTCTTCCACAACCACCCGGACCTGCCCGAGGGGCAGTTGGCCAAGCTGCGGGCCAGCGTGGTCAACATGCGGGCGCTCGCCGACGTGGCGCGTGGCCTGGGCCCGGACGGCCTCGGCGCGTACCTGCTGCTCGGCAAGGGCGAGGAGTCCACAGGTGGCCGGGACAAGGCGAGCATCCTCGCCGACACGCTCGAAGCGCTGCTCGGGGCGATCTACCTGCAGTACGGGTTGGACACCACCGGGATCGTCATCCACCGGCTCTTCGACCCGTTGATGGCCGAGTCGGCCGGTCGGGGCGCCGCACTGGACTGGAAGACGAGCCTCCAGGAGCTGACGGCGGCGCTCGGGCTCGGCGTTCCGGAGTATCGGATCGAGGGCACCGGCCCGGATCACCTCAAGACGTTCACCGCCTGGGTGGTGGTGGCCGGCAACCGGTACGGCGGCGCCGAGGGGCGTAGCAAGAAGGAAGCCGAGCAGCGGGCCGCCGAGGCCGCGTGGCGGACGCTCGCCGAGCAGAACGGCCGGGCCGGCAACGATGGCCAGGCCGGCGACGATGGCCAGGCCGGCGACGATGGCCGGACCGGCGACGACGGTCGGGGCCAGCTGATCGACCCGGACGGTTCGGCCGACCGGGATGAGCCGTTCGGGCCGCTGGAACGCGCCGGGCGGGCCGCCCAGGCCGAGCAGGCCGACCACCTGGCGCAGGCCCTGCCGGCCGGGGGTGCCGACGGCCACGAGACGGGCCTGCGGCGTGCCTGAGCTACCCGAGGTGGAGACCGTCCGGCAGGGGTTGGCCCAGTGGGTCGTCGGCCGTCGGATCGCGTCGGTCGAGGTCCGTCACCCGCGCGCCGTGCGTCGGCACGTCCCGGGCGGCGTGCACTTCGCCGACGTGCTCGCCGGCCGGACCGTGCTGGACGTCCGCCGTCGCGGCAAGTACCTGTGGCTGCCCCTGGACAGCGGCGACGCGATCATCGGGCACCTCGGGATGTCCGGTCAGCTGCTGCTCCAGCCACCCGGCACCGCGGACGAGACCCATCTGCGGGTCCGGTTCCGGTTCACTGACGACGGGCCGGAGCTGCGCTTCGTCGACCAGCGCACGTTCGGCGGGCTGTCGGTGAGCGAGGGCGGCGCCGAACTGCCCGACGAGATCGCGCACATCGCCCGTGACCCGATGGACCCGGAGTTCTCCGACGCGGAGTTCGTCGCCGCGCTGCGCCGCCGGCACACCGAGGTGAAGCGGGCACTGCTCGACCAGACCCTGATCTCCGGGGTGGGCAACATCTACGCCGACGAGGCGCTGTGGCGGGCCGGGCTGCACGGCGGCCGACCCACCGACGCGCTGACCGGGCCGGCCGCGCAGCGCCTGCTCGGCCACGTCCGCGACGTGCTCGCCGAGGCGATCAACGTGGGCGGCACCAGCTTCGACGCCCTCTACGTCAACGTCAACGGTGAGAGCGGCTACTTCGACCGCGAACTCAACGCCTACGGCCGCGAGGGCGAGCCGTGCCGGCGGTGCGGAGCGCCGATCCGCCGCGAGGCGTTCATGAACCGATCCTCGTACAGTTGCCCGCGCTGCCAGCCACGGCCCCGGGGATCCCTTCGGGGATGACCCGGAGTCGGCTCCGGGTCGGCACCGGCGGGTCGCGGCCGGACCCCCCGGGCCGCACCCCGGTGTACGCCCGAATCGCGTCTGATGCCCCTCTGGTGAGCCAATCGCCCTCGGTGTGACGGCTCCGGGGCGGGCCAGGGCCGTTCCCCGATGTGACCGCCTCGTCACGCACCTAACGTCAGCACCGTTGACAGGGGGTTGACGTGACAGGGGGACCCGAGATGGAGAGAAGACCGGTGACGGTGCGGCTGGCGCGGTGGAGCGCCGAGCACCCGTGGCGGGCGATCGCACTGTGGGTCGTGTTCGTGGCGGTGTGCTTCGTGGGTGGCAGCGCCGCCGGCCTCAACGAGGCCACCAGCGCCGACGAGGGGATCGGCGAGGTGGGGCGGGCCGGCCTGATCGTGGACGCTGGCAACTTCGACGATCCGGCAGTGGACAACGTGCTCATCACCGCGCGGGACGGCGCGCTGGACCCGGCGGCGGCGAAGGCCGCGGCCGACGACGCGGCGGCCCGGCTGCGCACGGTCACCGGGGTCGCCGAGGTGGGGCAGCCGGTCACCGCCCGGGACGGTTCGGCGCTGCTGCTGCCGATCACCATGTCCGGCGATCCGGAGACCGCCTCGGATCGGGTCCAGCCGCTGCGCGACGCCACCGCCGCCGTGCAGGGCGCGCACCCGCAGGTGCGTGTCGAGCAGGTCGGCGGGCCGTCGATCGAGCAGGCGCTCGACGACACCCTGGGCAAGGACTTCAAGCGCGCCGAACTGCTCAGCCTGCCGGTCACCCTGGCCATCCTGATCATCGCGTTCGGCGCGTTGATCGCGGCCAGCGTCCCGGTGCTGCTGGCGCTCTCCTCGGTCGCCGCCGCGATGGGCCTGTCCACGCTCGCCTCGCACCTGGTGCCGGCCACCGACACCACGGCACCGGTGATCCTGCTGATCGGCATGGCGGTGGGGGTCGACTACTCACTGTTCTACATCCGCCGGGAGCGGGAGGAACGGGCCAAGGGCCGCTCCGGCCTGGACGCGGTGGAGATCGCCGCGGAGACCTCCGGGCACGCCGTGGTGGTCTCCGGCATTGCCGTGATCATCGCGATGGCCGGGCTGCTTCTCGCCGGTGACGTGGTCTTCTCGTCCCTGGCCGTCGGCTCGATCCTGGTGGTCGCCGTCGCCGTGATCGGTTCGCTGACCGTGCTGCCCGCCCTGCTGGCCAAGCTCGGCCGCTGGGTCGACCGGCCGCGGGTGCCGCTGCTCTGGCGGCTGACCGCTGCGCGCACCGACCGGCATGGCGGGCCCCGCAAGCCCCGGCTGTGGCCGGCGCTGCTTCGGCCGGCGCTACGCGCTCCGGTGGTGACGCTCGTCATCTCGGTCGGTCTGCTGCTCGCACTGGCCGCGCCGGCGCTCGGCATGAAGCTGAAGTTCCCCGGCTCGGAGGACCTGCCGCGCACCACCCCGGCCATGCAGGCGTACGACCGGCTCACTGCCGCGTTCCCGAGCAACGGCACCAATCACGTGGTGGCCGTCAAGGCGCCGGCCGAGCAGGCCGACCGGGTCCGCGCCGCGCTCACCGACCTGGCCACCCGGGCCGCCGGGGATCCGCTGTTCGCCCCGACCGATCTGGACGGCCCGAAGATCGAGGTGTCGGCCGACCGGCGGGTGACGGTGCTCGACGTCGCCACCCCGTACACCAGTCGGGACGACCGGTCGGTGCAGTCGTTGGACAAGCTGCGCGGGGACCTGGTCCCGGCGGAGCTGCGGGGCATCCCCGGCATCGAGTACGCGGTCGGCGGCGGCGTGGCCGCGAATGTGGACTACGCGGACCACGTCCGGGACAAGTTGCCGCTGGTGATGGGCTTCGTGCTGGTGTTGACATTCCTGGTGATGGTGTTCACCTTCCGATCGGTGGTGGTCGCGGCCAGCTCGATCGCGCTGAACCTGCTCTCCGTCGGTGCCGCGTACGGGCTGCTGGTGCTGGTCTTCCAGCGCGAGTGGGCCGAGGGACTGCTCGGTTTCACCTCGATGGGCGCGATCGTGTCCTGGCTGCCGTTGTTCCTCTTCGTGGTGCTCTTCGGGCTCTCGATGGACTACCACGTGTTCGTGGTCAGTCGGATCCGCGAGGGGATCCGGGCCGGCATGCCCAACCGCGACGCCGTGTCGTACGGGATCACCTCGTCGGCCGGGGTGGTGACCAGCGCGGCGATCGTGATGGTCGGCGTGTTCTCGATCTTCGCCACGCTGAGCACGATCGACATGAAGCAGCTCGGGATCGGCCTGGCGGTGGCGATCCTGCTGGACGCCACGATCATCCGGGGAGTGGTGCTGCCAGCGTTGATGACCATGCTCGGCGATGCCAACTGGTGGGCCCCGCGTTTCCTGCGCCCCCGCCCGGCGGCCGCCCCGGCCGACCCGCCGACCGCCACCCCGGAGCTGGTGCCGGCGTCCTAACCGCCCCGGCGCACCCGCCCCCGGCGCACCCGCCCCCGGCGCACCCGCCTACGCCGTCCCCGCCCTCGCCGCTTGATCAACTCGATTTCATTGATGTCGCGGTATCCCAGGCCGCCCGATACCGCGACATCTCGAAAGTCGAGTCGATCAAGCAGCGGGGACGGCGAGGGCGGGG
>NZ_JBIAKV010000022.1:0-63267 GCF_042872705.1 Micromonospora sp. NPDC005203 | reverse complement strand
GGCCGAGCCGGGCGGGGCCGAGCCGGGCGGGGCCGAGCCGGGCGGGGCCGAGCCGGGCGGGGCCGAGCCGGGCGGGGCCGAGCCGGGCGGGGCCGAGCCGGGCGGGGCCGGGCAAGGGGGTGGCCGGGCAAGGGGGTGGCCGGGCAAGGGGGTGGCCGGGCAAGGGGGTGGCCGGGCAAGAGTGTGGTCGGGCCGCGACGGCGGCCCGACCACCGCCGTGTCAGGGCAGGGGGCAGGCTTCCCGCCAGGCGTCCAACTGACGGTCCTTGCGGATCGACGCGAAGCCGTAGCCGACGGTGGTGACGCAGAACTCGTCGGTCGAGCTGGCGTACTCCACGTGGAAGACCGGTTTGCCGGCGTCGACGAACGGCAGCAGCTTGGCGCACTGGCCCAGCCGGACACAGTCCTCGTTGACGACGAAATCGAAGTCCGGTGCCAGTGCGGCGAGCTGGGGCACGTCGTTGACCAGCCCGGGGGAGAGGCTCAGTGAGCGGGCCAGCTCGGCGAGTCGGCGGTTGAACAGCAGTTGGTCGTCGAAGTCGAGGGGGAAGCCGCTGCGGGACGCGTACCCGTCGGCGTCGGCGAGCGCCACCGCGCCGAAGCCCTTGCCCCGGCAGAGTCGAAAACGGTCGGCCAGCACCGGCTCGAGCGCGTCCCAGCTCCGTACGTCCAGCCACCGGCTGCCGGGCCGACGCCCGGTCGAGCCCTGGACGATGTCCGGGAACCGGCTGGCGTCCGGGTCGGCGGTGCCGACCGACCCGGCGTGCACCTGGCAGATCAGCCGGCGGTCCCGGGACCGCAGCTCGGCGGTCTGCGCGGCGGTGGTGACCACCGGGTCGAGCAGGAACACGTCCGATTCCACAGTCGGGTCGAGCGGGCCGCTGAGTTGCCACTGCCACTGCCAGGTGCGGGCCGACGCGGCCGGCCACGGGGTGGGCGCGCCGGGCGGGGTCAGCTCGGGTCGGCATCCGTACGCCGGCATCACCAGGACGAGTGCGACGCCGGCCGACAGGACGCGGCGCAGTGGGCGTACGGCGACGCGTCGCCGCGGCCGGATCCGCATCGGCAGCTCCCGGGTCCCGGACGGCCGGTCGCCGCCCGCACCGGTACGCCGCCCCCACGCTCTGGCCCGGCGTACCTCACCGGGTCAAACGAGCGCGGGGGCGCGAACGACGCGCGCTCAGCGCGGCGCCGCGAAGACCTGGGTCCAGTACGGCCCGTTGCTGGTGGCGATCCCGACGCCGATCTCGGTGAACGCGCAGTTCAGAATGTTGGCCCGGTGACCGGAGCTGTTCATCCAGGCGTCCATCACCGCGGCCGGGGTCTGCTGGTTCCAGGCCACGTTCTCGCCGTACGTGCGCCAGGCGTAGCCGACCCGGTCCAGCCGCGTGCCGGCGTTGCTGCCGTCGCTGCCGGTGTGCGACATGTTCTTGTGGTCGGCCTGGTCCTGGCTGTGCTTCTGGGCGGCGGTCACCAACTTGTCGTCGATGCTCAGTGCCCCGCAGCCGGCCTTGGCGCGCTCGGCGTTGACCAGGTCCACCACCTCACGGGCCTGGGCGCTGACAGTGCCGCTCGGCTCGCTCGGCCCGCTGGAGCCGCTCGAACCGTTGGAGCCGTTGCTCGTGGCCGGCGCGCTGGTGCGCGGCGCGCCGCGCCGTGACGCTGCGGTGGTACGCGACGCCTCCGGGGTGGGCTTGACGACTCTGCTCGGCGTCGGGCTCGGCGGGGTCGGGCTGGGCGTGCTGGTCGGGGACGGTGCCGCGAGGGTGTCGAGAGTCGGCTCCTCGGTGGGCGCCGTCGACGGGGCGAAGGTGTCGTCGACGGCCGTCGGCCGGCTGGCCCCGTCGTCACCGCCGGGTAGTCCGACCGCGCCGACGCCGAGACTCACCACGAGGGTGGCCGCCGCGGCGGCCCCACCGATCATCAGCGGCCGTCGCCAACGGCGGCGGGAGCGGTGTCGTCCCTCACCGGGCCGGTCGGTGCCGGCGGGCCAGTCGTCGGTCGTCTCCGGGTCGGGTCGCCAACCACCAGTCGTCTCCGGGCCGGCGTCACTGCGCCAGCCGTGGCTGGCCGGGCCGGCGGGGCTGCCGCCGTGCCAGGAGTCGGTGGCGGCCCGGGCCGGGGGATCGTCGTGCCAGGCGTCGGTGGTCGGGCCGCCGGGTCCGCCGCCCTGCCAGCCCTCGGTGGCCGCCCCGGGCGGGCGGGTGTCGTGCCAGCCCTCGGTGGCCGCCCCGGGCGGGCGGGTGTCGTGCCAGCCCTCGGTGGCCGCCCCGGGCGGGCGGGTGTCGTGCCAGCCCTCGGCCGGCTCGTGCTCCGGACGCTGGTCCGGCCAGGCGGCCGTCTGAGCGTCGGCCGGCCCGCCGGAGGTCTCCGGATCCGACTGCCAGTCGGTCGGGGGCTGCTCCCGGTGCCACCCGTCGCCGGGCTGGTTCGGGTCGTCACCGAACAGGTAGGCAGAGCGGGGCTCCGGACGGTCGTGCAGCCAGGTCGGCTCGTCGGTCGGCCGCTCGGCGCGCCGGGAGGCGCCGTTCGGGTCCATCGGGTCGGTCCAGCCGTACACGCCTATGCCTCCACGGGTCGGTTGCGGGCCGGGGTGACGCTACGGCGCGCCCGCGACCTGCGGCAACGTGGCTAAGGAAGAGTTAAGGGGAAGTCGGACGCCAGGGTGCGGAATTCCCTGGATCCGGGCGTACAGTAAAGGCGTCCGGACAGAGAGTGTCCGTGCCATTGCGGCAGCCCCCCGACAAGTGGTCAGGTCGACGTAGAGATGATCTACGGCCTGCGAGAACTTGACGAAGGAGGGGTTTGCGGCTCAATATATAGGTGTCGCCACTCGCGCCCGGTCATGCCCAGATACAGCCTGGAATGACAGCCGCGTATAAATGGGCGCGCGTTGGTCCGGCCTTTCCGGCAGCGCATATCAAGGAGTCAGCATGGCGAAGGCCCTCTACGGCCACGTAGGTGCAGCGCCCGACCGGCGTCTGCTCGACGAGGTCACCCGACTGCGTTCCAGGGTTCAGGCACTGGAGTTCGAGATCACCCGGTTGCGTGCCGACAATGATCGGCTCGCGGCGGCCGCGGCGGAGGCAGACGATCTGCTCCGTCTGGCCGAGCCGGCGCTGACCTGATCTCTGCGTCGCAAAACTGAATCGCACTCTCGCAAAATGCGCGCCGACACCTGTGTGCCGGCGCGCAACACTGTCCGGCTCCTTTCGGCGCCAACTATTTATGATCTTGTGGCCGGTTCCGCCCTTACCGCGTCCCCGCTATCCGAATAGCACGCCCAGCGACAAGCGATCATGAACGGCCCTCGTCCCTGTCGTGATCGACAGAACAAACGGCGGACCCACGTCTCGCGCCCGGCCCGGGGCGGGTCGCGTGCCCGACCGCTCCCACCACCGGGTTAGTCTGCGAGTTCACCCAGGTCCCCACAGCCGGCGACGGTACGGCGGCCCCCGGACGAGGATCGAGAAGGTGTATCTCAAGAGCCTGACGGTGAAGGGCTTCAAATCCTTCGCCTCCGCCACGACGTTGAAGCTGGAGCCCGGGATCACCTGCGTGGTGGGCCCGAACGGCTCCGGCAAGTCCAACGTCGTCGACGCCATCGCCTGGGTGCTCGGCGAGCAGGGCGCCAAGGCGCTGCGGGGCGGCAAGATGGAGGATGTCATCTTCGCCGGCACCGCCGGCCGGGCGCCGCTGGGCCGTGCCGAGGTCACCCTCACCATCGACAACACCGACGGCGCGCTGCCGATCGAGTACACCGAGGTCTCCATCACCCGCCGGATGTTCCGCTCCGGCGAGAGCGAGTACGAGATCAACGGCAACACCTGCCGGCTGCTCGACATCCAGGAGCTGCTGTCCGACTCCGGCATCGGCCGGGAGATGCACATCATCGTCGGGCAGGGCCGCCTCGACGGCATGCTGCACGCCAAGCCGGAGGACCGCCGCTCGTTCATCGAGGAGGCGGCCGGCGTCCTCAAGCACCGCAAGCGCAAGGAAAAGGCGCTGCGCAAGCTCGACGCGATGCAGACCAACCTCAACCGCCTCACCGACCTCACCGCCGAGCTACGCCGCCAGCTCAAGCCGCTGGGCCGCCAGGCCGAGGTGGCCCGCCGGGCGGCCGCCATCCAGGCCAACCTGCGCGACGCCCGGCTGCGCCTGCTCGCCGACGACCTGGCCACTCTGCGGACCACCCTGGACCGGGAGATCGCCGACGAGACGGCGCTGCGGGAGCGGCGTGAGCAGATCGAGGGCGAGCACGTGGAGGTGCAGGGCCGGCTCGGCGAGCTGGAGGCCGCCCTCGCCCAGGACGCTCCGCTGCTCGCCGCCGCCCAGGACACCTGGTACAAGCTGGCCGCCCTCCAGGAGCGCTTCCGCTCGATCGAGCAGTTGGCCCGGGAGCGGCTGCGGCACCTCAGCGCCAGCGGCGACGACGAACGGCCCGGCCGCGACCCGGACCAGCTGGAGGCCGAGGCGGAACACGTCCGCGAGCAGGAGGAGGAGCTGCGCGCGGCGCTCACCGACGACCAGATCCGCCTGGCCGAGGCGGTCGAGCACCGCCAGGAGCTGGAACGGCAGCTCGCCGCCGCCGAGCGGGAGCTGGTCGCCGCGGCCAAGGCCATCGCCGACCGGCGCGAGGGGATGGCTCGGCTCACCGGTCAGGTCAACTCGGCCCGCGCCCGGACGACAAGCGCCGGCGAGGAGATCGAACGGCTCGCCGTCGCGCACGCCGACGCTCTGGGGCGCGCCGAGCAGGCACAGGCCGACCTGGACGCGGTGGCCGCCCAGTCCACCGAGGCCGACCGGGACAACGCGGACCTGGACGCCCGGCACGCCGAGGCGGTCGCCGTGCAGGAGCGGGCGCAGGCCACCGTGCGATCGCTTGCCGACGCCGAACGGACGGCGGAGAAGGACGCCGCCACCTGGAAAGCCCGGGAGGAGGCGCTGGCCCTGGGGCTGCGGCGCAAGGACGGCGCCGGGGCGTTGCTCGCCCGCGCCGACGACGTGCCCGGCCTGCTCGGCAGCCTCGCCGGGCTGCTCACCGTCGCGCCCGGCCACGAGGCGGCGCTGGCCGCCGCGCTCGGCGGTCTCGCCGACGCGGTAGCCGTCAGCGGGGTGGACGAGGCCGTCGAGGCGATGCGGCTGCTGAAGATCTCCGACGCGGGCCGGGCTGGTTTGCTCGTCGGCAGCCCGGCGGGACCCGGCATGACCGGTTCCGCCGACGCACTGCGCCCGAAGCTGCCCGACGCGGCCAGGTGGGCGCCCGACCTGGTGGAGTGCGGCGAGGAGCTGCGCCCGGCGGTGCACCGGGCACTGCGGGACGTGGCGCTCGTCGACGATCTCGCCGCCGCGGCCGACCTGGTCGCCAGCAACCCCGAACTGCGGGCGGTCACCCCGGACGGTGACGTGGTCGGGGCGTACGCGGCGGCCGGTGGGTCGGCCAAGGCCCCCAGCTACATCGAGGTGCAGGCGGCCGTCGAGGAGGCCCGCAGCAACCGGCTCACCGCCGAGCGCGGTGGCGCGGAACTGCGTGACCAACTCGTCGAGGCGCGCGCCGAGGTGGCCGCCGCCAAGGAGGCCGTACAGCACGCCGCCGCCGAGAAACGCGAGGCGGAGAGCCACCGCAACGCCGCCGCCCGCCGGCTGGCCGAGCTGGGCGCGGCGGCCCGTTCGGCGAAGGCGGAGACCGACCGGCTCGGCGAGTCCCACTCCCGCGCCGAGGCGGCCCGGCAGCGGGACCTCACCGCGCTCGCCGAGCTGGCGGAACGGCTGCGGCTGGCCGAGGAGACCCCGGTCGACGCCGAGCCGTCCAGCGAGGAACGCGACCAACTCGCCGCCATGGTGCCGCAGGCCCGGCAGAACGAGATGGAGGTCCGGCTCGCCGTGCGTACCGCCGAGGAGCGAGTCTCCTCGATCGCCGGCCGGGCCGATTCGCTGACCCGGCAGGCCACCGCGGAGCGGGCCGCCCGCGAACGCGCCGCCGCCCGGCGCGCCGCGCGCACCCGGGGCGCGGGCATCGCGCGCGCCGTCGCCGGCGGTGCCCGCGAGGCGCTCACCCGACTCACCACCTCGATCGCGACGGCCGAGGAGCACCGCGACGCGGTCGCCCGGGAACGCGCCGCCCGGGAGGCCGAGCTGCAGGAGGTACGCGGGGCGGCCAAGCGGCTCGGCGCGGAGCTGGAGCGGCTGACCAGCCAGGTGCACCGCGACGAGGTGGCCCGAGCGGAGCAGCGGCTGCGCATCGAGCAGTTGGAGGCGAAAGCCGCCGAGGATTTCGGGCTGGACGTGGAGACGCTCGTCGCCGAGTACGGCCCCACCCAGCCGGTGCCGCCGACGCAGGTGGACGTGGCGGCGGCCGAGCGCGACGGCCTGCCGGTGCCCGAGCCGGTGCGCTACGAGCGGCCGGTGCAGGAGAAGCGGGCCGCCAAGGCGGAACGCGAACTGGCCCTGCTCGGCAAGGTCAACCCACTCGCGCTTGAGGAGTTCGCCGCGCTGGAGGAGCGCTTCAAGTTCCTCTCCGAGCAGCTGGAGGACCTCAAGGCAACCCGTCGGGACCTGCTCACCGTGGTCAAGGACGTGGACGAGCGGATCCTGGAGGTCTTCGCCAGCGCCTTCTCCGACACCGCCCGGGAGTTCGAGCAGGTGTTCACCGTGCTCTTCCCCGGCGGTGAGGGCCGACTGATCCTCACCGACCCCGACGACCTGCTCACCACCGGTGTCGAGGTGGAGGCCCGCCCACCGGGCAAGAAGATCAAGCGGCTGTCGCTGCTCTCCGGTGGCGAGCGGTCGCTGACCGCGGTGGCCATGCTGGTGGCGATCTTCCGCGCCCGGCCCAGCCCGTTCTACATCATGGACGAGGTGGAGGCGGCCCTGGACGACGTGAACCTGGGCCGGTTGATCACGTTGCTGGCACAGTTGCGGGAGAAGAGTCAGCTGATCGTCATCACGCACCAGAAGCGGACGATGGAGATCGCCGACGCGCTCTACGGAGTGACCATGCGTAGCGGGGTCACCCAGGTGATCAGCCAACGGCTCAACCGGGCCGACGAGGACGACCAGCGGCACCGCCGCGGCGAGGAGAACGGGTAGTGGCTCGGGAACGCGCGACGGCGCTCCTGCTGGACTTCGACGGCGTACTGCGCCGGTGGGACCCGGCGGTGGCCGCCGTCGTCGAGCGGGAGTACGGCCTCTCCGAGGGGGTGCTCGGTGAGATCGCCATGCAGTGGGGGCGGCTCCAGCCGGTGCTTACCGGCCAGGTCAGCCACGCCGAGTGGATGAGTAGTGTGGCGGACGCCCTGGCCGAGTCGGTGGGCAGCCCGCAACGGGCCCGCGCCGCTGTCGAGCAGTGGCAGGGCTACCGGGGCGAGGTCGACCAGGAGGTGCTGGCGTTCGTCCGGGAGGTTCGCGCGGCGGGCGTCCGGGTCGGGCTGGGCACCAACGCCACCGACCTGCTCGACGCCGACCTGGCCGCGCTGGGCCTGGTCGGCGAGCTGGACGTGGTGGTCAATTCCTCCACGATCGGCGTGCACAAGCCGGCTCCGGAGTACTTCCAGGCCGCCTGCGTGGCCCTGGCCACCCCGCCGGCCCGGGTCCTCTTCGTCGACGACGAGGACTGGGCCGTGCGGGGCGCCCGCGCCGCCGGGCTGTCGGCGCACCGCTGGGGCGGCCACGCCGACCTGCGTTACCTGCGGGCGGCCCTGGACCACTGAGCGTCGGTCAGTCGCCGGTGACGCCGTCGATGCGTTCCCGGATCAGGTCGGCGTGGCCGTTGTGCCGGGCGTACTCCTCGATCATGTGCACGTACGCCCAGCGCAGGTTGAAGGTGTCGGTGCCGCCTCTGCGGGTCAGCGTGAACGTCTCGTCCAGTGACCGGCCGGCGGTCGCTGCCCGGGCCGCGTCGACCTCGGCGCGGAAGGCGGCGAAGGCGGCCTCCGGGTCGGCTTCGGCCGCGGCGTGGAACTCGGCGTCGTTGTCGGCGTCGAAGTCGTAGAGGTCGGGCAGGTCCTGGCCGGCGAAGCGCTGGCGGAACCAGGACCGCTCGACCTCGGTCATGTGCAGGACCAACCCGAGCAGGCTCAGGCCGGACGGCTCGACACTCGCCGTGCGTAGCTGCTCGGCGGTCAGGCCGGCGCACTTGTGCAGCAGGGTGTCGCGGTGGTAGTCGAGCCAGCCTTCCAGCATGGTGCGCTCGTCAGCGACGAGGGGTTCGTGGGTGCGGTCGATCTCCGGTGCCGTCCATGTCGTCATCGGGCCATCCTGCGGCTCGGGTACGACAGTCGCGACAGGATTTCAGGGCACCACGACGACGGGCCAGTGGCCGGTGCGGACCAGGCGGGTGGCGACCGAACCGACCAGCCGGTGACCGGCCTGCTCGGAGGTGCCCACCACGACCATGTCGGCCTGGAACTCGTCGGCCGCCGCGCACAACTCGCCGTACGCGTCGCCGCGCCGGAACAGGAAGGTCACCGGGATGCCCCACTGCTCGGCCCCCCGCTGGCACTCCCGACGCAGCTCGGCGGCCAGCTCGTCGTGGGTGCGCTGGACCGCCCCGGCGTCCATACCGGGCACCAGCGCGGTCAGCCCGCTCGCCGAGCCGACGAAGACCACCACCAGGGCGGCGCCCTGCCGGCGGGCCAGGCCGGCGGCGTAGGCGCCGGCCCGCTCGGAGGTGCGGGTGCCGTCCACGCCCACCAGGACCACCCGGGGGCCGTCCGTGCCGCGCTCGAACGGCAGCGGGCGGGTCCGGGGGCCGTACTCCTCGCGGTCCGGTGCTCCCACGCTCATGGCTCTACCTCACCTCTGGTCGCCGGTGCGGACCACGGCTGCGCCCGCGCCGGCTGCGACTGTCGATTCCCGCTCGACCCCGTCGGAAACCGGGGTGCCGTTGTGCTGCCGCAGCGGCACCTCCTTGATGAAGGCCACCGCGATCAGTGCGATCAGCGCGAACGGGGCGGCGGTCAGGAAGATGTCACCGGCGCCGTGGCCGTACGCGCTCTCCACCACGGCACGCAGCGGGCCGGGCAGGGTGTGCACGTCGGGCAGGGTGCCGCCGCTACCGGAGCTGGACGCGGGGATGCCGAGCTGGGACAGCCCTTCGGCGGTGTAGTCCTTGACCTTGTGGGCGAGCACCGCGCCGAGGGCGGAGACGCCGATCGCGCCACCGAGGCTGCGGAAGAACGCCACCACCGAGCTGGCCGCGCCGAGTTCGTGCGGGCCGACGGTGTTCTGCACGGCGAGGACCAGGTTCTGCATGGTCAGGCCCAGGCCGACGCCGATGAGCGCCATGTAGACGCTGAGCAGGGTGAAGTTGGTGTCGGCACGGAGGGTGCCCATCAGCGCGAAGCCGACGGTGAGCAGCGCCGAGCCGACCACCAGGAACCGCTTCCAGCGCCCGGTCCTGGTGATGATCCGCCCGCCCACGGTGGAGGCGACCAACAGGCCGAGGATCATCGGTAGGGTCATCAGACCCGACATGGTCGGGCTCTGGCCACGGCTGATCTGGAAGTACTGGCCGAGGAAGATCGACGCGCCGAACATGCCGACGCCGACCGCGATGCTGGCGATCACGGCGAGGGTGATGGTGCGGTTGCGGAACAGCCGCGGCGGGATCATCGGCTCGGCGGCCCGGGTCTCCACCCGGACGGCGAGGGCACCGAGGGCCAGCGCGCCGACGACCATGACGGCGGTCTGCCAGGAGGCCCAGGCGAACTGGTCACCGGCGAGGGAGACCCAGATCAGCAGGACCGAGACGGCCGCGGTGATCAGGGTGGCGCCCCACCAGTCGATCTGCGCCTTCCGCTTGACCACCGGCAGGTGCAGGGTCTTCTGGAGCACGATCAGGGCGACGATGGCGAACGGCACGCCGACGTAGAAGCACCAGCGCCAGCCGAGCCAGGAGGTGTCGACGATCACGCCGCCGATCAGCGGACCACCGATGGTGCCGACGGCCATCACGGCGCCGAGGTAGCCGCTGTAGCGGCCCCGCTCGCGCGGCGCGATCATCGTGGCCATGATCACCTGGGCCAGCGCGGTGAGGCCGCCGGCGCCGACGCCCTGGAGCACCCGGCAGGCGATCAGCTCACCGGTGCCCTGAGCGAGACCGGCGAGCACCGAACCCAGCACGTAGATCCCCAGGGCGAGCTGGACCAGCGACTTCTTATTGACCAGATCGGCCATTTTACCCCAGATTGGGGTGGTCGCGGTGGTCGCGAGCAGGGCCGAGGTCACCACCCAGGTGTACGCGGACTGGCCGCCGTGCAGTTCGGTGATGATCCGCGGCAGCGCGTTCGAGATGACCGTGGACGAGAGGATCGCGACGAACAGGCCGAGCAGCAGGCCGGAGAGCGCCTCCAGGATCTGCCGGTGGGTCATGGTGACGGCGGTCGCCGAGCTGGGCACTGTCGCCTGGCTCATCGTTGTTGCCTCCGAGCGGAGTCGAGGTGGAGCGGCGGCGGGTGGTGCGCACGTGCCGCCTGAGAGTTGCCTGAAGCAACCGTATGCCTTGGTTGCCTGAAGCAACAACTTGGCGGACCGGTGCCATATTCCCCGCCGAGAGGGCTACTGCCAGGAGTCGTTGAACCGGCCGAGCAGCCGGGCGAACTCCTCGACGTCCCGGCTCGGCCAGCCGTCCAGCGCCCGCAGGAACTCACCCAACCGGGCCGCACGGGCGACGTCGAACCGGCGCTGACCCTCCTCGGTGAGGTGGATCTGCGCGGCCCGCCGGTCGCTCGGATCGGGGTCGCGGTGGACCAGCCCGAGGGCTTCCAGCGCGTTGATCTGCCGGCTCAGTGTGCCCTTGCCCACACCGAGCCGCGACGCCAGCTCGGTCAACCGGATCGACCCGCTGCGCCGCAACCAGAGCAGCAGCCCGTAGGTGTTCGGCTCCAGATTCGGGTGCACCTCCCGGGCGATCTCCCAGGAAACCGCCCGCCCACGACGCAGCAGAGCGGTCAACTCGTGCTCGACTGCCCGGATCGGCTCCGGCAGGTGCTCATCCACGGCGTAGAGACTACGGCGCGGTCGGCTCGCCGCTACCGGAGAGTCGACGCCGCATCACCGGGCGTAGGTGCCCGTCCTTGGTGGTGCCCTCGATGACCACGTCCGCGTCACGCCCCTGATGGGTGAGCGTGGCGACGGCGTTGCCGAAGTAGGGGCCGGCCAACTTGCGCCAGCGCACACCAGGCCGTCGTACGCCCGCCGAGCGGGCCAACGCCCGGGTCGCCCCGGCCGGGCCGGCCGACCAGCCCAACCGCATCAGCGGACGGATGCCGGCCGGCACCTGGTTGTGGATCGGCGAGCAGGTGAGCTGGTGCACGGGCGTGACCACCGCAGGGTCGAAGAACCGGGCCCGAGCCACGTACGAGTGGTGCACGTCCCCGGAGAGCACGCTTATCGACGCCGGTGGGGCGTACGCCGGGCCGGCGCCGACCCGTGCGCCGGACTGCCTCGGAGTGCCGGTGCCGATTCGGGCGAAGGTCTCCGTGAGCGCCTCGAAGGAGCGCCGGAACGCCGCCCAGTGCTCCAGGTCCAGAGCGCGGCGCAGCTTCTCCGCCCCGCGGGCCACCCACGGGCGACGCGAGTCCGCCAGCTTCTCGTTCCACGCCTCGATGTGGTGGATGCCCTGCGGAAGCAGCCAGGGCAGCGACGCGCCGACCACCAGGTGGTCGTAGACGCCGTGCGCCTGGTCGAGGAACCAGGACCACTCGCCGGGGGGCAACATGGCCCGGCTGCCCTGGTCGAGCACCCGACTGCACCTGTTGTCCAGCATGACCAACCGGGTCCGGCCCAGGTCCAGTGCGTAACTCCACTGGTACTGCACCGCGCGCCAGCGCTCGGTGTCGTGCGCCACGTCCGACTCCTGGTCGACCCGGTGCCCGAACTCACGCAACACACCTGTTGCGTCCTCGGCGGCGACGACCTTGGCGTAGACCGGGTCGGCGGTGATCTCGTCCGGGGACAGGTTGCCCAGGTGCTGGTAGACCCAGTACGAGGCGAGCCCGCTGCCGATCCGCTCCTGCCACCACGGCTGCTCGCGCACCTGCGCACGCCAGGCCGCCGAGGTGTTCCAGTCGTCGATGATCTCGTGATCGTCAAAGATCATCACGCTCGGCACGGTGGAGAGCAGCCACCGAATCTCCGGATCGCGCCAGGACTCCAGGTAGAGCTTGGTGTACTCGTCGAAGCTCACCACCTGGTCGGCCGGGGCGCCCTTCGGCCGCCGACGGCGCCGACGCAGCAGCCGGCGCACCGTCGGCGAGGTGACATCGGCGTAGACCTGGTCACCGAGCAGCACCAGCAGGTCGGGCAGCGGATTCGACTCCGGGTCGGCCATCAATCGCCGGGCGTACGCGTCAAGCGCGTCCGGCGGCAGCTTGCGGGTGGTGGCGTGCTGGGTGGTCTCCCGGCACGAGCCGAAGATCAGGTTGACCGGCTGGTCCCGGTCGTCGGCGGCCCGGGTGCGGATCACGCTCGGCGGGAAGCCGCTGCGCGGCACCGGCCAGACCAGCTCGTCGTCGACGAGCACCTCGTAGCTGGTCGCGCTGTCCGGGGTGAGCCCCTCCACCACCACCAGCGCGTAGTGGTGCTCGTACGCCGAGAAGGTGGGCGCGGTGCCGGTGGCGCCGTCGGCGGTGCGGACGGTGACCACGGCGGGCGCTGCCGTCTCCACCCAGATGGTGGCGCGGGTGTCCACGACTCGCCGCAGGAGGGGGCCGATGAGGAGGTGTGCGGCGGACATGCGGCCGAGCCTACCGCCGGCTCCGGGCACGAGCCGGGTGCGGTGGCGGAGACCGCGAGCACCGCTCAACCGTGCGGTGGCGGAGACTCCCGGCCCGCTCGGGGGTGCGGTGGCTGGGACGCCGTCGTCGCCATCTGACAGGATTCCGGCATGGCCGAATATCTCGTCCTCGCTCTGGTCCTGCTCGGTGTGCTGATCGCCGGCACAGTAGGGCTGGTCGTGCCGCGACTGCGGCGGCGGCCCGAGCCCCCGCTTCCCCGCACCGAGGTCGACACCCGGGCCGAGGAGGATCTCGCCGGCCCGCCGGTGGAGGCACCGGAGTCCGATCTGTCCACCGGCGTCCTGGTCGAGCCGCCGCCGGTGCTCGAACCACAGGTCGAGGTGCCCGAGCCGACCGCCGGACGGCTGGTCCGGCTGCGCTCGCGGCTGTCCCGCTCGCAGAACGTCTTCGGCAAGGGGCTGCTCGGCCTGCTCGCCCGCGACCACCTCGACGAGGACGTCTGGGAGGAGATCGAGGACAGCCTGATCACCGCCGACGTCGGCGTCGACGCCACCCGCGACATCGTCGACCGGCTCCGCGAGCGCACCCGGGTGCTCGGCACCCGTTCGGCCTCCGAGCTGCGCGCGCTGCTCGCCGCCGAACTGGTGAACGCGCTCGACCCGAGCCTGGACCGGTCGCTGCGGACCGCCCCGAAGGACGGCGTACCGGCCGTGGTCCTGGTCGTCGGCGTCAACGGCGCCGGCAAGACCACCACCTGCGGCAAGATCGCCCGGGTGCTGGTGGCCGACGGCCGGACCGTGCTGCTCGGCGCCGCGGACACCTTCCGGGCCGCCGCCGCCGACCAACTGGAGACCTGGGGCTCGCGGGTCGGCGCGGAGACCGTCCGTGGGCCCGAGGCCGCCGACCCGGCAAGCGTCGCCTTCGACGCGGTCAAGCGCGGCATCGACACCGGCGTGGACACCGTGCTCATCGACACCGCCGGCCGCCTGCAGAACAAGGTCGGCCTGATGGACGAGCTGGGCAAGGTCAAGCGCGTGGTGGAGAAGCAGGGCCCGATCGACGAGACACTGCTCATCCTGGACGCCACGACCGGCCAGAACGGCCTGGAGCAGGCCCGGGTCTTCACCGAGGTGGTCAACGTGACCGGGGTGGTGCTGACCAAGCTCGACGGCACCGCCAAGGGTGGCATCGTGATCGCCGTGCAGCGCAAGCTCGGCATCCCCGTGAAGCTGGTCGGCCTCGGCGAAGGCAAGGACGACCTGGCCCCGTTCGACCCGGCGCAGTTCGTGGACGCGTTGCTGGGGACCGAGGCCACCGGACGGGACGCGTAGTCTCGGGTGACCACCGACGATCGCGCGTACGCGGGCTGGCGCGAGCCCGCCCACCCCTCGCAGCGCCTCGGGAGACCGTACGTGACTTCGCAGGAGATCCCGCTGCACGGCGGCAACGTCAGCACCGTCGTCCGCGTCGGTGACACGGTCCGCCGCAACGCCGGGCCGTGGACACCGTCCGTGCACGCCCTGCTACGCCACCTGGAGTACGTGGGCTTCACCGGCGCCCCCCGGGCGCTCGGGATGGACGAGCGCAACCGTGAGGTTTTGTCATACCTGGAGGGGGAGTGCGGCGAATATCCGCTCGCCCCGCACTGGGTGACCGACGAGGCGCTGGTCACCGTCGCCACCATGCTGCGGATGTTCCACGACGCGCAGTACGGGTTCATTCCGCCGCCGCAGGCGGTCTGGCGCTCGTTCGGGCCGCCACCGCCGGACACCGAGGTGATCTGCCACCACGACGCAGCGCCGCACAACGTGATCTGGCGGCCGGACGGCACCCTCGGGTTGATCGACTTCGACCTCGCCTCGCCGGGGGCGCGGATCTACGACGTGGCGTACGCGGCCTGGACCTGGGTGCCGATCTTCGCGGACCGGGACTCGATCACCCTGGGCTGGAAGCACCCGGACCGGCCGCGCCGGCTGCGGCTCTTCGCCGACGCCTACGGGTTGATCCCGCGCGACCGGCACCGGCTGATCCGGACCATCCGTAAACGGATCGTGGACCACGTCGAGGGGATCCGCCGGATGGCCGCCGCCGGCGAGCCGGCGTTCGTCCGGATCGTGCACAAGGGCCACCTGCGCCGGCCGATGCGGGATCTGCGGCTGCTCGACTACGAGCGGCACGCCCTGGAGAACGCCCTCCGCTGAGCGCGAACCGGTCGATGCTCGGCCGGTCCCGTCAAGCGGACCGGTCGATGCGCCTGGCCGGTCAGCCATCGACGTGCGCCGTCCGAACGATCCACCATTGTCCATGCCGATGACTGTGCGGACTTCGTGACACGTACGAAACAACCCGTCACGAACCGGAAACCCGCACGGGACCGTGTGTGAAACAGCCGGCCGCGAAGCTTCCGCGCAACCGGCCTACGGGCGACGCTGCCCCGGAAAGCCGCGAAGGAGGACTTCACCTTTAGGAGGCCAGCGTGCCTGAAGCACCGACGATCGACGGCGCCAATACCACGTGGCTGCTGGTTTCGACCGCGCTCGTGCTGCTCATGACCCCCGGATTGGCGCTGTTCTACGGCGGCCTCAACCGGGCCAAGGGCGTACTCAACATGATGATGATGAGCTTCTCCGCCATCGGGCTCATCTCTATTCTGTGGTGGTTCTACGGTTTCAGCGTCGCCTTCGGGGCCGACGTGAACGGCTTCTGGGGCGACCCGGGCGCGTACCTCGGCACCAAGACGTTCCTCGCCGAGACCGACCTGTGGGGCGCCACGGCGGAGAACCCCAGCGGCATCGGGGTCCCGCTCTACGTGTTCATGGCCTTCCAGATGGTCTTCGCGGTGATCACCGTCGCGCTGATCAGTGGTGCCATCGCCGACCGGGCCAAGTTCGCCGGCTGGCTGCTGTTCGCCTTCGGGTGGGCCACGCTCGTCTACTTCCCGGTCGCGCACTGGGTGTGGGGCGGCGGCATCATCGGCGGTGACATCCACGCGCTGGACTTCGCCGGTGGCACCGCGGTGCACATCAACGCCGGTGCGGCGGCCCTGGCCGTGGCGCTGGTGCTCGGTAAGCGGCTCGGTTGGCCGCGCGAGGGCATGAAGCCGCACAACATCCCGCTCGTCGCGCTCGGTGCGGGTCTGCTGTGGTTCGGTTGGTTCGGGTTCAACGCCGGTTCGGAGTTGACCGTCGACTCGGTCGCCGGCCTCGCCTTCATCAACACCCAACTCGCCACGGCGGCTGCGGTGCTCGGCTGGATCGCGGTCGAGTGGGTCAAGGACCGCAAGCCGACGATGGTCGGTGCCTCGTCCGGCGCCGTCGCCGGTCTGGTCGCCATCACCCCGGCGTGTGGTTTCATCGCACCGTGGGCGTCCGTCCTGCTCGGCATCGTCGCCGGCGTGGTGTGCGCTCTCGCCGTCAGCCTCAAGTACAAGCTCGGCTACGACGACTCGCTCGACGTGGTCGGCGTGCACTTCGTCGGTGGTTGGATCGGCTCGCTCTGGCTCGGTCTCTTCGCCACCAACTCGGTGAACGCCGCGATCACCGACGTGGTGGGCGCCTCCGACGGCCTCTTCTACGGCGGCGGCGTCACCCAGCTCGGACGGCAGGCCCTCGCCGGCCTGATCGTCACCGCCTGGTCGTTCGGCATCGCCTGGGTGCTCGCCTTCGTCATCGAGAAGACGATCGGGTTCCGGGTGAAGGCCGAGGCCGAGGTCGAGGGCATCGACATCGGTGAGCACGCCGAGAGCAGCTACGACCTGTCCCCGGCCGGTGGCGGCACGGGCAGCGCGTTCGCGATGGCCGGCATCGGCACCCCCGGCGGCACGACGAGTGGCGCCAAGCCGGAGGCGGAGCCCGCCGAGCCGGTAAGCGAAAAGGTCGCCGGTTAACGTTCCAGGGATGGAGGGGTTGGACATGAAGCTGGTGACCGCGGTCATCAAGCCGTACCAACTGGACGCGGTGAAGGAGGCCCTGCACGCCCTCGGGGTGGCCGGGCTGACCGTCAGCGAGGTTCAGGGGTACGGGCGGCAGAAGGGGCACACCGAGGTCTACCGGGGTGCCGAGTACACGGTCGAGTTCCTGCCCAAGATCCGGGTAGAGGTGCTCACCGACGAGATCGACGTGGACAAGGTGGTCGACGCCATCGTCGGCGCGGCCCGCACGGGCAAGATCGGTGACGGCAAGGTCTGGGTCACCGGTGTCGAAGAGGTCGTCCGGGTGCGTACCGGCGAACGCGGCCTCGACGCACTCTGATCTGGAGACCACGACCGACATGACCTCGTTGATCAAGAAGGACGCGTCAGGCAACACCGATGACGGTGGCGCGAACCCCTTGATCAACGAGGTCGTCGGCGTTCCGGGGGGGATCGGCGAGGCCGCCCGGCTGGCCCGGGCGGCCTCGTACGACACCTTTCTGCGCGGACTGCTGCCGGCGCAGGACGGAGTGGCACTGCTGGCGGTCGGGGGGTTGGGCCGACGCGAGTGCGCCCCGTACAGCGACCTCGACCTGGTGTTACTGCACGCCGGGGTGCCCGGCACGAACGAGTTGGCGGCCTCGATCTGGTACCCGATCTGGGACGCGGGCCTGCGACTCGACCATTCGGTACGCACCGTCGCCGAGGCGCTCTCGGTTGCCCAGGACGACGTCAAGGTCGCCCTCGGGCTGCTCGACGCCCGCCTGGTGGTGGGTGACCAGACGCTTGCCGACGCGCTGAGCCGCACCGCCGCCGATCATTGGCGGCGCACCGCCGTACGACACCTGCCCGGCCTGCGGGAGGTCACCACCGCGCGCTGGCAGGCCCACGGTGAGCTGGCGTTCCTGCTGGAGGGCGACCTCAAGGAGGCCGCCGGGGGACTGCGCGACGTGGGGCTGCTGCGGGCGATCTCCGCAGCCGGCATCACCGACGCGCTGCGTCCCGCCGTGCGTGCCGCCCACCTTCGCCTGCTGGACACCCGGGACGCCCTGCACCAGCAGGTCGGCCGCCGGGTCGACCGGTTGGTCGCCCAGGAACGTGACGGGGTGGCCGCCCTGCTCGGTCTGCGACAACTCCAGCCCGGCGCGTCTGACGCCGCGCGGCGGCCGGGAGCCGTCGTGGACGACCGCGACGCCCTCCTGCGCCGGGTCGCCGGTGACGCCCGCACGGTCAGCCACGCTCTGGATGACGCCTTCCGCGCCGCCGACCGACTGCGCTCCGGCCGGTCCCGAGGCGGCAACGGCCGCTCGGCGCGTCGCCCGGTGGCCCGTGACGTGGTCGAGCACGACGGTGAGTTGGTGCTGGCCCGGACGGCGATCGGCGCACGCCCCGACCCGAGCCTCTCGCTGCGGGTGGCCGCCGCGGCGGCCACGACCCGCCTGCCGATCGCACGGGCCACCTGTGAGTGGCTGGCGGCGTACTGCCCGCCGCTGCCCGCGCCCTGGCCGGCCGAGGCCCGGGCCGCGCTGACCACCCTGCTCGGCGCCGGTCCCGGCTTGGTGCCCGCCTGGGAGACCTGCGACCGGTACGGCCTGGTCGACGGCTGGCTGCCCGAGTGGACCCGACTGCGCAGCCTGCCCCAGCACAACCCGGTGCACCGCTACACCCTCGACCGGCACCTCGTGCAGACCGCGCACGAGGCCAGTCGGCACGCCCGCGAGGTGGAGCGCCCCGACCTGCTGCTCCTCGGTGCTCTCCTGCACGACATCGGCAAGGGCCTTCCCGGTGATCACAGCACCGTCGGGGTGCCGGTGGCCCAGGCGGCGGCGGCCCGGATCGGTCTGCCCCCCGGCGAGGTCGAGCTGATCGGCACGCTTGTCCGTCTGCACCTGCTGCTGCCCGACGTGGCCACCCGCCGGGACCTGTCCGACCCGGTCACCATCGCCTCGGTGGCCGAGGCGGTCGGTGACACCGGCACCCTCGACCTGCTGCACGCACTGGTCCGGGCCGACGCGGCGGCGACCGGGCCGGCGGCCTGGTCGGACTGGAAGGGTCGACTCGTCGCCGAGCTGGTCGCCCGGGTCCGCATCGCACTCGACACCGGCGTACTGCCCGAGCCGCCGGCACCCGATCCGGCCCTGCTGGCCGGGCCACTGCCGGTCGTCCACCTGACCGGGGACCGGGTGTCGGTCGCCGCAGCCGACCGGCGGGGCCTGCTCGCCACGGTTGCCGGCTGCCTGGCCCTGCACCGGCTGGAAGTGATCTCCGCGGACGCGTCAGTGGTCGACGGCCGGGCTCTGGTCGAGTGCCGGGTGCAGCCCCGCTACGGCCTGGCGCCGGATCCGGTGCCGCTCCGTGCCGACCTGCGCCGGGCGGTCGGCGGTGACGTGTCGGTCACCCAGCGACTGCGCGGCCGTGCGCTCGCCGCCCGTGGCAGCGGCGCCGCTCCCCGCGTTGTCTGGCACCGCGAGGCGGCCACCGACGCCGTGCTGCTGGAGCTACGCGCGGCCGACGCGGCCGGCCTGCTCTACCGGGTCACCTGCGCCCTCGACGAGGCGGGCGCCCTGGTCCGCGCGGCACGCATCTCCACTCTAGGCGCCGACGTGGTGGACGCCTTCTACCTGGTCGGCGGTTGGCCGGACGACGAGGCCCGGGCACGCCTGGAGCAGGCGGTCCTCGCCGCGGTCTAGCCCTCACTCCCGCGATCTTGCACTTCCTGTCCCCGCATACTTCGCAGAAAGCGCATTACGGCGACACAAAGTGCAAGATCGCGGGGTGGGGTGGGGTGGGGTGGGGTGGGGTGGGGTGGGTGGGTGGGTACGTTTGGGGGCGTAGGGGCGGTGTCGCTCCTGGGCGCACCTTGAGCGGCGTCGGCGCGGGCAGAATGACGGCCATGCGACGAGGCGGGCAGTGGGCGGGGCGAGGCGAGGCGGCGGATGTCGTGCTTGCTCTGGCGCTGCTCGGGTTCGGGCTGCTCGCCACCGATCTGGCCGGAGACAACCAGCCCGGGGCGAGGCCCATCGACGCCGTCTGCCGGGTGCTGATCGTGGTCGCCGCGCTCGCCCTGCTGGCCCGGCGGCGCGCCCCGGTCGCCACCCTCGCCCTGGTCAGCGCGGCAACCGCGACGTACCTGGTACTCGGCTATCCGTACGGGCCGATCCTGCTCACGTTCCTGGTGGCGGTGTACACCGTGACCGTTCGACTGCCGGTGCGACCGGCGGCGCTCGCCACCGGTGGGGCGTTCGTGGCGTTACTGGCGCACGTCTTCGTCGGCCGGGGGCCCGCGCCGGGCTGGACCGGAGTGCTGCCCGCGTCGGCCTGGGTGGTCGTACCGTTCGCGGTGGGGGTCGTGGTGCGGGTCAACCGCGAGGTGGCGGCGCGCAGCCGGGCCGAGGAGGCCCGCGGTCGCGCCGAGGAGGCCCGGCGGCGGGCCGACGAGGAGCGGTTGCGGATCGCGCAGGAGGTGCACGACGTGGTGGGACACGGGTTGGCCGCGATCAGCATGCAGGCGGAGATCGCCCTGCACCTGCTGCCGAAACGACCCGGGCAGGCGGAGACCGCGTTGACCGCGATCAGCCGGACCAGCCGCGAGGCGCTGGACGAGCTCCGGGTCACGCTGGGCGCGGTGCGGCAGGGGGCGGAGCGCGAGCCGATACCCGGCCTGGCCAGGCTGCCGGCACTACGCGACCGGCTCGCCGGCGCCGGGCTCGCCGTCGACGTACGCGTCGTCGGTGCCCCCCGGGAGCTGCCGGCCGCGCTGGACCTGGCCGCGTACCGGGTGGTGCAGGAGGCGTTGACAAACGTGCTGCGCCATGCGGGGGTGGCGAGTGCGGAGGTGACGGTGGACTACCGCGCCGACGAGGTGACCGTCGAGGTCACCGACCGGGGGATGGGTGCCGGGGTAGCGCCGGCCGCCGACGAGCGCGGGCACGGTCTGGCCGGGATGCGGGAGCGGGTCGCGGCGCTCGGCGGGTGGTTGACCACCGGGCCGCACCCCGGTGGCGGCTTCCGGGTGTACGCCCGGCTGCCCGCGGAGCCGACCCCGTGATCCGGGTGCTGATCGCCGACGACCAGGACCTGGTCCGGCTCGGTCTCCGCGCGCTCGTGGAGAGCGAGGACGACCTGGCGCTGGCCGGCGAGGCGGCCGACGGGCTGCGGGCGGTCGAGCTGGCGCGCCGGGAGCGACCGGACGTGGTGCTGATGGACATCCGGATGCCCGGCATCGACGGCATCGAGGCGACCCGGCGAATCGTCGCGGACCCCGAACTGACAGGTACGCGGGTGGTGGTGCTGACCACCTTCGAGCTGGACCAATACGTCTTCGACGCGCTGCGGCACGGGGCGAGCGGGTTCCTCACCAAGGACACCCGACCGACCGAGCTGCTGCGCGCGATCCGGCTGGTCGCCGAGGGGGAGGCGCTGCTCTCGCCGTCGGTGACCCGTCGGGTGGTGCGGGAGTTCGCCACCCGACCGTCCCGGGTGCCGCGCCCGCACCCGCGGCTGGACACGCTCACCGACCGGGAGCGCCAGGTGGTCGGCCTGGTCGGTGAGGGATTGAACAACGACGAGATCGCCGCCCGGCTGGTGGTCAGTCCGGCGACCGCGCGTACCCACGTCAGCCGGGCGATGGGCAAGCTGGGAGCCCGGGACCGGGCCCAGCTCGTCGTGTTCGCGTACCAGTCGGGGTTGGTGTCGGGGTGAGGCCCGGGCCGGGCGACAGCGGCCTTGCGGTGGGGCGGCTACCCTAGCGGTGGCCGGACTCCGCAGTGCCGGCCGCGTTGTGCCCGCCGGAACACTGACAAACGGGATGTTCGCGTGTTTGACACCTTGAGTGACCGCCTGTCCGGGATCTTCACCAAGCTCCGCGGCAAGGGACGGCTCACCGACGCCGACATCGACGCCACCGCGCGCGAGATCCGCCTCGCGCTGCTGGAGGCGGACGTCGCGCTGCCGGTGGTCAAGGGCTTCATCGCGGCCGTCAAGGAGCGGGCGCGCAGCTCCGAGGTCTCCGAGGCGCTCAACCCAGCCCAGCAGATCATCAAGATCGTCAACGAAGAGCTGATCACCGTGCTCGGCGGCGAGGGCCGACGGCTCCAGTTCGCCAAGCAGCCGCCGACCGTGATCATGCTGGCCGGTCTCCAGGGTTCCGGTAAGACCACCCTGGCCGGCAAGCTGGCCCGCTGGCTCAAGGCCCAGGGACACCAGCCGCTGCTCGTCGCCGCCGACCTCCAGCGCCCCAACGCCGTCGGGCAGCTCCAGGTGCTCGGTGGCCGGGCCGGTGTCGAGGTGTACGCCCCGGAGCCAGGCAACGGCACCGGTGACCCGGTGCAGGTGGCGCGCGCGTCGATCGAGCACGCGAAGCGCGCGGCCCGCGACATCGTCATCGTCGACACCGCCGGCCGGCTCGGCATCGACGCCGAGATGATGCAGCAGGCCGCCGACATCCGCGACGCCGTCTCCCCGGACGAGGTCATCTTCGTCATCGACGCGATGGTCGGTCAGGACGCCGTCCGTACCGCCGAGGCGTTCCGCGACGGCGTCGGCATCACCGGCGTGGTGCTCTCCAAGCTCGACGGCGACGCCCGTGGTGGTGCCGCGCTGTCGGTGCGCGAGGTGACCGGGCAGCCGATCCTGTTCGCCTCCACCGGTGAGAAGCTGGAGGACTTCGACGTCTTCCACCCCGACCGGATGGCCAGCCGGATCCTCGGCATGGGCGACGTCCTCACTCTGATCGAGCAGGCCGAGCAGGCCTTCGACTCGGATCAGAAGGAGAAGATGACCGCCAAGCTGATGGGCGGCGAGCAGTTCACCCTGGACGACTTCCTCGACCAGCTCATCGCGGTGCGGCGGATGGGTCCGATCGCCAACGTGCTGGCGATGATGCCCGGCATGGGGCAGATGAAGGACCAGCTCGCCGAGCTGGACGACAGTCACTTCGACCGGGTCACCGCGATCATCCGGTCGATGACCCCGGGCGAGCGCACCAACCCGAAGATCCTCAACGGCTCCCGCCGGGCGCGCATCGCCAACGGCTCCGGGGTCACCGTGATGGACGTCAACCAACTGCTCAACCGCTTCGCCGACGCGCAGAAGATGATGAAGCAGATGGGCGGCATGATGGGCCTGCCCGGCGGTGGCCGCCGCAAGGCGACCAAGTCCCCCAAGAACAAGCGCAAGGGCACCAAGGGCGGCGGTCGTCCGCGTACCGGGGCCGGTGCCGGCCTCCCGGGCGGTTTCCCGGGTGGCATGCCGCAGCTCCCGCCGGGGATGGACCCGAACGACCTCGCCGGTGGCCAGGGCCTCCCGCCCGGCTTCAAGCTCCCGAAGATCGACTTCAACAAGCTCGGCAAGGGCGGCGACAAGGGCCCGCGCTGAGCGTGTCGGTGACGGCAGGCGACGTCATCCTTGCCTAGGGTGATGTCGCCCCCTGGAAGGAGATGTCATGACCGCGGCCCCGATCCTGCCCGAACGGCACGAGTGGACGGTCGACGACCTCGGCGAACTGCCGAAGGACCTTCCGTACGAACTGATCAACGGAAGGTTGATCGTGCCGTCCCCCACTGCCCTGCACCAAGACTTCTGTGTCCGACTGCTGCTTGCCGTCGAAGTCAACTGCCCACCGGAGTACCTGGTCAGTTTCGACCTCTCGATGCGGGTCGACCGGCGCAACGAGCCACGCCCCGACGTGGTGGTGATCCGACGCAAGCACGCTGGCCAGTCACCCGTGCCGGTCGAGGACGCCCTGCTCGCCGTGGAGGTCGTGTCGCCGACCTCCAGCTTCCGCGACATGTACGACAAGGCGAAGGTCTACGCGCACGCCGGCATCCGGTCCTACTGGGTGGTGGATCCGTTCCAGGAACGGGTCACGCTCACCGAGTACTCCCTCGGGTCGAACCGGGAGTACGAGCAGGTCGCGCACACCGAGGACCTGTTCGTCACCGAGCAGCCGTGGAAGGTTTCCGTGGACCTGCCGGCCCTGACCTCCCGGAAGAACAACCTACTCGCCCCCGACGAGGAGTGATCGGGTAGGACTGTGCGCATGGCTCTTCATGTGCGCGGCGTACTGCTCCCCGACGACGAGGTCCAGGATCTCTGGCTGGTCGGCGACCGGGTGACCTTCACCCCGGTGCCCGGCGCGGAGACCGTCGTGGACGGCGGGTTCGTCCTGCCGGGGCTTGTCGACGCGCACTGCCACATCGGCATCGCCCGCGGTGGCGCCCCGATCACCTCCCTCGACCAGGCCCGCGAGTTGGCCCACGTCGACCGGGACGCCGGTGTGCTGGCGATCCGCGACGCCGGCTCGCCGTACCCGTACCCCGAACTCGACGACGAGCCGGACCTGCCGCGACTGGCCCGCGCGGGCCGGCACGTCGCCCCGCCGAAGCGCTACCTGCGCGACATCGGTGTGGAGGTCGACGCGACCGAGGTGGCCGCCACGGTGGCCGCGCAGGCGAAGGCCGGCAACGGCTGGATCAAGCTGGTCGGCGACTGGATCGACCGGGGCGTGGGTGACCTGGCGCCGGCCTGGGACGCGGACACCCTCACCGCCGCCGTGCGGGCCGCGCACGACGCCGGGGCACGCGCCGCGGTGCACACCTTCTCCGAGTCGGCCGTCGAGATCATGGTGCGTGCCGGGGTGGACTCGGTGGAGCACGGCACCGGCCTCAGCCTCGACCTGATCGACGAGATGGCCCGACAGGGCACCGCGCTGATCCCCACAATGATCAACATTGCCACCTTCGGCGGCATCGCCGAGCAGGCGGGGGGCAAGTTCCCCGGGTACGCCGACCACATGCTCGCGCTGCGCGACGGGTTCCCCGAGGTGGTACGCGCCGCGTACGAGGCGGGCGTGCCGATCTACGTGGGTACCGACGCCGGCGGCGGCATCGACCACGGGCTGGCCGCCGAGGAGATGATGCTGCTGCACGAACGAGCCGGCATGGCGCCGATCGACGTGCTGGCCGCCGCCTCCTGGGCCGCCCGGGAGTGGCTCGGCTTCCCCGGCCTGGTCGAGGGTGGCCTCGCCGACCTGACCGTCTATCCCGAGGACCCCCGCCGCGACCTACGGGTGGTCCGCGCCCCATCCCGCACGATCCTGCGCGGCCGGGTGTTGCGCTGATCCGGCGCCCGCGCCCGCGCCCGCGCTGTCGTGGTGCCGTGCTGTCGTGGTGCCGCGCTGTCGTGGTGCCGCGCTGTCGTGGTGCCGTGCTGTCGTGGTGCCGTGCTGTCGTGGTGCCGCGCTGTCGTGGTGGTGCCGCTTCTTCGTTGCCCCGCGCTCCAGGTCCTCGTGCTCCCGCGGCTCGCCGCCTGGGGCGTGTCGCCCCGCATGATCGTGCTCGATCCTGGATCTAGTGGTGTCCAACAACGTCGAGGCCACTACATCCTGGACAACGCCGTTGCGTCAGGCGGGATGCCTGTTCGTCAACCGAGCCTGCATCGCGATCTTGCACTTTCTGCCCCGACATTAGGGTGCATTACCGCTTAAATAGGCGACAGAAAGTGCAAGATCGGCGTGGGTCTCCTGCTCGACGCGTCTTGATCTACAAGCCCTGACAGTCAGCAGCGGAGTGACCCGTCGGCCATAGCCCCAACGCAACGGCGTTGAACATCCAGGATCGAGCGCGATCTTGGAGGGGCGAGCGAGTTGGACGGGCGAGCGAGTTGGACGGGCGAGCGAGCTGGCAAGCGGCGGGCGGGCGGCGGGCGGTGGCCTCGGCGGGCGGCGGGCCTGCCCTTGGCGAGGAAGATCCGCGCAACATCGGGGTTGTTGCTGCCTCCCGTGCCCCGGAGGCAGCAGCAACAGGGAAGTTGCGGGGTGGGGCTGGGCTCAGGGGGTGCGGGCGTGGCCCAGCAGGTGCGGCGAGCGGGGTACGGCGGGTGAGGTCGGGGAGCCGGGCGGTTGGGTCAGGCTCAGCGCAGGACGCGTGGCCCGGCCCGCACCGCGTGGCCCGGCCCGCACCGCGTGGCCCGGCCCGCACCGCGTGGCCCGGCCCGCACCGCGTGGCCCGGCCCGCACCGCGTGGCCCGGCCCGTCCGGCGCGGTGCAGGTTCGTCTGGCCGACCCCCTCGGCGTGGGCAGAAGGGGGTGCGACGCCTCCCGGGCGCGGTGGCGTCCCGCCTGGCGCATAGGATGTGCGGTCATGGCACGCGTGCTCACTCCCCGTGCGGAGGATTTCCCCCGCTGGTACCAGGACCTGATCGCCAAGGCGAAGCTGGCCGACAACGGCCCCGTTCGCGGCACCATGGTCATCCGACCGGCCGGCTACGCCATCTGGGAGCGCATGCAGCTCGAGATGGACGCCCGGATCAAGGCGGCGGGTGCGGAGAACGCGTACTTCCCGCTGTTCATCCCGGAGAGCTACCTCAAGCGGGAGGCCCAGCACGTCGAGGGTTTCTCGCCGGAGCTGGCGGTCGTCACCCACGGTGGCGGCAAGCCGCTCGCCGAGCCGGTGGTGGTGCGCCCGACCAGCGAGACGGTCATCGGCGAGTTCATGGCCAAGTGGATCGACTCGTACCGGGACCTGCCGCTGCTGCTCAACCAGTGGGCGAACGTGGTCCGGTGGGAGCTGCGTCCACGCATCTTCCTGCGGACCAGTGAGTTCCTCTGGCAGGAGGGGCACACCGCGCACGCCACCCGCGAGGACGCCCGGGCCTACGCGCGGCGGATCCTGCACGAGGCGTACGAGGATCTGATGGTCAACGTGATCGGCATTCCGGTCGTGGTGGGCCTGAAGACGACGCGCGAGCGGTTCGCCGGCGCGACGGCCACGTACACCTGTGAAGGCATGATGGGCGACGGCAAGGCGCTGCAGTTGGGCACCAGCCACGAGCTGGGCCAGAACTTCGCCAAGGCGTTCGACATCAGCTACTCCTCGAAGGAGGGCGGCCGGGAACACGCCTGGACCACCTCCTGGGGCACGTCCACCCGGATGCTCGGCGGCCTGATCATGGCGCACGGCGACGACAACGGTCTGCGCGTGCCGCCGAGGTTGGCCCCGATCCAGGCGTACGTCATGGTGGTCAAGGACGGCGACGGTGTCGGCGAGGCGGCGGCCAAGCTGCGCGACGGCCTGCGCGACGCCGGTGTCCGGGTCGCGCTCGACGACCGGACCGACACCCCGTTCGGCCGCCGGGCCGTCGACGCCGAGCTGCGTGGTTATCCGGTACGCGTCGAGGTCGGCCCCCGTGACCTGGCCGCCGGCAACGCGGTGGTGGTGCGTCGTACGGACGGCTCGAAGTCCCCGACGCCGGTGGCGGACGTGGTCGCCGCGGTGCTGGCCGCGCTGGAGACCGACCAGCAGGTGCTGCACGACCAGGCTCTGGCCAACCGCGAGTCGCGCACGGTGGAGGTGGCGACCCTGGCCGAGGCGATCGAGGCCGCCGCGACCGGCTGGGCACGGGTGCCGTGGTCGGCGGTCGGCGTGGCCGGCGAGGCCGAGGCGAACGGGCAGGGCGTCACGGTGCGCTGCCTGCTGCGCGCCGACGGTTCGGTGCCGGACTCGGAGGACGAGCCCGACCTGGTCGCCATCCTCGCCCGCGCCTACTGAGCGTAGGAAGGCAGTGCGCTTCGCGCCGGGTCGGCTGATCGTGCACCGCAACGTGCGGCACGGTCGGATCGGATGGGTCCGACCGGGCCGCGTGGTCAGCGACGACGAGCGTGGTCTGCTGGTGTGGATCGCCCGGGACTCGCCGGTGGCCCACGAGGTGACCGAGGCGGGGCTGGGGATGCGGGCGATGCCGTTCGCCCAGTGGGTCTCGTCGTCGTACCGGTTGGCGCACGGCCGTTGGAACGGGCCGCCGCTGCTGAAGTTCCTGCCCGCCGGGGCAGCGCACTCCGTCTGGTGGTTCCGCGACGCGCAGGGGCGCTTCCTGAACTGGTACGTCAACCTGGAGGAGCCGGGCGTCCGCTGGGACGACGGCACGGTGGCCGGTGTCGACGTGGTGGACCAGGACCTGGACGTGGTCGTCCACCCGGACCTCAGTTGGCAGTGGAAGGACGAGGACGAGTTCGTCGAGCGGCTTGCCTTCGGTGCCGACTACTGGGTGACCGACGAGAAGGCGGTCCGTGCCGAGGGGGAGCGGGTGATCGCGCTCGCCGAGACCGGAGCGTTTCCGTTCGACGGCACCTGGTGCGACTTCACCCCACCTACCGATTGGGACGTACCGGACGAATTGCCGCCCGGGTGGGACCGTCCGCCGGTGCGCTGAGGGTGTCCCGCGTCACCGCTGACGACGTGTTCGGGTCCGATGCGCGAGATCGGCGGCGGATCTGGCAGAATGGGTCGCTGGTATCCGGCGCGCGTCCGGCGCCCTCTAACCCGGGCACGTCGCTAGTCCACCGAGTAGTCTCCGGCCCAACCCCACGGGTCCGGTCGGCGCTCACCCATGCACACCGCCCGCACGGGCCGGTGAGATCGCAACAGGAGCGAAACAACTGTGGCCGTAAAGATCCGGCTCCTGCGGATGGGCAAGATCCGCAACCCGCAGTACCGCATCGTCATCGCCGACTCGCGCACCAAGCGCGACGGCCGGGCGATCGAGTTCGTCGGGATTTACCAGCCCAAGGAAGACCCCTCGATCATCGAGGTCAAGTCGGAGCGGGTCCAGTACTGGCTGTCGGTCGGCGCTCAGCCGAGCGAGGCGGTGCAGCGCCTGCTGGAGCTGACCGGTGACTGGCAGAAGTACAAGGGCCTGCCGGCCCCGCCGCCGCTGCTCGTCGCCCCCGAGCGGGCCGACCGCAAGGCGACGTACGAGGCTGAGGCGAAGGCCGCCGCCGGGCTCGCCCCGGAGACCCCGGCCAAGCCGGCCAAGAAGGCCGCCAAGGCCGCCGAGGCTCCGAAGACCGAGGCTGCCGCCGAGGCGCCGAAGACCGAGGCTCCGAAGACCGAGGCTGCGGCCGAGGCGCCGAAGACCGAGGCTGCGGCCGAGGCTCCCGCCGCCACTGCCAACGCCGGTGAGCAGGCCTGACATGCCTCTGCGTCCGGCGTTGGAGCACCTGGTCAAGGGCATCGTCGACCACCCGGACGACGTCCGGGTGCGGATGGTCGATTCCCGTCGGGGCAAGCGGCTCGAAGTCCGTGTGCACCCCGAGGACCTCGGCACGGTGATCGGGCGGTCCGGCCGGACCGCCAAGGCGCTGCGCCAGGTGATCGGCTCCATCGGCGGGCGCGGAGTACGCGTCGACATCGTCGACTCGTACTGATGCAGCTCGTCATCGGAAGGATCGGCAAGCCGCACGGCGTCCGCGGTGAGGTCACCGTGGAAGTGCGGACCGACGAGCCCGAGGCACGGTTCGCCCCGGGTTCGGTGCTGCGCACCGAACCCGGGGCGACACCCCCGGCTCCCGCCACGGCGGACGAACCCGGGGTGCCGTTCCGGCTTCCGGCGGAGCTGACCATCGAGGAAGCCCGCTTCCACCAGGGTCGGGTGCTTATCGCGTTCGAGGGCATCCCGGACCGCAACACCGCCGAGGCGTTGCGTGGGACGCTGCTCGTGGTGGACAGCGCCGATGTGGACCCGCCGGACGACCCGGAGGAGTTCCACGACCACCAGTTGGTCGGGTTGGCCGTGGTGACCCCGGCCGGCGAACGGCTGGGCGACGTGGTCCGGATCGACCACGCGCCCTCCTCGGACCTGCTGGTGCTGCGACGCCCCGAGGGGCGCACCGCGTTGATCCCGTTCGTCCGGGCGATCGTTCCGGAGGTCGACCTGGCCGGTGGACGTGTGATCGTCGACCCGCCGGCCGGACTGCTCGATCTCTAGGAACACCCCTATGCGCGTCGACGTCGTGTCGATCTTTCCGGAGTACTTCGCCCCGCTCGATCTGTCGCTGATCGGGCGGGCGCGGGCCAACGGCGTACTCCAGCTTGCCGTGCACGACCTGCGGACCTGGACCCACGACGTGCACCGCACGGTCGACGACACCCCCTACGGTGGCGGGCCGGGAATGGTGATGCGCCCGGAGCCGTGGGGTGAGGCGCTGGACGCCCTCGCGCCGGTCGACGCCCCACCGCCACGGCTGCTGGTGCCGTCGCCGGCCGGTACCCCGTTCACGCAGGCCATGGCTCACGAACTGGCGGCGGAGTCGCATCTGCTCTTCGCCTGTGGCCGGTACGAGGGCATCGACCAGCGGGTGTTGGCGCACGCCGCCACCCGGATGCCGGTCACCGAGGTGTCGCTCGGTGACTACGTGCTCTTCGGCGGCGAGGTCGCGGTCCTGGTGATGCTGGAGGCGGTGACCCGGCTGTTGCCGGGGGTGCTGGGCAACGCGGGCTCGCTGGACGAGGAGTCGCACGCGCACGGGCTGCTGGAGGCCCCGATCTACACCAAGCCGCCGAGCTGGCGCGGGCACGACGTCCCGGAGGTGCTCCGCTCCGGTGACCACGGCAAGATCGCCCGCTGGCGGCGCGAGGAGGGTCTGCTGCGGACCGCCGCCCGGCGTCCGGACCTGCTCGCCGCGCTGCCCGCCGATCGGCTCGACAAACGGGACATCGCGGCCCTGGACCGGGCCGGATTTCAGTCGCCACCGGGGGATGTGGCAAAGTAGGGGGGTTGCCGCATCCGTCCGCTCCCGCGGGCGGCTGCGAGGATCACCGACCGGGGTCGGCCCGCCGACCACCACCCGGGGATCAGAATCACCCACCCGCGCACCGAGTGACGGTGCGCCGTGAGCCTTACGAGGACGCAGCGATGAACATCCTGGACGCCCTTGACGCCCAGTCGAAGCGGACCGACCTTCCCGACTTCCGGGCCGGTGACACCGTCAAGGTGCACGCCCGCGTCGTCGAGGGCAACCGCTCCCGTGTCCAGATCTTCCAGGGCGTCGTGATCCGCCGCCAGGGTGACGGTCTGCGGGAGACCTTCTCGGTCCGCAAGGTCAGCTTCGGTGTCGGTGTCGAGCGGACCTACCCGCTCAACGGCCCGGGCATCGACCGGATCGAGGTCGTGACCCGCGGTGACGTGCGTCGCGCCAAGCTGTACTACCTGCGCGAGCTGCGCGGCAAGAAGGCCAAGATCAAGGAGAAGCGGGAGAAGCAGCCCAGCTGACTTCCCGCTCGCCACGCCGCCTGAGCTGCGCATATGCCGTAACGACCAGACCGCACTACCCTGGTCGTCACGGGCGCAGCACGGCGGCGGACCCGCCCACGTGGGCGGGTAGCCGTCCACTGCCGCCCGTGGAGCCTCGACGAGGCTCCCGGGCGGTGGTGTTTCTGCGGACCGGGGAGTGGCGTGGTGCAGACGCTTGACGAGGACGGCACCGTCGATCCGTGGCGCCGACGGGCTCGCCGCACCCGCCGGCAGATGCCGCTCTGGCAGGAGCTGCCGCTGCTGCTGGTGGTGGCGTTCTGCCTCGCGGTGCTGATCCGCACCTTCCTGCTCCAGGCGTTCTACATCCCGTCCGGCTCGATGGAGGACACGCTTCTCGTCGATGATCGGGTGCTGGTCAACAAGGTCGTCTACGACGTCCGTGACCCGGTCCGCGGCGAGGTGGTGGTCTTCCGGGGGACCGACCGGTGGGCGCCACAGGTCGACGAGCAGCCGAAGCCGGGCTTCGTCGGCAAGGTGACCCGGACCGTCGGCGACCTGATCGGGGTGAGTCGTCCCGGTGAGAAGGACTTCATCAAGCGGGTGATCGGTCTCCCCGGCGACCGGGTCAGGTGCTGCGACAGTCAGGGGCGGGTGACAGTCAACGGCACGCCCCTCGACGAGCCGTACGTCCTGCGGGACTCCCCGCTGGACCTGCCGCCGAACCCCTCGGAGTGCCGCTCCCGGCGCTTCGACGATGTCGTCGTACCGCCAGGTCAGATCTTCGTGATGGGCGACCACCGGGAGGTCTCCCAGGACGCGCGTTGCCAGGGTCCGGTGCCGATCGACAACGTGATCGGCCGCGCCTTCATGGTGGTCTGGCCCTCGTCGCGGTGGCACTCGCTGCCGGTGCCGTCGACGTTCGACGACGTGTCCGGGCCGAGCGTGGCATCCTCGGGCGTGCCCCCGGCGCGACCGACCCCGCAGGGCGGTGTGGTGCTGATCCTCCCGTTGGCGGCCGCTCTCCGTGGTTCCCGCGCGTTCCGGTCGATGACGTCCAGTTCGGCAACGTAGGCTCCTTGGCGTGATTGACGAGCAGACCGACAAGCCGCGCAGCTCCTTCTGGAAGGAGCTGCCGATCCTGCTGGGTGTGGCGATCCTGGTCGCGGTGCTGGTCCGCGCCTTCGTGCTGCAGACCTTCTTCATCCCCTCCCCGTCCATGGAGAACACTCTCAAGATCGACGACCGGGTGCTGGTCAACAAGCTGGTCTACGACTTCCGATCACCGCACCGCGGCGAGGTGATCGTTTTCAAGGCTCCGATCGAGTGGAGCGGCAATCCCAAGGGCGAGGACTTCATCAAGCGGGTGATCGGCGTTCCCGGTGACCACGTGGTCTGCTGCGACCCGCAGGAACGGCTGATGATCAACGGCAAGTCGTTGGACGAGCCGTACATCTTCTCGATGGACGGGGTCCGCGACAAGCCGGCCGACCAGGAGTTCGACATCACCGTGCCGAAGGGTCGGCTGTGGGTGATGGGTGACCACCGCTCGGCCTCCGGTGACTCGCTGGAGCACTGGCAGCAGTCCGGGCAGAACATCACCGAGGCCACCATCCCCGAGGACGACGTGATCGGGCGGGCGTTCACCGTCTTCTGGCCGGTCAACCGGGCCACCTGGCTGACGGTGCCCGACGGGTTCGACGGCATTCCCAAGCCGTAGGCCGACGGGGCGTGGGCGATCCGGCGTCGGTCTGGCAGGCTGGTGCGGTGACCGTGAGCCCGAGGAGTGAGCTTGCGAGCCCCGCAGGCGTGAACAGTGCCAACCGTGTCTACACCCCTCGACGCGCGGCCCGCGTGCTGCTCGTCGACGCGGCCGGCCGGGTCCTGCTCTTCGAGGGCTTCGACCCGGCCCGACCGGGGCACCGCTACTGGTTCACCCCCGGTGGTGGGCTCGACCCGGGGGAGGCGCCGGCTGTGGGCGCCGCCCGCGAGTTGGCCGAGGAGACCGGCCTGCGACTCGACCCGGTTGAGTTGGGTGAGCCGGTCTGGTCCGACGCGACCGAGTTCTCCTTCGACGGCGTCTGGTACCGCCAGGAGCAGGATTTCTTCCTCGTCCGGGTGAAATCCTGGCGGGTGGACACCACGGGCTTCAACGACATCGAGCGGCGCAGCATCGCCGACCACCGCTGGTGGCTTCCCACGGCGTTGGTGGCCAGCGGCGACCGGTTCTACCCACCGGAGTTGCCCGCCCTGCTGACCCGGCTGGGGATGTCGACCACCGCAGACCAGGGCGAGGCGCCATGCTGACCCCGCCGCGCACGGTGGTGCGCCGTGAGGCCGGCCTCTACGCCCTGGAACGGGCGCTGCAGCGGCGCGGCTTCCGACACGTCGCCGGCGCCGACGAGGCGGGCCGGGGCGCGTGTGCCGGTCCGCTCGTCGCCGCCGCCGCGGTGTTGCCCGAAGGTCGGCGCGGCGAGATCGAAGGGCTGGCCGACTCGAAGCTGCTGACCCCGGCCAGTCGGGAACGGGTGTACGCCGAGGTGGTGGACCGCGCCCTCGCGTACGCCGTGGTCGTCATCCCCGCCGAGGAGGTCGACGCCCGGGGGTTGCACGTGTGCAACCTGGCCGCGATGCGCCGGGCGCTCGCCTCGCTCACCACCCGCCCGGAGTACGTGCTGACCGACGGCTTCGGCGTGGACGGGCTGGGCGTGCCGGGGCTCGCGGTGTGGAAGGGTGACCGGGTGGCGGCGTGCGTCGCGGCGGCGAGCGTCCTCGCCAAGGTCACTCGGGACCGGTTGATGGTGGAGTTGGACGGGGTGTTTCCGGCGTACGGCTTCGCCGAGCACAAGGGTTACATCACCCCGGAGCACTCGGCGGCGCTGCGCGAGCACGGACCGTGCCGCGAGCACCGGTTCTCGTACGTCAATGTCGCGACGGTCTCGGGCCGCGACGGACGGCCGCCACGCGCCAGACGTCCCGGCGGTCCCGGCTGGGACGAGCCGATGGAGCGCTCCGGGGCGTCAGGGGGTACCGTCGGCGTGGCGTTGGGCGAGCAGCCTCGGCCTCCGACGCCGGTGGGGGAAGATGTGGCCATGGAAGGCGGAGTGCGATGAGCGCGGAAGATCTCGAGAAGTACGAGACCGAGATGGAGCTGCAGCTCTACCGGGAGTACCGCGACATTGTCCGCCAATTCTCGTACGTGGTGGAGACGGAGCGTCGGTTCTACCTGGCCAACCAGGTCGACCTGCACGTGCGCAACTCTGACGGCGAGGTCTACTTCGAGGTCGAGATGCACGACGCCTGGGTCTGGGACATGTACCGTCCGGCCCGTTTCGTGAAGAACGTCCGAGTGATGACCTTCAAGGACGTGAACGTCGAAGAGCTGGAGAAGCCCGACATCTCGTTGCCCGCCGACTCCGGCTTCGGCGGCTGACCGCGGCCACGCCGCTCAGCCACACCGCTCAGCCGCGCCGTGGGTCCCCCACCCGTGGCGTGGCACCTGCCGGTCACTCGGCCGGCACCACGACCTCGACCCGCTGCACCAGGTTGTTGGCGAAGCCGCCACGGTTCCACGGCTGCTCGACCGGCTGGGTCCGCCCGGACGCGTCGGTCGCCCGCGCGCCGAGCACGTACCGGCCGGGGGCGGCGGTCCACTCGTACCGCCAACGCCGCCAGGCGAAGTCGCCCCCGCCGGCCGGGTCCAGCTCGGCCGGAGCCCAGCTCTGCCCACCGTCGGTGGTGACCTCCACGGCGACCACCGGCGCGTGCCCCGACCACGCCCGACCGTCCACCGTGCACGCACCGGCCCGCACGACCCGGCGACGGGACATGAAGTCCGGAAAGCCGGGCGGCCGGACCAGCGCACGTGGCTCGATCCGGGTCACCGGCACTCCCGGGTCGTCGGCGTCGGTGCGCACCCGGTAGGCGACCGCGTTCTGATAACCCTCGAACGGCTCGGTCCGGACGTCGACGGAGTGGACCCACTTCACGTGCGCCATGCCGTACCAGCCCGGCACGATCAGCCGCAGCGGCGCACCGTGCTGCGGCAGCAGGGGAGCGCCGTTCATCTCGTACGCCAGCAGCACCTCCTCGCGCAGCGCGTCGGCGACCGGAAGCGCCCGCTGGTAGTCCTGCTCGATCCCGCGCTCGACGCCGTGGTCCGCGCCGGTGAAGACCACGTCCACCGCGGCCGGGTCGAGGCCCGCCTCCCGCAGCAGCGGAGCAAGGGGGGTGCCGGTCCACTCGGCGTTGCCGACCGCCTCGACCAGCCACGGCTGGCTGACCGGCCGAGGGTGCAGCAGGGCTCGGCCGTTTCCGGCGCACTCCAGCGTCACCTGGTGGGTGACCCGCGGTCGCTCGCGTAGCTCGGCGAGCGTGACCGTCAGCGGCCGGTCCACCGCGCCGCCGATGGTCAGCGTGTGCGTCGCCGCGTCCAGCTCCGGGATGTCGTAGTGGATGAGCAGGTAGTGCAGCCCGGCCGGGGTGACGTCGTAACGCAGCGCCTCCAACGGGATGCCGTGGTTGCGGGCGGCGAGCTGCAACTCCTCGGCGCTGATCGCCTCGTCCGGCCCCGCGAGCCGGGACGGGCCGCTCACGTCGGCCACCGTCGGCGTCCGGTCATCGACAGTGGTCATATCTGGGCCTCCCCGGTCCACACGGCGGCACCCGCCGTACTCGGCCCAGCCTATGGCCTGTTTCACAAGGGCGGTCAGCCGAGGCGGAGTGCGGTCGGCCGGTTGCGGCGTGGACGGCGTCCGCATAACAGATCACCGAGGCTGTTGGGTGGTCGTCCACAGCCACTCCGGTTGTCCACAGCCCCGCCGGCCGGGCTGGCGGACGAGCCAGCCTCGGCCGAGGCTGCCGTCATGCGACCACGATCCGTTCATGCGATCCGCCACACGCTGCTGTCCTGCGTCGCGCTCCCGCTCGCACTGACCGTCCAGCTCGGCGGGCTGGCGGTGCTGGTCGTGGCGGCGCCCGGCCAACCACCGACGCCGACCGTGCCGGTCGCCGCCCGGACCGTCCGGCTCGCCGACCCACCGCCGGCCGACCCACCGCCGCCCGTCGTCCCGGTGCCGGCCGTCCCGATGCCGGCCGGGCGGTTCCGCTGGCCGGTCGACGGGCAGCCTCGTCCGGTGCGCCGGTTCGACCCGCCGCCGCGACCATGGCTGCCGGGCCACCGCGGCGTCGACCTGGCCGCCCCGGCCGGAGTGCTGATCCGCAGCCCGGGGCCGGGCACGGTGCTCTTCGCCGGCCTGGTGGCCGGCCGGCCGGTGGTCACCGTGGGCCACGCCGGTGGCCTGCGGACCACCCACGAGCCGGTCCAACCGGCCGTACGACCCGGCCAGCCGGTCACCGCCGGCACACCGCTGGGCGGGCTGCTGCCCGGTCATCCGGGTTGCCCGGCCGAGGCGTGCCTGCACTGGGGGCTCCGCCGGAGCGAGGAGTATCTCGATCCGCTTGCCCTGCTCGGCCTCGGCCCGGTGCGCCTACTCCCGGTCGGGGGAGCCGGCGGCGGCGAGGTCAGCGCTGGGCGAGCAGCGCCGGCAGGCGCACGGCCAACCGCTCGTACTCGTCGGCGGTGTTGTAGACCTGACCGGTGAGCCGCAGCCACCCCCGGCCGTTCCAGCTCATCACCGCGACTTCGGTGGCGAGCCGCTCGCCGATCCGCGCCTGCAACGCCCGGGCCGCGTCGATCGTGGTGCCCGTGCCGGGCGGCAGCGGGATGAGACGCAGCGACACCCCCGGCCCGCCGGGGTCGGGCAGGTCGGCGGGTGCCACCCCGAGCGCGTCCCCCACCACCCGCTGGCCGTACGCGGCGAGCGCGGCGTTGTGCGCCCGCACCCGATCCAGGCCGAGACTGCGCAACGTGAACAGCCCCGCCGGGGCGGCCAGCCAGGACGTGTAGTCGAGAGTCGCCTGCCACTCGATCCGGGCCGGGAAACCCGACTCCTGCTCCCAGGAGACCACAAGCGGTTCGATCCGGTCCCGCCACCGCGGTGCCACCGTCAGCAGCGCGGTCCCGCGCGGGGCGTACGCCCATTTGTGCAGGTTGCCGGCCCAGAAGTCGGCACCGATGCCGCTCACCGGGGTGGCCAGCATTCCGGGGGCGTGTGCCGCGTCCACCAGGACGGGCACGCCCTGCTCGTGGGACGCCCCGACGATGGCGGCGGTCGGGAAGAGCTTCGCGGTGGCCGAGGTGAGCTGGTCGACGACGAGCAGCCGGGTCCGCCCCGGGCGCAGCCCGGCGCGGATGATCTGCACGATCTGTTCGTCGGTGGCGTCCAGCGGGATGGGCAGGACGCGGCTGACCGCCCCGGTGCGGCGACACTCGCGCTGGATGGCCAGGCTCACTGCCCCGTACCCGTGGTCGGTGCTGAGCACCTCGTCGCCGGGTTGCAGGCCCAGCGACTGGAGGACCACGGCGACGCCTGTCGTGGTGTTGCCCACCAGGGCGCTGCCGTCGGGGTCGGCGCCGAGGAAACCGGCGAGGTGCCGGCGGGTGTGGGCGATCCGGTCGACCAGGCCCTGGGTGAAGAAGCGCAGCGGGTTGGCCTCCATCTCGTCGCGCAGCCGCTGCTGGGCTCGCTGCACGGCGACCGGGACCGCGCCGAACGAGCCGTGGTTGAGATGGCTGACCGCCGGGTCCAGGGAGAAGAGCAGACGGGCGCCCGGGATCGGCTCAGGGGGCTGCGGGACGCTCACCTGATGATCGTAACCGTCGGGTTCGTTCGCCTCCGGTGCTTGGTCGGGCGGGCGGGTGGGCCTGCCGGTGCACGGCGCGTTGCCGCTCGACGTCAGGCGCGCGGGTGGGCCTGACGGTAGGCGGCACGCAACCGCTCCACCGACACGTGCGTGTAGATCTGCGTGCTCGCCAGCGACGAGTGGCCCAGCAGCTCCTGGACGGCCCGCAGGTCCGCACCACCCTCCAGCAGGTGGGTGGCCGCCGAGTGGCGCAGACCGTGCGGGCTCGTCCGGGGCAGGCCGACGGCCTCGGCGTACGCGCCGACGATCTGACGCGCCGTCGTCGGGTTGAGCCGACCGCCCTTCGCACCCAACAGCAACGCGTCTCCGGAGCGGGCGCCCACCAACGCCGGGCGGCCTCGGCGCAACCAGTCGTTCAATGCTCGCTGCGCGGGCACCCCGTACGGCACCGCGCGCTCCCGCCCACCCTTACCGAACACCCGGATCACCCGCCGGCCATGGTCGACGTCGCCGACGTCCAACCCGCAGACCTCGCTGACCCGTACCCCGGTCGCGTAGAGCAGCTCCAGCAACACCCGGTCCCGCAACGGCACCGCCTCCGCCGCGGTGTCCGCCGCCGCTTCCGACCGTGGCGCGGTTGCGAACGGGGCCTGCTCGGCAGGTGCCTTGACCGACCGTGGCGCGGTTGCGAACGGGGCCTGCTCGGCAGGTGCCTCGGCCGATCGTGGCGCGGGCGGGCGCGGGGCCGGCCGGGCCGGTGCCTCGACCAGGGCGGCGGCCTGGTCGGCGCGCAGGACGGTGGGCAGCTCCCGGTGCGCCCGAGGGCTGGCCAACGCGGCCCCCACGTCGGCGGGGAGCAGCCCGGCCCGGTGCGCCCAGGCGCTGAAGGCCCGCGCCGACGCTGCCCGCCGGGCCAGCGAGGTGCGGGCCGCCCCGGTGGTGCGTTGCCGCGCCAACCAGCTGCGCAGCACCGACAGGTCCAGGTCGGCGAGGTCGACGCTACCCATCCGGACGGCGTGGTCGAGCAACGAGACGAGATCCGTGACGTACGCGCGGACGGTGTGCACCGACCGGTTACGCACCCGGGACAGGTGCGCGGCGAAGTCGTCGACGGCGTCGCGCAGCTCGGGCGGCAGCGACTGGTGCATGGCCCGGGTGCCTCGATCGGGCCGACTCATCGTGGCCGCGCCGGTTTGCGGACCGGTCCAGCGGCCCAGGCACCTTTACCGGCAGCTGGCACGGCACCAGCCTACGGCCGAGCGACGAGGGTCACCGGCCGCCACGGTGCCGGTGTTCGTCGGACCTGGCCACGTTTCGCTGGTTGAGGTTCGTCGGCGACGAGGCGGTCATCATCGGCAACGCCCGCCGCGGCTGCTGGAGTTGGAGATCGACGGGCAACGGTTGGCTGGGCGTACTGCAACTGTTCACCTGGCGCCTCAGTCAGGAGGGCGCCGAGGTTGCCCCGGCCGAGTGGCCGGCCTACTCCGCCGCCTACGGCGTGCTGCTCGATCAGACGCAACGTGTCGATGGCATCGACCCCGTGAAGCGGCCGTCCGACGGCTGCTCCTGACCGCTGTCGCTCTCACCCACACCGTCCCGACCCGGGAGGTCGCGCTGCTGGACCCCCGGCACGCGATCGACGCGTTCAACGCCGCGCTGCCGATGCGGACGGCGGAGGCAGCTCGGGTCGCGCCGCAGTGGCGATTGTTGGGTCCCGAGGACATGCGCCGGCTGGTCCGGGCCGCCGGGTTGGTCTGCGCGGCCCGCGCGCTCAAGCCGTACCTCGACGAAACCGACGCCGGTAGTAGAGCCGCCGCGGAGCTGGCGGCCTGGGAGCGCGACGTGCTCGTCCATCTCAGGTCCGACCTTCCCCCTTCTTGACGCAGGGTTGGGGGGCGAGGGCGTAGCCGTCGTCTCGACGAACCACCATGGACAACTCCTCGAGCAGGGACAGCTTTCGCAACGCGATCCGAACGTCGACACCGGCGCGGGCGGCGAGCCGGTCCACTCCCAGCGCGCCGCGACGAGGCAGTGCCTCCAGCAGTGACCGCGCTTCGTCGTCGAGCGCGTCGGTGGGCCGCTGCGGTCCGCGCGCCACCGGCGCCAGGTCGGCCCCGATCCGCCCCACCTCCTCGAGCACGTGCGCCACCCCGGTGACCAACCGAGCCTTGTCGGGGTACTCGCGCAGGAGCTCGTGCGCGCCGACGGACATCGCCGAGGTCACCGGGCCAGGCACCACCATGGCGACCCGATTGGTGTAGATGGCCCGCCGGGCGGTCTGCGTCGCGCCGCTGCGCGCCGACGCCTCCACCACGACGGTGCCGAGAGTGGCCCCGGCGATGACCCGGTTGCGGATCAGAAACCGGGGCCGCAGCGGCTCCGCGCCGGGTGGCCACTCGCTGACCAGCAGCCCGGTGTCGGCGATCCGGTCGAAGAGCGCGGTGTTGCCCATCGGATATGGCCGGTCCACCCCACAGGCGAGCACCGCGACGGTCAGGCCGCCCGAGTTGAGGGCACCCCGGTGCGCGGCGGCGTCAATGCCGAACGCGCCACCGGAGACGACCGTCCAGTCCCGTTCGGCCAGCCCGTATCCCAGTTCGGTCGCGACGTGCAGGCCGTAGCCGGTGGCCGCCCGCGCACCGACCACCGCCACCGAACGGTCCAGCGCCTCACCCAGCGGCCAGGCCCCGCGTACCCAGAAGCAGAGCGGTGGGGCGGTCTCACCGTCCACCCGGCGGCTGACGTCCGGCAGGCGCAGCGTGGACAGGCAGGCCACCCGTGCCGGCCACTCCTCGTCGTCCGGTGTGACCAGGCGGGCGCCGAGCCGGTCCGCCCGGTCCAGCGCCTCGGCCGCCACCGTCCGGGCGTCGCCGGCCACCGACCGGGCGGCCACCGCGGTACGCACCCGGCTGTCCGGGCTGCCGCCGTCGAGCAGCAGGTCCAGGGTCGCCACCGGGCCGAGCCGGTCGACCAGTTGGTGGACCACGCGGGTGCCCGGTTCGGCCAGCCAGGTCAGTGCGACCCGGGCCAGCCTGCGGTCGTCATCGGCGCTCACGTCGCCTCTCCTGTCCGTAGTTGCAGCGACTCCCGGACGTCGTCCAGGTCTGGTCGGTCCCGACCGTCCAGGTCCGCGACGGTCCACGCCATCCGGATCACCCGGTCGAAGCCGCGGGCGGACAGCGAGCCGGAGTCGAGCCTGCCCCGCAACTCGGCGGTGACCCGGGTTGGCAGCCGCCACGGCGGTCGGCGTAGGTACGGGCCATCCACCTCGGCGTTGAGTCGTCGACCGAGGCCGGCCCAGCGGGTGGCCGCCGCCTGCCGGGCGGCCGTCACCCGGGCGGCGACCGTCGCCGAGGACTCGACGCCGCCGTCGGTCGCCATCAGCTCGGCCGCTCGCACCGGCATCAACCGCACCTGGACGTCGATCCGGTCGAGCAGTGGCCCGGAGAGCCGGCCCAGGTAGCGGCGGCGGACCAGCGGGCTGCACTCACAACGGGCGTCGCCTGCTGGTTGGGCACACGGGCAAGGGTTGGCGGCCAGCACCAACTGGGTTCGGGCCGGATAGACCGTGCCGCCCCCGCTGCGGGTGAGCCGGATGTGACCGTCTTCGAGCGGTTGGCGCAGCGCCTCCAGCGCGCCCTTGCTGAACTCGGGGGCCTCGTCGAGGAACAGCACGCCGCGATGCGCCAGCGACACCGCGCCGGGTCGGGCCAGCCCCGAGCCGCCACCGACGAGCGACGGCACGCTCGCGGTGTGGTGCGGCGCCTGGAACGGTGGGCGACGCAGCAATTGACCGCCCGGCGGTAGCAGCCCGGCGACCGAATGCAGGGCGGTGACCTCCAGTGCCGCGTCGTCGTCCAACTCGGGCAGGATCGACGGCAGCCGCTCGGCGAGCATCGTCTTGCCGGCGCCTGGCGGCCCGAGCAGCGCCACGTGATGCCCGCCGGCCGCCGCGACCTCCAGTGCGCGGCGGCCGAACTGCTGCCCGGCGACGTCGACGAGATCCGGCCCGTCCACGGCCGGCGCCGAGGTGGCCTCCGGCGGCTCGATCAGCGGGGCGCCGTCCCGAACGTAGGCGACCAGCCGGTGCAGGGAGTCCACCGCTCGCACCCGTACGCCGGGGATGGCCGCGGCCTCGGCGGCGTTGCCGACCGGGACGATCACCCGTGTGATGCCGGCCTGGGCCGCGGCGGCGACCATCGGGAGCACACCGCGCACCGGCCGGACGGTGCCGTCCAACCCCAACTCGCCGAGGACCACCACCCCCTCCAAGGGAAGCAGTGGCAGCTCACCCGAGCCGCCCAGGAGAGCCGCGGCGATGGCCAGATCGAAGGCCGAGCCGGATTTCGGCAGCGTCGCGGGCAGCAGGTTGAGGGTGATCCGCCGGTTGGGCCAGCGCTGGCCGGAGTTGACCACGGCCGCGCGAACGCGGTCGCGGGCCTCGTGCAGGGCGGTGTCCGGCAGGCCGGAGATCACCACGGCCGGCAGGCCGGCGGCCAGGTCGGCCTCCACCTCGACCAGGTGGCCGGTGACCCCGACCAGCCCGACGCAGAGCACCTTCGCGTAGCTCACGGCATGTCACCGATCCTTCGGAACGCGCATCTCAGAACGCACCCTTGAGGTGGTCCACCTGTGCCGGACCGGCGTCCGGCAGCCGCACCGACAGCACGTCGAAACGCACTTCGTCGGCGGTCGTGCCGGTCTCGGACAGCCAGCGCGCGGCGAGCCCCCGCAGTCGACGTGCCTTGGCCGGCACGACCGCCTCGGCCGGGGTGCCGAAGTCGTCGCCCCGGCGGGTCTTCACCTCGCAGAAGGCGAGCACCGGCCCGTCCCACGCGATGATGTCGATCTCGCCGGCCGGACAGCGCCAGTTTCGGGCGATGGGGCGCAGACCCGCCTCGGTCAGGTGCCGGGCGGCGCACCGCTCGCCGTACGCGCCGACCGCCTGGTTCCGCTTCGTCATGGCCGGAACCGTGCCCGCCCGGGTACCACCGCGGCTACGTCGATGGTGGCTCACCTGTGGACAACGGGGTCGCTGTGGACAGCCGGACGATCATGCGCACGGTGTGCTAGCGGCGTTGGGCCTCCCGGACCGGTGCCGGCAGTGCGGCTGCCTGCGCTGCGGGGACCGGTGGCGCGTGGCCGACCGGGCTGAGATGGCGCGGGCGTGGCCGGTCGCATACGGTGCCTGACGTGGACGGACGACGGAGTTTTCCGGAAGATCAGGAGTCGCGCTGGTACCCCGACGAGCGGGGTCGCGGATACGGCGAGTCGGAGTGGCGCGGCGCGGGCGAGTCGCGGTACCGGGACGGCGAGATCCCCGAGCAGCGTGGCGCGGAAGACGGCCGCTCCGTCGAGGACACCGGCGTCCGGCGGCGCCGCGAGCCGGACTCGGGACGCTTCGGCGCCGTCGACGCCAGCCGCTTCGGTACGCCTGAGTCCGACTCAGGTCGGCTGAGTGCGGTGGACGGGGGCCGCCTCGGTACGCCGGAGTCGGACTCGGGACGTTTCGGCGCCGTCGACGCATCCCGCTTCGGTACGCCGGAGTCGGACTCCGGTGGACTGAGTGCGGTGGACGCACCCCGCTTCGGTACGCCCGAGTCGGACTCGGGTCGCTTCGGCGCCCTCAACGGTCAGGCCGGTCGGTTCGGGGCGAGTGAGGCAGATTCGCGGCGGTTCGGTGCGGTCGACCCGGGCGCCGCCCGACCGGAGGTGGACGGTTATCGGGCCACCCGCTCGCGGCGGGCGGACCGGGACCCCTCGGAGATCTCCGGTGAGCTGCCCGGTCGTCGGGCCGCCCGGGAGGCCACCGCCGCGACGCCCCCGTTGACCGGCCCCCCGTTGACCGGTCCCGCGCCGGAGGCCGCTCGCGACACTCCGTCGGCGGCCGTCCCGCCGGGTGGTGTGTTCGCCGAGCAGGCTCGTCCCGCCCCGCTCGGTGGCTACCCGATCGTCGAGCCGACCCGGGCCGGCGACACGCCGCACCCCCTGGAGATGCCGACCGGTCCGATGCCGGGGATCGGCCCCCGGCCCGACCTGCCCGCCGCGGAGCCGCCGACCTACGCCCCGGTGGCCGACGGCGTCTACCGAACCCGACGGCCGGTGCTGGCCGTACTCTTCGCGCTGCTGGTGTTGATCTTCGAGATCCCCGCGCTGCGGGTGCTGCTGGCGGGCGTGACCGGCGATCCGGTGGACGCCGGGAACGTGGTGGTGGGTATCGCCCTGGTTGCCGGACTGCCGATCTTCGCGACCGGGCTCTACGGGCTGCGAACCGGAGGTCTGGCGCTCGCCGACGGTGGTCGGGGCTGGTTGCGCCCACCCACCGCCTACCTGACCGTCGGCCTGGTGCTCTTCCTCGCCGCCGCACTCGCGGCCGGCTGATCCGGCACCGGCCTCGCGCGTTGTTGGTGCGGACAACAACCAGGAAATAGTGGCCACCGGCGACGCGGAGGGCACTATTTCCAGGACAGTGCCGTTGCGCTAGAGCTGTGGCCAACGGGTCCCCCCGCTGCGTCGAGCAGGAGAATCGCGCCGATCTTGCACTTTCTGTCGCCGATTTGAGCGGGGATGCCCCCTAATGTCGGGGCAGGAAGTGCAAGATCGCGATGCAGGCTCGGTTGGCGAACAGTAATTTCGCCTTACGGGACGGCGTTGATTTCCAGGGAGCGGCGCGATCTTCCCGGCGACTCGCGCGATGGAGCTGGGCGGGCTGAGCGGCCCACCCCGCGCACCCCGGGGCGGCTGGACGGGTGAGGGGCGTACACTGGCCAACTGGCGACCGCCTCGTGCGGTCGACCTCGCGCGCCCTCTTCACGAATCGTCGTGGAGCGACGGCCTCCCTGGTCCCGATCTTGATCGGGTCCACCATGGGTCGGCGACCAGGCGCCAGGACGCCCGGCCACCGGCCGGGCGTGACAACCAGGGATCTTGAGGAGTACCCCAACCATGGCCGTTGTGACCATGCGCCAGCTGCTGGAGAGCGGTGTCCACTTCGGGCACCAGACCCGGCGCTGGAACCCGAAGATGAAGCGCTTCATCATGACCGAGCGCAACGGCATCTACATCATCGACCTGCGCCAGACCCTCGAGTACATCGAGAAGGCGTACGAGTTCGTGCGTGGGACCGTCGCCGAGGGTGGCAGCATCCTGTTCGTCGGCACCAAGAAGCAGGCCCAGGAGGCGATTGCCGATCAGGCGACCCGGGTCGGCCAGCCGTACGTCAACCACCGCTGGCTCGGTGGCATGCTGACCAACTTCCAGACGGTGTACAAGCGGCTCCAGCGGATGAAGGAGCTGGAGGGCCTGGGTGACCTCAGCGGCACCGCTGCCGGTTACACCAAGAAGGAGACCCTGCAGCTCTCCCGCGAGAAGATCAAGCTGACCCGCACCCTCGGTGGTCTGCGGGACATGCAGAAGCTTCCCGCCGCGGTGTGGATCGTCGACACCAAGAAGGAGCACATCGCCGTCGACGAGGCCCGCAAGCTGGGCATCCCGGTGATCGCGGTGCTGGACACCAACTGTGACCCGGACGAGGTCGACTTCCCGATCCCGGGCAACGACGACGCGATCCGCTCGGCCGAGCTGCTGACCAAGGTCGTGGCCGCCGCCGTCGCGGATGGTCTGATCGCGCGTTCCGGCCGTCGCCGGGGCAACGACGAGAAGCCCGAGGGTGTCGCGAGCGACGAGCCGCTGACCGAGTGGGAGCGCGAGCTGCTGGAGCCGAAGAAGGCCGACGAGTCGGCCGCCCCGGCCGAGCAGCCGGCCGCTGCCGCCGCCGAGCAGCCCGCCGCCCCGGCGACCGAGCAGCCCGCCGCCGCCCCGGCCGAGCAGCCCGCCGGCACGCCGGCCGAGCAGCCCGCCGCTGCCGCCACCGAGCAGCGGGCGGCCGCCACCGCGGAGTGATCGCATCGCCGCTGCCCGTCCGTTTTCGCAGACGGCGGGCAGCGGCGGTACGCCGGGCACGATCTGCCCGGATCCGGGTAACCGGCACCTCTGACCATCCACACGCCGTCTCAACACCGAAGAGAGAGCCATGTCCCAAATCACCGCCGCGGACGTCAAGAAGCTCCGCGACCTCACCGGCGCCGGCATGATGGACAGCAAGAAGGCGCTGACCGAGGCCGAGGGCGACTTCGACAAGGCCGTCGAGATCCTGCGCGTCAAGGGCGCCAAGGACGTCGGCAAGCGGGCCGGCCGTACGGCCGCCAACGGCCTGGTCGCCCACTCCGGCAAGGCGCTGCTCGAGCTCAACTGCGAGACCGACTTCGTCGCCAAGACCGAGTCGTTCATCGCGCTGGCCCAGCAGCTTGTCGAGCACGGCGAGCGCGCCGGCGTGAACACCGCCGAGGAGCTGCTCGCCACCGAGCTCGACGGCAAGGTCGTCGCGGACCTGATCCAGGAGCAGTCCGCCAAGATCGGCGAGAAGCTGGTGCTCAACCGGTTCGCCCGGGTCGAGGGCACCACCGCCGTCTACCTGCACCGCAAGGCCCAGGACCTGCCGCCGGCCGTTGGTGTGCTGGTGTCGTACACCGGCAAGAGCGACGAGGCGGGCGACGCCGACGCCCGTGGTGTGGCCATGCAGATCGCCGCGATGCGGCCGAAGTACCTCACCCGGGACGAGGTTCCGGCCGAGGTCGTCGAGTCCGAGCGGCGCATCGCCGAGCAGACCGCCCGCGAGGAGAACAAGCCCGAGGCGGCCCTGCCGAAGATCATCGAGGGTCGGGTGAACTCCTTCTTCAAGGACTACGTCCTGATCGAGCAGGCGTCCGTCGCCGACAACAAGAAGTCGGTGAAGCAGCTGCTGGCCGAGGCCGGCATCGAGGTCACCCGCTTCGTGCGGTTCGAGGTCGGCCAGGCCTGAGCCGCCACCGGGTGCCACCTGCACCCGTGGGCAGAAGACGTCAACGAGGAGGCCGCCGGTGTACGTGACAGGCACCGCGGCCTCCTCGTCACATAGGGTCGGCAGCGGCAGGTTCGCGGTACGCGCCGCTTGGGGCGTGCGCGTGGGGAAGGGCGGGGCGGATGACGCAGGTTGTGAGTGACCGGACGCTGGAGCTGGACGATCCGACGGCGCCGCCGCCGGGGCGCGCCCGCCGAGTGGTGCTGAAGCTCTCCGGTGAGGTGTTCGGTGGCGGCGCGATCGGCGTCGACCCGGATGTCGTCCAGGCGATCGCCCGGCAGATCGCCACCGTGGTCCGCCGCGGCGTGCAGGTCTCCGTGGTGGTCGGCGGCGGCAACTTCTTCCGGGGCGCGGAGCTGCAGAAGCGTGGGATGGACCGGGCCCGCGCCGACTACATGGGCATGCTCGGCACCGTGATGAACTGCCTCGCCCTCCAGGACTTCCTGGAGAAGGAGGGCATCGAGACCCGGGTGCAGAGCGCCATCACCATGGCCCAGGTCGCCGAACCGTACATCCCGTTGCGGGCGATCCGGCACCTGGAGAAGGGCCGTGTGGTCATCTTCGGCGCGGGCGCGGGCATGCCGTACTTCTCCACCGACACGGTGGCCGCCCAGCGTGCTCTGGAGATTCGGGCCGATGTGGTGCTGATGAGCAAGAACGGCGTGGACGGCGTCTACACCGCCGACCCGCGGATCGATCCCACCGCCAGCAAGCTCGACTCGATCACCTTCTCCGAGGCGCTGCGCCGCAACCTGCGGGTGGCCGACGCGGCGGCGTTCAGCCTCTGCATGGAGAACGGCCTGCCGATGCTGGTGTTCGGCGCGCAGGGTGACGACACCATCATCCGCGCGGTGGGTGGCGACAAGATCGGCACCCTGATCACCGCCTGAGCCCCGCCCACGGCGACGGCAGCGACGGTCCTGAGGACTTTCAGCAGAGCCCACCACGAGCACAGAAGGAGGCGAGGAGACCGGTGATCGACGACACCCTCCTCGAGGCCGAGGAAAAGATGGATCGTGCGGTTGAGCACGCCAAGGAGGAGTTCGGCGCCATCCGTACCGGTCGCGCCAACGCCGCCATGTTCTCCAAGGTCATCATCGACTACTACGGCACGCCCACGCCGCTGACCCAGATGGCGTCGATCGCGGTGCCCGAGCCGCGGATGGCCATCATCAAGCCGTACGACAACTCGCAGATCAATGCGATGGAGAAGGCGATCCGCGACTCGGACCTCGGGGTGAACCCGAACAACGAGGGCAACCAGTTGCGCATCCTGCTCCCGCAGATGACCGAGGAGCGTCGCCGCGACATGATCAAGGTGGCCAAGAACAAGGGCGAGGAGGCCAAGGTGGCCATCCGCAACGTCCGCCGCCGTGGCAAGGAGGAGCTGGACCGGATAGTCAAGGACGGCGAGGCCGGCGAGGACGACGGTCGCCGCGCCGAGAAGGAACTCGACGACCTGACCCAGCGCTACGTGGCCACCATCGACGACCTGGTGAAGCACAAGGAAGTCGAGCTGCTCGAGGTCTGAACCATGCTTCGAGGCCCGTTCCCGACATCGGGAACGGGCCTCGTGTCGTATCTCAGCAGGGGATCCAGACGGTCCTGGTGCCCTCGGCGAACTCCTCGTTGGTGGTCGCGTCGCGCAGCGAGAAGTGGGCGGTGGCGCGACCGGGGTGCAGTGCCGGGGTGATCCGGGCGAAGGCCATCGCGAGCTCGACCGTGCCACCGTCGCAGAGGATCTCGCCGGCACCGTGGCCGCCGGTGGCCCAGAGGGTCGGCAGGCCGTCCTGCACCAGCGAGGCCGACATGAGGACGATGCCGGCCGGGCAGTGCCGGGCGGTCGCGGTGACGGCGGTCGCCGGGTACGTCACCCCCGGCTCACCGACGGGCGGCTCGAACGGGAACAACTCGCTGGCGTGCCGATCGATGGTGATCCTGGTCGGTGCGGTGGTGGCGGCGGCTGGTGCCCCTGCTCCGAGGACGATTGCCGCGGCCGCCAGCACGGCCAGACTGATCTTGTACATGTGCGTGCCCTTTCCCCGTGGTCACGTCGGCGGAGACCGGCGCGGCCCCAGCGGACCACGTCCGGCGGGCCGGGCTCAGTTCCTGATCGTGCAGCGAACGAGTCGGATCGATGGCTGCAAATCTGCGTACCGGATGGGTGCGTTTCGGTCCGCGACTACCTGCCGGCCGGGGGCGACGCCCGTCGCCGTGCCTCGTCCGCCGTGCCGGTCCGGCGGGTGCAGTAGGCTCGGCAGGATTCCCGGCCACCGGGCGGTGAACACCGGGGATCGACCGACCGTCGGGGCGGTCAATCGGAGGAACATCGCACGTGTAGGGGATGCTTGTGGTCTTGCGTCATGTGGTGGTTCTCGCGCCCCGTCGCGGTGCGTGATGTCCCACCCCGACCCCTACGGTAGCGAGCCTCGCGGCTGGGACCGCCCGGAGCACCCAGTGGCACTGCCCTGGCCCGAGCAGGACCTGGACGCCGGCCAGTGGCAACGCCGACCCACCGCCGGTCCTGAGCTGTACGCCGACCCGCGCACCCGGCCACCCGCCGACCCGCACCCGACGGACCCGTACGACGAGCGTGGCCGCGCGGTCCGCCCGGACGACCGTTTCGACGACCGCGACCGGCGCGACCGTTTCGACGGCCGCGACCGGTACGACGACGACCGGAACCAACCCGACAGGTACGACGACCGGGGTCGCGCCGGCCGGTACGGCGATCGTCCGCCGGCCGGCCCGGACGGCGCCCCGGCCCGCCCGGGTGACCCGGAGCGGCGCGACGAGCCCGGCCGGTTCGACGAGCCCGGCCGGTACGGCGGCCCGCAGCCGTTCGACGGGCCGGTCCGTTACGACGACGACGCCGGTTTCCCGACCGCGCAGCTCGCGCCCATCGGGGCCGAGGTGGCACCGGACCTGCCGCCGGCGACCGAGCCCGATCCGCCGGGTGGCCGACGGCCGAAGGGCCGACGCCGGGCCAGCGTCGACCGACCGGCCACCCAGCAGGTGGGCAACGGGCGGGCCGGGCGCAACCTGCCGGCGGCGATCGGCGTGGGGCTCGGTCTCGGCGCGCTGATCGTGGTGCCGCTGATCTTCTACCCGTTGGCGTTCCTGCCGGTGATCGCCGCCGCCGTCGCCGTCGGCAGCTGGGAGATGGCCCGGGCGGTCCGCCGCAGTGGCGCGCACCCGCCGCTGGTGCCGTTGATCGCCGGCGGGGTGCTGACTGTGGGTCTGGCCTGGTTCGCCGGTCCGGACGCGCTCAGTCTCGGACTGCTGGTCACCGTGCTCGGCACCATGATCTGGCGACTGGGTGACGGTCCGGCCGGCTTTCAGCGGGATGTCACCGCGGCCACCCTGATCGCCGTCTACGTGCCGTTCCTCGCCGGTTTCGCGGCGCTGCTCGCGGCGGCGCCCGACGACGGTTGGATGCGGATCCTGGCCACCCTGATCGCGGTGGTCCTCTCCGACACCGGCGGGTACGCGGCCGGCGTCTCGTTCGGTCGCCACCCGATGGCGCCGTCGATCAGCCCGAAGAAGTCCTGGGAGGGTTTCGCCGGTTCGGTCACCGCCGCGGCCGTGGGCAGCGCGCTGCTGCTGTGGCTGATGTTCGACCTGGAGCCCTGGTGGGGTGCCCTGTTCGGGGTGGCCATCTCCTGTGCGGCGGTCCTCGGCGACCTGGCCGAGTCGATGATCAAGCGGGATCTCGGCGTCAAGGACATGAGCAACCTGCTGCCCGGCCACGGCGGGCTGATGGACCGACTGGACTCGATCCTGTTCGCGGTGCCGACCGCGTACCTGCTCCTGGCGATCTTCGTGCCGGTGGTGAACTGAGGTATGAATCACGGCGTCCTGGTCATCCGGCTCCGGTGGTGGCGGCCCGTTCGACACCTCCGGACCGGCACCTGCCGCCGAGGGCGTGACACACTGGACCAGCCATGACGAGCCTGCCGTTGATCCCCGCCATCTCGGACGCCCGCGCCGCGCGCCGGGCCTCCATGCCGCCGAAGCACCTCGCCGACCTGGACCTGGCCGGCCGCCAGGCGCTGGTCACCGAGCTGGGCGAGCCCGCGTTCCGCGCCAAGCAAATCTCGAATCACTACTTCGGGCGGCTGGTCCGCGACCCGCAGGCCATGACCGACCTGCCCGCGGCGACCCGGGAGCGGCTGTCCGAGCAGCTCATGCCCACCCTGCTCACCCCGGTGCGCGAGCTGGCCTGTGACGACGGCGCGACCCGTAAGGCGCTCTGGCGGCTGCACGACGGCGCTCTGGTGGAGAGCGTGCTGATGGGTTATCCGGACCGGGTGACCGTCTGCATCTCCAGCCAGGCGGGCTGCGGGATGGCCTGCCCCTTCTGCGCGACCGGCCAGGCCGGGCTGACCCGCAACCTGTCCACCGCCGAGATCGTCGACCAGGCCGTGTACATGGCCGGCGTGGCGGCCTCCGGCGCGGTGGTCGGCTCCCCGCCGCGGCTGTCGCGTGTCGTCTTCATGGGCATGGGCGAGCCGCTGGCCAACTACAACCGGGTCATCGGGGCGATCCGCCGCCTGGTCAGCCCAGCTCCGGAGGGGCTCGGCCTGTCCCAGCGGCACATCACCGTTTCCACGGTCGGCCTGGTTCCGGCCATCCGCCGACTGGCCAGCGAAGACCTCTCAGTGACCCTTGCGCTGTCGTTGCACGCGCCCGATGATGATCTGCGCGACGAACTCGTGCCGGTGAACCAGCGCTGGAAGGTAGCCGAGGTGCTGGACGCGGCGTGGGACTACGCCGCCCGGACGGGCCGTCGCGTGTCGATCGAGTACGCGATGATCAGGGACGTGAACGACCAGCCGTGGCGAGCCGACCTCCTCGGGCGGCTGCTGGCCGGCAAATTGACCCACGTGAACCTCATTCCACTCAATCCGACGCCGGGCAGCCGCTGGGACGCGAGCCCGAAGCCGGTTGAGCGGGAGTTCGTCCGGCGGTTGCGCGATGCCGGGGTGTCCACCACCGTACGGGACACCCGAGGTCGCGAGATCGACGGCGCGTGTGGTCAACTCGCCGCCGCCGAGGACAACGACACCTTCACCGACCGCGCCGGAGAGGCACCGGCGTGACCGGGCGTAGCGAACGAGACCAGGAGACATAGTGGCGAGTCAGGGTCAGCGTTTCCGGCGCAAGGCGCTCCGCCGGGGATACAAGGTCGACGAGGTGGATGCCTTCCTCGACCGGGTCGAGGCGACGCTCGACGGCCGCCAGGTCGGCGCGCCGGTGGCCTCCCAGGAGGTCCACGACGTCGTCTTCCGGGTCCGCTTCAACGGCTACGACGAGTGGCAGGTCGACCTGCACCTGGACCGGGTCGAGCGGCAGTTGGCCGAGCTTGAGGAGCGCACCAGCGCCGGTCGCGGTGGCGACCCCCGAATGGGTGACCGGATGGGTCCACCGGACCGCATGGGGCCACCGATGCGCGATGACCGCGGCATGGTCCCGCAGCCGATGCCGCCCCGGCCGATGCCCGCGCAGGCCGGTCCGCCCGCCGATCGCTACGGCCGCTACGACGAGCCGACCGGCGCCTTCGCCGGTGGGTACGACGCTCCCCGGGGCGGCTACGACGCGCCGCGCGGCCCGGCCGGCCCCGGCCCGATGGGACCTGGCGGCCCGATGGGTCCCGGCGCTGCGATGGGTCCCGGCCCGATGGCGGGCCACGGTTCTCCGCCGCGCGGCCTGCCCGCCGGCCCCAGTGGTTACGGCCCCCCCGACGACCAGCGCGCGCCCGGTGGTTACGGCCCGGACGACCAGCGCGCTCCCGGCGGTTACGGCCCCCCCGACGACCAGCGCGCGCCCGGTGGGTACGGCCCGGACGATCACCGCGCGCCCGGTGGTTACGGCCCGGACGATCACCGCTCTCCCGGCGGCTACGGTCCGGACGACAAGCGTTCGCCGGGCGGCTATCCCCCGGAGGAGCCGCGCTTCGACGGCTTCGAGGCCGGGCGGCACGGGCGTACCGACATGACCGCGGAGATCCGGATGCCGGAGCGGGACCTGCGCGACATGCGCCGGGGCCCCGGCGGTCCGCCTCCGCTGGCCCAGCAGGGCATAGGTGGGCCTCCGATGGCCGGTCCGCCCGCCGTGGCCGGTCCGCCGATGGTCGGCCCGCCGATGGCTGGCCCGCCCGGCAGCGATCTCTACCGGGTCGACCAGATCCGCCGGAGCTTCCAGGTGCGCCGGTTCGGCAGCGGGTACGACCCGGACCAGGTGGACCGGTTCTTCGAGACCCTGCTCGGCGGCATGCAGCGTCGCAACCCGATGCCTGTCGACCCGAAGGACCTGGACACGCTCCGGTTCGGGCTGGTGCCCGGTGGCTACTTCGAGGCCGAGGTCGACGCGGCGCTCAAGGACGTACAGGACATCCTCTTCGGGCGCTGACCCCGACGCGTACGGACGAGGGCCCGTCCCCCGGGTGGGGGCGGGCCCTCGGCGTTGTCGTCCGGTGCGGGTCGGGTCAGGAGCGCAGACCGTTGCGCCGCAGCACGACGTCGCCGATCACGATGATCAGCAGCAGCGCGGCCAGGCCGATCAGCCAGATGTCCTCGACCTTGCCCTCGTGGTTGCCGCAGATCATCGCCAGCAGCGCCAGTGCGGAGAGCACGGCGCCGATCTGCCCGGCCTTGCGGTGCCCGGGCTTGTGCTGGTCTGGCGACGTTACCGGCTCGCTTCCTGCCACTGTCGGTCCTTCCCTCGCGATCGGATCTTTGGTTAGTCTGGCACGCCTCGTACCGGCCCCGGCGCAGGGTCCGACCAGAAGATCCCCCCGCTCCTGAGCGGGTGGTGTGCGGCCCCGCGCCGGCACGGCGGTGCGGGACGGCGTCGACGGCGCCCGGACGGGGGCAGCGCCGGTCGTCTGAGCCCTGCCCGGCTGGTCGAACGGCACTACCGGCGTCGCGGGGCGGCGGTCCGACCCGCTCCGGTAGCGTTTGGCGTACACCTGATTGTCTGTTTGAGGGGGACTGTGCGGTGCGAGTGACCGGAACCGGGCACGCCAGCATGCGGATCGACACGGCCGCGGGCAGCATCCTGTGCGACCCGTGGGTCAACCCGGCCTACTTCGCGTCGTGGTTCCCGTTCCCGGACAATTCCCTGCTCGACTGGGGCAGCCTGGGCCAGGTCGACTACCTGTACGTCTCCCACCTGCACCGGGACCACTTCGACGCGAAGCACCTGCGAGATTTCGTCTCGAAGGACGCTACGGTCCTGCTCCCCGAGTTCCCGACCTCGGAGATGGAGGACGAGTTCCGGGCGCTGGGCTTCACGAAGTTCCTGAGGACGCCCAACGAGCAGGTGGTGGAGCTGCCCGGCGGCCTGAAGATCATGATTCAGGCGTTGACCAGCCCGACCGACGGGCCGATCGGTGACTCCTCGCTCTGGGTCGAGTACGACGGGGTGCGGCTGCTCAACCAGAACGACGCCCGCCCCACCGACCTGAGCGTCTTCGCCGAGCTGGGGCACGTGCACGCGCACCTGCTCCAGTTCTCCGGCGCGATCTGGTACCCGATGGTCTACGAGTTGCCGCAGGCGGCGAAGACCGCGTTCGGCAAGCAGAAGCGGGACCGGCAGTTCGACCGGACCTGGCGCTACATCGACGACCTGAAGGCCGACCACGTCTTCCCGATCGCCGGCCCGCCGTGTTTCCTCGACGACGCCCTGTGGCAGTTCAACGACATCCACGGCGACGAGGGCAACATCTTCCCCGACCAGTCGGTCTTCCTCTCGGAGTACGCCAAGGTCGGTGGCACCAACGGGATCGTGCTGCTGCCGGGCAGCGTCGCCGAGGTCACCACCGAGGGCGCGAGCACCACCCACCCGGTGCCGGTCGAGGAGTTCTTCGCGAACAAGGTCGCCCACTTGGAGGAGATGCGGGAGCGCAAGCGCCCGATCATCGAGGCGGAGAAGGCGTCCTGGCGGCACCCCGAGGTGGACGTGCTGGGCGAGATGAAGCGTCGGATCGAGCCGCTGCTCGACGAGTCGATCTACCTGGCCAAGGGCGTGGGCGGTCCGGTCCGCTTCGATCTGGTGGGGTATGACGGCGCGAGTGTCGAGTCGATAGTGGTGGACTTCCCCGGCAAGGAGGTCCGGCCGTACGCGGACGAGAAGGTCCGCTACCGGTTCCGGACCGAGCGGTCGCTGATCGAGCACCTGCTCTTCATCGACGAGGTGGACTGGGTCAACTCGCTCTTCCTGTCCTGCCGGTTCTCGGCGGCCCGGATCGGCCAGTACAACGAGTTCGTCTACGCGTTCTTCAAGTGCCTCTCCGAGGAGCGACTCCAGTACGCCGAGGGCTGGTACGACGAGCACGAGCGCAGCACCGACGCCGAGGACATCACGCTTGGCGGCTGGGTGGTGCAGCGGCGCTGCCCGCACCTGAAGGCGGACCTGACCCGGTTCGGCATCGTCGAGGGTGACCAGCTCACCTGCCAGCTGCACGGCTGGAAGTTCGACCTGCCCAGCGGCCGCTGCCTGACGAGCGTGGGCCACAAGGTGCGAGCCCACCGCGTGGACGCGGAAACCCCAGCCCCCGCTGGCGAAGCCGCGATCTGACCCGCCCTCCTCCGCGATCTTGCACTTTCGGTCCCGGCAAAGCAGGACAATCACCTCAGAACGGCGACAGTAAGTGCAAGATCGCGGGAGGGTGCCCGGACGGGACCGGCACCCGCCGAGAGTGGGGCGGGCGTGGCGGGGGCGGACGCGCAGGAGTACGAGTTCCGGTACGGGCGCGGCCGGGAGAAGACCCGGGACGCCGCCCGGGCGGAGACGTTCAGCGACGGAGTCTTCGGTGTCGTACTGACCGTGATGGCCGTCGAGCTGCTGCAGAGCGGGCCGGCGCGGGAGAGCGGGCGGGAGCTTCCCGACGCCCTGGCCCACGCCTGGCCGTCCTACCTGGCCTACGTCATCACCTTCGCGATCGCCGGGCAGGTCTGGCTCGCCCACCACAACCTGTGGCGGTACGTGGCCCGGGTCGACCAGATGCTGCTGGTGCTCAATCTGTTCGTGCTGCTCTTCATCGCCACGATCCCGTTCACCGCCGACCTGCTGTCGGACAACCTGCGCGGCAGTGCGACCGAGCAGCGACTGACCGCCGCGCTCTACGTCGGCACCGTGCTCGGCGAGGCGGTCTTCGTCAATCTGACCTGGTGGTGGGCCCGTCGCCGGGAACTGCTCCACCCCGACCTGGATCCTCGGCTGGCCCAGGCGATCGCACGCCGGATACGGCTGAAGCCGCTGCTCTACCTGGTCGCCTTCGCGGTCGTCTTCGTCAACCCGATCCTCAGCCTCTGCGCGTACCTCCTGCTGGTCGGCTTCTACCTGATCGGGGGTCCGGGCGACCTCCGGCCGTCCGCCGGCGCGGCCGAGGAGGGGTCAGCGGCCTAGGTCTTTGAGGATCCGGCGGGCGGCGTTGTGCCCGGCGGCGCCGATCACGCTGCCGGCCGGGTGGCAGCCGGCGCTGCCGGCGTACACGCCGTCGATGCCGGTGGCGTAGGGCATCCGGTCGGTGAACGAGACGGTGTTGTCGACGTGGTGGATGTGCCCGCCGGTGATGCCGAAGTGCGCCTCGATGCCGGGCGGGGGCAGCGGCACCGCGTCGGCGATCAGGTCACCGGTGCCGGGCGCGTACCGTTCGACGATCTCGATCAACCGGTCGACGTAGCCGGGCAGTTCTGCGTCCCAGGTGGTGCCGGCCAACTCGTACGGGACCGACTGGACGAACAGCGCCGACGAGTGGTGCCCGGCGGCGTCGGAGAGCGACGGGTCGACGGTGGTGTGCAGGTACCACTCGATCGTGGGCTCCGCCGGCAGCCGCCCGGCCCGCACGTCCGCCCACATGTCGCGCAGCGCGGTCATCGGCGAGGTGGCGTCCCCGCCGACCAGCGACGCGGACCCGGGCAGCAGGTGGATGGTCGAGCCGAACGGGCTCGGCGTACCGTCCGGCAGGCAGGAGAACCGCGGCAGCCCGCTGAGCGCCAGGTTGAGCTTGAGGGTGGTGCCGGGACGGCGGACCGCCGCCATCCGTTGGCCGAGCGGCGCCGGGAGCGCGCCGTCGGGCAACAGGTCCATCAGCCGGTACGGGTCGCACGCGCCGAGCACCACCCTCGCTGCGACCTGCCGGCCGTCGGCCAGCACGACTCCGTTGGCCGCGCCGCCGTCCAGGGTCACCGCGTGCACCGGCGTACCGGTCAGGATGGTCGCCCCGGCGGCGCGGGCGGCCTCGGCGAACGTCCGGGAGACCGTGCCCATCCCGCCCTCGGCGATCATCCAGGTGCCGCCGGAGCCGGGCAGTCTGCACATGTTGTGCACGAGGAAGTTGTGACCCGTCCCGGGGTCGTCCGGGCCGGCGTTGAGCCCGGACAGGCCGTCGGTGACCGCGTACATGCTGACCAGCAACTCGGAGCGGAACTCGAACCGGGCCAGGTAGTCGGCGACCGAGCCCCGCACGAGGTCGACGAAGACCTGCCGCAGCGCCGGGCGGACGTACCGCTCGGCGGTCTCCTCGGCGGCCAGCGGCTCCGCCAGCCAGGCCGGGGCGAGGTCCTCGCGCAGCGCCGCCAGCTCGGCCTGCATGGCGTCGTCGGCGGCCACGTCGGCGGGGGAGAAGAACTCCGCGAGCTGCGCCCGGGTGGCGGCGGTGTCACTGCCGAAGAGGAGGTACGGCGAACCGAGGCCGCCCGGTGTGGGCAGGAAGTAGTGCGGGTCGCGGCGCAGCACCGGGATCCGTACGTCGAGCGTGGCGAGCAGTTCCGGGGGCATCAGCCCGAGCAGGTACGAGCCGGTGGAGTGCCGCAGCCCCGGCACCTTCGGGAACGGGGCTTCGGTGCGGGCCGCGCCGCCGATCACGTCGGCGGCCTCCAGCACCAGGACGTCCAGGCCGGCGCGGGCCAGCAGCACGGCGGAGACCAGACCGTTGTGCCCGGCACCGACGATCACGACATCGGCGCGGGCGGGAATCTCACTGCTCATGCCGCGGCAGCCTAGTCCGCGCCGTCGACCCGGTGGGCTCGCCATCGGGACATGGCCAGGGTGGCGGAGTAGCCGGCCAGGACGATCACGTGGAACAGGTAGAGCCAGAGGAGTACGGCCACCCCGGCGCCGATGTCGTCGAAGCCGCCGAACGGCACGCCCAGGTCCAGCGGGAGCGAGGCGAAGAGCACGAAGCCGTGCAGGAAGCCGGAGAGGTTCGCCGCGGTGAACGACCCGACGCCGAGGGTGGAGAGCCAGTCCGGTGACGCCGGCCCGACGACCCGGAACACCCACACCAGCACGGGCGTGAGCACCAGCCAGACCGCGAGGAACGACAGCACGATGCCGAGTACGCCGAGCCAGCCGCCCTGGCGGACGAGTCGGGTGGTGAGCGGGAGCGCCAACAGGATCGACAGCAGCAGGGCGGGGGCCGGTGCGAGCAGGGGCAGCAGCAGCAGCCGGCCTCGCCAGCCGATCAGGTGCTCGTCGGAGCGGGGTGCGGCGACCGAGACGAACGCCCGGCGCAGACCCTCGCCGTAGAGGGACGCGGGCAGGAGGGAGGCCAGTGCCAGCAGCGGGGTCAGTTCCACCCCGGCGTTGACGAGCGCGTCCACCGCCCGCGGTGCGCCGATCGCGGTGGGCAGGGCTTCCACGGCGTACGAGGTGAGCCGGCGTACCCGATCGGCCCCGGCCACCAGTGCGGTGAGCCAGATCGCCAGTAGGGCGACCGGCACCACGGCGATCGCCCCGTAGAAGGTGATCGCGGCGGCGTGCAGCGACAGGTCCCGTCCGCGTACCGGACGGAACGCGGCACTGGTGATCCGTTTCGTGCGCTGCCATCCGTTGCCCATCGGGTCCTCCTTCCCTGTCGTCGGGGCCGTCACTCCTTAAGATCGCCGGTCATGACTGTTCTCACCACCGAACGCCTGATCCTGCGCGATTGGACCGACGATCCGGCCGATCTGGCCCGGATCTACGACATCTACTCACGTCCCGAGATCAGCCGGTATCTGGGCGTGGCGCCAGGTCTGCCGATGACCAACCCGGCCCAGGCCGCCGAGCGACTGCGGAGCTGGCAGGAGCGGCACGCCGCCGACGGCGGCCGGTACGGCACCTGGGCGATCGAGGTACGCGAGACGGGACAGGTGGTCGGCACGGCGCTACTCAAGCCGCTGCCGGGCCGGGATGCGGCGGTGCGGACCGACGACATCGAGGTGGGCTGGCACCTGCACCCGGACGCGTGGGGGCACGGCTACGCCACCGAGGCGGCCCGCGCGGCGGTAGCCCGGGAGTTCGCCGCCGGTACCCGGGAGATCTACGCCGTCGTGTCGTCGGGCAACGAGCCGTCGATGGCGGTGGCGCGGCGGCTGGGCATGACCCAGGTGGGCCAGCGCAGCGACTGGTACGGCGGGGAGCTGCTGGAGACCTTCGTGCTGAGGGCACCAGATGCCTGATCGTTCTCGCACGACCTGACGCAAGATCCGCGCAAGTTCGGGGAAGGTGTCGCCTCCAGTCGTCGGGAGGTGGCCCCTCCCCGAAATTCCGGGCAGGTCTGCCCTGGTGGCGGCTGCCAGGGCAGACAAGTCCGTCAATAGTCATGGTGGTCGAAGTGTTGACGCTCCCGTAGCACGTCAGTAACCTTTGGCCAAAGTAACGCAAGATTTTGACAAACAAGTGCACTGTTCTGTGCACCCTCTCGGAAGATTCAACGGGCCTCCTGGGGAGGCCCGTTGATAGTCGTACCCATCTGGTGTTTCCAGGACGAGCGGCGCCCCCGCGCCGCCCGGACCTCCGTCGCTCTCGACACCGGCCCTCGCGCGTCGGCCGGCGCCGCACCGCCGCACCCCCCCGCCCGGTGGTCCCGCCACCGGGGCAACCGTCCCCCGACGACAAGGACAGTGATGAGACGAACGAATCTGTTCAGGATGGTGGCGGCCACGGCCGCCGCCGCGCTGATCGCCACGGTCGGAGCGACAGCCGTCGCGAACCCGGCCGCCGCCCGCTCCGCCGAGCCGGCACCGAGCAGCGGTTTCGCCGCGGCGGCCACCAACCTCGCCCAGGGTCGTCCCACCCAGTCCAGTGGCCACGCCGACGTCTACGACTCGTCGAAGGTCGTCGACGGCAACGCGGGCAGCTACTGGGAGAGCGTCAACAACTCGTTCCCGCAGTGGGTGCAGGTCGATCTCGGCTCATCGCAGTCCGTCAACCAGGTCGTGCTGAAGCTGCCAACCTCCGGGTGGGGGACCCGGACGCAGACGTTGAGCGTGCAGGGCAGCACCAACGGTTCGTCGTTCAGCACCCTGGTCGGGTCGCAGACGTACACCTTCAACCCGGCGAGCGGCAACACGGTCACGATCAACGTCAGCCAGACCGCCACCCGCTACGTCCGGATCACCATCACCGCCAACAGCGGCTGGCCGGCCGGGCAGCTCTCCGAGCTGGAGGTGTACGGCAGCGGCGGCACCACCCCGGACACCACCGCGCCGAGCGTGCCGGGCAACCTCTCGTACACCCAGTCGGGCACGACCATCAGCCTCAACTGGGTGGCCTCCACCGACAACGCGGGCGGCAGCGGCATCGCCGGCTACGACGTCTACCGCAACGGCGCGTTCCTCCAGTCCGTCGGCAACGTCACCACGTTCAACGACACCCAGCCGGCGACGGCGACCGTGTCCTACTACGTCCGGGCGCGCGACGCCGCGGGCAACCTCTCCGGCAACAGCAACACGGTGACCCGGACCGGCAGTGGTGACACCACCGCGCCGAGCACCCCGGGGACGCTGTCGCAGAGCACGTCGGGCAGCACGATCACGCTCACCTGGGGGGCCTCCACCGACTCCGGTGGCAGCGGGCTGGCCGGCTACAACGTCTACCGGGGCGGCAGCCTGATCGCCACGCTGGGCACGGTCCTCACCTATCAGGACACCCAACCGGCGACGGCGACGGTGTCCTACCACGTCCGCGCCCGGGACGGCGCCGGCAACCTGTCCGGCAACAGCAACACCGTCACCCGGACTGGCAGCAACCCGCCCGCCTGCACAAACGTGGCTGCGGGCAAGGCCATGACGGCGAGTGGCTCCACCTTCAGCTTCACCCCGGACAAGGCGAACGACGGGCAGCTCGGCACCTACTGGGAGGGCGCGGCGAGCTACCCGCAGAACCTGACCGTGGCGCTCGGCGCCAACCACTCGATCTCCGGCGTCACCGTGAAGCTCAACCCGGACTCGTCGTGGGGCACCCGTACCCAGACCGTCCAGGTCCTCGGCCGCGACCAGGCGTCGTCGGCGTACACCAGTCTGGTGTCGGCGGCGGCCTACCAGTTCGTGCAGGGCACCAACGCGGTGACCATCCCGGTCAGCGCCACCACGGCGGACGTGCAGTTGCGGTTCACCGGCAACACCGGTGCCCCGTCCGGCCAGGTCGCCGAGTTCGAGGTGTGCGGCACCCCGGCGCCCAACCCGGACCTGGTGGTCAGCTCGGTGACCTGGTCACCCACGTCGCCCAGCGAGGTCAGCCCGGTCACGCTGTCGGCCGTGGTGCAGAACATCGGGTCGGCGTCCGCCGGCGCCACCACCGTCAACTTCAGTCTGGCCGGCGCGGTCGTCGGCAGTGCCACGGTGGGCGCGCTCGCCGCGGGTGCCTCGACCACCGTGTCGGCAAACGCGGGCACCCGCCCCATGGGCAGCTACGCCGTCACCGCGGTGGTCGACCCGACGAACACGATCGTCGAGCAGAACAACGGCAACAACAGCTTCACGGCGGCGTCGCCGCTGGTGGTGGCACAGGCCCCCGGGCCGGATCTCCAGGTGCTCAGCATCGCCTCGAACCCGCCGAACCCGGCCGTCGGGGCGTCCGTCACCTTCACCGTGACGGTGCGCAACCGGGGTACCACCGCGACCGGCGCGACCACCGTCACCCGGCTGGTGGCGGGCAGCACCACGCTCACCACCAACACCGCCTCGATCGCGGCCGGCGCGACGGTCACCGTGGCCATCAGCGGTAGCTGGACCGCCACCAGCGGCGGCGCCACCATCACCGCCACCGCCGACGCCACGAACGCGGTCGCCGAGACCAACGAGACCAACAACGCATTCAGTCAGTCGATAGTGGTCGGGCGCGGGGCTGCCGTCCCGTATGTCTCCTACGAGGCGGAGGCCGGCCGTTACCAGGGCACGCTGCTGGAGACCGACGCGCTGCGCACCTTCGGGCACACCAACTTCGCCAGCGAGTCCTCCGGCCGCAAGTCGGTACGGCTCACCGGCACCGGCCAGTTCGTCGAGTTCACCTCGGCCAACCAGGCCAACTCCATCGTGGTGCGTAACTCCATCCCGGACGCGCCCGGTGGCGGGGGCATCGAGGCGACCATCAGCCTGTACGTCAACGACGTCTTCTCCCGCAAGCTGACCCTGTCGTCGAAGCACAGCTGGCTCTATGGCAACACCGACGGGCCGGAGGCGCTCACCAACACCCCGCAGGCCGACGCCCGTCGGCTCTTCGACGAGTCGAACGCCCTGCTGTCGCAGTCGTACCCGGCCGGCACCCGCTTCAAGTTGCAGCGCGACTCGGGTGACACCGCCTCCTTCTACGTCATCGACACGGTCGACCTGGAGCAGGTCGCCCCGGCGGCGAGCCAACCGGCCGGCTGCACCTCGATCACCTCGTACGGTGCGGTCCCCAACGACGGGCTCGACGACACCGCCGCCATCCAGCGGGCGGTGACCGACGACCAGAACGGTGTCATCGGCTGTGTCTGGATCCCGGCCGGGCAGTGGCGGCAGGAGCAGAAGATCCTGACCGACGACCCGCTGAACCGGGGCATGCACAACCAGGTCGGCATCAGCAACGTCACCATCCGGGGCGCCGGAATGTGGCACTCCCAGCTCTACACGCTCACCGAGCCGCAGAACGTGGTGGGCGGCATCAACCACCCGCACGAGGGCAACTTCGGCTTCGACATCGACAAGAACACCCAGATCTCCGACATCGCCATCTTCGGCTCAGGCCGGATCCGGGGCGGTGACGGCAACGCCGAGGGCGGCGTCGGTCTGAACGGTCGCTTCGGCACCGGCACGAAGATCAGCAACGTGTGGATCGAGCACGCCAACGTGGGTGTCTGGGTGGGTCGCGACTACGACAACATCCCCGACCTGTGGGGGCCGGCCGACGGGCTGGAGTTCACTGGCATGCGGATCCGCAACACGTACGCCGACGGCATCAACTTCAGCAACGGCACGCGTAACTCGCGGGTGTTCAACTCGTCCTTCCGGACCACCGGCGACGACGCGCTCGCCGTCTGGGCCAACCCGTACGTCAAGGACCGCAACGTCGACATCGCGCACGACAACCACTTCGTCAACAACACCATCCAGTTGCCCTGGCGGGCCAACGGCATCGCCATCTACGGCGGCTACGACAACTCGATCGAGAACAACCTGATCTACGACACCGCGAACTACCCGGGCATCATGCTGGCGACCGACCACGACCCGCTGCCGTTCTCCGGCACGACGCTGATCGCCAACAACGGGCTCTACCGCACCGGCGGCGCGTTCTGGAACGAGGACCAGGAGTTCGGTGCCATCACGATCTTCCCGGCCACCCGGGACATCGTCGGGGTCACCATCCGGGACACCGACATCATCGACTCCACGTTCGACGGCATCCAGTTCAAGAACGGTGGCGGCAACATACCGAACCTCGCCATCACCAATGTGCGGATCGACAGGTCCGTCAACGGCGCCGGCATCCTCGCGATGAGCGGCGCACGCGGCAACGCCAACCTGACCAACGTGACAATCACCAACTCGGCCGACGGCAACATAGTCATCCAGCCGGGCTCGCAGTTCGTCATCACTCCCTGATCCACACGCTTTCCAAGAAGTCGGGGGGGGGGGGGGGCGCGGCCCCCCCCCCCCCCCCCACCCCCCCCCCCCCCCCCCCCGGGGGGGGCGCGCCGGGGGGCCGGGGGGGGGGGGGGCGCCCGGCGCCGGCCGGGG
>NZ_JBIAKV010000021.1:19669-77501 GCF_042872705.1 Micromonospora sp. NPDC005203 | reverse complement strand
GGTCTCCCGCTGCACCGGCATCACCACCTGGGGTGTGCGCGACTGTGACTCGTGGCGTGGGTCGGACAACGCCCTGCTCTTCGAGTGCAGTGGGACCAAGAAGGCCGCGTACACGAGCGTTCTGAACGCCCTCAACGCCGGCTCGACCACGCCCACCACGCCCCCGCCGAGTAGCGGGGTGGACACCAGCGCCTGGTACGTGTTGCTCAACCGCAACAGCGGCAAGGCGTTGGACCTGTACGCCTCGGCCACCACCGACGGCGCCCGGATCAGCCAGTGGTCGCGGAACAACGGCACGAACCAGCAGTGGCAGTTCGTGGACTCCGGCGGCGGCTTCTACCGGTTGAAGTCCCGGCTCTCCAGCAAGGTGCTCGACGTCAGTGGCTTCTCCACCGCCGACGGCGGGGCCATCGTGCAGTGGTCCGACCTCAACGGGACGAACCAGCAGTTCCGGCTCGCCCAGTCGGCCGACGGTTACCAGCGCCTGATCAACCGCAACAGCGGCAAGGCCGTCGAGGTGCAGGGCGCGTCCACCGCCGACGGAGGAAACATCGTCCAGTACGCCGACTGGGGCGGCACCAACCAGCAGTGGCAACTCGTCCGCATCGGATGACGACAGTCATGAACTAGTGGGACACCGTAGCGGCCCGCCCCATCCATCGGGGCGGGCCGCTACGACCGTCAGCGAACCTCGTCCATCGACTGTGAGCGATAACAGGACAGGCGTCAGGTCGTCCCCGGGCCGCCGAGGCTGTGGGTTTCGCCAGCCACCCGAGCCCCTGCTGGCGGCCGTCGTGGCCGTGTCGGACAGCGGTTCCGATAGACGTCGGTCGTTTGACGTATGACGTCGTTAGCGCTAATTTCCCAGACGCGGGCGGCGCGGCGACAAGGTCGATCGCTGGCCTGGCCGGGCGCGTGTTCCGGCGGCCGCAACCCGCCCGCGTACCCCCGACGTGCCGACGCCACCACCAGACGCTGGCACACCCCAGGGCACGCGCGCGCGTTCTGCTCGTGGGTGACCCCGATCGAAGGAGTGGACCATGAAGTCCATCGGTGAGGTTCGTCCCGCCTCTCCACCGAGACGTCGTTGGCGGTCAGGGTTGGCCGCCGCGGCGGCCGCGCTCATGGCGGCCGGCACACTCGTCGCGGTCAACGCGGCGCCCGCGGCGGCGGCGACGGTGGACACCAGTGCCTGGTACGTCCTGGTCAACCGCAACAGCGGCAAGGCGTTGGATCTGGTCTCCTCGGCCACCACCGACGGCGCCCGGATCAGCCAGTGGACGCGCAACAACGGCGTGAACCAGCAGTGGCAGTTCGTCGACTCCGGTGACGGCTTCTACCGGGTGAAGTCCCGGCACTCCGGCAAGGTTCTCGACGTCAGCGGCCGCTCGACCGCCGACGGCGGGGCGATCGTGCAGTGGTCCGACAACAACGGCACCAACCAGCAGTTCCGGTTGGCCGACTCGGACGGCGGCTACGTCCGGCTGATCAACCGCAACAGCAACAAGGTGATGGAGGTGCAGGGCGCCTCCACCGCCGACGGTGGCAACATCGTGCAGTACGACGACTGGAACGGCACCAACCAGCAGTGGCAGCTCGTCCGCACGGACGGCAGCAACCCGCCGCCGTCGGGTGGCAGCGGGTGCGGCAAGGCGCCGACGCTGGCCAGCGGCACGCACACGATCCAGAGCAACGGCAAGACCCGCACCTTCATCCTGCGGGTGCCCGCCAACTACAACAACAGCAACCCCTACCGGCTGATCTTCGCGTTCCACTGGCGCGGCGGCACGATGCAGGAGATCGCCTCCGGCGGCACCAGCGGGACCCCGTGGTCCTACTACGGGCAGCAGGAGCAGTCGAACAACAGCGCGATCCTGGTCGCGCCCCAGGGGTTCGGCAACGGCTGGGGCAACGCCGGCGGTGAGGACATCGTCTTCGTCGATGACATGATCAGCCGGATCGAGAGCAGCCTCTGCGTCAACCCGAGGCAGCGGTTCGCCCTCGGCTTCAGCTGGGGTGGCGGCATGAGCTACGCCGTGGCCTGCGCGCGGGCCAACGTCTTCCGCGCCGTCGCGGTCATCTCCGGTGGGCAGATCAGCGGTTGCAGTGGCGGTACGCAGCCCATCGCGTACTTCGGGCTGCACGGCATCTCGGACAACGTCCTGGGCATCTCCGGTGGCCGGGCGTTGCGCGACACGTTCGTCCGGAACAACGGCTGTACCGCGCAGAGCCCGCGCGAGCCGGCGGCCGGCAGCCGCACGCACGTCACGACCACGTACTCGGGCTGCCGGGCCGGTTACCCGGTGCAGTGGGCCGCGTACGACAACGGTCACATGCCCGGCCCGGTCGACGGCACCTATGCCGAGAGCGGCATCACGACCTGGACGAAGGGCGAGATCTGGAGGTTCTTCGCGCAGTTCTCCTGACCGGCCCTGCCGACCTGGTCGGCCGCTGGCGGCGCCTGCTCCCGTACCTCGGGGGTGGGCGCCGCTTCGTCGTCCGGCCGGTCAGCGTTGCAGACGAACCGGCTTGCCGGAGCCGCTGCGGCGGACCAACCAGGCCTCGGTGATGTGGGTGAACATCGCCGCGGCGGCACCCTCGGAGTCGTGCGCGGCGATGCGCTCGTAGATGCGCCGGTGGCCCCGGTTGGACGCCACGCACAGGGAGCGTTCGGTCCGGCCCATGTAGCGGGCGGTGTTGATGACCTGACTCTCCAATGCTCGCACGACGCCGCGAGCGATGCGGTTACCGGACGTCTGCATGATCGCGTCGTGGAAGGCCCGGTCGTGCTCGTGGTAGGTGACGTGGTCGTCGACGAGCTGGTCCATCCGGTCGACCATGGCGCTCAGCCGGTCGATGGTCTGCGCGTCGGCGAGCCGGGCGGCGACGTTCGCCATGTCGGCTTCCAGCACCCGCCGGGTGACGACGAGATCGTCGAGGATGGCGAGGCTGTCGTCCTGGGCGATGGTGGCCCCGAGGACGAGTTCGTCGAGCATGTCCCACTGCGCCGCGGGGGTGACCATGGTCCCGGCACCCTGGCGCACCTGCACCAACCCCTTCTCCTGAAGGATCTTGACCGCCTCCCGGACGACGGTCCGGCTCACCGAGAAGGTCTCGCAGAGGATCGGCTCGGGCGGTAGGGACGTCCCGGACGGGTGCACACCGCGTACGATGCGCTCCACCAGTTCGGCGGTGACCGCGCGGGCCAGGTTGGTCGGTCGACGCACCCACGCCGGTGTCACCGGGCTGTTCAGGGCCGTCTCCTGCGATGGCGTCATGTCCCCTCCGAAAGGCTCGCCGTGGCACGACGTCTGGCTCAGTGTACGGCTGAGTATTGACGTCACACGTCATACGAGTTACGTTCCGGGCAACATTGGCACGGCGGCGCGTCCGCCGGCCACCCCCACTTTCTGAGGTGACAACTGATGAGACAGCGCGCAATATATTCGGCCGTCCTCGTTGTGGGCCTGGCCCTGGCCGGTTGTGGAAGTGCTAGCGATTCAAGCTCGTCAAGCGGGTCGGACAGCAAGCTCGTCGTGTGGGACTGGAAGTCCGGCGAGCCGTTCGCCAAATCCTATCTGGACAAGGCTAAGGCCGACTTCAAGAAGAAGCACCCAAAGGTTGAGGTCGAGTTCGTAGCGCAGCCCTTCGACCAGTACTACACGCTGCTCGGTGCGGCGATCCAGTCCGGCAAGGGCCCGGACGTCATGCTGTTCAACGGCGGTGGCCAGATTCGCGACCGGGTTGACGCGCTGGTGCCGATCACCGACTACGTGGCCGAGGACAAGCAGCGGCTGGCCGGTTGGGAGGCGTTCACCAAGGACGGCAAGGTCTACGGCGTCCCGGTGACGCTCCAGGGCTACCCGATCTACTACAACAAGGAGGTCTACCGCAAGGCCGGCCTCGACCCGGCGACCCCCGCCGCCACCTGGGACAAGTTCGTCGCCGACTGCGCCGCCATCTCCAAGGCCGGCTCCAAGTGCTTCGCCCTCGGCAACAAGGAGGGCGTCGGCATCCAGTTCTGGCTCTCCAGCATGGGGTCGGTCACCCTCACCGCCGCGGAGTACGACGCCTGGATCACCGGCAAGCGCGACTGGAACTCCCCCAACGTCAAGCGGATCTTCCAGCTCTGGAAGGAGACCGGTGACAAGAAGATGAACAGCGACGGGGCCAACTCGACCGCCATGTTCAACGACTCCTTCGCGCTCTTCCAGTCCGGTAAGGCCGCGCACGTCATGGGTCTGATGTCGGACGTGGGGCACTGGCAGGACTTCAACGAGTTCCTCACCCCGGAGAAGCTCGGCGTCATGAAGGCCCCGGTCGTCACCGCTGGCACCACCCCGAGCCTTCCGTACGACGGTGGCATCGGCTACGCGGTCGCCAAGTGGACGAAGGACCCGAAGGTGGCCGCCGACCTGGCGCGCTCCCTGAGCTCGGCCGACGCTTTGAAGGCCTTCTACGCCGACGCCGGCGCGATCGCCGCCGACACCACCATCGACGTGTCCGCGGGCGGGCCCGCGGTCTCCACGATCGTCGGCGAGCTGAAGAGCGGCAAGCCCGCGCTGCACGTGGCGCTCTCCTCGAAGACGCTGGACCTGATGGGGCGCCTCTCCCAGCAGCTGCTCAGCGGTTCGATCAGCGTCGACGAGGTGGTGAAGCAGTTGGCCGCTTCCGACCAGGCGGGCTGACCCTCGTGTCAATTGGAAACACGCAACCGTCGGTCCGTCTGGCTCAGGCCGGACGGGCCGGCGGGGCGGGGCCTACCCCCGCCACCCATCGGCATGGTGCGCAGCCTCGTCGCACCCGCGGCGGCCTGCGGGCCGAACGCTTCGCTCCCTACATCCTTGTCGCTCCGGCCATCCTGATCATCGTGGTGCTGCGGCTCTATCCGCTGCTCCTCGGCGTCAACTTCTCCTTCACCGGCGACGGTGCGCAGAACGGGACCGCTGTCGGGTTCGGCAACTACCGCGAGCTGTTCCACGACCCGCTGTTCCGGACCGCGCTGAGCAACGTCGGGCTGCTGGTGCTGTTGCTCCCGGTAGCGGTGGCCATCCCCGGCCTGCTCGCGACGTTCATCTACCTGCGGGTGCCCGGCCACCGCTTCTACCGCAGCGTGTACTTCTTCCCCGCGGTGCTCTCGCCGGTCATCGTCGGCGCGATCTTCAACCTGTTGCTCGCTTTCGACGGCCCTCTCAACGCCATCCTCGGGTCGTTCGGCGTCACTGCGGTGGACTGGCTCGGTGACCCGGACATCGCGATGTTCATGGTGGTGGGCGTGCACATCTGGGCCACCTTCGGAATGGCCCTGGTGGTGTTCCTCTCCGGCTTCGCCACGCTGGACCCCGCGCTGCTGGACGCCGCCCGCGTCGACGGGGCGTCGCTACGCCAGGTGGTCTGGCACGTGATCGTGCCGGCCCTCTCGCGCACCATCCAGTTCGTCTTCGTGACCACGATGATCGGGATGCTGACCTCGATGTTCGGGCTGCTCTACGTCATGACCAGCGGCGGGCCGGAGGGGTCGACGTACCTGCCGGAGTTCTACATCTGGAAGCAGCAGGGTCAGATGAACCGTCCCGCTCTCGCGTCGGCCGCGTCGACGATCCTGTTCATGATCATGCTCGTGGTGGGGCTGTTGCAGATCAAGTTGCTCGAACGATCCGGAAAGGAGGATTGATGTCTCGGGCCCGCCTGGGATGGTGGCTGCTCGCCATCCCCATGTCACTACTCGCGCTGGCGACGATCTACCCACTGCTCTTCACCGCCAACGTCGCGATGAAGACCCGCCGTGACTACATCCTCGACCGGTTCTCCCTGACCGACGCCCTGCGCTGGGAGAACATCAGCACGGCGTGGAACAGCGTCGGCATGGGCCGCTACTTCGTCAACTCGCTGTTCGTGGTGACGGTGTCGGTACTGCTGCTGCTCCTGCTCGGTTCGATGGCCGGCTTCGCGCTGAGCCAGCTGCGGTTCCGTGGCTCGTCGGCGCTGTTCCTGGGTTGCCTCGCGGGGCTCTTCATCCCGTTCCAGGTGATCATGGTGCCGCTGTCCCGGATCATGGCCGACACGGCGCTGATCGACACGTACCCCGGTCTGATCCTCGTCTACGTGGCCCAGTTCCTGCCCTTCACCGTGTTCCTGATGACGAGCTACTACCGGGGCATCCCACCGGAGATCATCGACGCGGCACGGATCGACGGCAACACCGTGTACGGCGTGTACCGCCGGATCATGTTGCCGCTGGGCACCCCGGCACTGCTGTCGGTCGGCATCCTCAACGCCCTGTTCTGCTGGAATGACGTCCTGATGGCGCTGGTGATGATGCCCTCGGCCGATCACCGGACGCTCATGATCGGGGTGACCTCGTTGCGGGGGCAGTACTCGGACAACATCCCCACGTTCGCCTCCGGGGTGCTGATCGCCGCCATACCCGTCCTGTTGGTTTACCTGTTCCTCCAGCGCCAAATTGCCGACGGTGTAGCCGCCGGTTCCACGAAGGGTTGACATGCGGATCACGGGATATCGGACGCTCACCACGGTCCAGGAATGGGGGCGGCCCGTCGGCGATGCCAACGGCGTGTTCCCCGACGGGGTGGTTCCGGTCTCGATCGTCATCGTCGACACCGACGAGGGCGTCTCGGGAGTCGGCCTCGGGCCGCACGTCGAGATCGAGCGGATCTTCGCAGCTATCGAGGGCGAAGACCCCCGTGCCGTGACGACCCTGTACGACCGCATGTTGCGGCACACCTTCAAGGCGGGCCACGCCGGCCCGGTGTTCGGCACCATCGGCGCACTGGACACCGCACTCTGGGACATCAAGGCGCAGGCCGCCGGCGAGCCGCTGTGGCGGCTGCTGGGCGGACGTGACCGGCGGGTCAACGCCTACGCGTCCGGCCTGGACATCGGGCTCACCGACGACGAACTCGTCGCGGAGTACGAGGTCTACGCCAGTCACGGCCTGCGTGCCGCGAAGCTCAAGGGCGGCCTCGACATCGAGCGCGACCGGCACCGCCTCACCCTGGTCAAGGAGGTCCTGACCGAGGCGGGGCACGGCCGGCGACCGGGTCTCATGCTCGACGTCAACGAGGCCTGGACGCGCAAGCAGGCCGTCCGGCACGTCTGCGAACTCGAACGCTCCCTCGACCTCATCTGGATCGAGGAGCCCGTCCGACGCTGGGACGCCGAGGGCCTCGCCGCTGTCAGCCGGGGAGTCTGCGCGTCGGTCGCCACCGGGGAGAATCTCACCGGGCTCGAACAGTACCGTCCGCTGCTCGCCGCCGGCGCGGTCGACGTCGTCCAGATGGCCGCCGTCTGGGGGGTCACCCACTTCCTGCGGGCGTCCGCCCTGGCGCACGCCTACGACCTGCCGGTCAGCCCGATCGGCAACAGCCCGATCGGGCTGCTGCACGCCGCGACCTCGGTGCCGAACCACCTGACGAGTGAGTTGCAGGACCTGCACCCGCCGGTCGGCGTCTCCGTCGACCTGCACGTCGAGGACGGCGCCTTCATTCTCGGCGACGCACCCGGGCTGGGTGTCCGCATCGACGAGGAGCGGATCCGGACGGCCAACCACCGCCCGCAGGCGCAGACGGCCGAGAGCCCCAACGTCCGGCCGGAACGGGCCGGTCGACGGCTGCTGGGCGGAATCGACGGGGTCGTCCCCGCCCGCCAGGTGCCCGTCGTGCCGCTGAACTACCGCAACGAGGTGTCGCCCACCGGGCGGCACTGAGCTGACCGCCAGAAACAGGGAACGCGTGGGTGCACCGCCATCGCGGTGCACCCACGGCCATGTCCGGTCGGCACGAACGACGTGCCGGCCGTCGAGACGGAGGATCGATGAAGGCAGTCGTCTACCGGGGGGCGCGAGACCTCGGAATCGAGGAGCGCGACCCGGTCCCGCCGGGTCCCGGCCAGGTGCGGATCGAGGTGGCGTACACCGGAATCTGCGGCACCGACCTGCACATCTACCACGGCGACATGGACGCTCGGGTCGGTGACTCCGCGATCATCGGGCACGAGATGTCCGGCCGGATCGCGGCCGTCGGGCCGGACACCACCGGCTGGAGCATCGGGCAGCCCGTCACCGTGCTGCCGACCCGGCCGTGCGGAACGTGCGCTGCCTGCCAGCGCGGGCACTCCCACGTGTGTCACGCCATGAACTTCCTCGGCATCGACTCGCCGGGTGCCATGCAGTCCTACTGGACCGTGCCGGCGGAGCTGGTCCTGCCGCTCCCGGAGGATCTGCCGCTGGACCACGCGGCGCTCGTCGAGCCGGTCGCGGTCGCCGTGCACGACGTCCGACGGGGGAACGTGACGGCCGACGACCAGGTGGTCGTGGTCGGCGGTGGGCCGGTGGGGGCGCTCATCGCCGTCGTCGCGCAGGGTCGCGGCGCGCGGGTGCTCCTCGTCGAGCCGGATCCGTTCCGTCGGGAGGTGGCGGCCGGGATCGGGATCGAGGCCGTCGACCCGGGCGCGACGGACGTCGTGGCACTTGTCAACGAGCGCACCAACGGCGCGGGCGCCGACATCGCCTTCGAGGTGTCCGGCTCCGCCGGCGGCGTCACCACCGCGGTCGACGTCCTCACCACCCGCGGTCGGCTGGTGATGGTGGCGATCCACCCCCGGCCCCGCGAGGTCAACCTGCACCGGTTCTTCTGGCGTGAGCTGGAACTGCTCGGCGCGCGGTTGTACCAGCGCGACGACATGGTGGAGGCGATCCGGTTGGTCGCCTCGGGCGAGATCCCGGCGCGACAGCTCATCTCCCGGGTGGAGCCGGTCGAGGCGGCCAGCGCCGCCTTCGCGGCCCTGGAGGGTGGCGGCGTGATGAAGGTGCTGCTCGATCTGCGGGAGGGAAACCAGTGACGGCCCTTTTCGACCTGTCCGGACGCGTCGCCGTGGTCACCGGCGCCCGGCGCGGCATCGGCCTCGCCATGGCCGAGGCCCTGGCGCTGGCCGGCGCCGACATCGTGGGCGTCTCCGCTCAGCTCGAATCGGATGGCAGTGAGGTCGAACGCCGGGTGCGCGCCGCCGGCCGCCAGTTCACCGCGCTGCGTGCCGACCTCGGCGACCGGACGGCCGTACATCAGTTGGCCCGGGATCTCACCGCGCTCGGACCGATCGACATCCTGGTGAACAACGGCGGCACGATCGCCCGCACCCCGGCCGCCGAGCACCCGGACGAGATGTGGGACCACGTCATCGAGGTGAACCTCAGCAGCCAGTTCGTCCTGAGCCGGGAGATCGGCCGGACGATGGTGGAGCGAGGCCGTGGGAAGATCATCTTCACTGCCTCGCTGTTGAGTTTCCAGGGCGGCATCACCGTCCCCGGCTACGCCGCGTCGAAGTCGGGCATCGCCGGGCTCACCAAGGCGCTGGCCAACGAGTGGGCGGCCCGAGGGGTGAACGTCAACGCCATCGCCCCCGGCTACATCGCCACTGACAACACCCAGGCGCTGCGCGACGACCCCGACCGCAACCAGGCGATCCTCGCCCGGATCCCGGCGGCCCGGTGGGGTCGCGCCGACGATCTCGGCGGTGCCACGGTGTTCCTGGCGTCCTCGGCGTCGGACTATGTCAACGGGGTCGTGCTACCCGTCGACGGCGGTTGGATGGGCCGATGACGGGCGGGCCGGTGCCCCTGGTGAGCCGCGGTGGCGAGCCCGTTCGTCGGGTGCCCGGGCTGGCGGCGTCATGAGGACGCGAGCGCTGCCGCGTCGCCCGCAGGTGCGTCTCACCGAGCTGGGGTTCGGCGCGGCCCAGGGCGGAAACCTGTATCGGGCGACGACGGACGAGGAGTTCGCCGCGGCGGTCGACGCGGCGTGGGCGGCGGGCGTCCGGTACTACGACACTGCGCCGCACTACGGACTCGGGCTGTCCGAACGCCGCCTCGGCGCCGCGTTGGGTCAGCGGCCGCGCGACGAGTACGTCGTGTCGACGAAGGTCGGACGACTGCTGGTGCCGTCACCCGAGAACGCGCACCAGCGGGACTCCGAGGGGTTCGACGTTCCCGCGAGCCACCGCCGGGTGTGGGACTTCAGCCGCGACGGCGTTCTTCGCTCGATCGAGGCCAGCCTCGAGCGCAGCGGGCTGGACCGGATCGACATCGTCTACCTGCACGACCCCGACGAGCATTGGGAGCAGGCCGCGCACGAGGCCGTGCCGGCCCTGCTCGACCTGCGTGACCAGGGCGTCGTGGGTGCCATCGGCGCCGGGATGAACCAGTCGGCGATGCTGGCGCGGTTCATCCGGGAGACCGACGTCGACGTGATGATGTGCGCCGGGCGGTACACCCTGCTCGAACAGGGTGCGGCGGACGAGCTGTTGCCGATCGCGGAGAACCGGGGGGTGGGCGTGGTCATCGCGGGCGTCTACAACTCGGGGTTGCTGTCGCGGGACCAGCCGCCGGCCGACGCCGTCTACAACTACCAGCAGGCCCCACCCGAGGTGATCGAGCGGGCGCGGCGGATCGCCGCGGTCTGCGAGACGTACGGGGTGACCCTGCCGCAGGCGGCACTCGCCTTCGTCCGCAGGCATCCGGCCGTGGTGTCGACGGTGGTCGGCGTCCGCACCGAGGCGCAGGTGACCGAGACGGTACGACGGTCCGACGTCGCCGTACCGGAGGAGTTGTGGGGCGCCCTGACGGCGGCCGGGTTGCTCGCCGTGGCGCCCGGACCGGGCACGGCGGACCAACCGAACTGACAAAAACGTCCCGGCCGGGACCGGCTCCGATTTCCGGACACCGGTCCCGACCGGGACGTCATCTGTTACCGCGACAGCGGCAGGTCACACTGCGGTGAACCGCCACTGCTGGTTGGCCGCGCTGGTGCAGTTCCACTGCAACACCCGGGCGCCGTCGGCCGTGGAAGCACCGTTGACGTCCAGGCAGAGGCCGCTCAGCACACTCTTCACCGTGTACACGCCGGAGGTTCCCGTCGCGGTGGCGGTGAACTTCTGCTGGTTGCCGTTGTTGCAGGTGGCCTGCTGGAGGAAGGCACCCGCCGCGGTCGAGCTTCCGACCACCTCGACGCACTTGCCGCTGTGCACCGCCTTGAGGTTGAGCGCGCCGTTACCGGCGTCGACGGCCTGCCACCTCTGGTTGTTGCCACCGGTGGACGCCCACTGGGTGATCTGGGCGCCGTCGGCGGTGGAGACACCGCTGACGTCCATCAGCTTGTTGCTGTGCTGCGCCGTGACCGTGTAGGTCTTGCCCGCCAGGCCGCCGCCGGTGCCGGTGCCGGGTGTCCCGATGCCGTTCCCGCCGAAGGTGTGCGAGTCGAGATCGAACGAGTTGCTGGCGTTCTTGAACACCATGTAGAGCGTCTGCGTCCCGCTGAGCGCGGCGACGCTCACCGGAGTCGTGGACTGGTAGTTGTCCCAGCCGCCCGTACTGGGCACCGTGGTGGTGGCCAGCAGGGTGCCGGTCGGCGAACCGGCGCGCAGCTCGATCGATCCGCCACCGGATGGCGACGAGACCCGGTAGCTGACCGTCGAGATGCCCGACAGGTTCATCGGGCTGAACGCGATCCAGTCGTTGGTGGAGATGTCACCGATGCGCTTGGTGCTCTCCGCCGCCGCCTGGTCGACGACCCGGATGCCGGACTGGCTGCTGAAGTACTCCGACTGCTTGTGCTTCGGCTGCAGGATCGCCTGCGCGGTGCCGGTGAGCGGGGACCCGCCCCCCGAGCCGCCGTTGTCGGTGTACCGCGCGTTCAGCACGTAGAACAGGTTGGCGCCATCGGGGTGCCCACCGAGCAGGTCGGTGGAGATGGTGCCCGAGCAGCCCGGGTATTCGGTGGTCTCGTGCGCGTGGTCGTCGTGACCCAGCGCCGGGTTGAGGATGACCTTCGAACAGTCGACAGTGCCGCCGTCCGGATCGGTCACCGTGATCTGGTAGGACACCTTGTCACCGAAGGTCAGCATGCCTCCGTTGCCCGGTGTGGTGATGGTGACCACCGGGGCGCTGTTGCCGACGGTGATCGGGACGTTGGCGAAGCCGGTCTTACCGGTGCTGTCGGTGACCTTCAACTGGGCCGTGTAGTTGCCGTTGGAGGTGTACGTCTTCGACGGGTTCGCCGCCGTCGAGGTGGTGCCGTCGCCGAACGTCCACAGGTAGCTCAGCGTGTTGCCGTCCGGGTCGGACGTGCCCGCGCTGCTGAACTGGACGGTCAGCGGCGAGGAGCCGCTGGTGGGTGTGCCGGTGGCCTTGACGATCGGTGACCGGCCGCCCTGGATGTAGTCGATCCGGTAGAGCCCGGAGTCGCTGTTGCCGCCACCGAAGTTGGTGCCCCACTCCAACAGGTAGAGCGAGCCGTCCTTGCCGAACTCCATGTCCATCGGCTTGTTGAACCCACCGCTGGGCAGGAACGGGTTGGTGCGGGTCACCGCCGAGGAGGAGTCGAAGTGCACCTCCTTGATGTAGTTGCGCGACCACTCGTAGAAGAAGTGCACGCCGTCGTAGTAGGACGGGAACTTCGTCTGGGACGGGTTCGACGCGTCGTAGCGGTAGACCGGGCCGCCCATCGGGGCGGAGCCGCCGGAGCCAAGCTCCGGGAAGGTCGTCGAGGTGGGGTAGCCGTACCAGATGTTCGGCATGACGACCGGCTTCAGGCTGGTCAGTCCGGTGTTGTTGGGTGAGTTGTTGACAGGTGCCGAGCAGTTGAACTTCGAGCCGACGACGCCGGTGTCCGGGTTGTACGGGGCGTAGGGCTGGTTGTTGCCGTGGCAGAACGGCCAGCCGTAGTTGCCGGGCGTCTTGATCACGTTGAGCTCGACCAGGCCCTCGGGACCACGGTTGGTGGTGGGCGGGTTGCGGTCCGGCCCGTAGTCGGCCAGGTAGACCCAGCCGTTGGCGGGGTCGATCGAGAAGCGGAACGGGTTGCGGAAGCCCATGGCGTAGATCTCCGGCTTGGTCTGCGCCGTGCCCTGGGGGTAGAGGTTGCCGCTCGGGATGGTGTAGCTGCCGCTGGCTCCGGGGCGGATCCGCAGCAGCTTGCCGCGCAGGTCGTTGGTGTTGCCCGCGCTGCGGGCGGCGTCCAGGTTGGACTTGCCCGAGCGCCAGTCCAGCGGGGCGTAGCCCTGCCAGTTCGGGTCGAGGTTCGGGGGCGTGTCGTCACCGGTGCCGATGAAGAGGTTGCCGTCCGGACCGAACTCGATGTAACCGCCGGTGTGACCGGGCTCCGGGAACGTCCGGTCCCGGTACGCCGGGATGTCGATGATCGTCACGCCGCTGGACGTGTTCAGCGTGTCGCCGCTCATCGTGAAGCGGGAGACGCGGTTGACGTCGGTCGAGCTGCTCGCCGGCGAGTGGTACAGGTACACGTACCCGTTGGTGGCGAAGTTGGGGTCCAGCGCCATGCCGGTGAGGCCGTCCTCACCGCCGGTGTAGACGCTCAGCGTGCCGGCGGTCACCGTGCTGTTGGTGGAGGGCTTGAAGATCTTCAGCTGCCCGCCGCGCTGGGCGTAGAACACCCGCCCGTCCGGGGCCACCGCCATCGCCATCGGGTCGACGGTGTTGTCGTCCAGGGTGCGCTTCTCGAAGTTGCTCCAGACGGTGCCGCCGCAGTCACCGGGAAGGTTGCCGGCGGCCCACTTGATGCCACCGAGGACGTGGTTCTGGAAGTTCGTCTCGCTGTAGGAGGCGATCGCGTGGCCCATCGCGGTGGCCCACACCCGCCCGCCGCCGGTGTTGCGACACCAGGAGATCGGGTGGTCCGGGCCCATCGCCCGGGAGCCGGGGTTGTAGGTGCGCTCGTCGGCGGTCACCAGCACGTGCACCTTGCCCCGCGGGTTGGAGTCGAAGTTGTACCACTCCTCGCTGCGGTTCCACCGGTCTGGCAGACCGGCCGTCGACGGGTGCTGCTTGTCGGCGACGATGGCGGTGCCGGGCAGCACGCCGGGGGAGTGCTCCGGCATGTGGGCGCCGCCGTTGATGGTGTTGTCCCACCACGGGTATTCGGTGTCGATGCCCATGTCGGTGGCGTTGTGGATGGCCACGATGCCCTTACCGCTGGCGAGGTAGCCCTCCACCGCCTGGCGCTGGGCGGCCGAGGTCCAGACCATGCCGGAGGTCTGGAGCATCACGATGACGTCGAAGGTCGCCAGGTTGGCAGCGGTGAAGACGCTCGAGTCCTCGGTGGCCACCACCTCGAAGTTGTTCGCGGTGGCCTGCTGCTGGAGCATCGCGATCCCGGCGGGGATCGAGTCGTGCCGGTAGCCGGTGGTCTTGCTGAACACCAGGGCGCGGAAGGCGGGGGCAGCCGACGCCGGTGGTGCGAGTCCGAGAGCCAGTAACAGGCCCGCGATCACCGAGATGATCATCGTATTACGACGCATGGCGTCTCCTAGGTTGGACGGGCAACTCCGAGTGCGCCCACGGGCTCACCCTGCGTCAGGTTGTGCCTGGTCGCACGGGTGGGCACGAGAGCGTTTGGTCTGTCCTCGTGCCGTTCGCCGAAACGGCAGTCAGACCCGCGGGACATCACAGAGGGTGATGGCGGCTGTGGTTCGTGTCCCGTGGTCCACAAGGTCAGGATGAGCTAGAGATTAACGGCTGTCAATGAATGGGGTGACGTCCGACGTCTTGCCCTGATGACGACGGCCATGTCCGAATCTCTCGCGCACGGCGTCGCTGCCGGCCGAGTGACGGCCCTGGCAATCAGCCCCGGTCGAGGATTGCGGACCTGCATCCAAACATCTATGTTCTTCATACGTGTGATGTTTCGTCGATGTCAAGAGAATGTTCGCAACATAAAAACGGAAGTCTCCGCGGCTGGCTGCGAAAGTTCCTGGTCCGGCCGCGAGCGGGTCGGACGCCGGCCTGTGCACCATGTTGATGACTACTATCTGTGAGGGCTTTCGGGATGTCAGATCCGCCGCCGTCGCCGCTGCTCACCCTCCGGGGCATCGGCAAGTCATTCCTCGGGGTACGCGTTCTCGACGGGGTCGACCTCGATGTCATGCCGGGCGAGGTCCACGCCGTTGTCGGTGAGAACGGTGCCGGCAAGTCGACCCTCATGAAGATCGTCTCGGGCGGGTACGCCCCGGATGAGGGCACCGTCGAGTTCGCCGGTGAGTCGCGTACGTTCCGTGGTCCACGCGACGCCCAGCGGGCCGGCGTCGGCATCATCCACCAGGAGTTCAACCTGCTGCCGGAGCGCACCGTGGCGGAGAACGTCTACCTGGGCCACGAGCCGGTCCGGCGCGGGCTGGTCGACCGTCGGGAGATGCTCGACCGCACCACGCGCCTGCTCGCCTCGATCGGGGAGACCACGTTGCCCGCCGACGCCCGGGTGGGGCAGCTCGGCGTCGCCCAGCAACAGGTCGTCGAGATCGCCAAGGCGCTCGCCCTGGACGCGCGGCTGCTCATCATGGACGAGCCGACCGCGGCGCTCGCCGACCACGAGGTCGAGCTGCTCTACGGGTTGGTGCGCCGACTCCAGGAGCGGGGCATCGGCCTGCTGTACGTCTCACACCGGCTCGCCGAGGTCTTCGACCTGTCCAGTCGGATCACGGTCCTCAAGGACGGCCGCCGAGTGACCACCGTGGACACCGCGAACACCACCGGCGACGAGTTGGTGCGGCACATGGTCGGCCGGGAACTGTCCAGCTACTACCCGGACCGGGCCGCCCCCGAGGACCGGGGTCCGGTGCGGCTCAACCTTCGCGACGTGGGCAACCGGAAGTTGAGTGACATCAACCTCCAGTTGCGCGCCGGCGAGGTGCTCGGCATCGGCGGCCTCCAGGGCTCCGGGCGGTCGGCGCTGGCCCGTGCGATCTTCGGGGTGTCGCCGTTCACGACCGGCGACGTCACGCTCGACGACCGGCCGGTCCGACTGCGCTCACCGCGCACCGCGATGCGGGCCGGCATCGCCTACGTCACCGAGGACCGCAAGGGCGAGGGGATCGTCCCCCGGCAGTCGGTCCTCGACAACGCGCTGCTCGCCAGTCGGGCCGTCTTCGCGGCCCGGTCCGGCCGCGCGGCCCGGACCGTTCGGGTGCGCGAGTTGCTCAATGCAGTGGAGGTCCGTGGTGCGGGCGACGACCAGGAGATCCGGTTCCTGTCCGGCGGCAATCAGCAGAAGGTCGTGCTGGCCCGCTGGCTCGCGCTCAACCCGCGGATCCTGCTCTTCGACGAGCCGACCCGCGGCATCGACGTGGGCGCGAAGTCGGCCATCCACGACCTCGTCCGCCGCCTCGCCCGCGACGGTGCGGCCGTGTTGATGATCTCGTCCGATCTGCCGGAGCTGCTGGGCATGAGTGACCGCATCATCGTCATGCGGGACGGCCGCGTCGCGGGCGAGTTGCCCGCGGGCGCGAGCGAGGAGGACGTCGTCACCCTGGCGATCGGGGCCGTGCAGGAGGCCGCCGCATGAGCGCCCTGTCGCTCCTGCCGGCCCGCCGCCCCGTACCGGGCGTCTTCGTGGCCCTGACCCTCACCCTCGCGGTCGGCTGGCTTGTCGTCCTCGTCGACGGTGGCCAGCTCTTCAACCAGAGCACGACGGTGAGTCTGCTGCACGTGGCGGCCGGCCTCGGGCTCGTCGCCGTCGGCCAGACATTGGTCATCCTGGGAGGGTCGCTCGACCTGTCGGTGGCGTACGTGATCAGCCTCAGCACCCTCGTCGCCGCCGAGACGATGAACGGCAGCGACGGCGCGGTGCTGCCGGCGATCGGCCTGGTCCTCGTCGTCAGCGCCGGCATCGGGCTGTTCAACGGGCTCCTCGTCACCAAACTCCGGGTCAACGCGTTCATCGCGACCCTCGGCGTCGGGCTGCTGCTCAAGGGCTACCTCGACAACGGCTACGACGGGCCGGCCGGCACCACCGCGCCCTCGCTGGTGCAGGCGCTCGGCTACCAGCGCATCGGGCCGGTGCCGGTGTCGTTCCTGCTGTTGGTTGCCGTGACCGCGGCGGCCTGGTTCGCGCTCTCGAAGACCCGCTTCGGTCACCACCTGGTCGCCGTCGGCGGGGACCCGGAGGTGGCTCGGCTCTCCGGCGTCCGCAACGACCGGGTCCTGGTCACCGCCCACGTGCTGTGCTCGATGTGTGCCGGGCTCGCCGGCATCTACCTCGCCAGTCGCCTCGGCTCGGGCGCGCCCCGGGTTGGCACCGAGGGCCTCTACGACCTGGAGTCGATAGCCGCGGTGGTGATCGGCGGCACCGCCCTCGCCGGTGGGCGCGGTGGCGTCATCGGCACGGTCGGGGGTGTGTTGCTGCTCGCCAGCATCGACGCGATCTTCAACCAGTTGGAGGTCGACGCCTTCTTCAAGCAGGTGATCCGGGGCGCGATCATCATCGCCGCGGTCGCCGTCTACGCCCGCCGGGCCATGCGAAAGGCGGCTGCCTAGTCATGCAGACCGTTCAGCGCCGTACGCTGCCGCTGCGTCTTCCGCGGGTCCGTCCCGGTGGCATCCTGCCGATCCTCGCGATTCTCGCGGTGTTGGTGGTCCTCGTCGGCATTCGACAGCCCGACTTCCTCTCCCCTCCGTCGCTGATGTCGTTCCTCGGGCGTTCGGCGCCGATCATCCTGCTCGCCGCCGGCCAGTACTTCGTGATCGTCTCCGGCGAATTCGACCTCTCGGTCGGCTCCCTGGTCACCGCGCAGGTGGTCGTCGCCGCCCGGCTCATCGACGGCGACCCGGCGCGTACCTGGCCCGTGGTGCTGCTCCTGCTCGCCTTTGGTGCGCTCGTCGGGCTGGTCAACGGCCTGATCACGACACGGCTGCGGGTGCCGTCGTTCATCACCACCCTCGGCATGTTCCTGATCCTGGTCGGCGCGGTCTACCTGTGGTCCGACGGCGCCCCGAAGGGTGGCCTCTCCGAGGAGTTCCGGCGGTTCGGTCGGCGGGCCTTCGAGGACGTGCCGGTGCTCGGTCGCGTGCCGTTCGCGTTGCTGGTCCTGGTGGCCCTGGCGGTGGTGGCCGTGCTGCTGATGCGGTCCGACTTCGGCCGGACGCTTGTTGCCGTCGGCGACAATCCGCGCACCGCCGAGCTGAGCGGCGTTCGCGTCTGGCGTACCCGCACGATCGCCTTCATCCTCAGCGGCCTCGCGGCGGCGGCCGCGGCGATCCTGCTGGGCGGCTACAGCGGCGTGTCGTTCCAGGCCGGCGCCGGCCTGGAGTTCGGTGCGATCACCGCTGTCGTCCTCGGTGGCGTCGCACTCGGCGGGGGTCGTGGTTCGGTCGTCGGCGCGATGCTCGGTGCGCTGACCCTCGAGCTGCTGTTCGCCCTCATGAATTTCTACGGCGTCTCCGGCGCCCTCAGGTCGACCGTCCAGGGCGGGATCATCCTGCTCGCCGTGGCGGTCTCGGCAACGCGTTCTTCGTCCAGATAAAGGGGAATCCATAGTGCGACGTTCCATGGCGGCCTTGGCCGCTGTCACCCTGCTGTCCCTCACCGCCTGTGCCACCGACGAGCCCTCCGCGAGCCCCTCGGGCGGTGCCTCCACCGCCGCCGGCTCGGGCACCGGGGAGCAGTCGAAGTTCTTCGTGCAAGCCGACTACGATGCCGAGCTCGCACTGCTCACCGCGACCCCGACGGGTCCCGCCGACAAGCCGTGGGAGCAGGTGCTCAACCCGAAGCTGGTGGACACCGCCAAGTTCAAGAAGAGCGGCCCGCACAAGATCTGCTTCTCGAACGCGGCGCTGAACAATCCGTGGCGGCAGGTCGGGTTCAAGACCATGCAGGCCGAGGTCGAGGCGCAGAAGAGCCGCATCAAGGAGTTCGTGCACGTCGACGCCGAAGGCAAGGACCAGAAGCAGATCGCGGACATCAACGACCTGCTCGGCAAGGGCTGTGACGCGCTGATCGTCTCGCCGAACACCACCGCAACGCTGACCCCGGCCGTCGAGGCGGCCTGTAAGGCGGGGCTGCCGGTCGTCGTCTTCGACCGTGGTGTCAACACGAAGTGCCCGGTGACGTTCATCAACCCCATCGGCGGCTACGGGTTCGGCCACGTCGGCGCCGATTTCGTCAGTCAGAAGATGAAGCCCGGAGGTAAGGTCCTCGCCCTGCGCATCCTGCCGGGTGTGGACGTCCTGGAGACCCGCTGGTCGGCGGCGAAGGTGGCGTTCGACAAGGCGAAGGTCGACGTCGTGGGTGTCGAGTTCACCGACGGCGACCCGGCCAAGACCAAGAAGATCGTCGACGACTACATCCAGCGGTACGGCACGATCGACGGTATCTGGATGGACGCCGGAGCGACGGCCGTCGCGGCGGTCGAGGCGTTCCAGGACGCGGGCAAGCCCGTTCCGCCGATGAACGGCGAGGACCAACTCGACTTCCTGAAGATCTGGAAGGACAAGAACCTCACCGCGATCGCGCCGACGTACCCGACCTACCAGTGGCGTACGCCGATCATCGCGGCGCTGCGGATCCTCGACGGCGAGCAGGTCTCCAACCCGTGGAAGCTGCCGCAGCCGACCGTCACCCAGGACAACCTGGACACGTACCTCGACGCGAACATGCCGCCGCTGCACTACGCGATGTGCGGCTGCACCGACCTGCCCGGCTACCCGCAGCGCTGGAAGTAGGAGCAGATGTACGCCATCGGCGTCAACCCGTGGGTGTGGGCCTCGCCGGTCGATGACGAGGCCCTGGCCGAACTGATCCCGCGGATCGCGTCGTTCGGCTTCGACGCGGTCGAGTTGCCGATCGAGCAGCCCGGCGACTGGGACCCGGTCCGCACCCGGGACCTGCTGGCCGAGCACGGCCTCGTCGCCGCCGGTGTCTGCGCGGTCACCCCGCCCGGTCGGGACCTGGTGAACGCCGCGCCAGCGGTCGTCGAGTCGACGGTGGCGTACCTGATGACGTGTGTGGCAGACGCGGCGGCCGTCGGCGCTGGATGCGTCGGCGGCCCCGTGTACGCCTCGGTCGGCCGCACCTGGCGGATGTCGCCGGCGGCTCGCGCGGCCTGCTACGCGGACTTCCGGAAGGCTCTGACGCCGGTGGCCGAACTGGCGGGCGAGCACGGCGTGAGCATCGGTGTCGAGGCGCTCAACCGCTACGAGACGAGCGTCGTCAACACGATCGAGCAGACTGTCGAGTTGATCGACGGACTTCCGTCGAGTGTCGGCATCATGATCGACACGTACCACATGAACATCGAGGAGGCCGACCCCTACGCGGCTCTCGCGGTCGCTGGCCCGCACATCAAGCATGTGCAGGTCAGCGGCTCCAACCGGGGCGCACCCGGTGCGGACCACTTCGACTGGCCCCGCTTCTTCGCCGTCCTGCGGGACACCGGTTACCAGGGCGCGGTCTGCATCGAGTCGTTCACGGCGGAGAACGAGACCATCGCGACCGCCGCGGCGATCTGGCGTCCGTTGGCACCCTCACAGGACCGTCTCGCCACGGACGGCCTGCGCTTTCTCCGGGAGATCCTCGGGTGACCGCCCCCACCCACCGAGGTCCCGGCCCCCGGGCTCTGCCCACCACCCCCCACTAGAGTCAGGAGCACCGTCCCCGTGTCTGTCTCGTCCGTTCCACCGCTGCGGCGGCTGTTGGCCGGCGCCGCCGCGTCAGCGTTGACCGCGCTGGTCGCGGTGACCGCCTCAGCGTCCCCCGCGCTCGCGGCCACCACCACCCTCTATGCGTCGCCGTCCGGCACCGGCACCAGTTGCTCGGCCAGCCAGCCGTGTTCGCTGTCCGCCGCGCAGACCGCCGTGCGGGCAGCCAATACCACGATGTCCGGTGACATCGTCGTGGAGCTGGCCGACGGCGCGTACCGGCTGTCGTCGCCGATGCGGCTGACCGCGGCCGACTCTGGCAACAACGGCTACCAGGTGATCTGGCGGGCGGCCGCCGGCGCCCGTCCGTCGATCACCGGTGCCCGCGCGGTCACCGGCTGGTCGCTCGTCGACTCCGGGAAGAACATCTGGCGGGCCAACGTGCCCGCCGGCCTCGACTCCCGTCAGCTCTACGTCAACGGGGCCATCGCCACCCGGGCACGCACCGCCGTGAACCGCGCCGACTTCACCTTCACCACGTCCGGGATGCGGTTCAGCAACAGCGCGCTCAACTACCTCAACAACCTCGGCAACCAGAACCGGGTCGAGGTGGAGAGCGTCGGGTCGTTCACCGACAGGTACTCGCCGGTGCAGAGCATCAGCGGCAACTTCCTGACGATGCAGCAGCCCGCCTGGAACAACAACACCTTCGGGTTCGACACGTTGTCCCGCCCGCACCGCGCGGGTCCGTTCTACCTGGCCAACGCGTACGAGTTCCTGGACTCGGCGGGGGAGTGGTATCTCAACCCCGGCAGCGGCCAGCTCAACTACATCCCGCTCGCCGGGCAGAACATGAGCACCGTCAGCGTGGAGCTGCCGCAGCTGCAGTCCCTGGTCAACGTCGGCGGCACCCTTGACGCGCCCGCGCACCACATCTCGTTCAGCGGGATCACCTTCACCGGCACCAGCTGGCTCGGCCCGAGCAGCAGCAACGGCTTCGCCGACCAGCAGACCGGCGCGCACATCGTCGGCACCTGGGCCCGTCCGTCCGACGCGCTGACCTCCTGCCAGGAGGGCTGCTCGCTGTTCGAGGCCACCCGCCCGAGCTGGGCGCAGATGCCCGCCGCCGTGCAGGTCTCCGCCGCGAACACCATCAGCTTCAGCGACTCCCAGTTCGTCAACCTGGGGCAGACGGCCATCGGCATCGGCAACGACGCCAACGCCCACGCCAGCGGTGTCGGCCTGGCCGCCAACAACATCACCGTCACCCGCTCCGAGATCGCCCGCAACTCGGCCGGTGGCGTCGTGGTCGGCGGCGTGCGCGCCGACGCCCACCACCCGAGCGACCAGCGGATGGTCAACCGCAACGTCACGATCAGCAACAACAAGGTGCACGACCTGGGTCTGGAGTACCGGGGCGTCGTCTCGATCCTGACCACCTACGTGAACACCTCGCTGGTGTCGCACAACGAGGTCTACAACATGCCGTACACGGGCCTGTCGATCGGCTACGGCTGGGGCGCCAACGACGCCGGCGGCAGCCAGCACTACGCCAACCGTGGCCTGTACAACTACCAGCCGCGGTACTCCACGGCGACCACCGCGGCCAACAACCAGGTCATCGGCAACTACGTGCACGACGTCATGCAGCAGATGACCGACGGCGGGTGCATCTACTCGCTGTCGGCGAACCCGGGCGGGTTGATCGCCGAGAACTACTGCCTGCGGACCAACGGCTGGTTCGGGCTCTACTTCGACGAGGGTTCGCGCTACTACACCGCCCGCAACAACGTGTTCTCCTCCACCGGCACCTGGGCCACCGCCAACTACTACTACGCCGAGAACATGGGCAACTTCACGGTCACCAACAACTGGTCGACAAGCAGCGGCACGAACGTGACGAACGGTGACCGCGGCAACGTCGTCAACAACAACGTCACGGTCAGCGGCGGCAACTGGCCGTCGGGCGCGCAGACGGTGATCAACACGGCCGGTCCGCAGAGCGGTGGCAGCACCAACCCGACGAACGTGCAGCTCGTGGGCGCTCAGTCGGGCCGCTGCGCCGAGATCGGCGACTCCAGCACCGTCAACGGCACGCAGGCCCAGATCTGGGACTGCATCAGTAACGTCGCCAACCAGCGGTGGACCCACACCGCGAGCCGGCAGCTCATGATCTATGGCACCAAGTGCCTGGACGCCTCCGGCCAGGGCACCGTCAACGGCACGAAGGTGGTGATCTGGGACTGCAACGGTGGTGTCAACCAGCAGTGGAACATCAACTCCAACGGCACCATCACGGGAGTGCAGTCGGGTCTCTGCCTCGACGCGAACGGCGCCGCGACGGCGAACGGCACGAAGTTGATCCTCTGGGCCTGCAGCGGTGGCACCAACCAGCGGTGGACGGTACGCAGCTGACGTAACGTCGGATGGCACCGGATCCGGGCTGGGGCGCTCTCGCCCCGGCCCGGATTCGCATGGTGTGCACAGCGGCACCGCCGAGACAGCCGTCCGTCCGGTGCGCGGTGTTACGGGGATACTTCGGGCAGGTTTCATTGATGCTCTTGACAGGCATTGTTAGCGATAACACGATGGGTTCCACGCCGCTCTCGCGTCTGGAGTCCACCTTGGCCGTGTCGATCCGCCTGCGAGCTTCCAGCCTCATCCGCAGATTGCTGCCGGTCAGCCTGCACACAGTGCTCGACCACCTCGCCGACGCGATGACCCGACCCGGCTCCACAGTCCACACCCGGGCACCCGGCCGGCTGCGCACGTTCGCATCCATCGCCGTCCTCGTCGCAGCGGGCCTGGTGGTCACACCCGCCGCCGCGCAGGCCGCCGACCCGTGGTCGCCCCGCTCGTCGTACACCTCGACCGACACCGGCGCCGGCACCTACTCGGTGCCGCTGCTCAACGCCGACGTGCCGGACATCAGCGTCGAGCGGGTGCCCGCCGCCGAAAACGACGAGGGCCGCGACCTGTACTACATGATCAGCACCACGATGCACCTGAGCCCAGGCGCGCCGATCATGAAGTCGTACGACCTGGTCAACTGGGAGATCGTCAACTACGTCTTCGACCGGGCGAGCATCGGCGACTCGTTCTCGCTGCGCAACGGCCAGAACTCGTACGGCCAGGGCCAGTGGGCGTCGTCGCTGCGCTACCGCGACGGCATGTACTACGCCGTCTTCAACACCAACAACCTCAACGGGGCGTACCTCTACCGCACCGACGACATCGAGAACGGCGCGTGGCAGCGCACCGCCCTCGGCCGTGGTCTGCACGACCCGTCGCTCTTCTTCGACGTCGACGGCACGCCGTACATCTTCTACGGCTCCGGCGGCACCAGCGCGGTACGCCTCAACGCCGACCTGACGTCCGTCGCGCAGGACTACCCGAACATCTTCACCGCGAACAACTACGCCGGGCAGCCGTTCATCGGCGGGCTGTTCGAGGGCGCGCAGGTCTACCACATCGATGGCTGGTACTACGCCGTCATCATCACCTGGCCGTCCGGGCAGGGACGCCAGGTCGTGATGTTCCGGTCGAAGGACCTGCTCGGGCGCTACACCTCGGCCGGCGGAGTCAACACCTACGAGGCGCGTGGCGTACTCAACTCCAACGGCTTCGCACAGGGCAGCCTGGTGCCGATCAGCCGCACCGACGGCCGGACCGACTGGCACGGCATGTTCTTCCGGGACACGTTCCCGATCGGGCGGATCCCGGCGCTCATCCCCGCCACCTGGCAGGACGGCTGGCCGACCTTCGGCACCAACGGGGTCGTGCCGGTCAACGGCCTGTTCGACAAGCCGATCCGGCTCAGCCCGGCCGAGGAGGTCTTCGAGCGGCAGAAGAGCATCGTCGCCTCGGACGACTTCGCCAACGACGCGCCGCACAAGGCGTACCAGGACGAGCAGTGGACGGTCCCCGCGCCGCTCGACCCGGCGGAGATCGCCCCCAACGGCTCACGACTGGACCTGGCGTGGGAGTGGAACCACGCACCGGACAACAGGTACTGGTCGCTCACCGACCGCGACGGCTGGCTGCGGTTGACCGCCGGCAAGGTGGTCACCGGCCAGTACGTCTACACGAAGCTGTCCAACCGGGCCGAGCTGGCCTGGTTCGAGGAGGCCCGCAACACCCTCTCGCAGCGCACGTTCGGGCCACGGCAGTCGGTGCAGACCCGGATGGACATCTCCGCGATGCGCAACGGTGACGTCGCCGGCCTGGCCGCCTACAACCGCGGATTCTCGTACCTGGCGGTCAAGCGCGTCGATGGTGTGAACACCCTCGGCGTCGTCAACCGGTCGCAGCCGTTCGCTGTCGAGGTGGACCAGGCGACGGTGGAGAACTTCGTGCCGGGCACCACGGTGGCGTTGGGAGACGGCGCGACCGAGGTGCACGTGAAGGCGGACCTCGACTTCGCCTCACCGGTCGGCCAGTTGTGGACGACGTTCTACTACAGCCTGGACGGGTTGATGTGGACCCGGCTCGGCAACCGGGTCGGCCCGCAGACGCTGGACGGCAGCCTCGCCCACTTCATGGGTCACCGGGTCGGGCTGTTCACCTATGCGACGCAGGAGACCGGCGGGCACGTCGACTTCGACAACTACCTGCTCAGCGACACGCTGACCGCCCAGGCCCGGCCGCTGGACACCGTCGCCCTCGACGCGGCCATCGCCCACGCGCACACGCTCGACGCGCGCCACTACCCGCCCGACGCCTGGGCCGCGACGCAGTCCGCACTCGCGGCGGCGACGTCGGCACGGGCTGGACAGTTCGGCACCCAGAACCAGATCGACGCCCCGGAGCGCGCGCTCAGCTACCAACTGGCCCGGCTCGGCGTGCTCGCGGCACTGCCGGTCCCGGCCAGCGCCGAGGTGCGGTGTCTGGCTGGCAAGGCGTACGTGGCGGTGCGGGTGCGCAACGACTCGGGCGGACCGGTCGGGATCACCCTGGAGACCCCGTACGGGAACAGGTCGTTCGCGACCGTGGCGCCCGGGGCCAACGTCTACCAGTCGTTCCCCACGCGCGCGGCGGCGGTGCCGGCCGGCTCGGTGACGGTCCGGGCCACCGGAGCGGTCGCCGGCCGGGACGTCACCACCGTCCACTCCGCTCAGTACCCCGCCACCGCCTGCGGCGAATAACCCCACCACGAGCCCTCGGCTCGCCGACCAGCACCACCGGCGACCGGCCGTGCGGCGCGGAACAGCGACCTGTCCCGCGCCCCCGGCCGTGGTCGAGCCGGTGGCGGCGGTCGACCCCTGATGTCCGGACCACCTACCACCACCGATCCCCCGCACACCGATGACCGCACGTCAGAGATGAAGGAGGACGTTTCGTGGAACAACGAATGCGACGCGCGACCCGAGGACGGGTCGCCGCGATCGCGACGGTCGGCCTGATGCTGGCCGCAGGGTTCGCCACCGGGGCGGCGCCGGTCCAGGCCGCCGACACGAATCTCATCGTCAACGGCGGGTTCGAGGACGGCCTGGCCAACTGGTTCGTCAACAACGCAAACGCCAGCGACGGCGCGCAGTTGTCGGCCACCGCGGCTGCCTACGCCGGTGCGAACGCCGCGCTCGTGACCGGCCGGGCGACGACCGGATCCGGGCCGATGCAGGACCTCAGCGGCAAGGTGCAGGCCGGCCAGGCCTACACCCTGACGGCCCGCATCAGGTACGAGAACGCGAGCGGGCCGGCCACCAAGCAGTTCTTCGCCACCATGCACTACGGCGGCGGCACCTACACCAACCTCGTCAGCGTGACGGCGACGAAGGGTCAGTGGGCGCAGTTCAACGGGACGTTCACGATCCCGGCGACGCAGACCGTGTCGACGGCGCGGCTGTTCTTCGAGACCCCCTGGACGGCCACCCCGGCCACCGACCCGGACCTGCACCTCATGGACTTCACACTCGACGACGTGTCGGTGGTCGGCGCGGCGCCGCCCGCGCCGGCATCGAAAACGATCGAGGTCGTCGGGAAGCTGCCCGGGGAGCACAACCCGTTGATCGGGCACAAGTTCGGCGCCGACGGCTTCGGCCTCGTGCACGACGGCCGGGTGTACATGTACATGACGAACGACACCCAGGGCTACGCCCCGAACCCGACCACGGGCGTCTCGCCGGGGATCAACTACGGCGACATCAACCAGATCACGGTGATCTCCTCGGCGGACCTGGTGAACTGGACCGACCACGGTGAGATCCAGGTCGCCGGCCCGAACGGGGTGGCCCCGTTCACCGCCAACTCGTGGGCTCCGGGCATCACCAAGAAGGTGGTGAACGGCGTGGAGAAGTTCTTCCTCTACTACGCCAACGGCGGTGGCTCCAGCAACGTGATCACGGGTGCGTCGCCACTCGGCCCGTGGACCAGCGAGCGCACCAGCACGCTGATCGACGGTCGCACCCCCGGTGCCGAGAGCGTCGCGTGGAAGTTCGACCCGGCCCCGTTCGTGGACGACGACGGCCAGCCATACCTCTACTTCGGTGGTGGCCCCGCGTCGACGAGCATGCCGCCGGCCGAGCGCTTCAACAACCCGAAGAACATCCGGGCGATCGAACTCGACGACACCATGGTCGCGACCCAGGGGACGGCCGCGGTGGTCGACGCCCCGGTCGCGTTCGAGGCGGGTCACGTCTTCAAGCGGCAGGGCAGGTACTACTTCTCGTACTCGTCGCACTTCGGCGGTAACGACTTCGGTGGCAGCCAGCAGCCGCTGCCCGGCTACCCCGGTGGTGGCCAGATCGGTTACATGATCTCCGATGGCCCGATGTCGTGGCCGAAGGAGACCTATGCCGGCGTGCTCTTCCCGAACCAGTCGCAGTTCTTCGGCAGCGGCACCGGCGGCAACAACCACCAGTCGGTGTTCGAGTTCGAGGGCAAGCACTACTTCACCTACCACGCGCCGACGTTGAACAAGCGCATCAACGGAAACACGACCCAGGGGTACCGCAGCCCGCACATCCAGGAACTGGCCTTCAACCCGGACGGCACGATCCAGCAGGTCGTCGGCACCTACGCCGGGGTGAACCAGGTCCGCGACTTCGACCCGTACCGCGTCTTCGAGGCCGAGACCTTCGGCTGGAGCAAGGGTGTCGCGACCACGACTGTCGACGGCAGCTCCGCCCAGTTCGGCGGCGCGGCACCGAACCTGGTGGTCCGCGACATCGACAACGGTGACTGGATTGCGCTGTCGTCGGTGGACTTCGCCGACAGCGGCGCGCAGAGCGTGACGGCGAAGGTGCGGGCGCTCGCCGCCGGCGGGCAGATCCAGGTCCGCCTGGACAGCGCCACCGGTCCCGTTGTCGGCACGGTCGCGGTCGACACGCCGGTCGGCCAGTGGGCGGAGGTGACCGCCCAGCTTGCCGGCGTCAGCGGCGTGCACGACGTCTACTTCACCTACACCGGCCCGGCGGGCGTCGACCTCTTCGAGATCGACAACTGGGCCTTCCAGGCGGCCACCCTCGAACTACCCGTCACGGCCACCGCGTCGGCGCGGTGCGTGGGCGGCAAGGTCCACGTGGCCGTGCAGGCCCGCAACGACCATGACGCGCCGGTGGCGATCGCTCTGGAGACCCCGTACGGCGAGCGCTCGTTCGCGGCCGTCGCGCCGAATGCGAACGCGTACCAGTCGTTCAGCACGCGTGCCGTCTCGGTGCCCGCGGGTTCGGCGACGGTCCGGGTGACCGGGGCGGTGGGTGGACAGGACGTGACGACCGTCCGCACCGTGCAACATCCCGCCGGCACCTGCGGCGGATAACCCTTGATGGCTGAGAACGGAGACCACATGAACACAGACAAACGGCGGCAGTTGCTCGCGGCCGGTGCCGTCGGCGCGGTGCTGGTCGGGGCCGCGGTGCTGCCGTCGCCCGCCCTGGCCGAGCCGGACGACGACGCCAGCGTGCGGGTCACTGTCGACATCGACGAGATCAGGGAACCGGGCGTCCTCGCCCTGTCCGTCGCAGGCGACGCCGTCGCGCTGTCCGAGGACGGCTCGACCCTGCTGGTGCGCCAGTTCGTCGGTACGCTGCCGACGGTGACGGTCACCGACACCCGCGTCGCCGACGAGGTTCCTGACGGTGCCAGCTGGGCGGTGCTCGGCAGCGCGACCGACTTCGCGGGCAGCTCCGGCCAGGCGCCGATCACCGCCGACCACCTCGGCTGGAAGCCCCGGCTGCTCGACGGCGGGGAGACCGGCCTGGTCACTGAGGGCGAGGAGGTGGTGACCGCGTTGGACGAGGCGACTCAGCCGGGCAACAACGTCGGCCTCGTCGACCAGGAGCTGCTGGTCTCGGCCTTCGACTCCGAGGCCGTGGCCAGCGACTCGTACTCCGTCAACGCCGACCTGTACCTGCGTACCCCGGCGGAGGTCGCCGCCGGCGCGTACAGCTCGACGCTCACGCTCTCACTGTTCGAGTAGTGCTGTGGCGGGGGTCCGGACCGGGCCCCCGCCACACCCCCTGCCGAAGGGCTCATCGTCATGACCGTTCCCCCGCTGCGCCGGGTGCTCACCGTCCTCGCCGTCGTGACCCTCGCGGTGACGGCCGCGCCGGCCGTGGCGGCGGCGGAACCAGACCCGAAGGCGCTGACCTGGACGGTCCAGCCGGCCACCCCGAGCGGCCCCGACCAACGCCGGTGGATCAACGCCAGCCTCGACCCGGGGCAGGTCGTGACCGAGCATCTGGCGGTCCGCAACTTCAGCCGGAACGCGGTCGCCTTCTCGCTGAAGGCCGCCGACGGCTACCTCACCGACAAGGGTCGCTTCAACATGCTCTCGTCCGACCGCCCCTCGGTCGACGGTGGCACCTGGATCGATGTGCAGCAGAAGGTCACCGTCGGCCCCGGCGAGACGAGGGTGGTGCCGTTCACGATCACGGTGCCCAAGGGTGCCGCGCCGGGGGACCACCCGGCCGGCATCGCGGCGACCGTCACCAGCACCGGTGGCACGGTCAACGTCGAGAGCCGGGTGGGCTTCCGGGTCATGGTCCGGGTCAACGGGACCGTCCAGGCGACCCTGCCCGTTCAGGGCCTCACCGCGAGGTACACGCCGTCGTGGAATCCGTTCGGCGGTGGCACGCTCCGGGTCCGCTACACCGTCGGCAACGACGGCAACGTCTGGGTCAGCGGGACGAGCCGGGTGGCGGTGTCTAACCTCTTCGGCCGGACCAGCCACGACGCCACAAGTGCGGTCGAGGAGTTGCTTCCGGGCGGCAGCCGGGAGATGGCGACCCGCGCCGACGGCGTCTGGGCGCTGGGACGCCTCCGCACGACAGTCACCACGTCACCGGCCCTGCTCGGCGACGGGCAGGCCGGCGCGGACCTCCGACCGGTGTCGGCCACCGTCACCACCTGGGTCGTCCCCTGGGCACAGCTCGCGCTGCTGGGTCTCCTCGCCGTACTGCTCGTCGGTCTGCGGGCGGCGGTCCGTCACCGCCGACGTCGGCTGGCCGGGCTGCTCGCCCGCGCCCGCCAGGAGGGTCGGCAGGAGGGTCAGGAGTCGGTGCTCGTCGGAGGCGGCCCCGCCGACGGTGAACCCGACCCGGGCGACGCCCGCCGGTAACCCGCCGCCGGACCGGCAGCACCGTCGGCCAGCCAACGAGCGCGGGTCGGCGAGTTCGAGTTGTACGCCAGCTAGCAGCCGGCGCGGGCGGGAGCGGCGAAACCCTGCCGCTCCAGCCCGCCCGCGAGCGCCGGCAGGGCGCCCATGCGGGAGCCTCCGCCGCGTACCTCGGCGGTTGGTCAGCCCTGCTTGGTCTCCCAGAAGATCTTCGAGATCTCCTCGATCTTTCCGAGCAACTGCTCCGCGGCCGCCGGGTCGGCGTTTCCCTTCGCGCCGCCGGCGCCGGCCAGCTTGGTGGCCTCGTTGAAGAGGCCGTGCAGCTCGGGGTAGCGCTCGAAGTGTGGTGCCTTGAAGTAGTCGGTCCACAGGACCCAGAGGTGGTGCTTGACCAGTTCGGCGCGCTGCTCCTTGATGATCAGCGACCGCGTCCGGAACTCCGGATCGGTGCTGGCCTGGTACTTCTCGGCGATCGCCTTGATCGACTCGGCTTCGATCCGGGCCTGGGCCGGGTCGTAGACGCCGCAGGGGAGATCGCAGTGTGCGCTCGCGACAATGCGTGGGCGACGGGGGCGTGGCAGGTGCATCAGAGTCCTTCCGACAGCGGTGCGGAGGTGACGAACGTCCGGCCGGACAAACTCCGCCGCCCGTGCGTCCTCCGGGCCGCAACGTGATCGACAGGGGCGACGCTAGAGCCTGAACTCGGCTTCAGGTCAAGGGCGTGTCGGCAGCCGTGCGGTGGCCGCCGGGCCGGTGGTCACCGCTGGTTCCTGATGAGAGCCAGGAGGGCAGCGTGCGTCCGCTCGTCGGCGGCGACGACAAGACCCCTCCCATCGGGGTGAACCGGCCTGCCGTCGATCCCGGTGACCACACAACCTGCCGCCTGACCGAGGGCGACTCCGGCCGCGAAGTGGACGCTGTCGCACAGGTGCTCGCCATCCGTCACGTAGCCGGCGCGGCGACCGGCAGCCACCCAGGCCACGGCCAGCGTGGTGGAGACGACGCGGGGGCGGAACTGTTCGATGAACCCCTCGTCGGCGAGCATCCGGGCGGCGAGGAAGACGTGCCGGTTGGGAAACGGTGGGTCGAGATTGACGTCGACAAGGCGTGACTCCGCCGACGGGGTGAGTGGCTCGTCGACGCCACCACGCCGGGCATACGCGGCGAAGCCGTCGGTCCAGAACACCTCGTTGGTGAACGGGTCCGCCGAGGCGGCCACGCGGACCCGTGCCCCTGCCCGTAGCGCGATGTTGACCGAGGTCAGCATGGTCCGCACGGCATAGTTCAACGTTCCGCACAACGGGTCAACCAGCCACGTACGCCCGTTCTCGCCGGTGCCGGTGCGCCCGCTCTCCTCCGCCAGCACGCCGTCGTGTGGACGTCCGGCGCGCAGGACGTCGAGGATGGCCTTCTCGGCCTCGACGTCCGCAGTGGTGGCGAAGTCATCCGCGGTCTTCATGAAACGGGCCAGCGATGATCCGTAGTGCGAGCGGACGACCGCGGCTCCGGCTTCCACCGCCGCGATCGCCAGCGCGTGATCGGTGCTCGACATACCCGAACCATAGGTGGCGACGGTCAGGACACCGCGGCCCGCACCAGCTCGCCGACCCTCTTCTCCACCGCGGGGCTCCACTTCTGCAGCGCGTACGCCACCGGCCACAGGTCGCCGTCGTCGAGGTTGGCCGCGTCCTGGAAGCCCAGGGTCGAGTACCGGTAGTTGAACTTGCCGGAGTCCTGGAAGAAGACGACGATCTTGCCTTCGGCGTTCGCGTAGGCAGGCATCCCGTACCAGGTCTTCGGGGACAGCTCAGGCGCGGCAGCGGTCACCGCCACGTGGACGCGCTCGGCGAGCGCGCGGTCGTCCGGCTCCATCTGCGCGATCCGGTCGAGGAGCGCCTGAAGCCCGTCGGCCTTCTTCGCGCCCTTCTTGCCCTCGGCGCGCAGTTCGGCGGCGCGCTCCTGCATCGCGGCCCGCTCCTCGGCGCTGAAACCGTCGGACGTGGTCGTGGTGGTCTTCGCGGACATGCGCGGGCTCCCTCTCGATCAGGTGCGGCACCATGCCGCGACCTGGGAAAAGGTTAGGCCGGACGACGCCCGCCGGGCTTCTCGATTCCTGATCGGTTATGCCGACGCTCGGGCAGCGGCGATGGTCCGTCCACGCTCGGACTCTCCGAAGCGGTCGAGCATGACCCGCACCTCGTCGGCGCTGACGTTGGCCCCGAACAACTCACTGCCGGGTTCGAGTCGTACGCCCTCGGCCAGAGGGCCGGCGACGACCGGATCGAAGCCCAGCGCGTCCACCAGAGTCGCGACCGTGGCGAGGTCCGTGACGTCGTCGCCGGCGATCGCGATGGCCTTGCGGTCCGGCGTTCCGGTCGGCCGCGACCCGTCCTCGAGATCGTGGTAGCCCATGTGGTTGAACGCCTTGACGACGCGGGAGCCGGGCAGGAACGCCTGGACGATCTCGCTCGACGAGGTACGCGCGTCGGTGAGGTCGTCCCGGATGCCGTCGATCTCCCACCAGTAGTTCATCGCGTCGACGACGAGCTTCCCGCGCAGCGCCTCGGCGGGAACACTGCGGTACTTGCCCAGCGGCAGGGCCAGGATCACGATGTCCGCGGCGGCCACCGCGTCGGCCGCCGTGGTGGCCGCCGCCCCCGGGGCGAGCACCTCGACGGTGAGGGCGATCTTCGCCGGATCGCCGGAGCCGGCGACCAGCACGCGGTAGCCGGCGGCGACGGCGAGCCGGGCGAGCACCGTGCCCACCTTGCCGGCCCCGAGCACACCAAGGGTCTGGGGCCGGTCGTTGTCGAACATGTCGTCCTCTCGGTTCATGTGTTGATCAGGCCAGCAGCTCGCGGACCATGGGGATCACCCGGGAGCCGTACAGTTCCACGGCTCGCATCCGGGCGCTCACCGGTTGCGCTCCGGCGGAGTAGATGAGGTCGAACCGGCCGACTCCGAGGCTGCGGATCGCGCGTGCCATCCGACGGGCCACCGTCTCGGGTGAGCCGATGTAGAGCGAGCCGTTCTCCACCTCGGAGTCGAACTCCTGGCGACGGATCGGTGGCCAGCCCCGCAGCGCGCCGATGCGGTTGCGCATCACCCGGTAGTGCGGCCAGTACACCTCCTTCGCCTCCTCGTCGGTGTCGGCGACGAAGCCCGGCGAGTGCATGCCGACCGGGTGTGCGGTCGTACCGAGCTGCTCGGCCGCCCTGCGGTAGAGGTCCAGGTACGGCGCGAAACGCTCGGGGGCGCCGCCGATGATGGCGAGCATGAGTGGGAGCCCGTACTGGGCGGTGCGGACGACCGACTGCGGTGAGCCACCCACGCCGACCCAGGTGCTCAGGTGTCCCGACTCGGTCTTGGGAAAGACGTCGGCGTTCTCCAGCGAGGCACGCAGGGTGCCGTTCCAGGTGACCGGCTTCTCGTCGAGCAGCTTGACGAACAGCTCGATCTTCTCCTCGAACAGCGTGTCGTAGTCGCGCAGGTCGTAGCCGAACAGGGGGAACGACTCGGTGAACGAGCCGCGACCGAGGATGACCTCGGCCCGGCCGTGTGACAGCGCGTCCACCGTGGCGAACCGCTGGAACACCCGGACCGGGTCGTCCGAGCTCAGCACGGTCACCCCGGAGGCCAACCGGATCCGGGACGTACGGGTGGCGATGCCCGCCAGCACCGTCTCCGGCGTCGACACCGAGTACTCCGGCCGGTGGTGCTCGCCCAGCGCGATGACGTCGACGCCGAGCTGGTCGGCGAGCACCGCCTCGTCGACCACCTGACGGATCGCCGCGGCGTGGGAGACGAGCTTGCCGGCGTCGTCGGACGGTACGTCGCCGAACGTGTCGAGGCCGAACAAGAGGTCAGACATGGGTGGGCTCCTTCGCCAGCAGCTCCCGGACCCGCGGCGCGACCTCACTGCCCAGCAGTTGGATGGTGCGCGCGCGTGCCTCGCGGGGCAGGTGCATGATGTCGTACTTCAGGTCGAAGCGGTTCAGCCGCAGGTCGCGGGCAACCGTGGCGATCTTCTGCGCCACCGTCTCGGGTGACCCGACGAAGAGCGCCCCGTGGTCGATTTCGGCCTCGTAGCGTGCGCGGTCCGGTTTGTAGAAGCCGCGTTCCGCGGCGAGCGCCGCCGCGACCGGCTGCCAGTATCGCCACCACGTCTCCACCGCCTCCTCGTCGGTGTCTGCGACAAGGCCGAGTGAGTGCTGCCCGATTGGCTGCGGGGTATGCCCGAACTGGTCGAGCGCTTTGGTGTAGAGGTCGACGTGGCCGGCGAACCGTTGGGGTCGTCCACCGATGATCGCCATCATGAGCGGGAGGCCGTGCCGGGCGGCGCGGACCACCGAGTTCGGGCTGCCCCCGACGCCGATCCACGTCGGGATGCCACCGGGCCGCATCCGTGGGTGCAGGCGCTGTTCGGTCAGAGGGCTTCGCACAGTTCCGGACCAGGTGACCGTTTCGTCACGCCGAAGCCGCAGGAAGAGGTCGAGCTTCTCCTCGAACAACCGCTCGTAGTCGGCCAGGTCGTAGCCGAACAGCGGGAACGACTCGGTCGCCGACGCGCGTCCGAGGACGAGCTGGGCGCGGCCGTCGGACACGGCGTCGAGCGTGGAGAACTCGTGGTAGAGGCGGACCGGGTCGTTCGTGCTGAGCACGGTCACCGAGGTGCCGAGGCGGATCCGCTCGGTCGCCGTCGCGGCCGCCGCGAGCAACACCGGCGTCGCCGAGTCGTTGTGGCCCTCCCGATAGTGCTCGCCGAGGCTGAACACGTCGAGTCCGACCGACTCGGCGAGTCGTGCCTCGTCCACGAGGAGTCGTACGGTCTCGGCGTCGCTCAGGATCCGGTCGCCGTCGGTGGCCACCTCCCCGAACGAGTTGAGCCCCAGTTCGAATCCGGTAGCTGTCATCGTGTCCTCCTCGGTGCTTCCGCCGGCGACCCGCGGGAGCGGACCTACCGGTTGACGTGTCAATGATGCTAACTTGGCGATTGACACGTCAATTCCCGGGAGAATGAGATGACGGAGACCACACCTGCCCGGCGGGGAGGACGCCAACTGCCGACGGCCGAGGAGCTGCGGATCTGGCGGAACTTCATCGAGACGACGGCGGCGCTGAGTGCCCGGCTGGAGTCCCGCCTGCAGGGTGACTCCTCCCTCTCCACCGGGGACTACGCCGTCCTGCTCGCTCTCAGCGAGGCGCCGGACCAGGCGATGCGCTCGTCCGCGCTCGCGGCGCACATCGGCTGGGAGCGCAGCCGGCTCTCCCACCACCTGGGGCGGATGGAGCGGCGCAGCCTCATCCGCCGCCAGGAGTGCCCGACCGTCCCCCGGGGAGCGGAGGTGCTGCTCACCGCGGCCGGAGCCGAGGCGTTCGGCAACGCGACACTTCCCCACCTGCGCGCCATCCGAGAGCTCTTCGTCGACGCCCTCACGCCGGAGCAGATCGTCGCGGCGGGCCAGATCGCGGCGGCGCTGCGAGCGCGCCTCGACGAACAGCACGAGGATTGAGGGCATCAAGCACCGCGGAGAGGAGTACGCAAGCTCAGGGGCTGGCCTGCTGATCAGGGCGAGCTTGCGAACCGGCGCCGAGCAGGTGCCCGCCGGTTCGGGCGATCGTCCGTAGGCCAACGGGGGGCTAGGCTTCGGCGTACCGATGGCTTCGGCACTCCGGGCGTTCACCGAGGAACTACGTGCCAACGTCGCCCTGGTCAGTGCCGGTGTGACCACGGATCGTCGGGACACCAGGGAACGGGACAGGATCGCCGAGGTCCGGCTGGAGGAAGCGGGCATCGCCGAGTCCCAGCGGACGGTCCGGTGCACGGCCTGGCGACGCTGGTTCGCCGTGGTCGGCGCGATCATCCTGGTGGTGAACCTCGCCCTCGGCCTGTACGTGGCCTTCACCCGCTGACGCGACGTGCCGTGGCCAGCAGGAACGCCTGATCGTCCCGCTCGGTGCCCCGAGCCCGTCGCACCAGGCGGCACTCCTCCCGCAGGCCGGCAGCCTCGATCTCGGCGGCGACCTGGTCCGCCGTGTACCGGTGTCGCTCCAGGCGGATCTCGTGGCCGAAGTGGCGGCGGTAGGGCGCCGACAGGTCACGCGTTCCTTCGCCGGCCTGGAAGCCGACGAGCAGGTGGCCCGTGGGTCGGAGGACCCGGGCCGCTTCCGCGAAGACGCGTGCCTGCCCGGCAGGGGGTGTGTGGATGGTGGAGTACCAGAGCAGGACGCCGGCGAACTGGGCGTCCGGGTAGGGGAGTGCGGTCAACGAGCCCACGGTGAACATCAGGCCAGGGTGGTCACGGCGCGCTCGGACGATCATGCCCGGCGACAGGTCGACCCCGTGCACCAGGCACCCACGAGCGGTGAGGTACCTGCTCATCCGGCCCGGGCCGCACCCGGCGTCGAGGACCCGGGTGTCGCCGCCCGACGTCACTGCCTCGGCGAACGCGTCGACCATGGCGAGGTCGAGTGGGGTCTCGGCGCGGGTGTCCGGCAGAAGGGTCGCGTAGTCCTCGGCGACGGTGTCGTAGGCACGGCGCACACCGTGCAGGTCGAGCGGATCGGCGGGTGCGGAGGTCACGGGCCGCATCATCGCACCGGGGGAGTTGGCGCTTGTTCTGGCGACGGGTCTTCGGCGCGCGCATCGCCACGACCGAACGTGTCACGATGCGGAACGCGCCGAAGACCCGGGGGCCGAACCCCGCGCCGCGGCGCCCGTGGTGGGACTACCCCTGCCAGGCGTCGATGGTCCGCACAGCGTCACGGACGACGCGGTCCAGGATGGCGGGATTCCCGCTGGAACCCTCCCACCCCTGGTCGTTGAACACCGTCACCACCGTGTCGACGCGGGCCACCGCGATCTGGCTGGACTCGTTGCCGCCGGTGTGTTCTCCGCCGATGCTGGTCGCGGGCCAGGTCAGGTTCAGCAGCAGCGCTTCGTCGCCGACGCCGGGCAGAGCCTCGCTCTTGGCGGTCGCCCGGCTCCCGTCGTGCTGGTAGGACGGACACGCCTCCAAGGCGGTGCGGAGACGCCCCAGGTAGTCCGCAGCGCCGGTGCCGTCGAACGTGAAGATGGTCTGGTGGATCATGCCCTGTGGCGTGTTGGAGGGATTGTCGTCGGCCTCCTTGTAGGTGACGGTCATCGCGGCGCTCGCCGTTACCTGGCGGCCCCCGGTGCCAAACTCGTCGGCACACAACTTCGGCAGGGCCTGCTCGACCGGCACCGTCCGGCGCGGAGACTTCCGCAGCTCGGTCGGCAGCTCGACGAAGGCCGACGTCGGGATGGTCGTCGGGCCGCTCGCGCTCGGCGAGGGCTGGCCCGTCGGGTCCACCGCTGCCGCCGCGGATGTCGGCGCCGCACTCGACGGGGCCGAGGCGGGCGGGTCCGCGGTGGTGGTGCAGGCGGTGGCAAGTGCGATGCTGCCCAGGAGTGGGATCAGCGCAGGCACGCGTCGCATACGGGCCGGTGGTGGCGGTGTGTGTCGGCTCATGATCACCCTTCGTTGATGTCGGGGCAGTTCCCTGGGGCGCACCGTCCCAAACGACTGTCCGCTGCGCCGGACGCTGAACTAAGCGGTGGTAATCGGGATGTCGACACACCCGCCGGCCCGCTAAGCTGCCCGGATGACCAGCGTGATCGCCAAGTGCACCGGAGCGTCGTGTGACGTCCAGGTCGGTGCGCGGCGACGCCGGCGATCCGTCGCCCGCCCGCGCTGACCTGTTTCCTGCGACCGGCGGATCGAGCCGCCGGTCATGCGCTGGTCGTCCTCGGTCCGCCCGCATCTCCTGTCGTCTGAGGCCCGCCTGACAGCGCGGGTCCGAGTGAGATCGGCGTACTCATGGATCTTGAAAGATTGTTGTCCGACCGACTGGCACCGGCGTTCGCGGCGGTGGCCGGCGGACCGGTCGACCCGCTCGTGCGGCGCTCCCCGCGAGCGGATTTCCAATCCGACGCGGCGCTGGCGCTGGCCCGACGGCTCGGCCGTCCGCCGCGCGACATCGCCGCCGAGGTGCTGGCACACGCGGTGCTCGATGACGTCTGCGTGTCGGCGGAGGTCTCCGGGCCGGGGTTTCTCAACCTCACCGTCGCCGACCCGGCACTTGCCGACCTGGTCTCCGGGCTGGCCGGCGACGCCCGGCTCGGCGTGCCGGTGACGGCGGCCCCGCAGACCGTGGTTGTCGACTATTCGGCGCCGAACGTGGCAAAGGAGATGCACGTCGGGCATCTTCGCTCCACTGTCATCGGCGACGCGGCGGTACGACTGCTGGACTGGCTGGGGCACCGGGTGGTGCGGGTCAACCACCTGGGTGACTGGGGGACACCGTTCGGCATGCTGATCGAGCACCTGGTCGACCTCGGCGAGGCCGGGGCGGCGCACGAGTTGTCGATGGGTGACCTGGACGGCTTCTATCGGGCGGCGCGGGCGCAGTTCGACGCCGACGAGACGTTCCGGGACCGCTCGCGGCTGCGGGTGGTCGCCTTGCAGGGCGGCGACGAGCAGACGCTGCGGTGGTGGCGGCTGCTGGTGGCGCAGTCCGAGCGGTACTTCCTGACCGTCTACGACCTGCTCGACGTGACGTTGTCCGAGGACGACTTTCGGGGCGAGAGCGCCTACAACGATCTGCTGGCGGGGGTCGTCGACGACCTGGACCGGTTGGGCATGCTGGCGCCCAGCGGCGGGGCCGACTGCGTCTTTCCGGCCGGGTTCAGCGGCCGCGACGGCGAGCCGACGCCGCTCATCGTGCGCAAGAGCGACGGGGGGTACGGCTATCCGGCCACTGATCTGGCCGCGCTACGGCAGCGTGTCGGCGAACTGGGCGCAACCCGCTTGCTGTACGTCGTCGGGCTGCCGCAGCGGCAGCACTTCGCGATGGTGTTCGCGGTCGCCCGGGCGGCCGGTTGGCTGGGTCCGCCGGTGCGGGCCGAGCATCTGGGCTTCGGGTCGATCCTCGGCGCCGACGGGCGGATGCTGCGCAGCCGGGCTGGCGAGTCGGTGAAGCTGGTCGGCCTGCTGGAGGAGGCGGTCACCCGAGCCACCGACCTGGCCCGGCGGAGAAACCCGGAGCTGGGTGCCGAGGCCGCGGCCGAGATCGGTCGCGCGGTGGGGATCGGCGCGGTGAAGTACGCCGACCTGTCCACCGATCGGACCAAGGACTATGTCCTGGACTGGGAGCGGATGCTCGCCCTGGAGGGCAACACCGCGCCGTACCTCCAGTACGTGTACGCCCGGATCCGGTCGATGTGCAGGCGCGCCGGGACGACCGCGCGGCCGGACACGCCCATCGTGCTCACGGCTCCGGCGGAGCGGGCGCTCGCGGTCGAGCTGCTCGGCTTCGCCGCGGTGGTCGGCGAGGTGGAGCGGAGCCTCGAGTTTCATCACCTCGCCGGTTACCTGCACCGGCTCGCCACCGCGTTCAACGCGTTCTACGAGCGCTGCCCGGTGCTGCGGGCCCCGGACGAGCTGCGGGAGAGCCGGCTGCTGCTGGCCGAGTTGACGGCCCGGACGCTGCGGCAGGGGCTGCACCTGCTCGGCGTCCGTTGCCCGGAGCGGATGTGAGGGGTCAGCGGGTCTTCTTCGTGGCTCGCTTTCGGGGCGGCGTCAACAGGTCGGCGATCTGTGCGATAGCGGCGGGCACCAGGCGGTAGTAGGCCCACACCCCCCGCTTGTCGCGTTCGAGTAGGCCGGCCTCGGTGAGGATCCGCAGGTGATGACTCACCGTCGGCTGGGACAGGTTGAGCGCCCCGGTGAGGTCACTGACGGACGCCTCACCTTCGGGCGCGGACTGGATCAGGCTGAGCAGTCGCAGTCGCGCCGGATCGGCGAAGGCCTTCAGCACCCCCGCGAGTTTTTCGGCATCGGCCCGCTTGATTGGATCGCCGGTGAGCGGCGAGATCGCAGGCATGGCAGTTTTCGCAGTTCCCACGCCCACTATGGTTACACCAACACCATCAATAAGCAGGTAGAACCGGCATCAATACTCCAATGGCGTCCGTACGGCCACTCAAGGCGGCTGAACGTGAGTCGAACGTCGACGACCGTGGTGACGTATCGGCCGTGTGGGGCTCCGCCGTGCCCCACACGGCCCTACGCCGACGGACCTGCCGTCGAGTGAGCCGCGACCCGAGGGTCAGCGGCGTGGTCGGGGAGTGCTGCGCGGCTGGACGTACGGCGGTCCAGCGAGGATCAGGTCCGACTTCAGCTCCTGGTACGCCCGCTTGGGCTGGTAGTCCTCGTCGTAGATCGTGGCGAGGCCCTCCGGCGGGTCGTCGAACCAGTCCGGCACCCAGGAGTGCCTGTCGCTGAAGCCCCAGACCGTGTACGACAGGCAGCTCCGGACGGCGAGGCACGCCTTCATCAGCACGCTGGAGTTCGCCGCCGAGGCCTGCAACCGGGGGTTGATCTCGTCTGCGTTGCCGGCCTGGACACCCGCCGTCATCTGGCTGCGGACGTCGACCTCGGTGAACGCGGTGGCGACGCCGAGCCCACTGAACTTCTTGAGCGCGGCGGTCACCTGGAGGGTGTCGAAGTTGCCGTACTGGGTGCCCAGGTGACCCTGGGCGCCGACACCGTCGATCGGCACACCCTGGGCGAGTAGCCCCCTGGTCATCTCGTAGACGAACTGGGTCTTGTCGTCCGCCGGGTTGCCGGAGCCGAACGCCTCGATGTTGTAGTCGTTGTAGAACAGCAGAGCCTTGGGGTCGGCCGCCCGCGCCCAGCGGAACGCGTCGGCGATGTAGCCGGGCCCGAGGTTCTCCGCCCAGAAGCCCTTGTAGTGCAGGGTCGACGGGGTGTCCCAGGGGTCGCTGACCGCCTCGTTGACCACGTCCCACTGCCAGATCTTGCCCCGGTACCGGTTGGCGACAGTGGTGATGTGCTTGCGCAGCAGCTCACGCAGCTCCTGCTTGCTGATCGAGCCGTCGGCGACACCGCTGGTCAGCCAGCCGGGCAGTTGGTTGTGCCAGACCAGCACGTGGCCGCGGACGCTCTGCCGGTTGCGCTTGGCAAAATCGATGAGCTGGTCGGCAGCGGCCCAGTCGTAGGTGCCGCGGGTGGGCTCCAGGACCTCCCACTTCATCACGTTCTCGGCGGTGACGGAGGTGAACTCCGAGGAGGCCAGCGCGCGGTACTGCGGGTCACCGGCGTCGTTGAGGGCATCCATGTTGACCGCGGTGCCGACCTGGAGGCCGTGGCGCAGGCCGAGGGCGCCGAGGCTCTGCGCCGTGGGGTCGTACGGCCGGCTCGCGGTGGCGGGCACCGTGTTCAGCGCCGCAACGGTGAGGACGGCGACCACGCCGACGGTGGTCCACTGTCTCAGCTTCATGTGCCTTCCTTTCCAGACCTTGATCGATATGTGTCGATCAACAAGGTGCGGGTCCGGTGTTGGCGGATGGAGAGCGGGGTTGGCGATCGAGCGCCCCGGCTCGGGGCCGGGGGTCGGTAGTTCCGGCCGGTGACCGGAAACCTGCTCGAAACGTTAAGGCCGTCGATGTCTGGACGTCAACGCTGAAAACTTCCGGAAATTCGTCATATGACCTGCGGGGGCTCGCCGGAGACGCCCGCGAAACTTCCGGAGACCGGCTGTGCATGCCTATGCCAGTCGGTGCAGTCGATCTATCCGTTCGGCGGATGAGCCCACTCACCCGAACGCCAAACAGACTGTGCAGATTCGGGCACACATAGCGCTGTGCCTGGCGCGTCGTTCCGCACAACGTAAGGCGCCCGCCTCCGATATCGGGGGCGGGCGCGTCGTCGTCTGGCGTTGCTTACGACCTCTCGGCGACCTGACCAACGAAGGCCCGCCAAGACTCCGGCGCGAAGACCAGCGCCGGCCCGGCCGGATCCTTCGAGTCCCGTACGCCGACAATGCCGGGAAGGTTGTCGGCGACCTCTACGCAGGCCCCTTGATTGCTGCCGCTGCGGGTGCTCTTGTGCCAGCGTGCGCCGGTCAGGTCCATGACTTTGCCACTTCCGGTATCAGCTCGGTGGACTGTTGCAGGGTCAGCGCCGCGGCGAGGATGGCTTCCCACTGCTCACGCAGGGCCGCTACCTCGGCAGTCCGCTCGACCACCTGACCCCGGAGCCGGTTGTCGAGGTAGCCCACATCAACCAAACCCGGCAGGGTCGCGAGGACAAAGGGCCCGTCGAGGCCAGCGTACGCGCCGACCCCGCGTGGAACGACATGGATTCTCACCCGTCGCCGGTCCTGGTTGAGTTGCGCCAAGTGGAACAGTTGCTCACGCATCACAGCCGCGCCGCCGACGGGACGCCGACGGGACGCCGAAGGACGGCATCGTCCAGGACGGCGACGAGGTGCGGTGGGTCGTCACTGGTGAGGATCTGTTGCCGGGCAAGCCTTCCAGCTACCCGCGTCTCGACCTCCTCGGCGCTAACCCTGCCGTCGCTGGCGAACACGGCACGGGCGTACGCCTCGGTCTGCAAGAGACCCGGCACCCACGCGACCTCACACCATCGCAACGTGCGGGCCTGCTGCTCGAAAGTGATCCACTCACGCAGCCAGAGCGGCGCGGCGTCAAGGTCGGCGAGCCGATCGAGCAGCCGACCGAATATTCCTCCGGTCTTCAGCGCTCGATCGATGGCTATGGCGTAGTCGCCCGTCGGCGGCCGCGAACCTGCCGTCACCGGCCGATCGCCGCGCCCGCCGCTGGACTTCTCGCGTCGCCCGCGCCCATATCCCGATGCGCCCCGCGTGGCTGTGCCGCAACTGCGCCGCGCCCTGGCCGTGCAACCCGGCGCAGCTACACCTCGCGACCGAGTTCTACGGCCACTCGATCGCCCTCTCGTTCTACCTGGCGTCGAACCTGCAAGACGCGATCGACGACCTGTACGCCCTCGGCGCACGTCCCGACGTACGAGCGCTGCACCTCCGCTTCCTCGGGTGGCTGTCGATCTCCCGCCGACCCCGCCGCGCCGAGGTGCTCTGACCGCCTGCGAGCCGCCGAGCGTCGGTAGCCCTCACCGCCGTCGACATCAGCCCATCACCTACGGACCGACCAGGCCAGCCGCACAGTCAGCGCAGGCCGGCGAACAGGTCGTCCTCGGGGATCGGCGCGTCGGTGCGGTCCCGCACCCGAACGAAGGTCTCCACCCCCATCAGCTCCGTGAACCGCTCCCGACCCAGTTGCAGGAAGAAGATGTTCTCGGTCTGACTGGCGTGGGTGGCCAGGGCGTCGAACTTCTGCGCCCCGAAGCTGCTCGTGTCCACCCACGTGCTGATCTCGTCGTCGGGCAGGCCGAGCTGCGGCATCGGCTCCGGCTCCGCCCCCGGGGCCGGTGCGTCCCACTCGACGCCGAGCTCCTGCATGATCTGGCCGAACTGCTCGAACGCGGTGCGCGGCACCGTGGTCCAGTAGACCTTCGCGGGGGTGTCCGTCAGCTCCACGGCGGCCATGGTGATCCGGTGCGCCTGGATGTGGTCCGGGTGGCCGTAGAAGCCGTTCTCGTCGTACGTGACGATCACGTCGGGCTGGTACTGCCGGATCAGCTCGGCGAGGCGGTCCGCCGCCTCCGCCACCGGCGTGGTCCAGAACGCGCCGGGCTGGTCGTTCGTCGGCCAGCCCATCATGCCGGAGTCGGCGTAACCGAGGGTTTCCAGGTGGCTGACCCTCAACACCGCGCAGCTGGCCTCCAACTCGGCCTGGCGCATCGCCACGACAGCGGCGGGATCGTGCTTCGGTTCACCCGGCTTGACCCCACCCGGGCCGTCGCCGCACCGCCCGTCGGTGCAGGTCACCAGCACCGTCGTGATCCCCTCCGCGGCGTAGCGGGCAAGGATGCCACCGGTGCTCGTCGCCTCGTCGTCGGGATGGGCGTGCACCGCCATCAGGGTCAGAGGTCGCTCAGCCATACCATCACCCTACGGTCGTTTCCGCACCCGGAGTCGCGCGGGGCGACGCTGTGTGCATCCTAGCCAGTCCGGATCGGGCCGGGGCCGATCACCGGCAAACCCTGATCGGCCAGCCGGCGGGTCCCTAGATTGGGGCGTGGTCAGCACATCCGAGGGTGAGAACGCGAGGAGAGGTCCGGCATGGGGGCATCGTTCGGTGACGTGCGACAGGTCGACGCCGGGGTCCTGACCATCGGGTACGTCGATGCTGGGCCGTCCGACGGTCCCGCGGTGATCCTCCTGCACGGCTGGCCGTACGACATCCACAGCTTCGCCGACGTCGTGCCGCTGCTCACCGACGCCGGCTACCGGGTCGTCGTGCCGTACCTGCGGGGCTTCGGCACGACCCGGTTCCTCTCCGACGACACCATGCGCAACGGCGAACCGGCGGCCCTGGGACTCGACCTCATCGCCCTCATGGACGTCCTGAAGATCGACAGCGCGAAGCTGGCCGGGTTCGACTGGGGTGCGCGTACGGCCGACGTCGTGGCCGCGCTGTGGCCCGAGCGCTGCCAGGGGCTGGTCTCGGTGAGCGGCTACCTGATCGCCAGCCAGGAATCGGGTAAGGCTCCGTTGCCGCCGAAGGCGGAGTTGGCGTGGTGGTACCAGTACTACTTCGCCACCGAACGCGGGCGGGAAGGCTACGACAAGAATCGGCGCGACTTCAACAAGCTGATCTGGCAGACCGCGTCACCGAAGTGGAAGTTCGACGACGCCACCTTCGACCGCAGCGCGGCATCGTTCGACAACCCCGACCACCTCGAGGTCGTGATCCACAACTACCGGTGGCGGATGGCCCTCGCTGATGGGGAGGCGCAGTACGCCGAACTGGAGCAGCGCCTGGCCACGCAACCGAAGATCACGGTCCCCAGTATCACCATGGAGGGCGACGCCAACGGTGCGCCGCATCTGCCGCAGACCACCTACGGCAAGCAGTTCGCCGGGCAGTACGAGCACCGGACCGTCGGCGGCGGGGTCGGGCACAACCTGCCGCAGGAGGCACCCGAAGCCTTCGCGAAGGCGGTGTTGGAGGTCTGAATCGGCTGCGCTACCCCCGCTGGCGCGGGGGCGGTGGACGCTCGATCCGCACCGGGTCGCCGCGCACCAGGGCGTCGTGCACCCGCCACCGGGCGGTGGTGACGGCACTCCGGGCCGCCGCGTCGCCCTGCTCGACGCGTTGGCGCAGCAGTTGCAGGGCGATCCGGCGGTTGAGGCTGAACTGCCGCTCCTCGTCCACCACGACGACGAGGCCCGAAGGGCGGTGCGTCGCGCGGACCGCCGTGCTGGCCTTGTTGCGGTGCTGACCACCCGGACCGCCGGTACGGCAACCGACGATGTCGACGTCCGCCTCGGCGAACGGCGTCGGCGCCGCGTCGGGTGACGGCGGTTGCGCGGTGACGTACCAGTTCTTGCGGCCCGTGCTCGCCCGGTACGGACTCGGGGCCTGCCAGCACAGCGTGCCGGTCCACGAGGCTGCGAACGCTTCGGCGTCCGCGCCGGTGATCCGGATGAGCGCCGAGCGGTAGGTGCCGGGCCGATCGCCGGCTGTCACCTGAAGCTGTTCGATCGTCAGACCTTGGCGAGTGCCCGCTCCGGTCAGCCGATGCAGGAGCTGGGCCAGCGCCCAGGCGCACTCACTCGGGCCGCGCCCGGCGGACAACAGCAGGAGCACGCTCACGACCGGCCCCGTCCGTCGCGGTGACCCCGCCGCTGAGTGCGGGAGGCGGACCCGAGATCGGGCGTCTTGTAGCTGACCAGGGGAGTCGTGCTGACCACCGGGGTGGCCAGCCGGTGCTCGACGAGATCGGCGATCACCTGCTCGATGCGCTTGTACGCCGTGGGCGCCTCCTCGAACAGCAGTTGGCGGTCGCCGCACACCACCAGCGAGCCCACGGGCGTGCGACGTAGTTCCTCGACCGTGTGCTTGGCCCGGCCCCGCCGCAGGGCGTCGGCGCGCGACATCTTGCGACCGGCGCCGTGCGCCACCGAATGGTTCGCCTCCGGCCCGGCGTGGGCGGCCACCAGGTAGGAGGGCGTGCCCCGGGTGCCGGCGACCAGGACGTCGCGTCCGTCGCCCGGCGCCGCGCCCTTGCGGTGCAGGTAGACCCCGTCGGAGACCTCGACCAGGTTGTGGCACTGATCGACGATCGGCGGGGTGGGTTCGGCGCCCAACGCGTACGCGACCCGGGCCGCCAGCAGCCGCCGGTTGAGCGATCCCCAGCGCACGGCGTCGTCGTGCCTCGTCAGGTAGGCGGCCGGATCGGGAGCGGCCCCGGCGCCGTGCACCTCGGTGTGCGCCCGCAGAATCCGTTCACCCAGACCACGGGAACCGCTGTGCACGATCAGCACGAGATCGCCGGCGTCGAGCCCGAGACGACTCGCGTGGCGCACGTCGAGGACCGTGTCGACTCGGGCCAGCTCCACGAAGTGGTTGCCACGACCAACCGTCCCGAGACCGTCCAGATGACCGGCCGGAACATCACCCTGGACGACCGCCCAGGCCGGGTCGTCGGCGTCCTGATCCCGGTCCAACGCGCGGTCGAGGTCCGGAAACCGGGCGGCGAGGCGCTCCGGCACGGCACGCTTGAGCTTGATGGGGAACACGGCGATGCCGCAGCCGATGTCGGAGCCCACCAGGAACGGGTAGAGCAGCGTCGACGCCATGGCCGCACCGATGGGCGCGCCCTTGCCGGGGTGCAGATCCGGCATCGCCGCGACGTGGATCATGCCGTCGAGGGCGGCAACCTGCTGGCACTGGTCGAGTGCGGCGGACTCGATCCAGCTCGCGGGTGAGGCGAACACCGTGACGGTGGCCGGGGTGGACGGGGGTAGGGACTCCCGAGGGGAGTGGTGCTGCAACAAGGAGACTCACTTCGCACGCAGACGCGGGAACGGACGACAGCACAGCCCTCCGGGAGGTGTCACCGGGGGCGAGTGCGCGGGGTGGTTCCGTCAGTACGTCATGGACGTCACTCTCGTGCAGCCCGTCCCGTACGGCAAACGATTTTCGGTCGCGGCGTACGCTGCCGCGATGACCGCACCGCGTCGCATCCTGGTCTACGGGGTGCACGGCTCGGGCAAGTCCACTCTCGCCGAGCGCCTGGCCGAGCGCCTCGGGTTGCCGTGGTATCCGGTGGACGACCTGTTGTGGCTGCCGGGGTGGGTCGAGGTGCCGGTCGCGCAGCAGCGCGGGCGCATCGAGGAGATCTGCCGGCGGGACAGCTGGATCCTCGACGGCGCGTACCACGGATGGCGGGACGTGCCGCTGGCCCGTGCCGACCTGGTGGTGGCCCTGGACTACCCGTGGTGGCGCTCGTTCTGGTGGTTGCTTCGTCGCACCCTGCGTCGCCTGGGCACCGGCGAGGTGATCTGCAACGGAAACCGAGAATCACTGGGCAGTGTGCTGTCCCCGGACTCGATCCTGGTCTGGCACGCCGCCGCGTTCGGCCGGGAACGGCGGCGAATGCGGGCCTGGCAGGCCGACCCGGCCGGGCCGCCGGTGGTGCTGTTCGCGGGCCCGGCGGGCCTGGATGACTGGGTGGCGGGCCTGCCGACCCGGTGACGGCCACTCGACCAGGTCACCCGCTCAGCCGATCATCGTAGAGCCTCTGGGCACGTCAGCCTCGTCCAGGCCAGTGCACAATCACTGGTCTGAGCGCCGCTGGTCGTCGCGCAGCCCCGACTGACCCAGTCCCCTCGGCGTCCGGACCGGTTGACCCGGCACACCAACCGTCGGCCCACCCCGCTGGGGAGTGGGCCGCCGGTTGGTGTGCACGGTCAGTCCCGAAGGTGCCCGACCGGCAGCTCACCGGTCGGGCCTCCGATCAGGACTCGCGGGTGCGCCGCCGGGCGAGGATGAACGCGAACGCGCCCAGCACGACAAGCGCACTTCCGATGCCCGTCATGGCGGGGACCGCCCCACCGCCGGTCACCGGCAGGACGGGATGCTTGCCGCCACCGCCCGGTCGGCCAGGTGCGCCGGGCGCGCCAGGACTGCCGGGTGCGCCGGGGCTGCCGGGCGCTCCGGGGCTGCCGGGTGCGCCGGGGCCGCCGGGCGCGCCGGGGCTGCCGGGTGCGCCGGGGCTGCCGGGCGGTCCCGACGGTCCGGCAGGGCCGGTCGGTCCGGGTGGACCGGTGGGCCCGGCGCACAGTGGTGCGGTGATGACGTTGGTGTCGAGAGTGACGGCGGCGGTACGTGCCAGCGCACGACCCTGGAGGGTCGCGCCCGTGGCCATCGTGATCGCCGCCTGGGCCATGACGGTGCCCACGAATGTGGTCCCCGTGCCGATCGTCGCCGAACTGCCGATCTTCCAGAACACGTTGCAGGCCGAAGCGCCGTTGATCAGGACGACGCTGCTGTTCGACGCCGTCGTCAGCGAGGAGTCGACCTGGAAGATGAACACGGCCGCCGGGTCGCCCTGGCCGTTGAGCGTCAACGCCCCGGTCAGCTGTGCGGCCCCGATTCGGTAGACACCTGCGTTGAGCGTGTTGCCGCCGAGCTCCGCGGGCAGGTTGGTGAACGGTGTCCGCCCGGCGGCGTCGTTGAAGGCGATGGTCAGGTCACTCTGGGCTTGGAGAGCGACCGCGTCACCGAGGTGGACCTCACCGCCGATGGTTGCCGTGCCGAAGCCTGCTGCGGTGTTTCCCGGGAATCGTCCAAGGCTCTGACCCAGAAAGCTCGGGCCGGTGTTTGTCGGCTCGGCTCCGGCGAGGACGGAGAAGTTGCCCGCTGTTCCCAGGCCTACCGGTGCATCGGCGGCACTGGCCGGCGTCGAGCCGAGCAGCAGGAGGGTCGCGGCCACGGCGACGGCGGCTGCCGCGGACGCCGCGAGCGCGGGCAGCAGCCGTCGGCGAAGACGATGATGATTAGGCTTTGCTGTCACAGAACACCCTCCGTGGGTACTACTTCGCAGGAGGGCCAGGTGGGGCCACGGCCTGCGTGAATACGGCCTGGTTGGCACTGAGAAAGTGCGGTCACCACCACATCACGTCAGGGCCACGCATGCGTACAGAACGGCATATTAGGAACAGGCGGAACGGTGCTACTCATTCGCATTCACGTTGACCTCAACCGCGTGACCGGCCAGCTGCCGCATGCGCCCGACGTCGCCTGAGGACGAATGGCGTCGGATCGATAGCCGTCTTCGTCAGCAGTCCGGCGGTCGTTCTCAGGGCTGATGCGTTACGGCGGGCCGGATCGCCCGGCCGTGCACGCAGGGTGAGGATGGGCTGTTGCTGGTGGCCGGGAAGCGGAACCGACGCAGCTCCTCGATCACGAACCCTTCGGCACCGATGGCGGCGACGGTGTCGCGGTTGGTGTGGCAGCCGGCGAACAACGTGGGCCACAGTGTCGCGTCGAGCAGGCGTTGGGTCCGGTGCAGGCGGCTGCCCTGCCCGGCGGCGACGTGTTCGAAGAAGCGCAACTGGCCGCCGGGCCGCAGCACCCTGCTGACCTCCGCGAGCGCGCTCGCCTGATTTGGCACGGTGCACAACACGAGCGCGACGACGGCCGCGTCGAACTCGCCGTCACCTGCCGGCAGGGCGTCCGCCAGACCGTCGACGACGGTGACCGGCACCGGCGCGCTCGGTGCCGTCCGCTCGGCGGCGGCGCGCAGTCGACGTTCCGGCTCGACCGCGACCACCTCGGTCACCGCGGGTGGATAGTGGGCGAACATCCTGCCGTTGCCCGCGCCGATCTCGATCACCCGGCCGGACAGGCCAGCGACCAGGTCCCGTCGGAACTCCGCCGTGCCGGCGCGGTCCATGGCGACGCTGAGCCTCTCGTACACCCGCGCGAACACCGGATGGGACACCACGGCCACGTCAGACCTCCAGGGGAACCGGCTGATTCTCGTCGCACTGTTCTTAAGCGATTGTCCTGCATCGGTGCACGGTTTCCGTCTTACTGGTGGGCAGCGGTTGCAGACCCAGCACAGACAGGACGTGTTCGACCATGAAGATCGTCGTCATCGGTGGCAGCGGCCTCATCGGCTCCAAGCTCGTGGACAATCTCGGTGCCCAGGGGCACGAAGCGGTGCCGGCGTCACCCAAGACCGGCGTCAACACACTGACCGGCGAGGGAGTGGCCGAGGCACTCGCCGGTGCCGATGTCGTGGTCGACGTGTCGAATTCGCCGTCGTTCGAGGCCGCCGCCGTGCTGGAGTTCTTCGAGACGTCCACCCGCAATCTCCTCGCCGCAGCGGCGGCGGCCGGGGTGGGCCACTACGCGGCGCTCTCGATCGTGGGGTGCGACCGGATCCCGGACAGCGGGTACATGCGGGCGAAGGTCGCCCAGGAGAAGCTCATCGTCGCGGCCGGGATCCCGTACTCCGTGGTGCACGCCACGCAGTTCTTCGAATTTCTCCAGGGGATCATCGACGCCGCCACGGACGGCGACACCGTGCACCTCGCGCCGGTCCTCATCCAACCGATGGCGGCGGACGACGTCGCGGCCGCGGTGGCCGGGGTCGTGGTCGACGCGCCGACAAACGCGGTGGTCGAGATCGCTGGCCCGGAGCAGTTCCGCCTCGACGAACTGGGCCGATCCATTCTCGCGTCCCAGCAGGATCGCCGGTCGGTGGTGGCCGACCCGGGTGCCCGGTACTTCGGTGCCACGCTCGGCGAACGCTCGCTGGTCCCCGGCGACGGCGTCCGCATCGCCGCCACCAGCCTCGACGACTGGCGTACCCGGGCCGGGTGACCCGGCCGCTACCCGGCCGCGACGGGTGGGTCCGCCCGTCCACCGAGACGCCGCACCAACTCCCGCACCGCAGCGGTGAACGACTCGTCCGCCTCGTCCGGCCAGTGGCCGTGGATCGGAGGGGGAACGCTGTCGCTGGCCGGCGTCACCACGTCCCGGGGATCGCGTTGTCGACGATCAACGTGGTCTGCCGGGTCGCTTCCCGCAGCCGCCCGGGGTGACCGGTGGGGGGAGAAGACCCAGCCGCCGATCGGGTCGGTGTCGCGCCACAGGTTCACCCACCGCCAACCGACCCGGTGGCCGATGTCGTGCAGTGCCGCATCGTCGATGTAGGCGGGGAAGAGTCGCGCGTAGAGGCGACGCAGCGGTGACCCGTGGGTGAGCAGGGCGACCCGGCTGCCGACCTCCGGCGGCAGTTGAAGCACCGTCGCGGCGAGCAGCACCGAGCCGTGGCTGTGCCCGGTGAGCAGCACGGCATGGCCGCTCTCGACGAGGTACGTGATCCGGCGGGTCAGCTCCGGCACGGCGCGTTCGGCGTAGCAGGGCGGTGCGAAGGGGTGGGCGGCTCGGGGCCAGAACGTGCCGAGATCCCAGAGCACGCCGACGTGCCGCCGGAACGGGATGGTCCGGTAGGCGAAGACGCTGCCGACGATCAGGCCGAGGATGATCGCGGCGATCAGCCAACTGCCGAACGCGATGGCGAAGGTGACCACGTCCGCGGGCAACCCGATGTTTCCCTCGACGGCGTCGCTCGGGAACTGTCCCAGCAGACCGATTGTGGTGTTGGCCGTGGCGAGGCCGGCGAGGCAGCCGAAGAGCACCGCCAGCGGCACCAGCTTCTCGGTGAACCGGGCCCGGGCTATCGCGTCGCGGACCTGCCGCAGTCGGGTCCTGGCCTCCGGCGGCGGGTCCGGGTAGTCGTGGGCGACGATCGCCGCGGCGTCGCGACGCCGGCCCCGGCGGGAGATCACGACGACCAGACCGGCGACGACCAGCGTGACCACGATCGCGCGCAGGAAGCCGAAGATCACCCACGTGTACGCGCGGGGTGGACCGGCGGCGATGCCCGCACCGGTTGGCGTGTCCCGGTCGAGGAAGTCCGCCGCCCGGTAGACCACCTCGGCGGAGTACGCCACCGCCACGCTGATCCCGGCGGCCGCGATCGCGAGCCCACCCATCCCGAACAGCGGCGTCGCACCTCGCTGCCGGTCCCGGCGCCGGAGCAGCACCACGGCCAGTGCGGCCAGCAGGGTGGTCTGTGCGAGGAACAGCCCGGCCAGGGTCAGGTCGTAGCCGGGCAGCTCGCGGCGTCCGTCCCACGACTGCGGACTGGCCAGCACGTAGACCAACACGAGGACGGTCAGGACGATGGCGCTGGACCGTAGCGCGTGGGTGATCCCGTCGAGGAACCGATCCCTCGCGGCCCGGTCGATCAGCGGGGGAGTGCAGAGCGATCCCACGCAGGCGGCCAGGACCGCCACGGTGGCCACCGTCAACGCGACGCCGATGGCGCTGGCACCGCTGGCGACCCGGGCCAGGAGCAGGGTGAGGTCCAGCGTCGCGAACGCGGCGGCGACGTGGATCGAGCGCAGCCGCCCGACCAGCGGCTCGGCGTCCCACTGACCGACCGCGCCGAGCCGATGCCCGGAGACCTGCTCGGGTGCGCGAAACGCCTCGAACGTCCGCCCCGGCCGGTTGCTGATCCGCCAGATCAGGCCGATCGCGGTGGCCGGGACCAGCGCGAGCACCGCCAGTCGCACCCCGACCGACCGGCCGCTCAACCAGGACAGCCAGCTGCGTCCGGCGAGGCAGTTCGCCGAGTTCAGACACTTCCAGCCGACGAGATCCAGGGCGACGCCAGCGATGGCGAGCACGTAGAGCACGGTGAGCGTGAGCGCCAGCAACCGGCACAGCGACCGGACCGTCGCCTCGGAACCGGAGTTCGCGGGGCGCATCCAGATCGCCACGTTGACAAGCATGAACGGCAGCAGGAAGACCAACCCCAGTGCGCGGACCACGGTCCCGGAGGGCAGATCACCCCAGCGGTACGCCTCAAGCGTCACCCCGTGCGCGCCGGTGGTGTCCGAGTACCGGGGGCGCGGCCGGTAGAAGCCTCCGTTGCGGTCACCCGCCACCTGCGAGACCTGCCGCAACTCCAGCACCTCTTCGGCGTTCGCCCCGGAGACGCCATGCACCCGCAGCTCCACGAAGCCGCCGGTGGTGTCTGGCCCGCTCAACCGCGCTGGTCCATTCGAATGTTCCCCCCGAGGCGTCTCGGCAGCCCCCTGGCACACGAACCACCCGAGGCCAGCTCTGCCAGCCCGCCGTGCCGGGGCCGCCACCCGGACGGCGGCAGACCGCGGTCTACCCGAACCGGACGACCTCAATCGCGGCCCGCCTGCGCCACGAGGGGGCCACGGCATTCGTCGTGGTCGACGCTCGCGCACCGTGGAACTCTCCGGCGGGCTTGCCGCCGTTCGTCCGGGTCGGCAAGGGGCGCCGTTGGACGCCGCGCACCGCACGCTCGGGCGGGGATGTCGACGTACCGGCTCGGGGATTGATCGGGTGCTGGCGGGGTAGGTGCCGCCATGGTCGCTGCCGGTCGGCACGGAGCGGACGGCCGCGCTCCGATCGTGGTCCGGCTCTGGGACCGCGCGACGGCCACGCTGCGCGACCGGATGCGTCGGGTACGGGCCTTCGCCGGGCTCGCTGTGCAGGCCGGTCTGGCCGCGGCGCTGGCGTGGTTCGTGGCGCACGAACTGTTGCACGTGTCGCAGCCGATCTTCGCACCGATCTCTGCGGTCTCGACTCTCGCCGCGTCCGTCGGCCAACGGCTCCGCCGTACCGTCGAGCTGATCATCGGTGTCGCCGTGGGGGTGCTGATCGGCGATCTGCTGCTCCTGCTGATCGGCACCGGGTGGTGGCAACTCGTTTTGATCGTCGTGCTCGCGATCGTGGTCGCGTTGTTCCTCGTGGGTAGTGCGGCGGTGGTGGTCCAGGCCGGAGCGACGGCGGTGCTGATCGCCACGCTCAGTCCGTCCATCCGTGATCTGGAGATCCCTCGGTTCGTGGACGCGCTCGTCGGGGGCGGTCTGGCGCTGCTGATCACCACCGTGCTGCTGCCGCTGAACCCGCTGCGGGTGCTCAACCGGGCCGCGCGGCCGGCGTTGGATCTCCTCTTCACCCAACTCGACGCGACCGCCGGCGCCCTGGCCGAGCGAAACGCTGATCGGGCCCGCACCGCCCGGAGCGAACTGCGGCAGAACAAGGGCCGGTTGCAGGCGTTCGTCGAGGCGACCCAGGGCGCCCGGGAGGCCAGCGTCCTGTCGCCGGTGCACTGGCGACAGCGGCACGGTCCGGTGGGCCGGTACGCCCAGGCGGCAGAGCCGATCGATCGGGCGATGCGCAACAGCGGGACCCTGATCCGCCGGTCGGTGACGCTGATCGAGGACGGTGAACCGGTCCCGGACGCGCTGCCGAGGGCGGTGGCCGATCTCGCCGAGGCCGTCCGCTTGCTCAAGCGGCAGTTCGCCGCCGCGGTCGAGCCGAACCGGGCACGTGAGCAGGCCCTGCGGGCGGTCCGGACGGCCGGTGAGGCCTATCGGGAGGGGGTCGGCTTCTCTGGGGCGGTGGTGGTGGCGCAGGTCCGGACGACCGTCAGCGACCTGCTGGTGGCCTCCGGGCTGACTCAGGCAGAGGCGAATCACCTGGTCCGGGGCACGTTCGGCGAGCTGGAAGCACCCGGCGTGCTGCGGCGGGACTGATCGGTCGGCACCATTGTGAGCCACGCCTGTTGCATTCTGAGCCAAAGTGGTGCCATGATGGTGCCATGGAGCTCAGGTCATACGTCGAGAACCTGCGAGACGAGTTCGCCATCGCTGCGGAGGGGGTCGACCCCGAGGCCCGGATGCTGGCCGAGCGGCTCTTCGCCCAGCTGGAGGCGGCGACCCGTCTCACGTTGCTCGAGGCCCTGTCCGACGCCGCCGACGAGATCACCCGCGATCTCGCGCCGGGTTCGGTGCACGTCCGGTTGCGCGGGCGCGAGCCGGACTTCGTGGTGACGCCGGCCAGCCCGCTCGTCGACGAGGTGAGTGAGGCCAGCGGCCCGCCGCCGCTCGCCACGCCAGCCCCCGCGCCGGAGGGGGAGGACGGTGGCACCTCGCGGATCAACCTCCGACTCCCCGACCACCTCAAGGCAAGCGTCGAGGAGGCCGCCGGGCGGGCCGGGCTCTCGGTCAACGCCTGGCTGGTGCGCGCCGTCGCCGGTGCCGTCAGCGCCGGCGAGACGGAGCGTCGCCCGCCCCGCCGGGTGGAGCCACGCTCCGGCCAGCACATCACCGGCTGGGCCCGCTGACTCTCCGTACCCCCTTGTTTTCCCGCCGCTGACCAGCGGCGACAGTCGCCGACCACCTTCCGGGAGACCACCATGCCAATTTTCGACACACCAGAACCCATCGCCGTCCGGGTCGAGCTGCCCGTGGGAGACGTCTGGATCAAGGCGACCGACCGCACCGACACCGTGGTGACGGTGCGGCCCCGCGACCCGTCGAGCAAGGCCGACGTGAGCGCCGCCGAACAGACCACGGTTGAGTACGCCGCAGGACAACTGTTGATCAGGGTGTCGAAGGGTTGGCGCCGCTACGGCTTCGGTTCCGGGCCGTCGGTCGACGTCCTGATCGAGCTGCCGGCCGGGTCGCGAGTGCACGGCGAGTCGTCCTGGGCGGCGTTCCGCTGCGAGGGTCGGCTGGGCGAGTGCCGGATCAAGACCGGGAGCGGGATCCGGCTCGACGAGACCGGGCCGTTGGACATCGACAGCAGCCACGGCGAGGTCGCGGTGGAGCGGGTCACGGGCTCGGCCCGGGTGAAGGTCTCCTCCGGCAAGGTCCGCATCGGGGCGGTCGACGGATCCGCCGAGATCAAGAACTCCTCCGGTGACTGCTGGATCGGCCGCAGTGGCGGCGACGTCCGGGTCAACACCGCGTACGGCGACATCACCCTCGACGCGCCGTTGGCCTCGGTGACGGCCCGCACCGCCTACGGCAACGTCCGGCTGGGTGAGGTCGTCCGGGGGGCGATCGAGCTGAACACCTCCTACGGAGCGATCGAGGTCGGCATCCGGCGTGGGACCGCCGCCTGGCTCGACGTCAGTTCCAAGCACGGTCGCGTCCACAACGCCCTGGAGACGACCGACGGCCCGGCGCAGACCGACGAGACGGTCGAGGTCCGGGCGAACACCTCCTACGGCGACATCATGATCCGCCGCGCCTGACCCGCCGCACCGCGACCACAAAAGAGGAGACCATGACCAGCTCCACGAAGCCCGCAATCGTCGCCACCGACCTGCGGAAGTCCTACGGTGACAAGGTCGTGCTGGACGGCATCGACCTGATGATCAGCGAGGGAACGATCTTCGCGCTGCTCGGCCCCAACGGCGCCGGCAAGACCACCACTGTGCAGATCCTCTCCACCCTGATCAACGCCGACGGCGGTCACGCCCGCGTCTTCGGCCACGACCTGACGCGGGAGCCCGACGCGGTACGCGAACTGATCGGCGTCACCGGCCAGTTCTCCGCCGTCGACAACCTGCTCACCGGCCGGGAGAACCTCAACCTGATGGCCGACCTGTGTCACCTGGACAAGGGTGCCGGCCGGCGACGGATCACCGAGCTGCTCGACCAGTTCGACCTGACCGAGGCGGCCGGCAAGCCGGTCTCGACGTACTCGGGGGGCATGCGGCGGAGGCTCGACCTCGCGATGACCCTGGTCGGCGCGCCCCGCGTGATCTTCCTCGACGAGCCGACCACCGGTCTCGACCCGCGCAGCCGCCGGGCCATGTGGCACATCATCCGCGCGCTCGCCGCCGAGGGCGTCACCATCCTGCTCACCACCCAGTACCTGGAGGAGGCCGACCAACTCGCCGACCGCGTCGCGTTCCTCGACCATGGCCGGCTGATCGCCGAGGGCACCCCGCGTGAACTCAAGCGGCTCATCCCGGGTGGCCACGTGGTGCTGCAGTTCGCCGACCAGGACGGGCTCGACTCGGCGGCCCGTACGTTCGCCGCCGGCAAGCGGGACGACGCGGCGCTCACCCTGCAGGTGCCGAGCGACGGCGGGGTCGGGTCGCTGCGTTCGCTTCTCGACCACCTCGACCGTGCCTCGATCAGCGTGGCCGGGCTCTCCGTGCACACCCCCGACCTCGACGACGTCTTCCTCACCCTCACCGGCCAGCCGGACTCCCGCGCCGGCCGACCCGACCAGGAAAGGGCTCCAGCGCGATGAGCACCGTCTCCCTCGCCGTGCGCGACTCGAGCACCATGCTGCGACGCAACCTCCTGCACATGCGGCGGTACCCGTCGATGACCATGCTGCTCATCGGCATCCCGATCATCATCCTGTTGCTCTTCGTCTACGTCTTCGGCGGCACGCTCGGCGCCGGCCTCGGCCCGTCCGGCGGCCGCTCCCAGTACGCCAACTACGTCACCCCCGGCATCCTGCTCATCACGGTGGTCAGCGCGGCGCAGGGCACCGCCATCTCGGTCGCGATGGACATGACCGAGGGCATCATCGCCCGGTTCCGGACGATGGCGATCTTCCGACCGTCGGTGCTCACCGGCCACGTACTGGGCAGCCTGGTGCAGACCCTGCTCAGCCTCGCAGCCGTCATCGGCGTGGCGCTGCTCGTCGGGTTCCGGCCCACGGCCAACCCGGTCGAATGGCTCGCGGCGATCGGCGTCCTCGCCATGATCACCTTTGCGCTCACCTGGCTGTCGGTGGCCCTCGGGCTGGTGAGCGAGAGTGTCGAGACGGCCAGCAACCTGCCCATGCCGCTGATCCTGCTGCCGTTCCTCGGCAGCGGCTTCGTCCCCACCGACTCCATGCCGACCCCGGTCCGGTGGTTCGCCGACTACCAGCCCTTCACGCCCGTCATGGAGACCCTTCGCGGTCTGCTGCTCGGCAGCGGGATCGGCGCCAACGGAATCATCGCGGTCGTCTGGTGCGTCGTCATCACCGTCGGCTGCTTCTTCTGGGCCAAGTCGCTGTACAACCGCAGTCGGGCCACCTGATCCCGGCGCCACCGCCCGACGTCCCGCCATCGCGACGGACAGCCGGGGGGGGGGGGCCCCCGGGGGGGGGGGCGGGGGGGCCCGGGGGGGGGGGGGGGCCCCCCGGGGGGCGCCCCCCCCCCCCGGGGGGGCCCGCCCCCGGGGGGGGGGCCCGGGGGGCCCCCCCC
>NZ_JBIAKV010000021.1:0-19661 GCF_042872705.1 Micromonospora sp. NPDC005203 | reverse complement strand
AATCACCCCCCCCCCCCCCCCCCCCCCCCCCCAAACCCACCCCCCCCCCCCCCCCCCCCCCCCCCCCCCCCCCCCCCCCGGCTGTCCATGTCGCGCGGTGCGGCCCGACGTGGACGCCCGCCCGACGCAGGTGCGGCCCGACGTCGGTGCGGCCCGACGTGGACGCCCGCCCGACGCAGGTGCGGCCCGACGTCGGTGCGGCCCGACGTCGACGCCCGCCGACGGCGGCCGTCGGCTGGTCGCGAGGGCTTGATCGGCTCGGATTTCTTGAAGTCGGCCGGTCTCCCGTGCTGGGACCCCCCGATTTCAAGGAACGCGAGTGGATCAGCCCGGCCCGGCCCGGCTCGGCTCGGCTCGGCTCGGCTCGGCTCGGCTCGGCTCGGCTCGGCTCGGCTCGGCTCGGCCCGGCTCGGCCCGGCTCGGCTCGGCCCGGCTCGGCCCGGCTCGGCCCGGCCCGGCTCGGCCCGGCTCGGCCGGCGGGCTCGCGGCCGTTCCAGGCCGCACCCAAAGGTTGAATGTTATCGATAACACCGGCCGCTCGCATGGCCCCGGGGTGAGCCCACAGCCCTCGGGGAGCGCTCGCTCATGAGTCATCGTGATGCCGGCAGCCATGCCAGAGGTCCGACCATGGGAGCGCGGCGGCTCGGTGATGTTATCGCCAACATCATCAGACGCCGGTGCTCGGGCGGGCGTCTCGTGGTGCGGTGGTGCGGTCCCCGTCGCCCGGCCCGTCGAGGGACTTCCGGTCGGTGGCGGTCCGTGCGACGGGCCTCGTCCCGGGTGCCCGATCGGTGGAAGGTCCGTGCGACGGCCCCAGCCCTGGCTGCCCGATCGGTGGCCGACATCGGATTCGCGTGCTTTGTGGCGGTCCGCCAGTGGCGCGCCCGAGTCGGCTCGGCTTCCGCGTTCCGTTACGGAGCTGTTGCGCCTAGATGTCTTGACGAGGCTGGATGTGAGCGTTAACACTATCCCCGTTAACGGTGGAGGTGAACATGAACCGTGTGGACGGAGCTGGCGACCGCTACGTCGTCGGTGTCGACTTCGGCACCCTGTCCGGGCGAGCTCTGGTGGTCCGTGTCGGTGATGGTGCCGAGTTGGGGACCGCGGTGCACGAGTACGGCGACGGCGTGATCAGCACGGCGCTTCCGGGAGGCCGAGCGCTGCCCCCGGACTGGGCTCTGCAGAACCCGGACGACTACCGCGACGTGCTGCGCCATGCCGTCCCGGCAGCGGTGTCCGCCGCGGGGGTGGACCCCGCCGCGGTGGTCGGCATCGGCATCGACTTCACCGCCTGCACGGTGCTGCCGACGCTTGCCGACGGCACCCCACTGTGCGAGACGCCCGAGTTGCGCGACCGGCCGCACGCCTGGGTCAAGCTGTGGAAGCACCACGCCGCGCAGCCGCACGCCGACCGGATCAACGCGCTGGCCCACGAGCGGGCCGAGCCGTGGATCGGCCGCTACGGCGGCAAGATCTCCGCTGAGTGGCAGTACGCCAAGGGCCTGCAGATCCTCGAGGAGGACCCCGAGGTCTACGACCGAGCCGAGCGCTTCGTCGAGGCGGCCGACTGGATCGTCTGGCAGCTCTGCGGCACCGAGACCCGCAACGTCTGCACCGCGGGTTACAAGGGCATCCTCCAGGACGGTCACTACCCGTCCGAGGGCTTCCTGACCGCGCTCAACCCCGACTTCGGCGACTTCGTGACCAAGCTTGACGGTCCGTTGCTGCCGCTCGGTGCGCGGGCCGGCGCGCTCACCGCCCAGGCCGCCGCGTGGACCGGCCTGCCGGAGGGGATCGCGGTGGCCGTCGGCAACGTCGACGCGCACGTCACCGCGGCGTCCGCGCAGGCCGTGGAGCCCGGCCGTCTCGTCGCCATCATGGGCACCTCGACCTGCCACGTCGTCAACGGCACGCAGCTCGCCGAGGTGGCCGGGATGTGCGGTGTCGTGGACGGCGGCATCAGCCCCGGCGCGTGGGGTTACGAGGCTGGGCAGAGCGGTGTCGGTGACATCTTCGGCTGGTTCGTCAAGCACGCCGCCCCGGCCGGCATCGACTCACACGTTCAGCTCACCGAGCTGGCCGCGAGCCAACCGGTCGGTGCGCACGGGCTCGTCGCGCTGGACTGGTGGAACGGCAACCGCTCGCTGCTGGTCAACCACGACCTCAGCGGAATGATCGTCGGAATGACCCTGGCCACCCGGCCGCAGGACATCTACCGGGCGTTGCTGGAGTCCACGGCCTTCGGCACGCGGATGATCATCGAGGCGTTCGTCGATGCCGGTGTGGCCGTGAACGACCTGGTGATCGCCGGTGGTCTCACCAACAACGCGCTGCTGATGCAGATCTACGCCGACGTGACCCGGCGACCGCTGAACATCATCGCGTCCGCGCAGGGGCCGGCGCTCGGATCGGCGATCCATGCCGCCGTCGCCGCCGGTGAGTTCCCGTCGATCCACGAGGCGTCGCAGGCGATGGGCCGGGTGCACGAGGCGGTCTACCGACCGGACCCGGACCGGGCGGGCGCCTACGACGCCCTGTACGCCGAGTACCGGGCGCTGCACGACCACTTCGGTCGCGGCGGCAACGACGTCATGCTCCGCCTGCGGGCGATCCGCAACGCGGCCGCCGAGACCGCCACGGCCACCCAGGATGCCGCGCTGGAGGTCGTCGCGTGACAGCGGTCGGCGAGCGGAACGTCTCCGGTCGCCAACCAGTCCCACCGGCGGGTTCCTGACCCTCTGCGGCCAAACCCGACCCGCCGGTCTGCACCACCCCGAAGTAGCAGCACGCAACACCCGCGTACGCCGCTCCTTGCACATCGGCGGTTGGCGCGGTTCCCCACCACACCGAGCCAAGGAGATTCGATGCGCAAGATGCGAATGCACTCCGCTCCGTGGCGCGCTGCCACGGTCCTCGCCAGTGTGCTGCTCGTCGGCAGCATGGCGGCCTGCGGCAACAGCGACACCGGCGGCGGCGGCGACACCAAGGACGACGGCAAGATCACGATGGGCTTCTCGCAGGTCGGCGCGGAGAGCGGCTGGCGTACCGCGAACACCGTCTCGATCAAGGAAGCTGCCACCGCGGCCGGGATCGAGCTGAAGTTCGACGACGCGCAGCAGAAGCAGGAAAACCAGATCAAGGCGATCCGCAACTACATCCAGCAGAAGGTCGACGTCATCGCCTTCTCGCCGGTGGTGGAGTCCGGTTGGGACACCGTGCTCAAGGAGGCCAAGGACGCCAAGATCCCGGTCATCCTGACCGACCGCTCGGTCGACTCGGCCGACAAGACGCTCTACAAGACCTTCCTCGGCTCGGACTTCGTCAAGGAGGGCAAGCTCGCCGGTGAGTGGCTGGTCGAGCAGAAGAAGACCGCCACCGGTCCGGTGAACATCGTCGAGCTGCAGGGCAGCACCGGCGCGGCACCGGCGAACGACCGCAAGAAGGGCTTCGGTGAGGCGATCGCCGCCAACCCGAACCTGAAGGTCGTCGCCTCCCAGTCGGGTGACTTCACCCGCGCCGGTGGCAAGCAGGTCATGGAGCAGTTCCTCAAGGGCAACAAGCAGATCGACGTGCTGTTCGCGCACAACGACGACATGGGCCTGGGCGCGCTCGAGGCGATCACCGCCGCTGGCAAGGTGCCGGGCAAGGACATCACCATCATCACGGTCGACGCCGTCAAGGATGGCATGCAGGCCCTCGCCGACGGCAAGTTCAACTTCATCGCGGAGTGCAGCCCGCTGCTCGGCCCGCAGCTGATGGACCTGGCCAAGAAGGTCAAGGCCGGCGAGGAGGTGCCTGCTCGGATCGAGACCGAGGAGACCACCTTCACCCAGGCGCAGGCCAAGGAGGCTCTGCCCACCCGCAAGTACTGATTGACGTCGGGGGGCCGCCGCGCTCGCGTGGCGGCCCCGCCTCGTCCCCCCATAAACCCGAACGGACCGGGCATGACCCGCGATGACCCGTGCCACGCCCGCCCGAGCCCTCCGCAGGGGCGGCCGGGCGGGCGCGGTGGGAGCGCAGCGGCCCTTCCGCGTCGACAACCCCCAGAAGAGGTCTGATGGGATGACGGATAGCCGTCCGGTCCTGACGATGACCGGGATCAGCAAGTCCTTTCCCGGGGTGCGCGCACTCCACGACGTCAACTTCCGGCTTTTTCCCGGCGAGGTGCACGCCCTGATGGGCGAGAACGGCGCCGGCAAGTCGACACTCATCAAGGTACTGACAGGTGTCTACGACACCGACGAGGGCACGATCACCCTGGACAGCGAGCCGGTGTCCTTCACCGGGCCGATGCAGGCGAACGCCGCCGGCGTCAGCACCGTGTTCCAGGAGGTCAACCTCTGCACTAACCTCTCGGTGGCGGAGAACATCTTCATCGGCCGTGAGCCGCGGCTGCTCGGCGCCGTCCGCTGGGGTGAGGTTCGCCGCCGCGCCCGCGCCCTGCTCACCCGCCTCGACCTCGACCTCGACGTCAGCGCGCCGCTCGGCTCGTACTCCCTGGCGATCCAGCAGATGGTCGCCATCGCGCGCGCCATCGACATCAAGGCCCGGGTGCTGATCCTGGACGAGCCGACGTCCAGCCTCGACGCCAGCGAGGTGGCGCAGTTGTTCCGCATCATGCGGCAACTGCGCGACGAGGGCATCGCGATCCTGTTCGTGACCCACTTCCTCGACCAGGTCTACGAGATCGCGGACCGCATCACCGTGCTGCGCAACGGTGGGCTCGTCGGCGAGTACCTGACCGCCGAGCTGCCCCAGCTCGCCCTGGTGGAGAAGATGATCGGCAAGGAACTCGACATCCTTGAGGGCATCGAGGAACACTCCCGGCGCGACCTGGCCACGGTGGAGGAGGGCACCCCGCTGGTCGCGGTGTCGGACTTCGGCCGGGCGGGGGCGGTCCAGCCGTTCAGCCTCACCATCCACGCCGGCGAGGTGGTGGGCCTGGCCGGCCTGCTGGGCTCGGGGCGTACCGAGGTCGCGCGGTTGTTGTTCGGCGCGGACCGGACCGACGGCGGTCAGGTCGTGGTCGACGGCACGTCGAGTAGCCTGCGGACCCCCGCGCAGGCCATCGACCACGGCGTCGGCTTCTGTTCGGAGAACCGCCGCGCCGAGGGCATCGTCGCCGACCTGTCGGTCCGGGAGAACATCATCCTCGCCATGCAGGCGGCCCGTGGCTGGCTGCGTCCCATCCCGCGTCGTCGCCAGGACGAGCTGGTCGACAAGTACATCAAGGCACTCAACATCCGGCCCGCGGACCCGGAGGTTCCGGTCCGCAACCTCTCCGGTGGCAACCAGCAGAAGGTGCTCCTGGCCCGGTGGCTGATCACCGAGCCGCGGCTGTTGATCCTCGACGAGCCGACCCGGGGCATCGACATCGGCGCGAAGACCGAGATCCAGAAGCTGGTGACGCAGCTGTCCGACGGTGGCATGGCGGTGCTGTTCATCTCTGCCGAGTTGGAGGAGGTGCTGCGACTCAGCCACAAGGTGGCCGTCATGCGGGACCGCCAGATGGTCGCGCAGCTCGCCAACGACGACAGCCTCAACGCCGACCGCATCATGCAGACCATCGCGAGTGGGTCCCACCGCGAGGAGGCAGACCGATGAGCGACACCGTGAGCCGCTACCGGACGATCACCGGTCACCGGCTGTTCTGGCCCGCGGCCGTGCTGGTCGCCATGCTCGCCGCGAACACGATCTACCGGCCCGGGTTCCTGTCCATCGAGCTCAAGGACGGGCACCTGTACGGCTCGCCGATCGACATCCTGCGGTTGAGCGCGCCGTTGATCCTCGTCGCGCTGGGCATGACCCTGGTCATCTCGACCGGCGGCATCGACCTGTCGGTCGGCTCGGTCTGCGCGATCAGCGGCGCGATGGCCTGCATGTACATCAGCAAGCAGCCCGACCAGAACAGCCTCACCGTGGTGCTGACCGCCCTCGCGATGGCGTTGGGGGTCGCGCTCGTGCTGGGCGTCTGGAACGGGGTGCTGGTGGCCGTGATCGGGATCCAACCGATCATCGCCACCCTGATCCTGATGGTGGCCGGCCGGGGTCTCGCCCAGCTGATCACCCAGGGGCAGATCATCACCATCAACTCCGGGCCGTTCCGGGCGATCGGGCTGGGTCACCTGCTGACCCTGCCGCTGGCCATCTTCATCGCCCTTGCCGCGGCGGTGCTCGTCGCCGCGTTCACCCGCCGCACCGCACTCGGCATGATCATCGAGTCGGTGGGCGGCAACGCGGAGGCGAGCCGACTCGCCGGCATCCGCTCCGGCCGGGTCATCTTCCTCGCTTACGTCGTCAGCGCCGTCTGCGCGGCGGTCGCCGGCTTCATGATGACGGCCAACGTCTCCAGCGCCGACGGCAACGCCGTCGGCCTCTGGGTGGAGTTGGACGCCATCCTCGCGGTCGTCATCGGTGGCACGTCCCTCGCCGGCGGCCGATACTTCCTGAGCGGCACCATCCTCGGCGCGCTGATCATCCAGACCCTGACCACCTCGGTGTATGCCATGAACATCTCGCCGCAGACCTCGCTGCTGTTCAAGGCGGTCGTCGTCATCGCCGTCTGCCTCATCCAGGCGCCGGCCTTCCGGGCCCGGTTCGCCCGCCGCAGGCGCAGCGTTCCGCCGTCCGCACCCATCGCCGACAAGCCGAAGGAGCAGGTGCCGGCATGACCACTGGAACGCTTACCGCCGGTCGTACCCGGTTCCGGCTGCCGAGGAAGCAGATACCGGTCCTGGCGACGCTCGCCCTGCTGCTGCTGATGTACGCCATCGGGGTGTCGCAGTACACGGCGTTCTCCAACGTGCAGGTCATCTTCAACGTCTTCATCGACAACGGCTTCCTGCTCGTCGTCGCGGTGGGGATGACCTTCGTGATCCTCACCGGTGGCATCGACCTGTCGGTCGGGTCGGTCGTCGCCATGACGGCGATGGTGTCGGCCGCGCTGCTGCAGGACGGCATGCCGGCGGCACTGGTGCTCGTCATCGCCCTGCTCATCGGCCCGACGCTCGGTCTGCTGATGGGTTGCGCCATCCACTTCTTCGAGATCCAGCCGTTCATCGTCACGCTCGCCGGGATGTTCTTCGCCCGGGGCATGTGTACGTTCATCTCCGGCTCGTCCATCCCGATCACCGACGGGTTCTGGACCTCGATGTCCCAGGAGCGGATCGGTAACCCGCAGGGCAACTTCGTGTCGATCAGCGTGCTGATCGCCTTCGTCGTGGTTGCCGTCGCCGCGTACGTGCTGGCCTACACCCGGCTGGGCCGCAACGTGTACGCCATCGGCGGCAACCCCCAGTCGGCCCTGCTGATGGGCCTGCCGGTGGGCCGGACCCGGATCGCCGTCTACACGATCAGCGGCCTGTGCTCCGCGATCGGTGGGATCCTGTTGTCCTTCTACACCCTCTCCGGTGCGCCTCTGATCGCCGTCGGCATGGAGCTGGACGTCATCGCCGCCGTCGTCATCGGCGGCACGGTGCTCACCGGGGGCGCGGGTTACGTCTTCGGAACGGTGCTGGGCGTGCTGGTCCTGGGCGTGATCCAGACCCTCATCACCTTCGATGGGAGCCTCAACTCCTGGTGGACCAAGATCGTGATCGGCGGTCTGCTCTTCGCGTTCATCCTCCTCCAGCGCCTCATCGGAATCCGTTACAAGTGACAGTTCCTCTCGCGGAAGGCAACCCCATGGCACCACAAACCCAGCCCGAGATCTGGTTCCTCACCGGCAGCCAAGGCATGTACGGCGAGGAGACGCTCCGGCAGGTCGCCGAGCAGTCCCGCCAGATCGCGGCCGCGCTCGACGACTCGCCGCAGATTCCCGCCCGGGTGGTCTGGAAGCCCGTCCTGACCAACAGTGGTGAGATCCTGCAGGTCTGCCGGGACGCCGCCGCCCAGGGTGCCGTCGGGGTCATCGCCTGGATGCACACCTTCTCGCCGGCGAAGATGTGGATCTCCGGTCTGGACGCGTTGCAGACGCCGCTGCTGCACCTGCACACCCAGGCCAACGTGCTGCTGCCCTGGAACGACATCGACATGGACTTCATGAACCTGAACCAGGCCGCCCACGGCGACCGGGAGTTCGGGTACATCCAGACCCGTCTCGGTGTGGCCCGCAAGACGGTGGCCGGGCACGTCAGCGACCCGCGGGTCACCGCTCGGGTCGGGGCGTGGGCACGTGCCGCGCTCGGCTGGTCGGCGATGCGTTCGCTGCGCCTGGCCCGCTTCGGCGACAACATGCGCGACGTCGCGGTGACCGAGGGCGACAAGGTCGAGGCGGAGCTGCGGTTCGGGGTCTCGGTCAACACCTACGGCGTCAACGACCTGGTCGAGGTGGTCGGTGAGGTCACCGACGCGCAGGTGGACGACCTGGTCAAGGAGTACCAGGACACCTACCGCATCGGCGGCGACCTGCTGCCCGGCGGCGACCGGCACGACTCGTTGCGGTACGCGGCCCGCCTGGAGTTGGGCATGCGCACGTTCCTGGACACGGGCGGGTTCCGGGCCTTCACCACGAACTTCGAGGATCTCGGGGGCCTGCGTCAGCTGCCGGGCATCGCCGTGCAGCGGCTGATGGCCGACGGCTACGGCTTCGGTGGCGAGGGCGACTGGAAGACGTCCGTCCTGGTGCACACGCTCAAGGCGATGTCGGTGGGCGTGGACGGCGGCACATCGTTCATGGAGGACTACACCTACGACCTCACCCCGGGCGAGGAGTTGGTGCTCGGCGCCCACATGCTGGAGGTCTGCCCGACCATCGCCTCCGACGTACCCAACGTGGAGATCCACCCCCTGAGCATCGGCGGTCGGGAGGACCCGGTCCGGCTGGTGTTCGACGCCGCGCCCGGCCCGGCGGTGGTGCTCGGGCTCGCCGACATGGGCGAGCGGTTCCGGTTGGTGGCCAACGAGATCGACGTGGTGACGCCGCCGCAGCCGTTGCGTCGACTGCCGGTGGCCCGTGCCGTCTGGCGTCCGCGGCCTGACCTGCCCGTTTCGGCCGAGTCGTGGATCACCGCCGGGGCGCCGCACCACACGGTGCTGTCGCAGGCGGTGGGCGTGGAGGAGTTGCACGACCTGGCCGAGATGAGCCGTACCGAACTCGTCGTCATCGACGCGGACACCGAGCCGCGCCGCTTCGCCGACGAGATTCGCTGGAACCAGGCCTACTACCGGTTGGCCCGCGGCTTCTGACCGGCGCGGCCCGGCCGCGTCCATGACGGGTGGTCCATCCCGGCCTGCGGGCCGGAGGTGGGCCACCCGTTCGCGTCTGCGCCAGCAGGGCCACGAGGCGATTGTGTTACGCCTTGACTAACAGCATGTTATCGCTCACAGTCTATAGCCAAGATGGTCGATGTCGTTGGCTGGTCCGGCCGCGCGCGCGTCCTACCCCGCGGTTTCGGCACCTCGTCACCGCGACGGTCGGGCAACCGGTGTTAGCGATCACATGGCCGGGCGTGGTCAGCTCGGTGCCCCGCCCGGTGCCGCGGACGCCGACCCAGACCGCACGGTTCGCGTCAGCAGAGGAGGATCATGCTTTCCATCGGTCGGGTTCCCCGGGGTGCACCACGGCGTGGGTGGCTTACGAGACTCGCCGTCGCCGCGATGGTGCTGGTGGTCGGTGGCGCGGCTGCGGCCGTCGCCTCGTCGCCCGCGTCAGCGGCCACGGTCGACACCAGCGCGTGGTACGTGTTGGTGAATCGCAACAGTGGCAAGGCAGTGGACGTGTACAACATGGCCACGAACGACGGCGCGCGGATCACCCAGTGGACGCGCAACAACGGCAACCAGCAGCAGTGGCAGTTCGTCGACTCCGGAAGCGGCTACTACCGGCTCAAGTCGAGGTTGTCGGGCAAGGTGCTGGACGTCTCCGGCCGCTCGACCGCCGACGGCGGGCCGATCGTGCAGTGGTCTGACAACAACGGCACCAACCAGCAGTTCCGGTTGGCCGACTCGGACGGCGGGTACGTCCGATTGATCAACCGCAACAGCAACAAGGCGATGGAGGTGCAGGGCGCCTCGACCGCCGACGGCGGCAACATCGTGCAGTATGCCGACTGGAACGGCACCAACCAGCAGTGGCAGCTCGTTCGCGTCGACGGCGGGACCAACCCCACGACGCCACCGCCCACCACCACGCCGCCCCCGTCGAACGGCACGTACACCAACCCGGTGGTCTGGCAGGACTTCGCCGACGTCGACATCATCCGGGTGGACAACGCCTACTACATGTCGGCGTCCACCATGCACTACTCGCCGGGCGCGCCCGTGCTGCGCTCGTACGACCTGGTGAACTGGGAGTTCGCCGGACACTCGGTGCCCAAGCTCGACTTCGGCTCGAAGTACGACATGAGCGGCGGCAACGCCTACGTCGACGGGATCTGGGCGTCGACCCTGAACTACCGGCCGAGCAACAAGACGTACTACTGGGCCGGGTGCATCGACTTCGCGCAGACCCACATCTACACCGCGTCCGCCGTCGACAGCACGTGGAGCAAGCACACCACCATCCCCAACTGCTACTACGACGCCGGCCTGCTGTTCGACGACAACGACACCCCGTACGTCGCGTACGGCAACGGCACGATCAGCGTGGCGCAGCTGTCCGCGGACGGGAAGTCGCAGGTCCGCGCCCAGCAGGTGTACCAGACGCCGTCGAGCATCGGGACGCTGGAGGGCGCCCGCTTCTACAAGCGCAACGGCGCCTACTACATCTGGCTCACCCGCCCGGCCAACGGCCAGTACGTGCTGAAGTCGACGAACGGCCCGTTCGGCCCGTACGAGCAGCGGCAGGTGCTGCTCAACCTGCCCGGCCCGATCTCCGGTGGCGGCGTGCCGCACCAGGGCGGACTGGTGCAGACCCAGAACGGCGACTGGTACTACATGTCCTTCGTCGACGCGTACCCCGGTGGTCGGATGCCGGCCCTGGCCCCGATCACCTGGACCGGCGACGGCTGGCCGGTGCTGCAGACGGTCAACGGCACGTGGGGCACCACGTACCCGAAGCCGAACCTGCCGGCGCCGCCGCGGGCGGTCAAGCCGCTCACCGGCACCGACACGTTCGCCGGCACCACCCTCGGCCCGCAGTGGGAGTGGAACCACAACCCCGACAACAGCAAGTGGTCGGTCAACAACGGGCTGAACCTGCAGACCGCCACCGTCACCGGCGACCTGTACAAGGCCCGCAACACGCTGACCCACCGGATCCAGGGCCCCACCTCGACGGCCACCATCGAGTTGGACTACTCCACGATGCGCGACGGAGACCGCACCGGCCTGGCGGTGTTGCGCAACTCGTCGGCCTGGATCGGGGTCCGGCGGGACAACGGATCCACCCGTCTGGTCATGCAGAACGGGCTCACGATGGACGGCAGTTGGAACACCACGAGCACCGGCAGTGAGGTGGCGAGCACCGCCGTCTCCGGTGGCCGGATCTGGTTGCGGGCCAACGCCGACATCAGACCCGGGTCCGGCCGGCAGGCCCGCTTCTCGTACAGCACGGACGGGGTCAACTTCACCTCGTTCGGCAACACCCTGACGTTGGCGAACAACTGGCAGTTCTTCATGGGCTACCGGTTCGCCATCTTCAACCACGCGACGTCGGCGCTCGGCGGCGCGGTCACGGTCCGTCAGTTCGACCTGACGACGCCGTGACGCCGGTCACACACCGATCGGTTTGACCGGTGGCGTCGACGAGCGCCGGCCCAGCCGGCACATTGAGTCGGCGCCACCAGGTCATGTTCCAGTCGGCCCTGCTCCACGCTCTCTCCAGGAGCGTGGAGCAGGCTGGCGGGCCACCGCAGTCCGTAACCGAGAGCCGGATGCCCGCGTACGGCGCGTGGGAAAGGCCTTGTGCGGCTTTCGATGCGTAGCACATCCGGGCACAGCCGTCCCGTATTCGAAGCGGATGCTGGCGTAGACTGACGGCGATTCAGCGCTGGTCACCTGGGATTCAGCACCGGCGTGGTGGCTGAGCGAGGGGGATCGGGCCGGGCCGCTCCAGTCGACGCCGACGGGCCGCGGGCCGGAGACGTAGCGGGGAGAGTGAAATGGCCGTCCACGGTCCCGCGATGACAGATGTCGCTCGTCTGGCCGGTGTCTCCCATCAGACGGTGTCGCGGGTGCTCAACGGGCACCCCAACGTTCGTGAGCAGACCCGGCTCCGGGTGCGGGCGGCGATCGCCGAACTCGGCTATCGCCCGAACGGCGCCGCTCGTGCCCTGGTGACCGGCCGATCCCAGGTCATCGGGGTGGTCGCACAGAACACGACGCTCTACGGTCCGGCCTCGATGTTGGCCGCCTTGGAGCAGACCGCCGCCGAAGAGGGTTTCGCGGTGAGTGTCGGCAGCGTGCGAAACCTGGACCACCGCTCCATCTCGGCCGCCGTCGAACGACATCTGTCGCACCGGGTCGCCGGCATCGTGGTCATCGCCCCGGTGGAGTCGGCGGGTGAGGCGTTGGAACACCTGCCGCAGGATGTCCCGCTGGTCACGGTCGACGGCGACCCGAGCCGGCCGGTGCCGTTGGTGACGGTCGACCAGGTGGCGGGCGCCCGGGCGGCGACCCAGCATCTGCTCGACGCGGGGCACCGCACCGTCTGGCACGTCTCCGGGCCGTTCGACTGGTTCGACAGCGTCGGCCGGATCGACGGTTGGCGGGAGGCGCTGCTGGCGGCCGGGGTGGACCCGCCGCCGCTGATGCCGGGGGACTGGTCCGCCGCATCGGGTTACCGGTGCGGGCAGATGTTGGCGAGGATGCCGGAGGTCACGGCGGTCTTCACCTCGAACGACCATCTCGCGCTGGGCGTGCTGCGGGCGTTGCACGAATTCGGCAGACGGGTACCGCACGACATCAGCGTGGTCGGCTTCGACGACGTGCCGGAGGCGGCGTACTTCATTCCGCCGTTGACCACCGTCCGCCCCGACTTCGACGCGGTGGCGCGGGCGAGCCTGCAGATGCTGCTGGCCCAGATCGAGACGGGCACCGGCGGGGCAATGCGGCAGACCATCGCCCCGGCCCTGGTCGCCCGCGAGAGCGTCGCCCCACCGCGGAGTTGACGTCGGTCCCAGCCGAAGGCTGTTGGGCGGGGTGACCGGCGTGTGCGGCACCTCGCCGTACTGCTGGCTCGTCACCATCGGTAAGGCGCCGCTCAATCGGGAGCTGATTTTTTCATCGACCGATGGCAATGCAACTGCCACCGAAGTATTGAACCTCGTGAAATGTGGCCGTAACATGATGGACGTCTCTGTTAACGCTAACAAGATTTGGCGTCCAGCTATCGCCCCAGCAGTCAGATCGTAGTCACGGGCGGGCGCCACCGACAAGGAGGCTCGATGAACCGCATCACCCGAGGTCGACGCTGGGGGAGCGTACTGGCGGCCGGAGTGCTTGTCGCCGGTGCTCTGGTCGGCCTCCGCGCCCCGGCGGCGCAGGCACTGGACAACGGGGTGGCGCGTACTCCCCCCATGGGCTGGAATTCGTGGAACTCGTTCGGCTGCAACATCAACGAGGCGCTGATCCGGCAGACGGCGGACGCGATCGTCAGCAGCGGCATGCGGGACCTGGGCTACAACTACGTCGTGGTCGACGACTGCTGGTTCAACCCCAACCGGGACAGCTCCGGCAACATCCAGGGCGACCCCACCCGGTTCCCCAGCGGGATGAAGGCGCTCGGCGACTACCTGCACGCCCGGGACCTGAAGTTCGGCATCTACCAGGTGCCCGTCGACAAGACCTGCGCCCAGTACTTCGGCGCCTACCCCGGAGCAACCGGCAGCCGGGGCCACGAGGTGCAGGACGCCCGCCAGTTCGCCGCCTGGGGCGTCGACTTCCTCAAGTACGACTGGTGCTCGCCGGAGGGCAGCATCAACGACCAGGTGACGACCTTCGCCAAGATGCGTGACGCGCTGGCCGCCACCGGTCGACCGATCGTCTACAGCATCAACTCGAACAGCATCCACGCCAAGACGGGCCCGCAGCGCAACTGGGGCGACGTGGCCAACATGTGGCGTACCACCGAGGACATCACCAACGCCTGGGACACCGGCCAGACCAACGGCTACCCGATGGGCATCCAGAACATCATCAACGTGACCGTTCCGTTGGCGTCCTACGCGAGGCCGGGCGGGTTCAACGACCCGGACATGATGGAGGTCGGTCGTGGCGGCATGAACGACACGGAGATGCGCAGCCACTTCGCCATGTGGGCGATCATGGCGTCTCCGCTGATCGCCGGCAACGACGTCCGGAACATGAACTCCGCGACGCAGACCATCCTCAAGAACGCCAACCTGATCGCGATCAACCAGGACTCGCTCGGGTTGCAGGGGACGCAGGTGTCGTTCGACGGCACCCGCCGGGTGCTGGCCAAGCGGCTCGCCAACGGTGACGTCGCCGTCGCCCTGTTCAACCAGGGTGGCTCGACGACGACGATCTCGACCACGGCCGCCGCCGTCGGCAAGTCCGGGAGCTCGTTCACGCTGGTTGAGGCGTGGTCCGGTGCCACCACCTCCAGCAGCGGCACCATCAGCGCCAGCGTTCCGGCGCACGGCACGGTGGTCTACCGGGTCAGCGGTGGGGGGACGACTCCTCCGACGACCACGCCGCCGACCACCCCGCCGCCGGGCACGTCGAGCGCGCTCGCCAGCGCCGCCTCCGGCCGCTGCCTGGACGTTCCGAACAGCAACACCACCAACGGCACCCAGCCGGTGATCTGGGACTGCAACGGTGCCGCCAACCAGCGCTGGACCGTCAACGGTCAGACCCTGCAGTCGCTCGGCAAGTGCCTGGACGCGCCCACGAACGCCGCGGCCGGTTCCAAGGTGCAGATCTGGGACTGTAACGGTGCAGCCAACCAGCGGTGGACCATCAACGCCAACGGCACGATCAGCGGCGCCCAGTCCGGGCTCTGCCTCGACGTCAACGGCAACGGCACGGCCAACGGCACCACGGTGATCCTCTGGAACTGCACCGCGGCGGCCAACCAGCGGTGGACGCAGCGATAGCCGACCGGGCCCGTCGACCGACCAGGTCGCGGCAGCCCACCTGATCCGGTTCAACCCCCGGTGCCCGCGGACGACCCCCGTCGTCCGCGGGCACCGTCGCGTTCGCCGGCCGGCACGCCGCGGCGGTTCTGCCACGCCGCGGCGGTTCTGCCACGCCGCGGCGGTTCTGCCACGCCGCGGCCGTTCTGCCACGCCGCGGCCGTTCTGCCACGCCGCGGCGGTGCTGGCGCGGCGGTCGTGCGGGGCGGCGGTCCGGCCGGTGGTTCGGCGCGGTCGACGGTCCGGCCCGACGGCTGTTCGCTTCGGCGCCGGTCACCGCGGCGCTCCCAGGTCCGGGCACCTCCGAGCGCTGGTCTCGTCCGTGGAGACGCCTCCGTTACGAGACCGTGACACCGGTATTTCGGATCAAGTGTTGACGTGCCGGATGTGAGCGCTAACACTACCCCGAAAGGTGACAGTTTTGGCCCCGGCACTCGACGGGGGAGTCCAGAGAGGAGAAGCCCGTGGGCAGGAAATTCCTGGTTGCTCTCGGCGGCGCGATGCTGACGCTGAGTATGGCAGCGTGCAGTGGCGGGGGTGCCGGCAGCGGTGACGACAAGAGCAGCGCGAAGCCTGGCGACCTGACCATCGGTGTGTCGATGCCGACCCAGACCTCGGAGCGGTGGATCGCCGACGGCAACGCGGTGAAGTCCAAGCTTGAGGGCAAGGGCTACAAGGTCGACCTCCAGTACGCCGGCGACGACATCCCCACCCAGTCGCAGCAGGTCGACCAGATGATCACCCAGGGCGCTGACGTCCTGATCATCGCGGCGATCGACGGCACCGCGCTCAGCAGCCAGCTGCAGGCCGCCGCGTCCGCGAAGATCCCGGTCATCTCCTACGACCGGCTGATCCGCGGTAGCAAGGACGTCGACTTCTACGTCAGCTTCGACAACTACAAGGTCGGCGTCGCCCAGGGCACCGCGCTGCTCGTCGGGCTCGGCCTGCTGAACAAGGACGGCTCGAAGGGCACCGCCAAGGGGCCGCTGAACGTCGAGCTCTTCGCGGGCTCGCTGGACGACAACAACACGCAGTTCTTCTTCAACGGCGCGATGGACACGCTCAAGCCGTTCGTCGACGACGGCACGCTTGTCGTCAAGTCCAAGCAGACCACGCCCGAGCAGGTCGCCACCCTGCGCTGGCAGCAGGAGACCGCGCAGAAGCGCATGGAGAACCTGCTGACCTCCAGCTACAACGACGGCTCGAAGGTCGACGGCGTGCTGTCGCCGTACGACGGCATCTCCCGGGGCATCATCACCGCCCTGCAGAACGCCGGCTACGGCACCGGCGCGAAGAAGCTCCCGGTGGTGACCGGCCAGGACGCCGAGATCGCCTCGATCAAGCTGATCAACGACGGCGTGCAGAGCTCCACGGTCTTCAAGGACACCCGTCTGCTGGCCGACCAGGCCGTGAACGCCGCCGAGGCGTTCCTGCAGAAGAAGGAGCCGGAGGCCAACGACACCAAGACGTACAACAACGGTGTCAAGGTCGTCCCGTCGTACCTGCTCCCGATCGTCACGGTCTACAAGGACGACATCAAGACCGCGCTGATCGACTCCGGCTACTGGACGGCGGAAGAGGTCGCCGCCGGTCAGGCCAAGAAGTAAACCAATCGTCGGGCCCGGCGGTCGCCGCCGGGCCCGACGTCTGGGCGTACCGTGTCCAGACCTGACGGAGGACAGTGACCATGGACGACACCATCCTCGAGATGCGTCGCATCACCAAAACCTTCCCCGGCGTGACCGCGCTGGACGACGTCAGCCTCGCAGTGCGCCGCGGGGAGATCCACGCCATCTGTGGTGAGAACGGCGCCGGCAAGTCCACCCTGATGAAGGTGCTGTCCGGCGTCTACCCCTCCGGGTCGTACGACGGCGAGATCCTCTTCGACGGCAAGCCGATGCAGTTCCGTGGCATCCGCGACAGCGAGGCCAACGGCATCGTCATCATCCACCAGGAGCTCGCCCTGGTGCCGTACCTGTCGATCGCGGAGAACATCTTCCTCGGCAGCGAGCGGCGCAACCGCCTCGGGCTCATCGACTGGAACCTGGCCAACGCCGACGCGGCCAAGCTGCTGGCGTCCGTCGGGTTGCACGAGAACCCCGTTACCCCGGTCATCCAGCTCGGCGTCGGCAAGCAGCAGTTGGTGGAGATCGCCAAGGCGCTGTCGAAGAAGGTGCGCCTGCTCATCCTGGACGAGCCGACGGCCGCGCTCAACGACATCGACTCGGCGCACCTGCTCGACCTGCTGCGGGCACTCCGCGACCAGGGCATCACCTGCATCATGATCTCGCACAAGCTCAACGAGATCACCGCCATCGCCGACTCGACCACCGTCATCCGGGACGGGCGCGCGGTGGAGACCCTCGACATGCGCTCCGACGAGGTGACCCAGCAGCGGATCATCCGCGGCATGGTCGGGCGCGACCTGGACAGCTTCTACCCCGACCGCGAGTCGTCGCCCGGCGAGGAGGTCCTCCGGATCGAGGACTGGACCGTGCGGCACCCGGTGCAGGACCGGATGGTCGTCGAGGACGTCGCCCTGTCCGTCCGCGCCGGCGAGGTCGTCGGCATCGCGGGCCTGATGGGCGCGGGGCGCACCGAGCTGGCGATGAGCGTGTTCGGTCGGTCGTACGGGCGCGACATCCGGGGCCGACTCTTCGTGCGCGGTCGGGAGGTGCAGGCACGCACGGTCGCCGAGGCGATCGACAACGGCATCGCCTACGTCACCGAGGACCGCAAGAGGTACGGGCTCAACCTCATCGACGACGTCCGCCGCAACGTCTCCGCCGCCGCGTTGGACCGGCTGTCCCGCCTGGGCTGGGTGAACGGCAACGAGGAGATCAAGGTTGCCGAGGACAGCCGGCGGGAGATGAACATCCGGACGACGAGCGTCATGGCGGTGGTCGGTAAGCTCTCCGGCGGCAACCAGCAGAAGGTCGTCCTGTCGAAGTGGCTGTTCACCGACCCGGATGTGCTGATCCTGGACGAACCCACCCGGGGGATCGACGTCGGTGCGAAGTACGAGATCTACACGATCATCAACCGGCTGGTGGCCGCGGGCAAGGCGGTGATCGTCATCTCCTCGGAGCTGCCGGAGTTGCTCGGGATGTGCGACCGCATCTACACCCTCGCCGCCGGCCGGATCACCGGTGAGATGCCGGTGGCCGAGGCGACTCAGGAGAGCCTCATGGAGCTGATGACCAAGGACAAGGAGCTCGTGGCGTGACCACCATCAAGACCCCCCCGACGGAGAGCCCGACGCCCTCGGACAACACACCCGCGGCCGCTCTGCACAGCGGCACGAACGACCTGCGGGCGCTGGTGTTGAACAACCTGCGGCAGAGCGGGATCTACGTCGCCCTGGTCGTCATCGTCGCGTTCTTCGCGATCCTGACCGACGGGGTGCTGCTGAGCCCCGGCAACATCACCAACATCGTCCTGCAGTACTCGTACATCCTGGTCCTCGCGATCGGGATGGTCATCCTGATCATCGGTGGGCACATCGACCTGTCGGTCGGATCGGTCGTCGCGCTGACCGGAGCGGTGTCCGCCGTCCTGGTGATCCAGCAGGGCTATCCCTGGTGGGTCGGTGTCGTGGCCGCGATCGCCGTCGGCGTCGCGGTTGGCGCGTGGCATGGCTTCTGGGTGGCGTACGCCGGTATTCCGGCCTTCATCGTGACCCTGGCCGGGATGCTGCTGTTCCGGGGTCTCACCCTCCGGGTGCTCGACAACATCTCGCTGTCGCCGTTCCCGGCCGAATACCAGAAGGTCGCGGCGGGCTTCCTGAACGGGCTGCTCGGCGGGCAGGGCTTCGACGCCTTCACGCTGCTGATCGGCGCGGTCGCCGTGGCCGGGTACGCGGTGAGTGGTTTCCGCACCCGCGTGGCGCGCATCCGCTACCAGCAGCCCGTCGAGTCGTTCCCGCTGTTCGTCGCCCGGGTCGTGCTGGTCGGCGCGGTCATCATGTACTTCGCCTGGCAGCTGGCGCACGCCCGCGGTCTGCCGATCGTGCTGATCATCCTGGCGGTGCTCGTCCTGGTCTACGGCCTGCTCACCCGGCGTACCGTCTTCGGTCGCCAGGTCTACGCGATCGGCGGCAACCTGTCGGCGGCGGCGCTGTCCGGGGTGAAGGTCCGCACCGTCAACTTCTGGATGTTCGTCAACATGGGCTTCCTGGCGGCGGTGGCCGGCGTCATCTACTCGTCGCGGTCGAACGGCGCTCAGCCCGCCGCCGGCAACATGTTCGAGCTGGACGCGATCGCCGCGGCCTTCATCGGCGGTGCGGCGGTCACGGGCGGGGTGGGCACCGTGGTGGGCGCGATGGTCGGCGGTCTGATCATGGCGGTGATGAGCAACGGCATGCAGCTGATGGGCATCGACCAGTCGACCCAGTCGGTGGTGAAGGGCCTCGTCCTGCTCGTCGCGGTCGCCTTCGACGTCTACAACAAGCGCCGGGCCGGCACGGCTCGCTGACGTCGCAACAGCACGACCGTGGCCCCAGCCCCCCGCGCGGGGCGGGGGCCCCGGGCACCCGGGAGTCGGTTGGGACCCCGGCGCGCCGCGACCCCCCGCGCCCGGCCCGCCGGCCGGCTGAGGGGGCCCCCCGCCAAAGCCGGAACCCGCCCC
>NZ_JBIAKV010000020.1:0-78425 GCF_042872705.1 Micromonospora sp. NPDC005203 | reverse complement strand
CGCTTCCACCGCACCATGGCCCAGGGCTGGGCATTCAAACGGATGTACTCCAGCGAGTCGGCCCGCCGAAACGCCCTACCCGCCTGGCTACACGAGTACAACCACCACAGGCCCCACACCGCGATCGGCAAACGCCCACCCATCACCCGCTTAACCAACCTCCTTGGGCAGTACATCTAGCGGGCGGCGTTTCGGGGCGGAACATCGGCGCGGATCGGCTTGACTGGGGTCGACGGACAGGGGAATGGGATGGCTCAGGTACGCATCGACCCGTGGCGCGAGGAGGACCTCGACCTGCTGCGGCGGCTCAACACCCCGGAGACGCGCAAGCACACCGGCGGCCCGGAGACCGACGAGCAGGTGCTCGCCCGGCACGAGCGATACGTGCACTTCGCCGACAACGGCCAGGGTTGCATGTTCGTCATGGTCCTGCCGGACGGCGCGCGGGTGGGCAGCGTCGCCTACTGGTCCCGGCAGTGGCGGGAGCAGCAGGTCTACGAGATGGGCTGGGCGGTGCTGCCCGCGTACCGGGGGCAGGGGCTGGCCACCGCCGCGGTGCGCGCGGTGGTCGACGTGGCCCGCGCCCGGCGGACCCACCGCCACGCCCACGCCTACCCGTCGGTCGACAACGCCGCCTCGAACGCGGTCTGCCGCAAGGCCGGGTTCACGCTGCTCGGTGAGACCGGCTTCGAATACCCGCCGGGGCACCTGATGCGTGCCAACGACTGGCAGCTCGACCTGACCGCCCCACCGACCGTGAGCTGAGGTCGGCGGGGCGGCCGGTGACAGGTCACCAGGTCGTGTCGAGGCGGTGTCGTTGCTCGGCGGTCAGCTCCAGGTCGACCGCCGCCAGGCTCTCCTCCAGTTGGGCCACCGAGGAGGCGCCCACCAGCGGAATGGACGGCAGGGTCCCGCCCAGCAACCAGGCGAGCACCACCTGGTTGACGGTTGCGCCGCTCTGCCCGGCCACGTCCCGCAGCGCGGCCAGTCGCCGTGGCGCGCTCGGCAGGTCGTACGCCGAGCCGAGCGGCTTGTCGGCCCGGGTGAACGCCCCCCTGAGCAGCGGCGAGTACGCCACCAGGGTCAGCTCGGGCTCGGCTCGGAGGTAGCTGCGCAGGTCACCGCCGACACCGCCCGGGTCGCCGTCCGGGTCCAGTTCGCTGACCAGGTCGGTGCGGGTCGGCAGGTAACTGTGGCGGTACTGGAGCACCTCGTATCCGGGCAGGCCGGCGGCGGTGGCCAACGCGCGAGCCCGCTCCACCCGCCAGGCCCGGTGGTTGCTGGCACCCAGCAGACCCACCGTGCCCTCGGCGACCAGCTCGGCGAAGCCCTCCACAGTCTCCTGGAGCGGCACGGTCCGGTCCTCGATGTGCGCGTAGAGCAGGTCCAGCCGCTCCACCCCGAGCCGTTGCCGGCTGCGCTCCGCCGACTCGCGGATCACCTTCGCCGACAGGCCCTCGGCGTTGTCCAGATAGCTGGTCCCTGGGGCCAGCGGTCGGGCACCCAGCTTGGTGGCGATGACGATCTCGGCGCCGACGCCTCGGCTGCGCCGCCACCGGCCGAGCAACTCCTCACTCTGCCCGCCCTGCCCGCCGTCCACCCAGAACGCGTAGTTGTCCGACGTGTCGATAAACGTGCCGCCGGCCTCGACGTACCGGTCGAGGATCGCGTACGAGGTGGCCTCGTCGGTGGCGCTGCCGAACAGCATGGCCCCGAGGCTGAGCACACTGACCTCGCGCCGGGTCGCCGGGTCGGTGCCGATCGTGCGGTACCGCATGGGAATCTCCTTCCGTGCGCCCTGCGGGTGGGCGCCTGCGGATCACCCTGACGGCTGGAGTGCGCTCCAGGTCAAGCGCTCCGTCACCAGGGCAGTACGCCGTAGCCACCGCCGGTGTCCATCTGAAAGCCCCAGAGCAGGCCGCTCGGGCCGTCGGCCGGCAGCGTCGCCAGGTGCACGCTCACCTCGGCGCCCTGATCGGCCGTGCGAAAGCCGTGGTGGCTGGTGAAGTCGGTGGCGCAGTAGCCGGGGTTCGCCGCGTTCACCTTGATCGGGGTGTCCCGCAGCTCCTTGGCGTACATGGCGGTGAGCATGTTCAGCGCCGCCTTCGACGACGGGTACGGCACGGAGGTCAACGCGAACAGCGCGCCGGCCGGGTCGGTCATCACCGCGATCGAGCCGACCTCGCTGGAGACGTTGACGATCCGGGCCGCCGGTGCCCGGCGCAGCAGCGGCAGCAGCGCGTTGGTCACCGTCGCCACCCCGAACACGTTCGTTTCGTACACCCCGCGCAGCGTCTCCACTGTCGTCTCGCTGGGCAGCGCCCGCTCTCCGTCGACGAGGATGATGCCGGCGTTGTTGACGAGCACGTCCAGCCGGTCGTACTCCGTCGCCACGAGTTTCGCGGCTGCCGCCACCGACTCGGCGTCGGTGACGTCCAGCGGCACGAACCGGGCGTCCGCGCCGCCGTCGCGCAGCTCCCGTTCCGCTGTCCGGCCGCGCTCGGCGTCGCGGGCGCCGACCAGCACGGTCATCCCGAGGGCGCCGAGCTGCCGGGCGGTGGCGAAGCCGATCCCCTTGTTGGCCCCGGTGATCAGGGCGGTCATGTTCGTCATGCCGTCGAGCCTGTCGGCGCCGGCGGCCCCGGGGGAGAGACGGGCCGAGGCTGGGACCGGCGGTACCACCCTCGCGGACCCGGGTCGCGGCATGCTGGAGGCATGACGAGCAGCGGTCTGCGGCGCGACGAACTGGCGGCGTTCCTGCGCACCCGCCGCGCCCGCCTGAGCCCCGCCGAGGTCGGCCTCCCCGACGGGATACGCCGGCGCACCCCCGGCCTGCGCCGACAGGAGGTCGCCCAGCTCGCCGGGATGTCGATCGACTACTACATCCGGCTGGAGCAGGGCCGGGGGCCGCACCCGTCCCGGCAGGTGCTCGCCGCGATGGCCCGGGCGCTGCTGCTGAGCCGGGACGAGCGGGAGTACCTGTTCCGGATCGCCGGGGAAAATCCGCCACCGGTCGGCGGGCCGAGCCGGGAGGTTCCTCCCGGGCTGCGGCACCTGCTCGACGCGATGACCGAAACCCCGGCGTACCTCGTCGACGCCGCGTACCACGTGTTGGCCTGGAACCGGCTTGCCACGTACTTCGTGGGGGATCTCGCGGCCGTGCCCGACGCGGACCGCAACATGATCCGGTGGACGTTCCGGCAGTCGGCGACCGGCGCGCACTGGGCCGATGCCGAGGTGCTCCGATTCGTGCGCGGCACGGTCGCGGACCTGCGGGCCGCCTACGGCCGTTACCCGGCCGACCCGGCGATCCGCGACCTGGTCACCGAACTGCTCGGCACCTCGCCCCGGTTCGCCCAGCTCTGGGCCGAGCACGACGTCGCGGAACGCCGTCCGGTCGTCAAGCGGGTGCCGCACCCCGACCTGGGGCAGTTGGAGTTCGAGTGCCGTGTCCTGCTGGTGCCGGAGACCGACCAGCGGATGATCGTCTACGTTGCCGAGCCCGGATCGCCGACCCACGCGGTGTTCCGCCGGATCGCCGAGCGCGTCGGCTCCTGACCTGGCCGAAGAGCGCCATACCGCAGAGTCACAGTCATGACCCTGCGGTACGGCGCCGGCGGCTCAGGTCAGTTGGGCAGGTAGGCGAAGGTGTCCGGATTCGGGCCCTGCCGCCCGGCCTCGCCCTTGCCCAGCGCGGTGATCCGCTCCATCCCCGCGTCGTCCAGCTCGAAGTCGAAGATCCGGGTGTTCTCCTCGATCCGCTTCGGGGTGGTCGACTTCGGGAAGATGATGTCGCCGCGCTGCACGTGCCAGCGGAGCACCACCTGCGCCGGGGTGCGGCCGAGCTGCCCGGCGATGTCGACCACCGTCGGGTCGTCGAGCACCTTGCCCTGCGCGATCGGCGACCACGCCTCGGTGAGGATGTTGTGCTCGCGGCCGTAGGCGCGGACCTCGTCATTGGTGAAGTAGGGGTGCGCCTCGATCTGGTTCACCGCCGGCACGACGCTCGCCTCGGCGGCCAGTCGCTCCAGGTGTGCCACCTGGAAGTTCGACACGCCGATCGAACGGGCGCGGCCGTCGCGCTGGAACTCCTCCAGCACCTTCCAGGTCGAGACGTAGTCACCGTCGTACAGGGTCGGCAGCGGCCAGTGGATCAGGAACAGGTCGATGTAGTCCATCTTCAGCGCCGCGAGCGTCGAGTCGAACGCCCGACGGGCGTCGTCGGGGCGGTGGAAGCCGTTGTTCAACTTACTTGTCACGTAGACCGAACCCCGTTCGAGGCCGGACACGCGGACCGCCTCGCCGACCTCGGCCTCGTTGCCGTACATCTCGGCGGTGTCGATGTGCCGGTAGCCCGTCTCCAGGGCCGTCGTCACCGCCGCGACGGTGTCCTTCGGCTCGATCTGGAACACGCCGAAGCCGAGCTGCGGAATGGTGGTGCCGTCGTTCAGGCTGATGTCGGGAATGGTGTTGGCCATTGCGGCTCCTTCGCGTCGTCTTCGTTGCCTGTCATCCATACCCGAGCGCACGGCGATCCACCGGCCAACCCGGGGTGACGAGGGCAACGCACGATCTGTTCACCCGGTCATGTCGAAGAGCACCGGCCAGGGCCGGGCTGCCGGCACCGACGCCGGCGCGGGCACGACGGGCTCGGCGTCGGCCAGCACCTCGGCGGCGAGCTGCCCGAACATCGGCGCCGCCGGGTGCGCCGACCGGTCCGGCCACGCCGCCGAGGTGCGCCGGACCAGCGACGCGCCGGTGATCGGCCGCCAGGCGATCCGGGGTTCCCGACGCGCCACCGTCGCCGGTTCCACGGCCACCGCGCCGCCGGCGAGCACCAGCCCGAAGAGGAACTCCGGGTTGCGGGCCGGCCGGACCCGGGCTGGTCGCCAACCGTGCTGCCGGCACACCGTCAACAGGTGGTCGTGCCACCCGGGCGCGGTCGCCCGGGGCGCGGTCACCAGATCCAGATCGGCCAGCGACGCCAGCGCCACCGCGCGGTCGCGGGCCAGCGGCGACGCGCGCGGCAGCAACACCCCGAGGGGTACGTCGACCGGGGTGCCGAAACGCAGCCCGTCCGCCGTCACCGGGTGGTGCACCAGGCCCACGTCCAGGGTCCGCTCGGTGAGCATCCGGGCCTGCTCGGCGGTGGTCAGCTCGTGCAGCTCCACGTCCAGGCCGGGCGCCCGGCTGGTGAGCCCGTCCAGCAGCGAGCGCAGCGTCACCGCGGGCGTCTCCGGCGGCACCCCGGCCCGGAGTACGCCCAGCTCACCCGCGCGGACCTGCCCCATCAGGCTGCGCAGCCGACCCGCACCGGCGAGCAGTTCCTCCGCCTCGCCGAGGAGCAGCTCACCGGCCGTGGTGAGGCGTACCTGGCGGCGGGACCTGTCGAACAACTCGACGGTCAGCTCCCGTTCCAGGCGCTGGATCGACTGGCTCAGCGGCGGCTGGGCCATCCCGAGCAGCTCGGCGGCCCGCCCGAAGTGCAACTCGTGGGCCACCACCACGAAGTGCCGCAGGTGCCGGAGCAGATCCACGGCCGGACCCTACGCCAGCGCCGGCCCGCTGCCGCTGGATACCGTGCTGGCGTGGACGTCAGCGAGCGCATCGAGGCCATCTTCGCCGCCGTGGGGGTGACGGCCAGCCTGCACGCCGTCGACCTGGACGCCGCGGACCTGACCGTCGACGGTGGCGTCGGCGTCGACGGTGGCGTCGACGGTGGCGTCGGCGTTGGCGTTGGCGTCGGTGGCGGTCCGGGGGTCGGGGTGCGGGCCGACGAGCAGGTGGTGATCGCCTCGATCTTCAAGATCCTGCTGGTGCTGGAGTTCGCCCGGCAGGTCGAGGCCGGTCAACTGGACCCCACCGAACGGGTCCTGGTCACCGCCGCCGACCGGCTCGGCGGGTGGGGCCTGGCCGGTTGCGCCGACGACGCCGAGGTGTCGCTGCGCGACCTCGCGTACTTCGCCATGTCGGTCACCGACAACACGGCCGCCGACCTGCTGCTGCGTCGGGTCGGCGCGGATCTGCTGCCGATGCTCGCCGCCGAGCTGGGGCTGACCCGTACCCGCATCCGGGGCGGTCCCCGGGAACTGGTCGAGCTGATGCTCGCCGACGTGGGCGCCCGTACCGAAGTCGACTTCGCCCGGATCTTTCCCACCCTGACGGCGGACCGGGTCCGGGCCATGCGGGTCTTCGACCCCGCCCACACCACCTCCAGCACGGCCCGGGAGATCACCCGACTGCTCACGTTGATCTGGCGGGACGAGGCCGGTCCGGCGGCGGCGTGCGCGATGGTCCGCGCCTGGATGGCCCGGCAGATCTTCTGGACCCGGTTGGCCGCCGGGTTTCCGCCCGGCGTCCGGGTATTCGGCAAGACCGGCACCCTGCCCGGCCTGCACCTGGAGGCCGGCGTCGCCGAATACCCCGACGGCGGCCGGTACGCGATTGCCGTCTTCGCCCGCGCGGACCGGTTGGCCTCGCGCCGCATCGACGTGGACCTGGCGATGGGGGAGGCCGCCCGTGCGGCCGTCGAGGCGCTGCGCGGCGACTGATTTCGCACCCGGCGCAGCCTCGGCGGGCCGCGCCTGAGCTGGCCCGATATGTGGAGGCGTATGGGAGCCGACCGCCTTCGATCTTGGACCGGGACCCGGTGGCGCTGGTTGGCTCGTGGTCGACAGACAGCCACGCCACGGGGAGCAGATTCGCATGCCCAGTCTCGACCGCCGTCGCTTCCTGCGCGACGCCGCCGCCAGCACCGCACTCGTCTCCGCCGGGGGCCTCGCCGCAGGCTCCGCCACTCCGGCGCAGGCCGCCACCCCGGTCGCCGCACCCACCCCGGCTGCCCGCCGCAAGGGCGCGGTCAGCTTCCGCTGGTGGGGTACGGCCGGCTGGCGCGTCGACATCTCCGACCGCACGGTCCTCGTCGACCCGTTCCTCAGCCGGATCGACACCGGGCTGTTCACCGGCGCGTTCCAGACGGCCACCCCGTTGACCGTGCGCGCCGACGTGATCGATCCGCGCGTCGACAGGGCCATGACGGTGCTCGTCACGCACACGCACTGGGACCACTTCATGGACGTGCCCCACATCGCCAAGCGCACCGGCGCACGGGTGTTCGGCACGCTCACCGCGTACCACCTGGGGTTGGCCTACGGGCTGCCGTCGACGCAGCTCAGCGCCGTGCAGGGTGGGGAGGTGCTGGACTTCGGGGACCACAGCGTCGAGGTGGTCGGCTCGCTGCACAGTCGCAACCCGTCGTACTCGGTGGCCTTTCCCGGGGTGCGGGTGACCCAGCCGCCGCAGCCGGCGACCATCGCGGACCTGCCGGAGGGCGACACGCTCGGCTACCTGCTGCGGGTCGACGGTGGCCCGTCGGTCTACTTCACCGGGGCCAGCGACGTCGCCGAGCGCAACCTCACCGGCCTGTCGCCCGACGTGGCGATGGTGGCCATGCAGAGCGCCACCACCACCGGTGACTACCTGCCCCGGCTGCTGGCCGGCCTCGACTACCCGAAGGTCATCGTGCCGGTGCACTACGACAACTTCGAGACGCCGTTGGAGAACCCGCCGACGGTCGCCGACACCGACCGCGCCCGGTTGACCGACATGATCGCGGCGGTGCGCCGGATCTCGCCGCGCAGCCGGGTGCTGGTGCCCGAGTACGAGACCGCGTACCACTTCTGATCGGGTCCGGGCGGGCGCCCGCGCCCGCCCGGTCAGCCGGCGGCCAGCTCCGCTAGGGCGCGCACCGACTTCCAGTTGCGGGTGGTGGCCACCACGCCGAGCTTCTTCTCCAGGTACGCGTTGGTGAACTTCGACCGCCCGTAACCGCCGTCGACGAAATGCAGGAAGACCTCCCGGCCGGTCACCGTGAACGACACGTTCTCCCCACCCGGCACGGCGAGAGCATCCACCGTGGACGGCGACGGGGCGGTCGCGAGGAACGCCACCAACAGCCGGGTCGGGTCGTCTTCCCGATCGGCGTACGGGTTGCCGGCGACCACCGCCGCCAACTCCCGGCCGCTGCGTACCAGCACCGGCACGGTCAACGCCAGCTCGTCGGTGAGCGCCCGCTCGATTCCGGCGGCCAGCTTCCCCGCGTCACGCACGGTGCTGCCGAAGGCCACGTTGCCGCTCTGCAGGTACGTCTTCACGTCATCGTGGCCGAGGTCGGTGACGATCCGGCGCAGGTCGGCCATCGCCAGCCGGGTGGTGCCGACGTTGACCCCGCGCAACAGGGCGACGTACCGGGTCATGGCTCTCCTCCTCGGGTGCGGGTCGACCGGCTCAGCGTAGGCCGCTCGGCCCCACCAGACCCGTTTCGTAGGCCACGATGACCAGTTGCGCCCGGTCGCGCACCCCCAGCTTGGTCAACAACCGCCCGACGTGCGTCTTGACCGTCGCCGGGCTGAGATTGAGCCGCGCGGCCAACTCCGCGTTCGACAGACCACGGGCGATGAGCGTGAGCACCTCCCGTTCCCGCTCGGTCACCCCGTCCAGGTGGCGCGGCAACGGCCGGGTCGGCTCCGCCCGCCGGGCGAACTCGTCGATCAGCCGGCGGGTCACCGTCGGCGCGAGCAGCCCCTCACCCGCGGCGACCACCCGGATCCCGGTCAGCAGGTCCGCCGGTGGGGTGTCCTTGAGCAGGAACCCGCTGGCGCCGGCGCGCAGCGCGCCGTAGACGTACTCGTCCAGGTCGAACGTGGTCAGGATGATGACCCGGGTGCCGGCCGTCGCCGGGTCGGCGCAGATCCGCCGGGTCGCCTCGATGCCGTCCATCTCCGGCATCCGGACATCCATCAGCACCACGTCCGGACGATGCTGGCCGGCCAGTGCGACCGCTTCCACGCCGGTGCCCGCCTCGCCCACCGTCGTGCAGTCCCCGGCGAGATCGACGAGCAGCCGGAAACTCCCGCGCAGCAGCGCCTGGTCGTCGGCGATCAGCACCCGGATCACGCGGCCACCCGGTAGGGCAGGCTGGCCGTCACCGCGAAACCGCCCCCGGAGCGTGGCCCGGCCCGGAACTCCCCACCGTGCAACGCCACCCGCTCCCGCATGCCGATCAACCCGTGGCCCTCCCCTCCGAGCAGGACCGGACGCCGGCCGTCGTCGGTCACCTCCACCCGCACCTCGTCGGCGGTGACGGTCACCAGGGCCCGACAGGCGGCAGGCGCCGCGTGCTTCACCACATTCGTCACCGCCTCCTGCACGATCCGGTACACCGCGAGGCCCACCGACTCGGGCACCGTACCGTCCGGTTCGTCGCGTCGGACGTCGAGCCGGACGTCGACGCCGCCGATCGCCGCCTGCCTTGCGAGCGCGGGCAGCTCGTCCAGGCCGAACGTCGGCGCGTACGGGGTGTCCTCACGCAGGAGACCGAGCACCCGGCGGACGTCGGTCAGCGCGTTGCGGCCGGTCTCCTCGATCACCCGCAGGGCGGCTCCCGCCTCCCGGGGGTCGGCCTCGGCGACGTGGTTGGCGACAGCAGCCTTGACCACGATGAGGCTCAGCGTGTGCGCGACAACGTCGTGCAGCTCGCGCGCCACCCGCAGTCGTTCCTCCGTGGCGGCCTGGTGAACCCGCTGGTCACTCTGCCGGACGGCGAGGGCGCGCCGCTCCCGGAGCAGCCAGCCGATCAACCAGGCGGGCGTGATCATGACGGCCGCGTAGGCGACCGCCCCGGTCCGCGACCACAGGTCACCCGCGGTCGCCACCAGGCCGACGCTGACCAGGGCGAGACAACCGGCCGCGCAGAGCACCGACCGACGCGTGGCCGTCGACACAGCCACCGTGTAGAAGGACAGGCCGATGGCGAACGCCGGCGCGGCGGCGGCGAAGTTGGGAATCACCCCCGTCACCAGCGCCAGGGTGGTGCCGCCGCTGATCACCACCGCGACCGCCATCGGCCAGCGGCGTCGGACGGCCAACGGCAGCCCGAGGGCGAGCCCGGTCAGGATGGACACCCAGAGCGGCTCGCGTACGCCACCGTGCGACGCCAACGCCGCGTACGGGCAGAGGAGCCCACCGACGGCCAGGGCGAGCACGGCGTCCACCAGGTACAGGTCCACCGGCCGCAGTCGCCGGGTCAGCAGGGGGGTGGTCACCTGCCCGACGGTATCCGCCGGCCGGGTCGGCCGCGTCCACCCGTGGGTGGTCATCACCGAGGACGACGGGCGGGTGTTTCCGGGCCGCCGCCTCCACCCGGAGGACTGTCGGAAAGTGCCCGCTCCGGCACGACGCGCGACACCCCGGTCAACCGGCACCGTTGCGGTCATGACCACAGACACGGTGACCCTGACGGGGCTGCGCGCGGTGTACGGCACCGGCACCCGGCGGGTGACGGCGCTCGACGGCGTGAGCACCAGCTTCGCGAGCGGCACGTTCACGGCGGTGATGGGCCCCTCGGGCTCGGGAAAGTCCACCCTGCTGCACTGCGCGGCGGGTTTGGACAGCCCGACCGAGGGGGTTGTCACGATCGACGGAACGCGCCTGAACGACCTCGGCGAGGATGCGCTGACCCGGCTGCGGCGCGACCGGATCGGCTTTGTGTTCCAGGCTTTCAACCTGGTGTCCACGCTGACCGCCGCCCAGAACGTCGAGTTGCCGTTGCGCCTGGCCGGCCGCCGCCCGGCGGCCCGGGACGTGGCCGCGGCGCTCGACGCCGTGGGCCTGGCCGACCGGGCCGGGCACCGGCCGGGTGAGTTGTCCGGCGGCGAACAGCAACGCGTCGCCGTAGCCCGCGCGGTGATCACCCGTCCAGCGGTGGTCTTCGCCGACGAGCCGACCGGGGCACTGGACAGTGCGGCGTCCCGTCAGGTGCTCCGGCTGCTACGCGCACTCGTCGACGACCACGGGCAGACCGTGGTGATGGTGACCCACGATCCGGCCGCCGCCGCGTACGCCGATCGGGTCCTGCTGCTCGCCGACGGCCGCGTTGTCGACGACGTGAACGGCGAGATCACCGCCGCGGTCGTCGCCGCCCGGATCGCCGAGCGGGAGACGCTCGCGACGACGCCTGCGGAGCGGTCGTGCTGAGCATCCGGCGGTCGGCAAGCGCGTTCGTGGCCGTCGCGATCGGGGTCGCGCTTGTCGCGGCGGCCACCCTGCTGCTCGCCTCCGGTCGCCCCCAGGTCCCGGACCGGCTCGCGCGGGCCGCGGTCGTGGTGCAGAGCCCCGAGGCGGGCGCGTCGGCCGACTCGTTCCTGCCGACCCGGCCCTGGTCCGCCACCGCCACGGTGGGACTCGTCGACCGGCTGGCCGCCCTGCCCGGTGTCACGGCGGCGGTGCCGGACCGGACCTTCTACGCCCAGCCGCTCATCGACGGCCGACCCCCGGCCGCCGACCCCCGGCGGGAGGACTCGCACCAGGGGCACGGCTGGTCCAGCGCCCAACTGGGCGGACTGCGCCTGACGGCTGGCGAACCACCCCGCCGGCCCGGCGAGGTGGTCGTCGACCGCGCGCTCGGGTTGCGTACCGGTGCGCCGGTCACCCTGCTCACCGCGGCGGGCCCGGAGTCGTACACCGTCACCGGTCTGGTGGACGCGCCCGGGGTCCAGGTCGCCGACGAGGTGGCCGCCGCGCTCGCGCCCGGCGTCCGGGCCATCGGGCTGGTGCTCGCGCCGGGGGCCGACCCCGAGCGGGTCGCCACGGCGGCGCGCGGTGTCGTCGGCCCGGACGGACGGGTGCTGACCGGCGACGCGCGTGGCGCGCTGGAGCCGCGCGACGACGCCCGCACCCGTTGGATCGGCATGCAGTTGCTCACCGGCACGGCGGCCCTCGCCGGTTTCGTCACGGTCTTCGTGGTCGCCTCCACCTTCGCGTTCACCATCGCGCAGCGCCGCCGTGAGCTGGGCCTGCTGCGCGCCGTCGGCGCCACCGGACGCCAGGTCCGACGCCTGGTGTACGCCGAGGCGCTCGTCGCCGGCGTCGCGGCGGGGGTCGTCGGCCTGCTGGTGGGCGCGGTGCTCGCCCCGCTGCTGGGTCGGCTGCTCGTCGATGTCGGCTTCGAACCTGCGACCTTCCGGGTCCGGTACGCCCCATGGCCGATCGCGCTCTCGCTCGTCGCCGGGCCGGTGATCGCGCTACTGGCCGTCTGGTCGGCGTCGCGCCGGGCCGCCCGGGTTCGACCGTTGGAGGCGTTGCGCGAGGCGGCGGTGGAGCAGCGGCCGATCGGGCGGCTGCGGGTCGGCGCCGGCGCGCTGCTTGTCGCGGCGGGGGTCGCGCTCAGCGTCGGGACGGCGACCGCCGACGAGGCCCGCGTCGGGGCGCAGTACGCCCTGTACGCGGTGATGGCGCTGGTGGCCGGTGCCACGGTGCTCTCCCCGGCGGTGGTCGGGCCGGTGGTGCGACTGTTGCGCGCTCCGATCCGGCGGCGTGGTGGCGCGATCGGGATGCTGGTCCGGGGCGGGGCGCTGACCGCGACCCGGCGGACCGCGTCCACGGCCGCCCCGGTGCTGCTCACCGTCGCCTTCGCGGTGCTGGTGTCCGGGATGGTGCAGACCACCACCGCCGCGTACGCGGCAGGTCGGGCGGACAACGTCAACGCCGGCTGGATCGTGGTGCCCGACCGGTCGCCGGGTCTGTCGGACCAGGCGGTTGTCGCGACCGGTGGCACCGCCCTCCTGCCGACCACGGTCTTCCGCACCGATCCGGCGACGCTGCCGGCGGACCGGCCACTGACCGCGCTCGGGGTGGACCCGGTCGGCTTCGCCGCCGCGAACCGGGCGCTCACCGTCGTCGCCGGCTCGCTCGACGACCTGCGTGGCGACGACACGGTGGTGGTGACCGCCGCGGCGAACCTGCGGCCGTCCGAGCCGTACGCGGTGGTCTTCGCCGACGGGGAACTGGTGTCGCTTCGGGTTGTCGCCGTGGTCACCGACGACTCGCTCCCCGGCGACCTGCTCGTGCCCCGGGCGGTGGTGCGGACGCACGACCCGTCGGCCCTGACGTCCACCGTGTACGTGCGGGACCGGATCGATCCTCCGCTCGGCGCGCGGATCGTCGACGTCGCCACCTGGGCGGCCGAGGCGGACGCTGCCGAGGACCGCCTCGTCTGGCTCTTCACCCTGCTGCTGATCGGTGTGTCGGCCGGCTACGGGGCCATCGCGGTGGCGAACACGCTGCTGCTGGCCGCCGCCGGCCGGGCCGCCGACCTGCGGCTGATCCGGATGGCCGGGGCGACCCGGCGGCAGGTCATCTGGTTGGTGACGGCCGAGTCCGCCCTGGTGGTGCTGATCGGCGCGCTGCTCGGTGGGGTGGTCGCGTTCGTCGGTCTGCTCAGCATCCGCGCCGGCCTCGCCGAGCAGGTCGGTGCCCCTGTCGACCTGGTGGTGCCGTGGTCGGTGATCGTCGGTGTGGTGGGGCTGTGCCTGCTGCTCGCGGCGCTGGCGAGCGTGCTGCCGACGTGGCGGGTGCTGCGTTACCGCCCCGCGCGGTCACCGGTCGGGCTGGTCGGATGAGCGCGTCCCCGCCCCGCGGGGGAGCGGCCGGGCCGCTACGGTCCACGGATGCGATTCGCGCGGCCGGTCGGGCTGCTGCTCTGCGCCGCCGCCGTCGTGCTCTGGGCGTTCGGCGTGACCGTGCTGCAACCGCTGACCGAGCCGATCGGCCCGTGGTCGGAGAACCTGCCGGGCAACAACGCCTACTGGGCGCGCGACCTGCGGTTCCTGGCGATCATCGCGGTGGTGCTCGGGCTGGTGCTGGCCGGCCGGGGTCTTCGGCACTGGAGCCGGACGGCCGTCGTGCTCGGTGGTCTCTGGGTTGCCGCCGACCTCGCGATCGACCGGGTCGATCCGATCGGCGTCCAGGCGACGGTGCTGCTCGCCGTCGGCGGTTGCGCGGTACTCGGCGTGCTGGCGGTGGTCCTGGCGGGCTGGGAACGCGGGCTGCCCCCAGCCGCCGATCGGAAGGTGCTGACGGGCGCGGCGTGTGTGGCCGGTGTGTTGACGATCGTGGCGGCCGGCATCGAGTCACCGACGGACCGGGAGCCGGAGTTGCGCCAGGGCGCCCTGGCCACCGCAGCGCTGCTCGTCGTCCTGACCGTCGCTGCCGCGCTGGCGGCGGCCCCGGCGCGGCCCCGGTCCCGCGTCGGGCTGGCGGCCGGCCTCGCCGTGGCATCGCTGCTCGGCGTGGGGCTGGTCCGTGCCGTTGCGCCCGGGGCGCGACTCCTGCCGGAGATGGCCCTCGGGGCCGTGCTGCTCACCGGGGTCACCCTGCTGGCCTGGGACTGGCCGGGCGGTCGGCCGATCTGGCGGCACCACGCTCTGGCCGCCCTCGCCGCCTTCGTGGGACCGTTTGCGTTCCTGCTGGTCACGGCCATCCCCATGCTGATCCTGCTGCCGATCGGGCCGACGTTCACCGCGCTGGCCGGCAACAGCCCGATCAACGCGGCCGACTCCGACGTGTTGGTCTCGCTGTGCGGGCTGCTCTCCGGGCTCGGGATGTCCCTGCTGCTGGCCTGGCCGACCGCCGACAACCGCCGGTAGCTCGCCCGACGACCGCCGGTAGCCGGACGGCCGTCGGCGCATCACTCGACGACCGGCAGCACGACCTCGTTGCGGCGCAGGAACCACGGCTTCCACGGCAGGTCGAAGCGTGCGTACCGGATCGCGCCCGTGGGTTGCAGCCCGGCCGCGGTGACCGAGCGGCCGAGCATGGTGGCGCGTTGGCTGAACGCCTGCTCCGTCCACCGGCCGGAAAACCGCATCGCCGCCGCCAGTTGCCCCGGCACCTCGCGGGTCCGCACCCTCGGGTCGACAGGTTCGGGCAGGGTGGCGGCGGTGAAGACGACAGGCATCACGAACTGGATCAGGTACGCCCCCGGCCGCTCACCCTCCACCTGGACCACCGGGACGGTCATCGCGATCTTCTCCGAGCCGCTGGCCGCGGGCAGCGCCGACGCGGCCGTCCCGATCGGGTGCCGGGCCCGGTTGGCGCCGCCGAGGTACGCGGCCAGCGGCCGGAACGCCTCGATCGGCGCCCGGGTGAACGACGCCTGGATCTGCATCTCGGCCACCAGGTGGGCCGGATACCGACGCAGTTCGAAGCCGGGGTGGCGGGACACCACCCGGTACGGCTGCTGTTCGGTCATCGCGCGGCTCCCAGGATCTCCTGGGACAGACGCTACCGCCCGTCCGGCTCCTGCTCGGCCGAAGTCGGCTGCTCGGGCCCGGCGGCGACGGCCCGGGGGGTCAACCGCCAGTACTGCCGCTTGCCCTTGTCGCGCAGCACCACCCCGAGCCGGCCCAGCTCGTGGCGCAGTTCCCGGGCGTCGTCGCGGCGGTCCCGTTCGATCGCCCGCTCGCGGGCGCGCAGCAGCGCGTTCGCGCCGGCGGGCAGACCGGGCAGGTCGGGCACCCACAGCCGGTACGCCGACCGGTGCGGATCGTCGTCCGCCCAACCCCAGCCGTGGGTGCGGAACGCCTCCGCCAGTTGGGCGGCCGGCAGGTCCGTCGACTCCCGGACCAGTTCCGCGCCGTCGCCGTCGAGCAGCACCAGGTGCTTGTCGACGAGGAAGACCACCCGGGCGTCGGCCCGCGCGACCGTCTGGTCCTGGTCGGAGCGGCGCAGCCGGACCTGCGCCGCGTCGACGGTGACGATCAGCCGTTCGGCGGTGCCGATCCCGGCGACGACCAGGCCGGCCAGGACGCCCACCGCGACCGCGCCAAGAGTGGCCTGCGGCTCGGGCAGCCGGTCCAGCCACTCGACCAGGTCACCGAACGGCACCCAGGGCAACCGGGCGAGCCAACCGGTCGTCGCCGCGAGGAGCCATCCGAGGCCCGCGCCGACAAGCGGGAAGCCGCCCCACATGACGGCCAGCTCTGTCGCGCCGCCGCTGACGACGGTGCGTGGTCGATTGCCGGCCATGTCCATGGTCAGGACACCTCGCGGCGCAGCGTCCGGAACAGACCGGCGGCCAGCGGAAGGACCATCCAGACCAGCAGGGACACCGCTATCCGCCCCCACTGCCCGCCGGTGACGGCGTCGCTGCTGAACAACGGTTCCATCGTCTTGCTGGTGTCCAACCACTCGGACGGGCCGCGCAGCGGCTTGACCATCTCGCCGAGCACCCCCCAGAGGGTGGGCAGGAGGAAGTAGCCGACGATCGCCAACGGCGGGTTGAGCAGCAGCAGGCCGAAGGCCGCGCCCATCAACACGCTGGTGACCTGGATGACCACCGCGTTCAGCAGCAGCGACCAGTCGAAGGCCCAGGTGCCCGCCCCACCGGTGGCGGACGCCACAAGCGTGCCGACGGTGGCGAAGATGAGACTGGCCAGCACCGAGGCGAGCGCGGTCAGCATCACGGCGATCAGTTTGGCGACGACCACCCGTTCCCGGCGGGGCACCAGGGCGTAGGTGGTGAGGGCTGTCCGCTGCGACCACTCGCTGGTGATCGACAGGATGCCGAGCACCGGCAGCAGCACCGACACCGGCAGCAGCGAGGGGACGAAGAAGTTGAGGAAGGTCTGGTCGGCCTCCTTCGAATAGATCAGTTGCAGGGTGACGATCAGGGCGGTGGCCAGGCCGATGGTGATCAGCAGCCAACGGCCGGCCCGGGTGTCGACGAGCTTGCGCACCTCCACGGCGGAGAGCCGCAGCAGCGACGGACGGCGTACCGGAGTGTGGTGCCGGGGCGCGACGGCGCCGGCGGCGGGCGCGGTGGTGGTGGTCATCGGACGGCCTCCTTGGTGGATTCGCCGGCGGTCAGGGTGAGGAAGAGCTGTTCGAGGCCACCGCCGCTGGCGGGCCGCAGCTCGGCCAGCGCGACGCCGGCATCGGCGGCGGCCTGGCCGATCGCCTCGGCGTCGGCCTGCACGAGCAGCCCTTCGGAGCTGTCGGCGGCGCTCAACCCGGCCGTCTCCAGTGCCCGGCGCAGCGCGGCGGTGTCGCGGGCCCGGACCACGGTGCCGCCGCCGGCCAGCAGCTCGTTCTTGTCGCCCTGGGCCACGATCCGGCCGCCCCCGATCACCACCAGCCGGTCCGCGACCGCCTCCACCTCGCGCAACAGGTGGGAGGAGAGCAGCACGGTGCCGCCCCGGTCGGCGAAGTCGCGCAGCAGGCCGCGCATCCAGAAGATCCCCTCCGGGTCCAGGCCGTTGGCCGGCTCGTCGAGGATCAGCACCCGGGGGTCGCCGAGCAGCGCCTGCGCCAGGCCGAGCCGCTGGCGCATGCCCAACGAGTACGCCCGTACCCGACGCTTCGCCGCCACCGCGTTCAACCCGACCAGGTCGAGCTTCGCGGCGACCTCGCGCCGGTCCAGACCCATGGTGTACGCGGACAGCGTCAACGCCTCACGCCCGGTGCGTCCGGCATGCTGGGCGGAGGCGTCCAGCAGCACCCCGACCTCCCGCCCGGGGTTGGGCAGCTCCCGGTACGGGTGCCCGGAGACGGTGGCGCGGCCGGCGGTCGGCGCGGTGAGGCCGCAGATCATCCGCATGGTGGTGGACTTGCCGGCGCCGTTGGGGCCGAGGAAGCCGGTGACGGTGCCCGGCTCGCACTGGAACGACACGTCGTCCACGGCCGGGTGTGGCCCGTACCGCTTGGTGAGGTTCTCTACCGTGATCATGCGGATGAGCCTGCCCGCGCCGCCCGGCCATCCGCTGCGGCCACCGGTCGGTGCCGCGTCGACCATGGTCGACCGAGGGGTCTCGACTTTGGTAGCTGGTTGTCAGGTCCGATGCTGCCTAGCATGGGTGCGTGAGCAGCATCGCCGTCCCGGAGCACCCCTGGCTGCTGCCAGGGGAGCTGGCCGTGCCGGCCGACCGCTCGCGCACCCATCCGCGCCGCACCACCCGCGACTGGGTCGTGGACACCCTCGCGTTCCTGGCCTCCCTGCTCTGGGTGTTGTTCGTCACCGCGGACGCCCTGTCGCCGGAGCCGACGATCGCGATCCCGCTTCCGCACGACTGGATGATCGTCGCCGACGCACTGATCGGGCTGGTCTGCTGCGGCTTGCTGTGGCTGCGCCGCCGGTGGCCCCTCGGGCTGCTGGTGGCCACCACACCGCTGACCATGTTCTCGCTGGCCGCCGCGATCCCACTGTTGGTCCTGTTCTTCACGGTGGTGGTGCATCGCCGGACCGCCATCGCGATGGCGGTGACCGCCGCTGGTCTGGTCACCAACCTGGTCTTCAGTTGGCTACGCCCGGACCCGGCCTGGCCATACTGGGCTACCGCGTCCTGGGGGGTGGTGTTCAGCTTCGCCGTGCTGGCCTGGGGAATGTTCGTCCGGGCCCGGCGGCAGTTGATCGTGTCGTTGCGCGAGCGGGCCGAGCGGGCCGAGGCCGAACAGCAGCTCCGCGTCGCCCAGGCCCGCCACCTCGAACGCACCCGGATCGCCCGGGAGATGCACGACGTGCTGGCGCACCGGATCTCGCTGCTCAGCCTGCACGCGGGCGCGCTGGAGTTCCGCCCGGACGCGCCGGCCGACGAGGTGGCCCGCGCGGCCGGGGTGATCCGGGGCAGCGCGCACGCCGCCCTGCAGGACCTGCGGGAGGTGATCGGGGTGCTCCGCGCCGGGAGCGACAACGACGTCGACGCTCCGGAGCCGCCCCAGCCGACCCTCGCCGACCTGCCGGCCCTGATCGCCGAATCGCGCTCGGCCGGCGTCAACGTCAACGTCAGCGACATCGTCGACCGTTCGGGGGAGGTGCCGGCGGCGCTGGGCCGGGCCGCGTACCGGATCGTGCAGGAGGGGCTGACCAACGCCCGCAAGCACGCGGCCGGCGCGGCGGTCACCGTGGACGTGGCCGGCGGGCCGGGCAACGGGCTGACCGTGGCGATCGGCAACCGGTGGCCGGTCGGCGCACCGGCCGGCGGCACGCTGCCGGGTGCCGGCACCGGCCTGGTCGGCATCAGTGAACGGGTCACCCTGGCCGGCGGTCGGTTGGCCTACGGCCGGGACGACGCGGGCGACTTCCGGCTGGCCGCCTGGCTGCCGTGGCCGGCGTGACCGTGCCCGCCGACGCGCCGGGGCCTGCCGGTGCGCCGGGGTCCGCTGGTGCCGCCAGGCCGTCAGGCTCGGCCGGGCCGGAGTCGGCCGTGCCGTCGGTGCGCGTGTTGATCGTGGATGACGACGCCCTGGTCCGGGCCGGCCTCTCGATGATCCTCGGCGGCCTGCCGGACCTGACCGTGGTCGGTGAGGCGGCCGATGGCGGCGAGGTCCCGGCCGCCGTCGCCGCGTACGCCCCGGACGTGGTGCTGATGGACATCCGGATGCCCCGGGTGGACGGGCTGACCGCCACCGAGGCGCTGCGCGCCCAGCCGCACCCGCCGGAGGTGTTGGTGCTGACCACCTTCGACGCCGACGAGCAGGTGCTGCGGGCACTGCGTGCCGGGGCGGCCGGGTTCCTGCTCAAGGACACCCCGCCGGCAGAGATCGTGCACGCCGTGCGACGGGTGGCGGCCGGTGAGGCGACGCTCTCCCCGACGGTGACCCGGACGCTGATCGCCCATGTGACCGCCGCCGCCACCGCCGGCCCGGTCGGTCCGGACTCGCGCCGGGAGCGGGCACTGCGGTTGCTCACCGGGCTCAGTGATCGGGAGCGGCAGGTGGCGGTCGCGCTGGGGCGGGGTCAGACCAACGCCCAGATCGCGGGAGAGCTGTTCATGAGTGTGGCGACGGTCAAGGCGTACGTCTCGCGGCTGTTGACCCGGCTGGACCTGAACAACCGGGTCCAGGTGGCCCTGCTCGTGCACGACGCCGGCCTGGTCTGAGCCCTACCGGCGGCCGCACCGGGCGCACCGCGCCTGATCAACTCGGCCTCACTGTGGTCGGGCTCTCCCGCCGCAGGGATACCCCGACATCAATGAAACCGAGTGGATCAGACTGCGCGTACCGGGATTGAACTTTCGCCGGGTGCCGGCCGTACCCATTGCCGAGGATGTCGGTGCGGTGAGTCCGCCGTACCGCTGCCGAGCTGCGGGAGGCCTGCCGTGCGAGTTGGTGAGCAGTCGACGGATCCCATCGATCAGGTACTGGGGGAGGTGCCAATGCCGGCACCGCTGACCCCGGAGGACGTTCGGCTCGCGGTCCGGGCGGTGGTCGTGCACACCGCCGAGGAGTGGCCCACCGGGCCGCTGTGCCGCAACGACGGCGCCTCCTACCCGTGCCGCCTGCACCGCTGGGGGCGACGGGTGTTGGAGACACACGGGCTCAATGAGCGGCAGATCGAGGCGGTGATCCGGCACGGCAATCCGTTCGTGCACGTGCCCTTCCCGTTCACGGCGACCGGGCCGTCGCGGCAGCAGACCGCGCGGGTCGTGCCGCCGGGGGCACGGTCCACCGTCGCTGGCCGGCCGGTGGCACCCCCCGTCACCGCGCCGCGCTGGCCCCGGGCGAGCTGAGCACCCGCCCGCCCGACCCGGACGACAGGACGCCGGCCCGGCGCGGAGGTCCCCCTCCGCGTCGGGCCGACGTCACGCTGGGCGGACGGTTCAGTTGCCGACCCCGCAGTCCGGCGCCGACCAACTCGTCGTGTTCGAGCTGGAGTCGCTGTTGTTCTCTCGCCGCGAGTCGACGTGCACGTGGTCGTCGTGGTCGGGATAGCCCGGCCCGTAGATCCCACTGAAGCCGTTGTTGCGGGCACTGCGGGCGACCTGGCACAGCGAGGACGACCGCGCGGTGACGTCGGCCGCGTTGCCGTACAGGTGCTGGCTGTCGGACGCGCCGCCGACCTGGTCGTTGCAGGCGCGGCTGCGGAAGCCGCTGGACACGTCGAGGGGTTTGTCGCCGAGGCTCTTGCGCAGCGCCTCCAGCTTCCACATGGTGCGCAGGGCGTTCTGCCGGGTCTGGGCCGCCGAGAGCGGTCCACCGCTGTAACCCGACCCGCCGCACCCGTCGTCCATCTCGGTGAAGCTGAAGTGCGCGGGCGTGCAGTCGTTGTCCTGTAGCTGGTACAGCCTGGTGTAGGTCTGCGGGCCGGCGACGCCGTCGGCACGCAGCCCGTACGCCTGCTGGAACCGCTTGACCGCGGCGGCGGTCTTCGGTCCGTAGCGGCCGTCGTTCTCCACGATGTCCCGGTAGCCGGCCCAGCCGGCGATCCGGATCTGCAACTGGCGGACGTCGTCGCCCGAGCGTCCCTGGTACAGGTTGCGGTTCCAGGTGTAACAGCCGTCCGCGTGTGCCGCTGGCGCGGCGACCACCGTGGCGATTGCTGCCCCGGGCAGCGCCAGGGCGAATGCGACGGCGACTCGCTTCAAGGTGTTTACGCGCACAGAAGTCCTCCCGATAGGAGAGCGAATGGGGTGGCTCCAGGACATCGACCGAGAAGTCCCGTGATTTCCACCTTGACACTCATCAGGCAGGTTGGAGGTGATTAACGAGAATCGTCCTCGCAAACCGCTGTGCCTGGGTATCGGCTGGGAATTGTGCTGATTTACGAAAGAGCCATTCGCCACCGATCACCCCTGCCCAGGTCAACCACGACAAGCACACCGAACGTCGCAATCAATCACACCGAGGGTGATGTTCCGCTGTCGTTGGCTGGCGGTAACGTCAGCCGGGGCGGCGGACTGGCGGAGGTGCACGTGGCACGCGGTGGCGTCTTCTGTGTCGAGGGTCAGTGGCACCGGGACCTCAACGATCGGGGTTCCGTGTTGCCCACCCTTGAGCTGCTGGAGCGACTGGGCAAGATCCGCTTCATCCACAAGGACGCGGCCACGCGCGACGAACTGTTCTACTTCCTGGATCGTTGGCTGCTCAAGCAGTACGCCGACCACCGGGTGGGCTTCTTCGCCATGCACGGCGAGCCGAGCCGGCTCTGCCTCACCGACTGGCAGTCCGTGGAGCTGAACGAGGTCGCCGACCTGATGGCCGGCCGCGCCGAGGGACGGCGACTCTATTTCGGCAGCTGCTCGGTGCTGCGCGCCTCGGACGCGGTGTTGCGCGAGTTCCTGGAGGTCACCGGTGCCGCGCTGATCTGTGGTTTCAGCCGAGAAGTCGACTGGGTCGAATCGGCGGCGTTCGAAACCGTCCTGCTCGACGTGCTCGCCAACGGTCAGCGGCACAATGCCGCCGAGCTGCGGATGGGCTCCGCCCACTGGGCGCCGCTCGCCTCGTACCTCGGCTTCCGGGTGATCTACGCCAACGGTCGGGCCTGGCGCCCCTCCAGCCGCCCCCGGGTGCCCACCCAGGCGGTGCACCGCTCCGCGCCCCGCTGACCCGCCGTCGCCGCCGCCCTGGTAGGAACGGGGGATGGCGCGCAGCATCGCACGGAACACCCGGGTCGACCGGGACGGCCTGCTCGACTTCCTCCGGCCGCGACACCGCGTCGTGCTGATGACCACCCGGGCCGACGGCCGACCGCAGTCCTCCCCGGTCTCCGCCGGGATCGACGGACAGGGGCGGCTGGTGGTCTCCACCTACCCCGAGCGGGCCAAGGTGACGAACATCCGCCGCGACCCCCGGGTGTCGGCGTGCGTGCTCAGCGACGACTGGGACGGCCCCTGGGTGCAGATCGACGGTACCGCCGAGGTGCTCGACCTGCCCGAGGCGGTGGAGCCGCTCGTCGAGTACTTCCGCAGCATCTCCGGCGAGCACCCGGACTGGGACGACTACCGGGCGGCGATGGTGCGCCAGGGCAAGTCACTGATCCGCGTCACGATCGACGCCTGGGGCCCGATCGCCACCGGAGGCTTCCCCGCCCGCCTCGCCGACTGACCGCGGCCCCCGCTGCCCAGGTCAGTCGACCAGGGCGGAGTAGACGAGTTGGCGCAACTGGGAGCGCAGCGGGTAGGTGCTCGACGGCATCAGCTGGGCGAACAGCAGCGCGGTGACCTCCTCGGAGGGGTCCACCCAGAAGGCCGTGCTGGCCACCCCACCCCAGTAGAACTCGCCGACGCTGCTCGGCACCCGGCTGGGGATCGGGTCCTCGACCACCGCGAAGCCGAGGCCGAAGCCGATCCCGTCCAGGGTCGTCTCGGCGAAGCCGCCGGTGGACAGCGTGCCCAGGTCCTGCCCACCCGGCAGGTGGTTGCGGGTCATGAACCGCACCGTGCGCGGCCCGAGCAGCCGAACCCCGTCCAGTTCCCCACCGCGCAGCAGCAGTTGGGTGAAGCGGTGGTAGTCGGCGGCGCTGGAGATCAGACCACCACCGCCGGAGAGCAGGGCCGGCCTGCGGTACGCGTGCGCCCCGAGGCTGTCGTGCCGGACGGCCCGGCCGCTGCGCGGGTCCGGTACGTAGAGCGCGGCCAGCCGCCCGGCCTCGTCGCCGTCCATCCACCAGCGGGTGTCGGTCATGCCCAGCGGGCCGAAGATCCGGTCGGCGAAGAACGCGTCGAGGCTCTGCCCGGAGACCACCTCGACGAGCCGGCCGAGCACGTCGGTGGCGACCGAGTAGCCCCAGGCGGTGCCGGGCTGGAACAGCAGCGGCAGCTCGCCGAAGGCCGCGCAGGCGCTGGCGAGGTCGACGTCCTCCGGTGGGTGCAGGTCGAACCCGGCGGCCCGGTAGAGCCCGTCGACCACCGAGGTCTGCAGGAAGCCGTACGTCAGACCGGCGGTGTGGGTGAGCAGGTGCCAGACCCGGATCGGCTCGATCGCCGGCACGGTGAACGGCTTGAGCGCCGACCCCTTCGAGTAGACCCGCAGGTCGGCGAACTCCGGCAACCAGCGGCTGATCTCGTCGGTCAGCTCGAACCGGCCCTGCTCCCACAGCATCATCGCCGCGACCGAGGTGACCGGCTTGGTCATCGAGTAGATCCGCCACAACGTGTCGGCCTGGACCGGCGCGCCCGACTCCCGGTCGGCCAGCCCGTACGTCGAGGAGTGCGCCACCTCGCCCCGCCGGGTGACCACCACCTGCCAGCCGGCCAGCCGGCCGTCGTCGACGTACCTGCCGAAGTGCTCGTCGATCCGCGCCAACCGCGTCGGGTCGAAACCGAGCTGATCCGGGTCCGTGCTCTGAGCCACACTCACGTCGCCGAACCTACTAGCCGGTACGCCGGCCTTGGAAGGGGGCCGCCACCAGCGACGCCGGACCGTCAACTGTCGGTGGTGGGCACTAGCCTGGCCGGATGCCGGAGCTGACCGAGAACGCGACCTTCCGCAACGAGGACTGGTACGGCGAGGAGCTCGTCGACAGGCGATTCGTGGGTTGCGAGTTCTTCGACGTGGACCTGACGGAGGCGGTGAGCCGCGGTGCGGTCTTCACCGGCTGCACGTTCGGCAACGTGCGGTTCAACGCCTCCCGGCACGTCGACTCGGCCTTCCCCCGTTGCGTCTTCCGGCGGTGCAACTTCTTCGAGGCCGAGTTCACCGGCTGCAAGCTGATCGGCAGCACCTTCGTCGAGTGCGACCTGCGTCCGATGACGGTGGACGGCGGTGACTGGTCCTTCGTCGCGCTGCCCGGTGCCGACCTGCGCGGCGTCCGGCTGACCGGGGTGCGGATGCGCGAGGCGGACCTGACCAGGGCCAATCTCACCGGCGCCACCGTCACCGGCGTCGATCTTTCCGGCGCGCTGCTGCTCAACGTCCGGCTCGGCGGCGCCGACCTGCGCGGCAGCGACCTCACCGCGCTCGACCCGACGGTCGTCGAGCGGGACGGCGCCATCGTCGACGCCGAGCAGGCCATCGTCATCGCGCAGGTGCTCGGGTTCCGGATCGGCTGACGCGAGGGGCACCGACGGTCCAGCCGGTACGCCGTGCGCGCGAGGCGGAGCGTCCGGCTGCGGGGCTGGACACGTCCGCCGGTCCGGATCTAGCGTGTCGTCCACACCGGTGCAAACGTCAAACGATCCACAGTGAACGGTGCGGCGCGCGACGGTCGATGGCAGCCGGGCGGTGGAGGTGGAGGGTCGGTGACGGACGACGACCACACGAGGACGCAGACCCGCACCGGGCTGCGCCGGGTCGCCCGTGCCCGGCAGCGGCGGCGTTGGGCGGTGGAGGGGGTTGCCGTACTCGTCTGCCTGGTGCTGTTGGTCTCGTACCTCGCCAGCCGGTCCGACCCGGAGTCCGGCGACGACCAGGCGGGCCGCGCGGGAGAGGTGCCTGCCGGCGCCGCCCGTTCCGCCGCTCACCCGGCCACCGACGGGCGCACCGGCGAAGCGGGGCCGGCGATGCCGGGCCTGCGTCCGCGTCAGCGCCCACCATCGCCCGATCCGACACCCGCCACGAGCGCGCCCGTCGCACCTCCCGCACCTCCCGCACCTCCCGCGTCTCCGGGGTCGCCGGTGCTGTCGATGACCCAGGGGGAGATGCCCGCCGAGGTCGACCTCACCGCCGTCGGCACCCGGGACTGGATGCACTGGGGGCCGCGCGGGGGCAACTCGACGGTCCGCAAGCGCTCCGGCTCCGGGGAGATCATCGATGCGGGTGGCGCCGGCACGCGGGTCGGCTGGGACGGCAACCAGGAGTACGTCCGCTGGTCCGACGGCTCGTCGCAGCGGTCGACGAACGGCAGCTCCAACGGCGTCTACACCTGCGGTGCCGGCAACGGGTTCACCCTCGCCGTCGCCGGCAGCGGTGAACCGCGCACGGTGCAGGTCTATGGCGGCACCTGGATGGCTCGGGGCCGGCTGGAAGCACGCCTGTCCACCGGTGGGTCCGCCCGCACCGCCGTGCTGGAGGACCCGTACACCAGTCGGAGCGCCCAGTTCACCGTCCGCTTCGCCGCGCCGAAGAACGCCCGACTGCTGCTGACCTGGACCGTTGACAAGGTCTTCACCCCGCACTGCGGCAACGTCGGCCTCCAGGCCGTGGCGGTGCGCTGAACGATCCATCGCACCGCGGGACAGTTTGTCCGTCGCGGACCGTCGAGGAAGTCGTAACTTTCTGCTGTCCCCATCCGGCTATCCAATGTGGAGGCAGCGGAGATGAGCAGCAGCACCGCCCACCGCGTCCGTCGCGCCGTTACGTCCGGTGCCGATGAAGCGCCCGGGGAGGTGCTCCGCGACATTCCCCTGCCGCCGTACGTGACCGGCGAGGACACCCAGTTCGCGGTGCGGGCGGTGGTGGTGCACGCCCCGCAGCGGTGGTCCGGGGGAGTGGTCTGCCGCAACGACGCCAGCCCGCACCCGTGCCGCCTGCACCGTTGGGGCACCCGGGTGCTCGCCCTGCGCGGGCTGCGGGCCGCCGACATCGACGCGCTGATCGAGCGCGGCGACCCGGCGGCGGTGGTCCCTCCACCGGACCGCCCGGCCTGACCGTGCGACGGGCCGGGAGGCGTGGGTACGCCTCCCGGCACTCGCTCAGCAGGTGATCGGCTTGACCCAGGAGCACTCGACGCCCTCCGGGGTCCCGGGCGTCTCCGGCACCGCAGGTGGTGCCATCCGCGCCGTGGTGGCCGCCCCGTCCTCGCGGTATCCCGCCAACGCCACGGCGATCTGGTCCTCCAACGGCTTGACCGACGCCGTCAGGTAGTTGTTCAGCAGGATGGAGAACGCCAACAGCCGGCCGTCGGCGCTCGTGACGTAGCCGGACAGGCCGGAGACACCTGTCAGACTCCCGGTCTTGGCATGCACGTTGCCCGCTGCGGGCGTGTTCGCCATCCGGCTGCGCAGGGTGCCGCCGACGAACCGATCGGGTTGCCCGGCGATCGGCAGTGCCGAATACCAGGTGGTGAACCACGGTTCCGCGCGAACGGCGCTCAGCAGGTCGACGAACTCCGTCGCGGGGATCAGATTGCGCCGGGACAGCCCGGATCCGTCGCGCTGGCGCAGCTTCCCGGTGTCCATTCCGCTGGCGGCCACGTACCCGCTGATCGCGGTCAGTCCGGCCGTCCAGGTGCCCGAGCCGGAGAGGACCCGACCGATCTCCTTGGTCAACACCTCGGCGTGGCCGTTGTTGGAGAGCTTGAGGAACGGCGTCATCAGCTCACCCAGACTCATCGACTCGTGTTGCGCCACCGGGTTCGCCGCCTCCGGGGTGGGCTGGCCGAGCACGGTCCGGCCGAGCACCCGGACGCCGTGCCTCTGCAGCGCGGCCCGGAACACGTCGGCCGCGTACCCGGCGGGCTCCTCGACGGTCACCCAGTCGCTGGCGGGCTCGTTTCCGACGGCGATCTGACCGCTCACCACGACCGTGTTGTCGCCGTGTACGCGCTCGATCGAGATCGAGGTCGCGCCGTCGGTGACCGTGCGGGCGCGGTTGTCGACGCGTACGTACGCGGTGGGCGGGGTGGTGCTGATCACCGGCGCGGCGCCGGCTCGGGCTGCCGGGGCGACGTGCACGATCACGGTGCCCGCGTCGTAGTCGGTGTTCGGCGCCACGGTCAGCGCGGACACCTGGGCGGCGTAGTAGTAGGGCTCGTCGTCCCAGGTCCAGTCGGGGCCGAGCCGGGTGTGGTCGTAGCGGGTGTCGTCGGCGACCAGGTTGCCGGCGACCACGCGCACGCCGTCGGCGGCGACCTGCGCGGCGAGCGCGTCGTAGTCCGTGGCGAGCATCGTCGGATCACCTCCGCCGCGAAGGTAGAGGTTGCCGGAGAGCAGGCCCGCGCGGCGCTTGCCGGTGGCGCGTACGTCGGTGCTGAAGCGGTGTCCCGGGCCGAGCAGCTCGAGGGCCGCCGTCGAGGTCAGCAGCTTGGTGTTCGAGGCCGGGATCAGCCGACGGTCACCGTTGCGGTCGTAGAGCGTCTGGCCGGTGCTGGTGTCGACCACGACCACCGATGTCTGCGCGCCGGCAAGCCGGGCGTCGGCGAGGATCGTGTCGATTGTGGCGTTCAGTCGGGTCGTCGCGAGCGTGGGCGATTCGGCCGTGGCGCCGGGCGCTCCGGCGGTGGCCGCGACGGCGACGAGCGTGAGCAGCGCGAGGGCGCGAGGAAAGTGACGGCGATGCATGCGCCGATGCTGTCATGAGGTGTGTTCGCCGGAGAAGGGCCTCGGGGGCGGGTCCGCGCCGACCGGACTACGACGGTCGGCCGACCGACTTGTCGTGACCACCCCAGTAGTGTCGCTGCGCGCCCATCACCATCGGTGCGACAAGCGCCGCGAGCGCCCCGCCGAGCAGCGGGAAGACGATGAACACCCAGAGCTGCCGCAGCGCCACACCACCCTCGAAGACCGCCGGGCCGAACGCGCGGGCCGGGTTGACCGCGGCACCGGTCAGCGTCACGCCCACCAGTTGGGTGGCGGCGAGGGCCAACCCGATGGCCAGACCCGCGGTGCCGGGATTCTCGCTACGACTGGTCACCACGAGGACGACAAGCACGAAGAGGAAGGTCAGGACGACCTCCAGCACGGCCGCGCCGCCCCGGTTGATGTGCGCGCCGTAACCGTTCGTGCCCAACGCCCCGGTCTGGTCCGCGACGTCGCCCCAGCGGGTCAGCGCCCAGAGCACGAAGGCCGCCACGGTCGCGCCGACGAACTGCGCGATCCAGTACGCCACGGCACCGATCGCCGAGATCTTCCCGGAGAGCAGCACACCGAGCGTCACCGCCGGATTGACGTGGCTCCCGGACAGTGGGCCAATGGTGTAGACGAGGGCGACCATCACGAAACCGAAGGCCAGGGCGACCACCACCACGCCACCCTGGACCCGCGCGGCGACGGCACTGCCGACCCCGAAGAAGACCAGCAGCAGGGTCCCGAGGAACTCGGCCGCGTACCGACGAAAGTCGCTCATGAACTTAGCGTAAGCGCAGGCCAGGTGGCTGTTGCCGGAATGGCCGGCTGTGATCGAGACGACGGCCGGTACGGGCACAGCGGTGCTCACCGAAAGCGTTGCACCCGAGGTGGACACCCACTGCGCGGACGTCGTGGTGATCGGCGCCGGCCAGGCTGGCCTGAGCGCCGGCTACCACCTGCGCCGTACCGGCTTCGCGCCGGGCAGCGGCTTCGTCATCCTCGACGGCGACAACGGACCCGGCGGCGCCTGGCAGCACCGCTGGCCGACACTGGTCTTCGACCGGGTGCACGGCTTCCACGATCTGCCCGGCCTACCGCTGCCGCCCGCCGACCCACAGCGCCCGGCCGCCGACCAGGTGAGCGCCTACTTCGCCGCGTACGAGAGGGCATTCGACCTACCGGTACGGCGACCGGTGCGGGTCCGTGCGGTGCGCTCCCGCCCGGACGGGCGGCTGGACGTCCACACCGACGCGGACCGGTGGACCGCGCGGGCCTTGATCAACGCGACCGGCACGTGGACCCGGCCGTTCTGGCCGCACTACCCGGGCCGGTCGTCGTTTCGGGGCCGGCAGTTGCACACCGCCGACTACCGGGGCCCGGCCGAGTTCGCCGGCCTGCGGGTCGTGGTCGTCGGCGGCGGGACATCCGCCGTGCAACTGCTCGGCGAGGTGTCCACCGTCGCGGCGGCCACCACCTGGGTCACCCGCCGGCCGCCGGAGTTCCGGGACGAGACGTTCGACGCCGAGCTGGGCCGTGCCGCGGTCGCCCGAGTGGACGAGGCGGTCCGGGCCGGCCGACCACCGGGCAGCGTGGTGGGCGTGACCGGGCTGCCGGTCACCCCGGAGGTACGCCGGCTGCGCGAGCGGGGCGTCCTGGACCGGCTACCCGTGTTCGACCGGATCACACCCGACGGGGTGGCCTGGGCGGACGGGCGAAACGTGTCGGCGGACGTGATCCTCTGGTGCACCGGATTCCGCGCCGCAATCGACCATCTCGCCCCGCTGAGCCTGCGCGCGCCGGGCGGCGGTATCACGATGGACGGCACCCGGGTGGTCGCCGACGACCGGATCCACCTGGTCGGGTACGGCCCCTCGGCCAGCACGATCGGCGCCAACCGGGCCGGCCGTGCCGCCGTCAACGAGATTCGCGCCTGGTTGGCCCCGGCCCCCGCTCTCGACTGACCTGGCTCTATTTGACGGATGGGCGGCCAGCGGGCACGGTGGGAGTGACGGGGCCGTCAGCTGCCCCGATTCGATGCGACGGCGACGACCGTTCGCCCTCCTGTCGCCTCCCACGTGCGCTCGTACGCGAGCCGACCGTCCGGTCTGTGCGTCATTGCGACCGCGAGCCGAGAATCCACGAGGAGTTCCGCCCATGCTCACCATGACCGACAACGCCGTGCTCGTCATCCGCGACCTCGCCAACCAGCAGGACGTCGCCCAGGACGGTGGCGTACGCATCGCCGCCGACACCGAGGCCGGCTCGCTGACTGTGGAGTTGGTGCCCGAGCCGGTGCAGGGCGATCGCGTGGTCGACAACCAGGGTGCCCGGATCTTCCTGGACGAGGATGCCGCCGAACTGCTGGGCGACGCCTCGGTGGATGCCACCGTCGACGACGAGGGCGTCATCCAGTTCGGCTTCACCGAGCGGCAGTAGGCGCGGCCCGGAATACGGCGGCTCGGGCGTCGGCGCGGCGACCACGCTGCTCCGACCCCCGCACCCCCACACCCCACACCCCCACACCCCCGCACCCCCGCACCCCCGCACCCCCGCGATCTTGCACTTTCTGTCGTGGCATAGGGGGCATTCCACGCACATCGACGACCGAAACTGCAAGATCGGCGCGGGTGGAGCGTCTTTAGGGGCTGGGCACAAGAGCGCGCGGCGCCGTTTCGACAGTTGTCGGAACGTCGCCGCGCTCTGGCCGTCTCCCACCACCGCAGCCGTTCGGCGGTACGCCGGCGGGGACCTGGCTCGACCGGCTCTTGGTGCCGGTCCGGTACTCGATCCCCGGTCGGCGCGGATCCAAACCCGCCGACCGTGGGGAATTCCGCCATTCGCCAGTCCCGGCACCTCGACATCTCCGCCACCCGTTCAGTCCCTGCGTGACGCGCCGACGAACGGGGTATGAGCGTGGTCATGGAACATTTCACTATCGCGACAGTTGCCGAGAAGAGTCCGGATTTCCGGCGGGTGCTGTGGACCGGCGAGCACAGCCAGTTGGTCATCATGACCATCCCCGAGGGCGGGGAGATCGGCGAAGAGGTGCACGAGGACGTCGACCAGATCCTGACCTTCGTCAGTGGCGTCGGTGAGGCCCGGGTCGCCGGCTCGAAGCGGAAGGTCGTCTCCGGCGACCTGGTGGTCGTGCCGGCCGGCACCAAGCACAACTTCGTCAACACCGGCCCCAACCCGCTGGTGCTGTACACGGTGTACGGCCCCGCCGAGCACGCCGACAAGGCAGTCCACCGGACCAAGGAGGAGGCCGACGCGGCCGAGGAGGCCGGCAAGGACGAGCCGCCGACCGACTGAGCAGTTGGGCAGCGGTCTGATCCGGGCCGATGCGGGTACCCGCGGCGGGTGGAGCAGCAGCCGGCGATCTCCGACTACGGATTCCTCTCGGACTCCCGTTCGGGTGCCCTGGTCGGCAAGGACGGCTCGATCGACTGGTGGTGCCCGCACCGGTTCGACGGGGCCTCCGTGTTCGGGCGGCTGCTCGACCCGACCGCCGGGCACTTTCGGCTCGCACCGGTTGGCGCCGGTGGCCCGGGGCACCGGGTGGAGCGTGCGTACCGGCCGGGCACGTTGGTGCTGCGCACGGTGCACCACACGCCGCACGGCAGCGTGGCGGTCACCGATGCGCTCGCCGCCGAGGTCGGCGCTCGTGCCCACGAACTGGGGATGAACTCGCCCGCCGTGCTGCTCCGGGTGGTCGAGGGGCTGTCCGGGCGAGTCCGGATGGAGCTGGATTTCGCGCCCCGACCGGAGTACGGCCTGCTCACGCCGTACCTGCATGAGCAGCCGGACGGCGGGGTGCTGGCTGGCGCCGGCCCGGTGGTGCTGGTGCTGCGCGCGCCGGGCCTGCGCCTGCGGGCGGGCCGCGACCGGGTGACGCACGAGTTCGAGGTGTCCACCGGTCAGGTGGTCGGGGTGGACGTGGCGTTCGGTGCCGCGTACGGCGACCCTCCGGCCCGGCTGGATCCGGTGGCCGCGCTCGCCGAGACGACGCAGGCCTGGAACGCGTACCGGGACGTGCACGAGTACTCCGGCCGGTACCCCGACCTCGTCCGGCACAGCGCGACGGTCCTGACCGGCCTCACGTACGCCCGCAGCGGCGCGGTCGCCGCGGCGCTGACCACGTCGCTGCCGGAGCGGATCGGCGGCGACCGCAACTACGACTACCGCTACTCCTGGCTGCGGGACTTCTCGTTGACCATGCGCGCGCTGTGGGTGGCGGCCTGCCCGGACGAGGCGTCCCGGCTGTTCGCCTGGGCGTCGCGCTCGATCGGCCGGATCGGCGACGAACCGGTGCCGGTGCTCTTCGGGCTGGAGGGCGAGCGTGACCTGTCCGAGCACCAGTGCCACCACCTGCGCGGCTACCGCGACAGCAGGCCGGTCCGGATCGGCAACGACGCCTGGCAGCAGCGGCAGCTCGACGTGCCGGGTGAGGTGATGTCGGCCGTGTGGCGGCTGCGCGACTATCTCGGTGCGCCGTTCGAGGGCGAGTTGCGGGAGATGGTGCTCGGATTGACCGAGCAGGTGGCGGCGACGTGGCACCTGCCGGACCGGGGCATGTGGGAGACCCGCGACGAGGAGCGCCACTACCTGTCGTCCAAGGTGATCTGCTGGCTGACGCTGGACCGGGCGGTGGGCCTCGCCGACCGGCTCGGCGAGCGGGCGGACCCGCAGCGCTGGGCGCGGGTGCGCGACGAGATCCGCGAGACCGTGCTGCGCGAGGGGTGGAACGACCGGATCGGGGCGTTCACCGGTGCCTTCGGGTCGGCGGAGCTGGACGCCTCCGCGCTGACCCTGCCCGTGGCGCACTTCCTGCCCGCGACCGACCCGCGGATGCGCTCGACGATGGAGATGGTGGAGCGGGAACTGGGCACGGACGGCGGTCTGGTCCGACGATGGTCGACCGACCCGGGCGGGTTTCTGCTGTGTTCGTTCTGGCTGGTGGAGTGCCTGGTCATGGCGGGCGAGCCGGAGCGGGCCGAGGCGCTGTTCGAGCGGGTGGTGGGGTACGCCAACGACGTGGGGTTGTTCAGCGAGCAGATCGACCTGACCAGTGGGGAGCAGCTCGGCAACACCCCGCAGGCGCTCTCCCACGTCGGGCTGATCAACGCGGCCTGGCGGTTGACCGCGCCGGACAGCTACTGAGTCAGTCCAGCACCGGTACGCCGGACACGTCGACCGTGTCCGGATACTTCAGCCCGGAGCCGGTGTTGAGCACCACCACCCGCTCACCGGCCCGGATCCACCCGCCGGCGCGCAGTTGCCGCGCCGCGGTCAGGCAGGCCGCCCCCTCCGGGCAGAGCAGCAACCCCTCCCGGCCGGCGAAGTCCCGAAGGTCGGCCAGGATGTCCGCGTCGTCGACCGCGACAGCGGTGCCGGAGGACTCCCGCAGCGCCGCCAGGATCAGCTCGTCGCCCAGCGGGGCGGGCACGGTGATGCCGAACGCCACCGTGTGCGCGTCCGCCCAGGGCCGCGCCCGGTCCTCACCGGCGGCGAACGCCCGCACGATGGGTGCGCAGCCGGTCGACTGCACCGCCACCAGCCGGGGCAGCTTGTCGCCGATCCAGCCCAGCTCGCGCAGCTCGTGTAGTGCCTTGTGAATGCCGATCAACCCGACACCGCCGCCGGTCGGGTAGATGATCACGTCGGGCGCCTGCCAACCGAGCTGCTCGACGATCTCGTACCCCATCGTCTTCTTGCCCTCCAGCCGGTAGGGCTCGCGCAGCGTGCCGGCGTCGAAGATTGCCCCGTTCGACTCCGCGATCAGCTCGGCGACCCGCCGGCCGGCATCGCTGATCAGCCCGTCGATCAGGCGCAGGTCGGCCCCCGCGGCGACGCACTCGCGCCGGCAGATGCTCGGGGCCGCCAGCGGCATGACGATTGTCGCGCCCATCCCGGCGCGCGCGGCGTACGTCGCCCAGGCCGACCCGGCGTTGCCGTTGGTGGGCATCGCGATCCGCTCGACCCCCAGCTCGCGGGCCCGGCTCACGCCGACCGCCGCGCCGCGCGCCTTGAACGAGCCGGTCGGGATCAACCCCTCGTCCTTGACCATCAGCTCCGCGATGCCGATCTCGGCGCCGTACGCCGGGGCGCGCAGCAGCGGCGTCCAACCCTCGCCGAGCGTCGTGACGTGCCGTGGGTCGCCGACCGGCAGCACCTCCCGGTAGCGCCACAGGTCGGCCGGGCGCAACCCGAACCGTTCCGGGGTGACCGCCTTCGCCACCGCCGGCAGGTCGTAGCGGGCCAGCAGCGGGGAGCCGCACGCGCAGAGGTTGCGCAGCTCGTCGGCGGAGTGCTCCTTGCCGCAGCGCGGGCAGTCCAGGTGGGTCAGGTACACATCGCTCCTCGCCGTTTCAGACCGCGTCGATGCTCAACCAGCGCTGGCTGCGCCGCCCCGGCTCGTACACCGAGTCGAGCCGCTTGGCGACCACGCCCGGTAGGCCCTGCTCCCGCCCGGTGCGCAGGGCCTCGTCGCCCGCGCCCGGGAACCATGGCGGAGTCTGCCAGTGCACACCGGCCAAGGCCAGCCCATCGAGCAGCTCCCGGCGTTGCGCGTACGGCACGTCGACGCTGCTCACACCCTCCGGCCAGAGCAGGACGACGATCAGGTACTGAGCGCCGGCGGGCACCCGAGCGCCGCGGACCGGGCGGACCCGGCCGGCGCCGTCGATGCGCACCAGCACACGGTCGCCGCGCCGGCACCGGCTCCGGCGTACGGGCCGCGTCCCGTCGTCGCCGGTACTCCTCCAGCCGGTCGGTCACACAGGCATTCTGCGGCACACCGGATCGGTGCGCTGGGTGCCGGAGTGTCCGGTTCGCTCGGCGGGCGGGCGCTCGGCGGGGTAGAACGGACCTCATGGACCTCACCGACCAGCCCACCGTCCTGCTCCCGGGCGACGTCCGGATGCCCCTGCTCGGCTTCGGCACCTGGCAGGCCACCGGCCAGGCCGGTTACGACGCGGTGCTGGCCGCGCTCGACACCGGCTACCGGCACGTCGACACCGCCACCGTCTACGGCAACGAGCGCGAGGTCGGCCGGGCCGTACAGGAGAGCGGGCTGCGCCGGGAGGACATCTTCATCACCACCAAGCTGCCGCCGAACCGGGTAGGTCAGGAGCGGGCGACGTTGGAGGCCAGCCTGGAGGCGCTCGGCGTCGACCAGGTGGACCTCTGGTTGGTCCACTGGCCACCGTCGTCGCCGTCGGACAGCATCCCGCTCTGGCGTGAGCTGCTGGCGGCTCGGGACGAGAACCTCGTCCGGGCGGTGGGTGTCAGCAACTACAGCACCGGGCAGATCGACGAGCTGATCCAGTCGACCGAGGAGAACCCGGCGGTCAACCAGATCGAGTGGAGTCCGGCGCTGTACGACCGGCAGCGGCACGCCGAGCACCGGGACCGGGGCGTGGTGCTGGAGGGTTACAGCCCGTTCAAGACCAGCGACCTCAGCGACCCGGTGCTGACCAGGATCGCTGCCGCGCACGGAGTCTCGCCGGCGCAGGTGGTGCTGAGGTGGCACATCGACCACGAGATCGTGGCGATCCCGAAGTCGGTGACCCCGGAGCGGATCACCGCCAACTTCGACGTCTTCCACTTCTCGCTCACGGCGGAGGAGATGCGCGACATCGACGCGCTCGGCGAGGTCTGAACCGGCGATTTCCTTCAGTCAGCAACATAGGGATGAAGGCTATCGACATCGACGTTCGTGACGGTATAGCGTGCCCGTCATCACGTTCGTCGATCCGTTCGAAACCCACCGTCGCTGGAGGATCGCCATGTCCCGACCCCCGTCCATTCGCCTGCGCCGCCGTGGGGTGCTCGGCATCCCGGCCCTGGTGGTCGCCGCGCTGACCGTCGTCGCCCGGCCCACCCCGGCGAGCGCCGCGCCGAAGGCCGAGTGCCTCGCCGACCTGCTCCAGGAGGCCTGATGGCGACGATCGGATGGCTGGTGGACGTCCTACGTGCCGCCGGGGTCCAGGTCGTCGTCGAGGGGGACTGGCTCAACCGGATGCGGCCCGGCTCCTTCGACCCGATCGGGGTGCTCTGGCACCACACCGCCTCGACCTCCAGCGCCAGCAACCCGCACCCGGCCCTTGGCATCTGCATCAACGGCCGGTCCGACCTGCCCGGCCCGCTCTGCCAGGCGCTCGTCGACTACAACGGTGTCTTCCACGTCATCTCGGCCGGCCGCTGCAACCACGCCGGGGTCAGCGGCGGCAGCGGGCCGATCCCGGCGGGCGACGGCAACACCCTCATGATCGGGTGGGAGATCGACTACAACGGCGTCAGTCAGGAGATGACCGCCGCGCAGTACAGCGCGTCGCTCGCCGCCACCGCTGCCGTGCTCACCCGCCTGGGCCGGGACAGCAGCTATGCCCGGGGGCACCGGGAGACCAGCACCACCGGCAAGATCGACCCGTCGTTCATCGACCTGAACGTGATGCGGGCCGACGTGGCGGCGAGAATGGCCGGCGGCGGCACGGCCTGGTCCTCCACGGTGGACAACACCACCAGCGGCCGGTTCACCGCCAGCGCCAACTGGGGCGTGTCGTCGTACTCCGGGCAGCGCTACGGCGCCGACTACCGGTACGCGGACCCGGTCGCGGCCAGCGACGTCGCGTGGTACCGGTTCAACGTGCCGGCCACCGCCAGCTACCGGGTCGAGGCCTGGTGGCCGGCGAACTCCGGCTACAACAGCGCCGCCCCGTACATCGTCGCCACCAGCACCGGCAACCAGACGGTGCGGGTCGACCAACGGGCCACCGGCGGGCAGTGGCGCGTCCTCGGCACGTTCGCACTCCCGGCGGGCGACGCCAACCGGGTGGGCGTGAGCCGGTGGAGCAACGCCACCGGCCTGGTCATCGCCGACGCCGTACGCCTGACCCGGGTCTGACCTCGGCCGTCCGTGCTTGATCGACTCGACTTCCTGAAGGCCGGGGAGTCCCAGGGGTGATGATGCCCCGACTTCAGGTAACCCGAGTGGCTCAAATCGGGTGCCGGATGTCGGCGGATCGATCTAAGGTCGTCGCTCCACCTCAGCAAGGGAGCACAGTGATCCGCTTTTCCACAGTCCTGGCCGCCGGCATCACCGCCGCCGCCACGATCACGCTGGTCGCCGGCCCGGCGCAGGCCGACACCGTCAACCGGTCCGCGCACGCCCATTTCGACGGCGACGGCAGCATGTTCGTCGACGTGACCCGGCCGGCGGTCGGCGACACGGTTGTCGACGTCGAGTGGCAAAAAAGCGTCTGTGTCGTCAGCGACGGCGTGCGCGGCTGTGACAGCGTCTCCCGCCGCGCGTACGACGTGCCGGTCACCCGCTTCTCGTTCTCGTTGACGGGTGCGAAGCTCACCGCGACGGTGCCCTACCAGGAGTCTCGGCAGCACTGCGACTTCGTCGACGGCGACGAGATCTGCGGAGAGCGGCAGGAAAGCGCTGGCGCCACCACCCTCAAGGTCACCTGGGTGGCTCTGGACGAGCCGCTCCGGCGCGAGCGGTGGACGGGCGAGGACGGCAGCGTGCACATCAGCACGTCCGCGTGGACGACCGTCTCGGGCAGCGGTTTCGGCACCACGTACGACGGGTCGGCGACCAGCTTCGGCCAACTGACCCGGACGCGGACCATCCCGCCGGCCGCCTGAGCAGATCCGGCACCGACAGACGCCGCGGGGGCGTGACCTGAACTGTCACGCCCCCGCAGCCTGTCGAGAGCACTCAACTCCGGGAGCAGGTTGCCCCGTTGAGCGAGAAGCTGGTCGGGGACGAGTACGACCCGCTCAGCGTCCCCTGGTAGCCGAAGCTGGCCGTGCCACCGGGTGCGACCGACCCGTTGTGGCCGACGTTGCGGGCGGTCACCGTCGACCCGTTCTGGCTCACCGTGGCGTTCCAGGCGTTGGTGACCCGCTGCCCGCCGGGCAGGTTGTAGGTAAGCGTCCAACCGTTGATCGCGCTGGACCCGGTGTTGCTGATCTGCACGTCGGCCGTGAAGCCGTTGTTCCACGAGTTCGCCGTGTACTTCACCGCGCAGCTCGCGCCACCGCCCGGCGGCGGGGTCGTCGGCGGCTGGCCGCCACCGTTGACGTTTGCCGAGAACGAGGTCACCGCGAGGCCGACGCCACCCTGCCAGGGCTCGAAGCCGGCCTGGATGCTGGTCAGGTACCAGGAGTTGGTGATCGCGCCCCGGTTGCGGGTGTCGTTGATGAAGTCCAGCACGCTGAAGTTCAGGCTGGAGATCGCCGACGACGCGACGTAGGAGATGACGTTGTTGGAGCCGTTGCTGCCCCGCCAGACCTCCCAGGTGCGGCCGGCCAGGTTCGTCGTGCCGACGACCGAGCCGATGGGCTGGATCGGACCCTGCCGGTTGAGCCAGATCATGATCTCCATCTGGTTCACCCCGTCCCGCTTGGGCGACGGGTCCAGCCAGATGTCGTACGACGCGTTGTAGGTCGCCCCGCTGACGTAGCGGTAGGAGATGCTGCTGGTGGCGCTGCTGATCTGGCTCACCTGGATCGGCAGGTTCGTGCCGGGGGAGCAGTTGGTGTAGTGACAACCGAAGAAGATCGAGGGGTACGCCGTGGGCGCCCCGTTGGTGGGGCTGCTGCCGTTCAGGGTGGTGATCTCGAAGCCATTGCTGGTGGCGTTGATGCACTGCTGGGCGGTGGTGCCCCAGCGGTTGTTCTGCACCACGTAACGGCCCTGGATGACCGTCGAGCCGTACTGTTCGCAGATCTGGGTGTCGGCGGAGGCGGTGCCGCCGAAGGCCACCGCTACCAGCGAGCCGGCGAGCAGCACGCTGGCGGCGGCCAGGGCCCGAAGTTGACGTTTCATGACGCTCCTTGACTCGGCGCATGCCGGGCGCCGCGTGTGGTGGGGTGGTGCGGGAGCGCTCCCACGCTCAACGACACATTTACATGCCTGAAACTGATGCGCAACCGCACGCGGCAAACTGATGAATCGGGCGGATTGCCGTGCACCCACCGGACGGCTGTCGACGGGCGACCAGCGAAGCGGCGCGGGCACGCCGACGAGTGGAACCGCCCGGCCGATCGGGCCTGGCGTGCGTCGATCGCTCCGAGTAGCGTGTTGCCTCCAACGCGTTCCGCTCCCCCTCCGGAGGCGTACACCACCATGGGTGGCTCCCCCCTGCGCATCCTCGTCGTCGGCGCGGGCATCGCCGGCCTGGCCACGGCTCGGGCCCTGCGCCTCGCGGGCTTCCGGCCCGACGTCACCGACAAGCTGCCACCGGGGGAGTCCACCGAAGCCGGCCTCTACCTGCCCGGCAACGCCGCCCGCGCGCTGCACCGGCTCGATCTGCACCACCCGGTCCGCCCGCTCGGGCAGGTGATCCACCGGCAGCGGTTCTTCGACGCCACCGGCGCGCGACTCTGCGAGGTCGACCTCGACAACCTCTGGGCCGGCGTCGGCGAATGCCGGGCGCTACCCCGGGCCGACCTGCACCGGGTGCTGCTCAGCGGTGCCGGCGGCGCCGTCCGGCACGGTGCCGAGGTCCGCACCCTGGAGCTGCTGCCCGGCGCGGTCGGGGTCACCTTCACCGACAGCACCACCACCGAGTACGACCTGGTCATCGGCGCCGACGGGCCACGCTCCTCGGTCCGCGCGCTGGCCGCGCTCGGCGGGCCGCCGCGCCCGGTCGGTCAGGTGGTCTACCGCGCCGTGCTGCGCGACGGCCCACCCGTCACCGAGTGGACCGCCCTGCTCGGCCAACGCTCCGGGTTCCTGATGGTGCCGATGGGCGCCGGGCGGCTGCACCTCTACGCCGACGAGGCCGGCACGGAGGCGCCCGCCGACCCGCTGGGCCGGCTGCGCGAACTCTTCGCCGACTACCGCGGCCCCGTGCCGGAGGTGCTGGCGGCACTCGACAAGGTGTACGTCGGGATCACCGACGAGGTGGAGTTGGGCCGCTGGTACCGGGGACGGGTGCTCCTGGTCGGCGACGCCGCGCACGCCACCGCGCCCACGCTCTCCCAGGGCGCGGCGATGGCACTCGAGGACGCGGTGGTGCTCGCGGAATCGTTGCGCGCCGCCGGCAGCGTGGAAGCGGCCCTGGTGGCGTACGAGAGTCGTCGTCGTCCGCGTACCCGATGGGTGCGGGACCGGACCCGGGACCGCAACCGGACCAGGGACGTGCCGCCGGCGCTGCGCGACCCGCTGCTGCGCGGGCGCGGCGGCCGGATCTTCGGGGAGCACTACCGGCTACTGCTCGGCCCTCTGTAGGCCCGTAGTAGATCGTGTCACGCCACCCCACGCGGCGCTGCGACCTGCCGGGGACTATCCTCCTTGCGGATGACGGCCCGCCGATAAACAGCGTGTGCCGAGCGGGACAACCGAGAACCGGAGGCCACTCGTGACCACCGTCGCACCCAAGCCGGTCGTGACCCGGCCCTGGCCGGTCCGGGAGCCGGTCAAGGGGTCGGCCATCGCGCGGCTGCTGCGAACCACGGACGCGAAGCAAATCGGGATCATGTACATGGTCACCGCGTTCGCGTTCTTCATGATCGGTGGCCTGATGGCCCTGATCATGCGTGCTGAGCTGGCCCGACCCGGGCTGCAGTTCCTGTCGCCGGAGCAGTACAACCAGCTCTTCACGATGCACGGCACGATCATGTTGCTGTTCTTCGCGACGCCGATCGTGTTCGCCTTCGCGAACTACATCGTGCCGATCCAGATCGGCGCGCCCGACGTCTCCTTCCCCCGCCTGAACAGCTTCGCCTACTGGCTGTACCTGTTCGGCGGCACGATCGCGACCGCCGGTTTCCTCACCCCGGGTGGCGCCGCCGACTTCGGCTGGTTCGCGTACGCGCCGCTGAGCAGCGTCGAGCACTCGCCCGGCGTCGGCGCCAACATGTGGATCATGGGTCTGGCCATCTCCGGTCTGGGCACCATCCTCGGCGCGGTGAACATGATCACCACGGTGCTCACCCTGCGTGCGCCCGGCATGACCATGTTCCGGATGCCGATCTTCACGTGGAACATCCTGGTCACCAGCCTCCTGGTGATCCTGGTCTTCCCGCTGCTGGCCGCCGCGCTCTTCGCGCTCGCCGCGGACCGCATCCTCGGCGCCCACGTGTACGACCCCGCAACCGGTGGGCCGATGCTCTGGCAGCACCTGTTCTGGTTCTTCGGGCACCCCGAGGTCTACATCGTCGCGCTGCCGTTCTTCGGCATCATCAGCGAGGTCATCCCGGTCTTCTCCCGCAAGCCGATCTTCGGTTACAAGGGTCTGGTCGCCGCGACCGTCGCGATCGCCGCGCTCTCCATGAGCGTCTGGGCGCACCACATGTTCGCCACCGGCCAGGTGCTGCTGCCGTTCTTCAGCTTCCTGAGCTACCTGATCGCCGTGCCGACCGGGATGAAGTTCTTCAACTGGATCGGCACCATGTGGCGGGGTCAGGTCAGCTTCGAGACGCCCATGCTCTGGGCGATCGGCTTCCTGGTCACGTTCCTCTTCGGTGGTCTCACCGGCGTGCTGCTGGCCAGCCCGCCGATCGACTTCCACGTGTCGGACTCGTACTTCGTGGTGGCGCACTTCCACTACGTCCTCTTCGGCACCATCGTGTTCGCGGTCTTCGCCGGCATCTACTTCTGGTTCCCGAAGATGTTCGGCCGGATGCTCGACGAGCGCCTGGGCAAGGTGCACTTCTGGCTCACCATGATCGGTTTCCACACCACGTTCCTGGTGCAGCACTGGCTCGGCAACGAGGGCATGCCCCGTCGGTACGCCGACTACCTGCCCAGTGACGGCTTCACCACGCTGAACACGATCTCCACGATCGGCGCGTTCGTCACCGGTATCTCCACGCTGCCGTTCATCTACAACTGCTGGAAGTCGTACAAGACCGGCCCGGTGGTCGAAGTCAACGACCCCTGGGGCCACGGCAACTCGCTGGAGTGGGCGACCAGCAGCCCGCCGCCGCTGCGCAACTTCGACCGGATGCCCCGCATCCGCTCCGAGCGGCCGGCGTTCGACGCGAAGTTCCCGGAGCTGGCCGCCGGTCAGACTCTGGCCGGCCCGCCGGAGGGCGGCTCGAAGCCGCTCACGAGCGAGTCGGACGGCGGCGCCAGCTACCGCGAAGACACCGCGAGCGACATCGACCGGCACTGACGCTCAAGCCCAGCAGTACGACGGGCGCCGCCCCCGGACCACCGGGAGCGGCGCCCGTCGCCCTGTCCAACCCTCCCCGTCCACGTACCCCCGCCACCCCACCCGGCCCTGCCCCGCCCGCCCGGCCCGCCCGGCCCGCCCGCCCCGGTCCGGCCCGCCCGGCCCGCCCGCCCGGCCGCGCGATCTTGCCCGCCCGCCCCGCCGCGCCCCGCCCCGCCCCGCGCCGCGCCGCCCCGCCCCGCGCCGCCCCGCCCCGCGCCGCGCCGCCCCGCGCCGCCCCGCGCCGCGCGATCTTGCAGTTTCTGCCCCGGCGAAAACGGCATAAGCCGCGATTGGGCGACAGAAAGTGCAAGATCGGGAGCCGGGGAGCCGGGGAGCCGGGGAGCCGGGGAGCCGGGGAGCCGGGGAGCCGGGGAGCCGGGGAGCCGGGGAGCCGGGGAAGCCCGGGGAGCCGGGGAGCCGGGGAGCCGGGGAGCCTGGGAGCCTGGGAGTTGCGGCCTGGGAGCGCCACGTCCGCGAATGGGTGCCGGCAGGTGGACAGTCGTCAGCGGCTGGCGGGGGTGAGGTCGGCTTCGGCCGGCGGTGGGGTGGCCGCGTCGGCGCTGCGGCGGCGGAGTTCGATCGTGAGTACCACGAGGGTGACCAGTGCGCCGAGGGCGCCGGTGACCGCGAAGCCCCAGGGCGGCGAGGTGGCGTCGATCACCGCGCCGGCGAGTGGCGCGCCGATCGCGATGCCGACGGTGACCGCGGAGCCGTGCAGGCCCATCGCCTCACCGCGTACCTCGGCTGGAACCAGGCGGCTGACCGCGTCGGAGCCGGCCGCGATGCTCGGCGCGCAGAGCGCGCCGGCCGGAATCAGTGCCACGCAGAGCAGCCACCAGTGCCCTCCGCCCAGCCCGACCGGGATGGTGCACAGGGCGAGGGCGGCGGTCAGGATCAGCGGGGAGAACGAGCGGTGGACGGCTCCGTAGGCGAAGCCACCGATCAGCGAGGCGGCCGCCCAGATGGCCAGCACCGCACCGGTCCAGCCGACCTCGCCGCTGGCGCGCAGGACGGCGACCACCGCCACGTCGGTGCCACCGAGCACCAGGGTCGCGGCGCCGCTGAGCGCCAGCACGGCGAGCAGTCGAGGTGTCAGCCACTCCCGGCGAGGCGTCCGGCGCTGCGGAGCGGTGGCCTCGGCGGCGTCGCGCATCGGTGGGTTGACCAGCCACAGGGCGATCCCGGCGGAGACGATGCCGCCGCCGACCAGGTACATGGTGGTCTGTGCGGAGATCGCGGTGCACAGGGCCACCGCCAACGCCGGGCCGATCATGAAGGACAGTTCCACCGACATCGAGTCCAGCGCGTACGCGGGGCGTCGTCGGTCCTCCGGAACCAGCGCCGCGATCGACTGACGGACCACCGAGAAGATGGGCAGGGCCAGGCAGCCGGCCACGAAGGCGGCCGGCAGCAGCAGGGGGTACGGCAGTCCGGGCGCGGTCGACCAGAAGATCGCCTCGGTGATGCCGGTGAGCACGAGGACCGGGCGCAGTCCACGCCGGTCCACCAGTCGGCCGAGAAGCGGCCCGCCGATCGCCGCACCCACGGTGACGGCCGCGCCCACCAGGCCAGCGGCCCCATAGCCCCGGTCGAGGTCCAGCACCACGTGGAAGGTCAGCGTCACCCCGGTCGCGGTGAGCGGTATGCGGGCAAGGACGGCGACCACCAGGAGCGACCGCAGGCCGGGCAGGGCGAGCACCTGCCGGTAAGGCTTCATGTTCACGTGGGTCCGTACCTCCGGCGACATCCTCGACCGGCGGCGACCCGATGGCCAGCCATTTAGCGTCTTATGCGGCCCTGATCACAGGCTGGCCCTGCAGGGTGACCCCGGCGCCGTCCATGGCGCGCAGTGCCACGTCGGTGGTCGCCGGAGCGACGGCGGCGGTCAGTTCGAGCAGCACGGTGGTGGCGAACCCCTCCCGGGCGGCGTCCAACGCGGTCGCCCGGACGCAGTGGTCGGTGGCGATGCCGACCACATCCACCCGATCCACGTCGTGCCGGCGCAGCCAGTCGGCCAGGCACTCGCCGTCGTCGGCGTGCCCCTCGAACCCGGAGTACGCCGCCGCGTGCTCGCCCTTGTGGAAGATCGCCTCGACTCGATCGGTGTTCAGTTCGGGATGGAACTCCGAGCCGCTGGTGCCGACCACGCAGTGCCTCGGCCAGGACTCCACGAAATCCGGCGGATCGCCGAAGTGCGGACCCGGGTCGACGTGGTAGTCCTTGGTGGCGACCACGTGCGACCAGCGGTCCGGCTCGGCGGCGAGCAGCCGGGAGATGCCGGCGGCCACCCCCGCGCCGCCCTCGACGGCCAGCGAGCCGCCCTCGCAGAAGTCGTTCTGCACGTCCACGATGATCAGGGCGTTGGCCATTCGGGGGTTCCTCTCCTCACGGTCTGTCTGCGGCGGCGGTGCGCGACGGGTCAGTCGGCGGGTACGACGGAGACCGGGACCGCCGGGTCGCCGGCCGAGAGCTTCAGTCCCTCCCACGGGATGGAGATCAGGCATTCGCGCAGGTGCTCTCGCGACTCGTTGAGGGTGGGCAGCCGCACCGGCTCACCGGCGACCACGTACGAGTGCTGGAGCATGCGGTCGTTGGGCTGCCGGTCCGGTACGCCCTGCGGCACGATGATCTCCTCGGTGGCGGTACCGGTCGGCTTGTGCCGGCGGACCGCGACCTTCCGGCCACCGATGGTCGCCTTGTGCTCGGAGCGCTTCACCACCGGGCGTCCCTCGACCTCGACGAGCTTGTAGACCAGCCCGGCGGTCGGCGCCCCGGAGCCGGTGACCACGGCCGTGCCGGCGCCGTACATGTCCACCGGTTCGGCGGCGAGCGCGGCGATCGAGTACTCGTCGAGGTCACCGGAGACGATGATCTTGGTCTCGGTGGCGCCCAACGAGTCGAGTAACTCCCGGGACTGCTGGGCGATGACCGCCAGGTCGCCCGAGTCGATCCGTACCGCCCGCAGTTCCGGCCCGGCCACCGCTATCGCGTTGCGGATGCCCTGGCTGATGTCGTACGTGTCGACCAGCAGCGTCGTGTCCTTGCCCAGCGTGGCGACCTGCGAGGCGAACGCCGCCCGCTCGTCGTCGTGTAACAGGGTGAACGCGTGCGCCGCCGTGCCCGCCGTCGGGATGCCGTAGCGCGCACCGGCGGCGAGGTTGGAGGTGAACCGGAACCCGGCCAGGTACGAGGCCCGCGCCGCGGCCACCGCCGCCTCCTCGTGGGCCCGACGCGACCCCATCTCGATAAGCGCTCGACCCCGCGCCGCGGTCACCATCCGCGCCGCCGCCGCGGCCACCGCGCTGTCGTGGTTGAGCACGGAGAGTGCCAGCGTCTCCAGCACCACGCACTCGGCGAAACCGCCGGAGACGGTGAGGATCGGCGAACCGGGAAAGAACAGCTCGCCCTCGGCGTACCCGTCGATGTCGCCGGTGAAGCGGTAGTCGGTGAGCCAGGCCGCGGCCGCGTCGTCGACCACGCCGGTCCGTCGCAGGAAGTCGACCTCGGTGGGGTCGAACCTGAAGTCGCGGATCAGTTCGATCAGTCGGGCCGTGCCGGCGACCACGCCGTAGCGGCGGCCGCTGGGCAGCCGGCGGCTGAACACCTCGAAGACGCACCGGCGGTCGGCGGTGCCGTCCTTCAGTGCCGCACTGACCATGGTCAGCTCGTAGTGGTCGGTCAGCAGCGCGGGGCGGTTGATGCTCACCGCCCCAGCCTAAGGTTCAGTCCGCGTCGCCGTTGTCGTGGCCCGGGATCGACCGTAGCGCGGCCCACAGCTCGGCCCGTCCGGTCACGCCGAGCTTGCTGTAGATCCGCTGGAGGTGGTTTTCGACGGTGCGCGCCGAGAGGTAGAGCCGTTCCGCGATGGCCCTGCTGGACGCGCCGTGCGCGGCGAGGCGGGCGACCTGCCACTCCCGCTCGGTCAACACCGGCGCCCCCGCGTGCAGCGCTGGCGTGCGGATCAGGTCACAGCGCCCGAGCAACCCGGCCAGACGTTCCCGGGCGCCGTTGGCCGCCGTCGAGTGCTGCCGGCGCAGCCGCTGCACGGCCTGGGAGGCGGCCTCGGCGGCGTACACGGTCAGCTCCAGCGCGGCGTAGTCGTCGGCGACCGCGAGCAGATCGGCGGTGGAGTCGGTCACCGCCGCGCGGGCGTGCCGGGCCAGCAGCGGCGGGAGCACCCCGTCGACCTGCTCGGACAGCTCGGCGAGGCGCTGCGCCACCGTGCGTCGACCACCGTCGGAGCAGGTGGGACCGACCGGCATGCCGGCCTGATCCAGCCGGACGAGATCGTGCAGGACGTGCACCTCGTGACCGGCGAACCCGTCCGAGCGCAGCCGGTCCACCAGGTCGGCGAGGTGCTTGACCGCACCCGGCAGGTCACCCGACGCGGCGAGCGTCGCACCCCGGGCCTGCTCCAGCCACGGGTAGAGCACCGCCATGCCCGGTGCGTGGGTGCGGTCCGCCTCGGCCATCGCCGCGGCTGCCTGGACGGCGTCGCCGCGCAGCGCGGCCGACTGGGCTCGCTCGGCCTGGGCCAGACCGGCGTAGACCCGGCTGGTGGCCAACACCGCGCAGGCACCCAGCGAGGCGCGGGTGGCGGCGTCGCTCTGCCCACGCAGCCGGGCCGCGTACGCCTGGAGGATGGCCAGGTAGCCGGTGCCGAGCCGGAAGTCGCCGGCATCGGCGAGGTCGGCGAACTCGTCGGCCACTATCGCGTCGATCCCGGCCAGGTCGCCGGTCAGCATGAGCCGGGTGCCCCGGGCCAACTCCAGGGCCAGTTGCAGGTACGGCATGTCGGTGCGCCAGTTGGCGACGGCCGAGTGCACCTGGGCGATCGCCGTACCGCTGCGGGTCAGATGGCCCTGCGCGGCCTGGACGTACGCGATGGTGCAGCGGGCCAACTCGCGGGCGGCGACGCCTGCCGCCGGCCGGTCCAGCACCTGTTGGCTGAGCCGCACCGCGATGGTCGTGTCCATCCGGTGCAGGCGCATGATCGCCTCGAAGGCGTGTACCCGGGACCGGTCCGCCGAGTCGCTGAGCTGCTCGACGCGACTCGCGATCTCCTCCACCGTGGACTGCTGGCTCAGCCCCCAGTAGCTGACCATTCCGCGTACGGTCAGCCAGCGGCAGTATCGCCGATCGTCGCCGGGCTCGGGGGTCACCGCGTCGAGGACCTCGATGGCTTCCTCCGGCCGGTCGGCGAACATCAGGATGGTGGCCAGCAGCTCCGCTGCGTCGGAACCGCCACCGGCGTGCAACGCGGCCCGCGCCAGGCGGGTGGCCAGCGGCACGTCGTAGCGGGTGAACGCCTGGACCGCCGCGTCCACCAGCAGGGCCGGGTCCTGTGCGGTGCCCGAGTCGAGGCGCCACACCGCGACCCGCAGCAGGTCGTCGCGGCGGCGCTTGCCGACCTGTTCGAGCAGCTCGGCGAGGTGTGCCTGGAGGCGGCGGGTGCGGCTGACCGGGCAGCGGCGGCGCATCACCTCGCCGTACAGCGGATGGGCCAGCCGGACGTTCGTCCGTCGGTCGTTCTGGACCACGCTGATCAGCCCGCGCTCCTCGGCGGTCTCCACGTCCACCTGGTCGGCGGCCTGCCTGAGCAGGTGCAGACCGAGTGGTTCGCCGAACGCGACAAGCTCGACGACCGCGCGGACGCCGTCGGTGAGTTTGCCGACCCGGGTGTCGATCAGGTCGGTCAGGTTGGGCGCCAGCTCCAGTCGGCCGGTCCACTTCCAGATCCCGTAGGTCTGCTTCAACTCCGAACTGCCGTTGGCGGCGTGTACCAGCTCCCGCAGCAGCAGCGGGTTTCCGGCCGACAGTCGGCCCAGCCGGTCGGCGGAGTTCGCGTCGACCGGGCCGCCCAGGATCGCCGCCAGTAGGCCGGCGGTCTCCGCGTGCGGCATCGGGGTCAGCTCGACGTGCTCGACCAGGTCGTCGGTCCAGAGTGCGCGGATCGGCAGCGGGATCTGCTCGCCGTCGCGAAGGGTGCCGACCACTGTGGCGTTCTCCGCGCGCGCGACCAGGTGCACGAGTGCCGCCGAGGGTGGATCGAGCAGGTGGGCGTCGTCGATGGCGAGCACGATCCGTCGACCAGCAGCCTGCTGTTGCAACACGTTGAGTGCCCAGCGCAGGATCCCGGCGGGCGAGAGGCCCTGGGGCTGCTCGGCGGGAAGGACCTGCACCAGCCCGCCGAACGGTAGTGCCGCGGTGGTGGCGCTGGCCGCGATGGACCAGATCGCGAAGCGTTCGGTGGGCAACGTGCTCACGCCTTCGCGCAGCAGCCGACTCTTGCCGATCCCGGCGCTGCCGCTGAAGAAGAGCCCGCGACCAGCCTCGCCGGTCACCGCCGCCAGCAGGCGGTTGAGCTCATCGGTCCGGCCGACGAACTTCCATCGACTCATTCGGGCAGCATATCGACCGGAATCCGTCCGCGCCCGCACCGTCACTCAACGAAGTTGAGTAGCCGCACAATTACCGCTGAGTATCCGAGGTGTTCCACCTGGTTGCCGGCCCGCCCGTAGTCTTCCGACATCCGGGTTTATCGACCGGATTTCCCACCTGGCCGGGCGTCCGGCCACCTGCCCCGGGAGGCCACCTGATGAAGCAGGGCCCTCTCCCCTCGGTCGACGCCTCGGATGACGTGGTCGGCCCGTCCGAGCTGCCCACCTGCGGCCCGCTGCCAATCCAGGTCGGCGTGACCAGCCCTGGCCCGGAGGAGCCGCTCGGCGTGGTCGCGGTCGGTCCGGCCGGTGCCGAGCGACGCGCCGTGCTCGCCACGCTGCTCGGGCTCGACCCGGTCATGCTCACCGTGCCGTCGGGCAGCTGGTTGCTGGTGCGGAACGCCAAGGTGCCCACCCGGGCGGCGTACGTGCCCGGCTACCGCCAGCCACACTCGTACGGGGCCGACCGGAACGCCGCCGGCCCGGCGTTGGCCCGTCCACCCCGGCGGGTCGAGCTGAGCGTGCCCGAGCCGGTGCTGCGGCACTTCACGCTCATCGACGTACCGGACACCGCGACGCTCGGCGTGTCCGGCCGGCAGGTGCTGCTCGACGCGGTGGGCCGGGCCGGCGCGCTGCTCTTCGTGATCGCCGCCGACCAGGCGTTCACGGCCGCCGAGCTGAACCTGCTCGCCGAGGTCGCCCCGACCCCGGTGGAGGTCGTCTTCGCGGTGACCCCCGGCGCGGCAGGGTGGGCCCCGCCGGTCGACGGCGTGGCGACGACGGAGGACGCGGGGGCGTCCGTCTCGCCGGTCGGGGGTCAGGCGACCGAGATGGACGCGGCCGCGGTGACCGTGGCGGCGCACCGCGCGGCGCTGCTTGCCGCGGTGCCGGCGCTCGCCGACGCGCGGTGGTTCCCGGTCGACGCCCACTGCACCGACTCCGCCGCCGACCTGCGTCGGGCGTTGGTGGGCTGGTCGTCGGAGGAGGGGTTGCGGCGGGCCAGCATCGAACCGCCGGTGCTGCCCGGGCAACACGACCGGGTGGCCGTGGTCGCCGATCCGGGGGACTGGTCGGAGCAGCTCGACCGGCAGACCCGGACGTGCGCTCAGCGGATCCGTCAGCACCTCGCACTGGAACTGGCGAACATCCACCTGCGGGCAGTCCAGGAGATCGTGTTCGGGGTCGGCTGCGCGGGCCTACCGGACCTCCTGGATCGGGAGATGGCGGCGCTGTCGCTGTTGGCCACCGCGCAGTGCGACCGGGCGGTGCGCGGCATCGTCACCGACACCGCGGTCCGGGTGCTCGGTGCGCCGCCGGTCGAAGGAGTACGGCGGCGGATCGCCACGGCCGTGCAGTACGGCCTGGACGACCGGCCGGGCCAGGAGTTGGACAAGGTGCTGCTGATCACCAGCACTGCCGGGGTGGCCGGGTTGACCGGTCCGGAGGCGATCGACGCCCTCGCCAACTATCCGGCGGTGTTCCGCGACGAGGTGCTCCCGCCGATCGCGGTGGCGCTCTCCGGCGGGTGCTGGCAGCAGTGGCGTACGCCCGGCGGCGACGACCACAACGCGGCGCGGGCCTGGTCCCAGCGCGCGGTGCGGGAGGTCGAGCTGGGGTTGTCCCGGGAGATATCCCGACGGTTCGAGGTGATCCGCCTCTCGCTGGGCGTGGTGTTCTCCGATGCAGTCGATCACGGCATCCTGCTCGCCTGACGGTGTGGCCGCCCTCGGCTCCGGGTCCGCGCCACACCACGGGTCCGACGGCGCCCGCGGCGGATCAGAGGTGTCCCCGGTGGGCGATCCGCGCCGGGCCGGCGTTCCGGTTCCTCGGTTCCGGGAAACCGGTGGCACGATGGGGGGCATGGCGGCTCCACAGGTTGCACCGGTCGAGACGCCGGACACTGACGAGGTGCCGGCGGCTGACCGGCAATGGGTGACGATCGTGTGGGACGACCCGGTCAATCTGATGACGTACGTGACCTGGGTCTTCCAGAAGCTTTTCGGCTACAGCCGGGAGAGGGCCGAGCAGCTGATGCTGGATGTGCACCACAAGGGCCGGGCCGTGGTCTCCACGGGTGCCCGGGAGCGGATGGAGCACGACGCGTCGCAGCTGCACGCGTACGGGCTGTGGGCGACGGTGGATCGGTCGTGAGCATGTTCCATCGCCAGGCCGGCCGCTACGTCGCCACCTTCGCGGTCGACGAGGTGCGGGTGCTGCGCAAGGTCGCTTCCGAGGTGGTCGGCCTGCTCACCGATGGTTTCGACCACACCGACCCGGTCGTGGGTCGGCTCTTCCCGGCGGTCTACCCGCAGGACGCGCCGGGGACTGCCGAGTTCCGGCGGTACACCGAGGGTGACCTGAAGACCGCGAAGATCGATCAGGCGGGGGCGATCCTGGCCGCGCTGCCCGACGACACCGGTGGTGAGGTACGCCTCGACGCCGAGGCGGCCGAGGCGTGGCTGCGGGCGTTGAACGACGCCCGGCTCGCGATGGGTGTCCGGCTGGAGATCAAGGACGGCACGGACCTGGGCGAGGAGTTGGACGACGCGGTCGCCGAGGACCCGGGTTCCAGCCGGGTGTTCCAGCTCTCGGTCTACGCCTATCTCGGGTATTTGCAGGAGTCGCTGCTCAACGCCTTGATCGACTAGGCGTGACCGGCACCACTTCGGCCCGCGCTCGTCAGGCGTTAGGCTGGTCCTCGTGCTGAGCATCGACCGGTCGATCATCGACGCGATCGTCGCCCACGCGCGCCGGGATCACCCCGACGAGGCGTGCGGCGTCGTCGCCGGTCCCGTCGGCAGCGACACCCCGACCCGGCACATCCCGATGGACAACGCCGCGCGGTCGATGACCTTCTACGAGTTCGACTCGATGGAGCACCTGCGCGTGTGGCGGGAGATGGACGACCGCGACGAGGAACCCGTGGTCATCTACCACTCGCACACCGCCACCGAGGCGTACCCGTCGCGGACGGATGTCTCCTTCGCCGGTGAGCCGGGCGCGCACTACCTGCTCGTCTCGACCCGCGATCCCGACGCCGAGGAGATCCGTTCGTTCCGGATCGTCGACGGCGTGATCGCCGAAGAGCCGGTCCGGGTCGTGGAGGCCGGGGTCGACCCGCATGCCGTCCAGTCCTACATGTTCGGGCAGAGCCCGGCGACGGTCGACTACGAGTGTTCCGGCCGCTGATCCGTCAGCGTTCGCACCCGTCCCGTCCCTCACCGTAGGCACACCCGATCGAGGAGTTCGACATCATGGCCATTGAGGTTCGCATCCCCACCATCCTGCGCAGCTACACCGGCGGCGCCAAGGTCGTCGACGGCACCGGCGACACCATCGCCGACCTGCTCACCGACCTGGATTCCCGGCACGGCGGCCTGCGTGGCCGGCTGATCACCGAAGCTGGCACGCTGCACCGCTTCGTCAACGTCTACGTCAACGACGAGGACGTCCGTTTCCTCGGCGCCCTGGACGCCAAGCTCTCCGACGGTGACAGCGTCACCATCCTGCCGGCGGTGGCCGGCGGCGCGTTCGGCTTCGCCGCGGCAGCGGCGATCAGTTCGCACAGCGCCGCGGCAGCGGCGATCAGTTCGCACAGCGCCGCAGCAGCGGCTCGCTGAGGTCGGCCGCCATGGCGCGGTACGACAGCCTGCTCGACGCGTGCGGGGGCACGCCGCTGGTCGGCCTGCCCCGGCTGTCGCCGACGGTGTCCGACGGGGCCCCACCGGTACGGCTCTGGGCCAAGCTGGAGGACCGGAACCCGACCGGCAGCATCAAGGACCGCGCGGCGCTGTTCATGGTCCGTGCGGCGGAGGAGGCCGGGCGGCTCCGGACGGGTGACACCATCCTCGAACCGACGAGTGGCAACACCGGTATCTCGTTGGCGATGGTGGCCAAGTTGCGTGGCTACCGGTTGGTCTGCGTGATGCCGGAGAACGTCTCCACCGAGCGGGTCCAGTTGCTCCGGATGTACGGGGCCGAGATCATCTTCTCGCCGGCGGCCGGTGGCTCCAACCAGGCGGTCGCCACCGCCAAGGTGATCGCCGCCGAACACCCGGACTGGGTGATGCTCTACCAGTACGGCAACGAGGCCAACGCGCGGGCGCACTACGAGACGACCGGGCCGGAGTTGCTGCACGACCTGCCCAGCATCACGCACTTCGTGGCCGGGCTCGGCACCACGGGCACGCTGATGGGCACCGGGCGCTACCTGCGGGAGAAGGTCGACGGCATCCAGGTCGTGGCGGCCGAGCCGCGCTACGGCGAGCTGGTCTACGGCCTGCGCAACATCGACGAGGGGTACGTGCCGGAGCTCTACGACGCCTCGGTGCTCTCCCGGCGCTTCTCGGTCGGCACCCGGGACGCGGTGCTGCGTACCCGCCAACTCGTGGAGGTGGAGGGCATTTTCGCCGGCTTCTCGACGGGTGCCATCCTGCATGCCGCGCTCGCGGTGGCGCACGAGGCGGTTCGCGACGGTCGACGTGCCGACGTGGCCTTCGTGGTCTGCGACGGTGGGTGGAAATACCTGTCCACCGGCGCGTACGGCGGCACGCTCGCCGATGCCGAGGACGCCCTGGAGGGGCAGCTCTGGGCCTGACCGGACCGGTCTTCCGGGTACGGGCCGTCGACGTGGGTCGACGGCCCGTACCCGGTCCGGCGCACCGTGAGCAGGTGTCACGTTCGTGACAACTTCCGCCGGATGATTCTTGCCGCCGGGTACCCCAGCGTAGGCTGCGCAGCGTGACGTACGCGTCGGTAGAGATCATGGCTGAGGCGATTGTCCACACGGATGCTACTGACAGTGACAGCGAGACAACTCGATGCGACTGACTGTCCTTGGCAGCGCCGGTAGCTTTCCCGGTCCCGAGTCGCCCTGCTCGGCCTATCTCGTCGAAGCCGACGGCTTCCGTCTCCTTGTCGACTTCGGTTCCGGGTCGATGTCCAGCCTCCAGCGGTACGCGGGGCTGCACGCCCCGGACGCGATCCTGCTGACCCACCTCCACTGCGACCACATGTTCGACGCCGTCCTGTACGTCGTCGTGCGCCGGTACGCACCGGACGGCCCCTATCCACCGCTGCCGGTGTACGCCCCCTCCGGCGCACCGGACCGGCTCAGCGCCGCGTACGGCGACGACGGTTCGGTGGAGGACGTCTACCAGTTCTACGCCCTGCAGCCGGGCACCTTCCCGATCGGCCCGTTCAGCGTCACCGTGGACCGGGTCAACCACCCCGTCGAGACGTACGGCGTGCGGCTGGAGCACGACGGCCGGTCACTGTGCTACTCGTCGGACACCGCGCCCTGCGCGGCGCTGCTGCGGCTGGCCCAGGACGTCGACGTCTTCCTCTGCGAGGCCAGCTACCTCGATGGCATGGACAATCCGCCGGATCTGCACCTGACCGGCCGGGAGGCCGGCGAGGCGGCGACCAAGGCCGCGGTGGGCCGGCTGCTGCTGACCCACCTGGTGCCCGCCTGGGGAAGTGAGGCGCACACCCTGGACTCGGCAGCCGGCGCGTACGCCGGTCCGATCGACGTGGTCCGACCCGGCGCCAGCTACGACGTCTGACCCGGTGGGCGGGCCGGTTGGCTGGCCGGGGGCACCCCGGCTGAGGTGGATCAGCGCACCGCATAGGGTGCAGGGATGGCGCGACCTGACGGGCGAGGGCCCAATCAACTCCGACCGGTGACCCTGACCCGAGGCTGGAGCACCCACCCGGAGGGCTCGGTGCTCGTTGAGTTCGGCGGCACCCGGGTGCTCTGCACGGCGAGCGTCACCGAGGGGGTGCCCCGCTGGCGCAAGGGCTCCGGGCTCGGCTGGGTGACCGCCGAGTACGCGATGCTGCCCCGGGCCACCAACACCCGCTCCGACCGGGAGAGCGTCAAGGGACGGGTCGGCGGTCGTACCCACGAGATCTCCCGGCTGGTCGGCCGCAGCCTGCGGGCCAGCATCGACCTGAAGGCGCTCGGCGAGAACTCGATCGTGCTCGACTGCGACGTGCTCCAGGCCGACGGTGGCACCCGGACGGCCGCGATCACCGGTGCCTACGTCGCGTTGCACGACGCGGTGACCTGGCTCGCCGCCCGCAAGGCGTTGGCGGGTAAGCCGGAGAAGGTGATGCACCGGTCGGTGGCCGCGGTCAGCGTGGGGATCATCGCCGGCGAGGCACGACTGGACCTCTGCTACGAGGAGGACGTCGCCGCCGAGGTGGACATGAACGTGGTGTGCACCGGAACGGGCGACTTCGTCGAGGTGCAGGGCACCGGCGAGGCGGGCGTGTTCGCCCGTGACCAGCTCGACGCCCTGCTCGACCTGGCCGTCGCGGGTTGCGCGGATCTGGCCGAAGCCCAGCGGAAGGCACTCGCGTGAGCGTGAGCGCGAGCAGTGAGCTTGCGAGCCCCGCAGTCGCGAACAGAGGTGTTTCAGCGTGAACAAGGTCCTGCTCGCCACCCGTAACCGTAAGAAGCTTGTCGAACTCCAGCGCATCCTGGACGGCGCGCTCGGCGCGCAGCGGATCGCCCTGCTCGGGCTGGACGACGTCGAGCAGTACCCGGAGCTGCCGGAGACCGGCCTGACCTTCGGCGAGAACGCGCTGATCAAGGCGCGGGAGGGGTGTCGGCAGAGCGGACTGCCGACCATCGCCGACGATTCCGGGCTCGCGGTGGACGCGCTCAACGGGATGCCGGGGGTGTTCAGCGCCCGCTGGTCCGGCCGGCACGGCGATGACCGCGCCAACCTCCAGCTGGTGCTGGACCAGATCGGCGACGTGCCCGACGAGCAGCGGGCGGCCTCGTTCGTCTGCACGGTGGCGTTGGTGCTGCCCGGCGGCAAGGAACACCTCGTCGACGGTCGGCAGTCCGGTCGGGTGCTGCGGGCTCCGCGCGGTGACGGCGGCTTCGGTTACGACCCGATCTTCCTGGGCGACGGACAGGACCGGACCAACGCCGAGCTGACCCCGACGGAGAAGGACGCGATCAGCCACCGGGGCAAGGCGTTGCGCGAGCTGGCCAAGTTGGTCGCCAAGGTGTTGCCACCGGCCGCCTGAGCAGCAGCGGGTGCGGTGGCGCGCTCGGCCGTCACCAGTGCTTGGTGATCAGGTCGCCGCCCAGCTCGTCGATCGGTACGCGGTCCTCCGTCGCGAGCACGGTGAGCATCCGCTCGGCCTCGGCCACGGTGGCGATCCGGCCGGTCGAGGTGGCCCGGTCGGTGTCCAGCTCCTCCAGCCACAGCCCGTCGCGCTCCCAGGCCACCTGCACGCAGCCGCCGGAACGGCCGAAGGCGGTCAGGTAGTCCCTGCTCAGCGGGCGAATCGCGCGGAGCAGCAGGCATGCCTCGGCCGCGTCCACTGGCACGCCCCTGCGGGTGTCGTCGCGGTGCTGGTAGGTCACCTCGAGGAAGTCGGGCGAGGCCGGCAGGGCGACCGCGGGCAGTTGGCTGCCGGTCGGCTGTCGGATGAGGTCCAGGCCGTCGTGCCGGTCGACGGTCAGCTCCTGCCCGTCCCGCTCGCCGACCAGGTTCGGCCCCTCGCGCCGAACGACGAGGACAGTGTCCTCGGATGCCAGCCGGATCCGCACTCCGGCCGGCAACCAGGGCAGGTGCAGGCCGGCGAGCCGGGCAGCCGACGACGGCCCGTCGGTGGGGGCGGACGACCCCGTCCACTGGTCCAACAGCTCGACGTCGACGTCCACGTCGTGGTCGACCGGGGTGGGCAGCGCAGCCAACCGGCCGACCCGGCGTCGCTGCCACGTCAGCGGAACCTTGATCCGGGTGCCGGTGTGGCCGTCCCAGTGCACCGTCAACCCTTCGGCGCGCAGCGCCTCCGCGATCTCTGCACCGACGTCGGCCGTCCCGGGCTGCCCGAAGACCCCGTACGTCAGGTGGACCCCGGAGCCCTCCACACCGCACTCGGCGTCCTGCCGGTGGTAGAACACGTACCCCCGGGTGGTGCGCCCGCGCGGCACCTCGTCACCGATCTCCGCGATGCCGCAGTTCTGGCAGCAGCTGAAGTCCTCGCGGGCCACCAGCCCAGCGGCCGAGAGCGCCCGGAAGGCCGCGGTGAGCCGGTCGCTGTCGGTGACCTCCGGCCACCGCGCCTGGGCGGCCAGGTGCGCGCCCAACTCGTCGGTCACCGTCGGCCAGGCGCGGGCCTCGACCTCGGCCGGGTCTGCCTCGCCGTGCAGGTAGTCCACCGTCTCGGCGACTATCGCCGCCGGCGGCAACTCGGCCAACGCCACCAAACGGCCGACGAAGTCCCGGATCTGCTCGTCCAGGTGCGGTGTCTCGATGCCCACGGCGGCGAACGCTAACAGCACCGGCGGACAGGTGGGAGGACGCGGCCGCCCGCCGCCTGACCCGCGGCGGACGACAGCGACCGATGGAGGTCAGCCCAGCGGGCCGACCTCCCGTTCGATGGCGGCGCGCAACTCCGGCCCGCCGACGACCGCTCGGGCCGCCTCCATCACCGGGGCGAGGAACACGTCCGGGCCGGGTTCGCCCGCCGCGCCGCCGAGCGCGGCGACGGCGGCCCGGCCGGCCGGGGACGGCTCCAGCGGGGCGCGCAGTTGCAGACCGCGTACGCCGGCCAGCAGCTCCACCGCCAGCAGGCTGGTGAGGTTGTCCAGCACGGTGCGTAGCTTCTTGGCCGCCGCCCAGCCCATCGACACGTGGTCCTCCTGCATGCCGCTGGTGGGCAGGGAGTCCACCGAGGCGGGGGCAGCCAGCCGACGGTTCTCGGCGACGATCCCCGCCGCCGTGTACTGGGCGATCATCAGCCCGGAGTTGACCCCGGCGTCGGGGGAGAGGAACGCCGGCAGTTCCCGGGAGCGGGTGACGTCGAGCAGCCTGTCCACCCGCCGCTCGGCGATCGCGCCCACCTCGGCGGCGGCGATGGCGAGGAAGTCCGCGGCGAAGCCGAGCGGCGCGCCGTGGAAGTTGCCTGTCGACTCGACCCGCCCGTCCGGCAGCACCACCGGGTTGTCCACCACGGACACCAACTCCCGGCCCGCGACCGTACGGACGAAGTCCAGGGTGTCGCGGGCCGCGCCGGCGACCTGCGGGGCGCACCGCATCGAGTACGCGTCCTGCACGGCATGGGCCAGGTCGTCGCGGTGCGAGTCCATCACCCGGGAGTCCTGCAACAGCCGGTGGATGTTCGCCGCCGACGCCGCCTGACCGGGGTGCGGCCGGATCGCGTGCAGCTCCGGCAGGAACGGCCGCTCCGAGCCGAGCATCGCCTCGATGGCCAGCGCGGCCGTCACGTCGGCCATGGCGAACAGGTGCGCCGCGTCGTGGATGGCCAGCAGCAGCATGCCGAGCATGCCGTCGGTGCCGTTGATCAGCGCCAGCCCCTCCTTGGCGGCCAGCTCGATCGGCGTGAGCCCGGCGGCGCTCAGCGCGTCGGCCGCGTCCTGCCGCTCGCCGGCCGGGCCGAGGACCCAGCCCTCACCGAGCAGCACCAGCGCACAGTGCGCCAGCGGCGCCAGGTCGCCGGAGGCGCCCAGCGAGCCGTGCTCCGGCACCCACGGGGTGATGTCGTGGTTGAGCAGGTCGACAAGGGCCTCCGCGACCAGCGGCCGGACCCCGGAGCGGCCCAGCGCGAGGGACCGGACCCGCAGCAGCATCATGGCCCGGACCACCTCGCGCGGCATGGGCGCGCCCACCCCGGCGGCGTGCGAGCGGATCAGCGCGTGTTGCAGCTCGGCCCGCCGCTGCGGGGCGATGAAGGTGTTGGCCAGCGCTCCGAACCCGGTGGAGACCCCGTAGACGGGCCGGCCGGACGACTCGATGCCGTCCACGATGGCCCGACTGGTCGCCATGGCCTCGGTGGTGGCCGGGGCGAGGACGACCGTGGCGGTGCCGCGGGCCACCGCGAGCACGTCGTCGGCGGTGATCCCGCTGGGCTGGATGGTCACGTTCGTCATTGCGGAACTCCGTTGCGTATTACCTGGCGGATCAGCGGGACACCGGGCCGGTAGGCCAGGTGCAGGTACGACGGCGCGTCCAGGACCACGAGGTCGGCCCGAGCGCCGGGGGTGAGGACACCGATGTCGTCGCGGCGCAGCGCCCGGGCGCCACCGGCGGTGGCGGCCCAGACCGCCTCCGCCGGGGTCATCCCCATCTCGCGGACCGCGAGGGCCACGCAGAACGCCATCGACGAGGTGTACGACGAGCCGGGGTTGCAGTCCGTCGCCAGCGCCACTGTCACACCGGCGTCGAGCAGCCGGCGGGCGTGCGGGTAGGGGGAGCGGGTGGAGAACTCCGCGCCGGGAAGCAGGGTCGCGACGGTGGTGCTGTGCGGGCCCTCGTGGCACATAGAGTCGACCAGGGAGGACGCGAGCGCGTCGACGTCGCCGTCGGACAGGTAGGTGCAGTGGTCCACGCTTGCCGCGCCCAGCTCCACGCCGAGCTGCACGCCCGGTCCGGGGCCGAGCTGGTTGGCGTGCACCCGCACACCGAGCCCGACGGCCTGCCCGCAGGCCAGGATGGCCCGGGCGTGGTCCACGTCGAAGGCACCCCGCTCACAGAACACGTCGATCCACTTCGCGTGCGGCGCGGCGGCGGCCAGCATCGGCCCGCAGACCAGACCCACGTAGTCGTCCGGGCGGTCGGCGTACTCGGCGGGTACCACGTGCGCGCCGAGATAGGTGGTGTCCTCGGTGAACTCGGCGGCGATCCGCAGTGAGCGGGCCTCGTCGGCGACGGTCAGCCCGTACCCACTCTTGATCTCCATGGTCGTGGTGCCCTGGCGCAGCGCCTCCCCCCGCAGCCGGCGCACGGTGGCTCGCAACTCGTCGTCGGTCGCGGCCCGGGTCGCGCGGACCGTGGTGCGGATGCCGCCGCCGGTGTAGGGCTGACCGGCCATCCGGGCGGCGAACTCGTCCGCCCGGTCCCCGGCGAAGACCAGGTGGGCGTGGCTGTCCACGAAGCCGGGCAGGACGGCGGCCCCGCCGACGTCGAGTCGCCGGTCGGCGGCCGGTGCGGTCGCGGACGACCCCACCCAGGCCACGCGGCCCTCCTCGATCAGCACGGCCGCGTCGCGGAGGATGCCGAGGGGGCGCGTACCGGGGCCGTTGGTGACCAGCTCTCCGATGGTGTCGACGAGCAGACTGTCGCTCATTGGGGTGTCACCGCCTCGATGGCGGCGCCCAACTCGGCCGGCACGTCCACGCTCAGGTGCTGGCCCTCGGCCACCACCACCCGGCCGTCCACCAGCACCTGCTCGACGTCCCCCGGGGTGGCCGCGAAGAACGCCCCCACCGGTGGCACGCCGGCGGTGCGGGGGCTGTCCAGCCGTACCGTCACCAGGTCGGCGCGGGCGCCGACGGCGATCCGGCCGGCGTCGGCCCAGCCCAGGGCGGCGTGCCCGGTGACGCTGGCCGCCGTCAGCAGGTCGACAGGCGCGAAGTGGCCCCGGCGGCGGGTGCGCAGCCGCTCGTCCAGCTCCACCGCACGGGCCTCCTCGAACAGGTCGATGACGGCATGGCTGTCGCTGCCCAGGCTCAACCGGATTCCCGCGTCGGCCATCCGCCGGGCTGGGCCGATCCCGTCGGCGAGGTCCCGTTCGGTGGTCGGGCAGAGGCACACCCCGGTCCGGCTGTCGCCGAGTAGGGTCAGGTCGGCGCTGGTCGGGTGGGTGGCGTGCACGGCGGTAGTGTCCGGCCCGAGCACACCGTGCTCGGCGAGCAGCGCGGTGGGCGTACGCCCGTGCACCGCCCGGCACTCGTCGTTCTCGGCGGGCTGCTCGGAGAGGTGCACGTGCAGCGGTGTCCGCCGATCCCGGGCCCAGCCGGCGACCGTGCGGAGCTGGTCTGCCGGAACCGCCCGTACCGAGTGCACGGCCGCGCCGACCCGGACGTGGGCGTCCGTCGGCTGGAAGGCCGCCGCCCGCTCGGCCCAGCGGGCCGCGTCGCCGTCACCGAAGCGGCGCTGCGGCCCGGCGAGGGCCTGACCGTCCACGCCGGAGGTCAGGTAGCAGGCGTCCAGCAGAGTGAGCCGGATCCCGGCGTGCGCGGCAGCCTCCACCAGCGCCGCGCCCATCGCGTTCGGGTCGTCGTACGCGCCGCCGTCGGGCCGGTGGTGCAGGTAGTGGAACTCGCCCACGCCGGTGATCCCGGCGAGCGCCATCTCGGCGTAGACGGCACGCGCCAGGGCCAGGTAGGTGTCCGGGTCCAGCCGGTCCGCGACGGCGTACATCTGGTTGCGCCAGGTCCAGAAGTCGCCCCGGCCGCCCTGGGTACGCCCGCGCAGCGCCCGGTGGAAGGCGTGCGAGTGCACGTTGGCCAGGCCGGGCAGGGTCAGACCGGGCAGCGGCGTCGCGTCGGCGTACACGTCGACCCCGGCCGTCGGCCTGCCGCCGGGGGTCAGCGGCGTCACCGCCGTGATCCGGCCGTGCTCGACCTCGATCAGCACGTCGGGTGTGGGTTCGGCGTGCTCGGGCAGCCAGGCGTACTCGGCGAGCCAGCGGGTCGGTGTCATCGGCATGTCAGCTCCTCCAGCACCCGGGCCAGCGCGCGGACCCCGGCGGCGCAGTCGTCGTCGGTCGCGGCCTCGGCGGGGGAGTGCGACACCCCGCTCGGGTTGCGGACGAACAACATCGCGGTGGGCAGGTGCGCGGCGAGCACCCCGGCGTCGTGGCCCGCACCGGTGGGCAACACCGGCGCGTCCAGCAGCGTGGCCAGCCGTCCGGCCAGACCTCCGTCGAAGGCGACGAGCGGCGTCGCCGACTCCTCGGTGACCGTCACCACCGTGCCGTCGCGGCGGGCGCGCTCGGTGAGCTTGCCCCACACCGCCTCGACCAGCCCGGACAGCGTCTGCGGGTCGGCGGCGCGGGCATCCAGCCACCCGGTCACCTTCGACGGGATCGCGTTCGTGGCGTTCGGCTCGACGGCGACCCGGCCCACGGTGGCGTGCGCGTCGCGCAGCCGGGCCTCCTTGTTGGCCGCCAGTACCGTGAACGCGTAGGTGAGCATCGGGTCGCGCCGGTCGGCCATCCGGGTCGTACCCGCGTGGTTGCCCTCGCCGACGACGTCGAAGCGCCACCGGCCGTGCGGCCAGATCGCGCTCGCCACCGCGACCGGCGCGTCCGTGTCGACGAGCGCGCGGCCCTGCTCGACGTGCAGCTCCACGAAGGCGCCGAACCGGCCCAGCAACTCCGGGCGGGCGCCCGCCGGCCGGTCACCCAGCGCCTCGGCGAAGCTCACCCCGGCCGCGTCGCGCAGGTCGGCCGCGCGGTCGGCGGACAGCGCACCGGTGAGCAGCCGAGACCCCAGGCACGGTACGCCAAAACGCGCACCCTCCTCCTCCACGAACGCGCCCAGCACCAGCGGCCGATCCGGGGTGACACCGGCGGCGCGTAGCTCGTCCACGGCGAGGAACGCGCTGACGATGCCGAGCGGCCCGTCGTACGCCCCGCCGTGCGGCACCGAATCGAAGTGGCTGCCGGTGAGCACCGCGTCGGACGCCTGCGGGTCACCCCAGTGGGCGAAGAGGTTGCCGTTGCCGTCCTCGCTGACGGGCAGGGCGCGGCGCTCGGCCTGTGCCCGGAACCAGGCGCGCAGCTCCCGCTCCGGCTCGGTCAACGCGTACCGCAGATAGCCGCCGCTGTCGGCGTCCCGCCCGACCGGCGCGATCTCGTCCCACAGCGCCCGGAACCGCCCGGTCAGGTCGTCGCTCATGGTCACGCTCTGCTCCTGTTGTTCGCGACTGCGGGGCTCCGCTGCGCTGCACTCCTCGCGCTCACGCTGCACCCTCGGCCATGGGCGTGCGGAGGCCGGTGCGGTCCGCGACGTCGCGGGCGATGTCGTAGCCGGCGTCGACGTGCCGGATCACGCCCATCGCCGGGTCGTTGGTGAGCACCCGCTCGATCTTCTGCCCGGCGAGGGCGGTGCCGTCGGCGACGCACACCTGCCCGGCGTGGATCGACCGGCCGATGCCCACCCCGCCGCCGTGGTGGATGGACACCCAGGAGGCCCCGCTGGCCGTGTTGACCAGGGCGTTGAGCAGTGGCCAGTCGGCGATGGCGTCGGAGCCGTCGGCCATCGCCTCGGTCTCCCGGTACGGGCTGGCCACACTGCCGGCGTCCAGGTGGTCCCGCCCGATGACGACCGGGGCGGAGAGTTCGCCCGAGGCGACCATCTCGTTGAACCGCACGCCCGCCCGGTCCCGCTCGCCGTAGCCGAGCCAGCAGATCCGGGCCGGCAGGCCCTGGAAGGCGACCCGCTCGCCGGCCAGCCTGATCCACCGGGCCAGCGGCTCGTTCTCCGGGAACAACTCCAGGATCGCCCGGTCGGTGGCCGCGATGTCGGCCGGATCGCCGGAGAGCGCCGCCCACCGGAACGGCCCCCTGCCCTCGGAGAACAGCGGCCGGATGTACGCGGGCACGAAGCCGGGGAAGTCGAAGGCGCGCTGGTATCCGGCGAGCTGTGCCTCGCCGCGGATCGAGTTGCCGTAGTCGAAGACCTCCGCGCCGGCGTCCAGGAAGCCGACCATCGCCTCGACGTGCGTCGCCATCGACGCGCGGGCCCGGTCGGTGAACTCGGCCGGCTTCGCCTGCGCGTAGTCACGGGCGTCGGCCAGCTCCACCCCCACCGGCAGGTACGACAGCGGGTCGTGGGCGCTGGTCTGGTCGGTCACGACGTCGACCCCGACACCGCGCCTGAGCAACTCGGGGAAGACCTCGGCGGCGTTGCCGACCACGCCGACGGAGAGCGCGCGCCGGTCCCGCTTCGCGGCGAGCACCCGTCGCACCGCATCGTCCAGCGAGTCGGCGACCTCGTCCAGGTAGCGGTCGTGCACCCGCCGGTCGAGCCGGGTGCGGTCCACGTCGACGATCAGGCAGACGCCGCCGTTCATGGTGACCGCGAGTGGCTGGGCACCGCCCATTCCGCCGCAGCCGGCGGTCAGGGTGAGCGTGCCCGCGAGGTCGCCTCCGCTGAGCCCCTGCCCGTCGCCGCGGGCGCCGGCGATCTTCGCGGCCACCGCCGCGAACGTCTCGTAGGTGCCCTGGAGGATGCCCTGGGTGCCGATGTAGATCCACGAACCGGCGGTCATCTGCCCGTACATGGTCAGGCCGAGCTGCTCCAACCGGCGAAACTCCGGCCAGGTCGCCCAGTCGCCGACCAGGTTGGAGTTGGCCAGCAGCACCCGGGGCGCCCACTCGTGGGTACGCAGCACGCCCACCGGGCGGCCGGACTGAACCAGCATCGTCTCGTCCTCGCGCAGGTCGGTGAGCGTGCGGACCAACGCGTGGTACGACGGCCAGTCCCGGGCCGCCTTGCCGGTGCCGCCGTAGACGACCAGGTCGTCGGGGCGCTCGGCGACCTCCGGGTCGAGGTTGTTCATCAACATCCGCAGGGCGGCCTCCTGCTGCCACCCGCGGGCGGTGAGCTGGTTGCCCCGTGCGGCACGGACGGGCTGGGTCATCTCGGGTCTCCTCCGGTCATCCGCGGAACAACTGACGGCGGGCCGCGGAGGCCTCGAACGCCTCCAGTCGGCGTTGGGTGTCGGCCGGTGCGGCGTCGCAGATCGCCTGTAACAACACCATGGCCAGGGTCATCGGGGCGGTGTGCAGGTCAAAGACGAGCTGCGCGCCGACCGCCGCGGGCAGCACCACGTCGGAGTGCTCGGTGGCGGGGCTGACCGGTGAGTCGGTGATCGCCACCACGGTGAGCCCGGCGTCGCGGGCGTCGCGGAGCGCGTCCAGGGTCTCCCGGGGGTAGCGGGGCAGGACGAAGGCGAGCAGCGCCGACGCCCCGGCCGCGGCCGCCTGCTCCAGGCGGTCGGTGAGCAGGCTGCCGCCGTCGTCGAGCACCCGAACGTCCGGGTGCACCTTCGCCGCGAAGTAGGCGAAGTACGCGGCCAGCGGCGCGGCGGCGCGCAGGCCGAGCACCGGCAGTGGGCGGCTCCGGGCGAGCATCCGCCCGGTCTCGGCGATCCGGTCGGTGTCGGCGAGCTGAACGGCCAGCCGGTCCAGGTTCTCCATCTCCGCGCGTACCGCCTGCTGTAGTTCGTTGCCGGCGTCGTCCGGTCCGGTGCCCTCGGTGGGGCCCGCCTCCCGCAGCCGACGGCGGAGGGCGGGGTAGCCGTCGTATCCGAGCGCCATCGCAAACCGGGTCACCGACGGCTGGCTGACCCCGGCTATCTCGGCGACCTCCGCCGCGGACAGGTAGGCCGCCGCTCTGGCGTGCTGCACCAGGCAGTGCGCGATGCGGCGCTGGGTGGGGGTGAGTCGTACGCCGTGGAAGAGGTCGAGCAGGTGGTCGGTCGATTCCGCACCGCCGTCATTCATGGCGCGACTTTATGCATGAAAAATTTCAACGGCAAGGTCTGCGCTGTCGAATCGGTCGGTCCGGCCTATGCAATACTGCCGATCCGGCGCGGGGGATCAGCGGAGGTAGTGTCGTGACAAGCGTGGAACAGGGCCAGCACATCGCGACCATCCACGACGACACACCACCCCCGGAATCGCCTTCGGCTGTCGACTCCACCCACAGGCCCACGCCGGGAGGCTGGCTGAGTGGGCTGGCCTGGCAACGGTGGTTGGCGGACAACGTCTTCCCCCGCACGCTCACACCGCCGGCGACCGACCGCAGGACCGTCCTCGGCTACGTCGCGGCCTTCCTGCTCGCGGTGACCTACCAGTTGGTGATCCCGCAGGGCCGAACCCACCTGACGCACATGTGGGCGGAGGACGGTCGGATCTTCTTCGACGGGGCGGTGGCCAAGAGCTTCCCGCTGGTGCTCGTCGAGCCGTACGGCGGCTATCTGCACGTGCTGCCAAGACTCTCCACCGAGTTGGCCACCCACCTGCCGATCGGCTGGTGGGCCGCGGTGGTGGCGATCGCCGCAGCGGTGGTGCGTGCCGCGGTCGCGTTGCTGGTCTTCACCGCGGCCTCCGGTCATCTGCCGTCCCGCAGGCTGCGAGCGGTGTTGGCCGCTGCGGTCGTCCTGCTCCCGGCGGGAAACAGCGAGGCCCTGAACAACCTTGCCAACCTGCACTGGTTCGTCATCTTCGGCGCCTTCTGGGCACTGCTCTGGCGGCCGACCACCCGCTGGCAGAACGGGCTCAGTGCCGTTGCGCTCCTGCTCGCCGCGTTGACGAGCCCGTTGGGAATGCTGCTCGTTCCGTTGGCCGCCGCACGACTCGCGCTGCCCCGACGACGTGATCGGGTTCCGGCGTTCGCCTTCATCATCGGCTCGGCGATGCAGATCGTGCCGCTGCTGGGGTCGACCTCGGAGCGGGGCGGTGAACCGTTCGACGTGCTGCAGGGACTGTCCGCGGCCGCGGCCCGCGTGCCCCTGGTGCTGTTTTTCGGGCCGGAGTGGACCGCGGAGATCTACCCCCATGCGCTCAGGTTCTACTCGGACTTCTACGCCTGGCCGGCGGCGCTCGCCGCGGTCGTCGCTCTGGCCATCGCCGGGTATGGCCTGCGCAACGGGACCTCGGGCCGGCGGTTCCTGGTGATCACGAGCCTGCTCCTCTCCGCAGCGTTCATCTCCGCGGAGCTCTACATGAACTGGTCCTTCCTGCTTCGCCTCGACGCGCCGAACGTCGTCATTCCCGTGCAGCGCTACAGCGCGGCACCCTGTCTGTTCCTGTTCACTGCCGTGCTCGTGGGCCTGGCACGGGCTCCCCGACCTCAGTTGCGGCACCTGCTGACCGTGGCGCGAGTCGGCGTCGCAGCGATAATTCTCATCGGCATCGGTTACCAGTGGCAGTCCACGACTGGCCTGGTGCGCCTCGACGGCCCCACGTGGCAGCAGAGTCTCGCGGTTGCCGAGCAGCAGTGCGCCGCCGGTGCGACGGAGGTCCGCGTCGACATCAATCCAGCCTGGTTCGTGCCCCTCACCTGCGAGTACCTGACCAAGGCGAGGTAGCGCAGGGCCAGCAGGCCGCCGCCTGCGACAGCACCCACCGGCAGGATGCGCAGGTTGCTTCTTTCCGGTAGAACAGCCGCAGGTGCGCCGCTGCCGTCCGGACAGTGGCCTCAAGCACACGTTTACGGGGCAGCCCCCGGTCGGTGGTGATCTGTACTATCCGCACGGCGGTACGACGGAGGAGCGCGCATGCAGCCGGACAGTCCCTACAGGTTCACCCGTGCACTCGGCGGGTCGCTGGTGGGAAAGGCATGGGCCGCCGTCGACGAGCGGGGGCGACCCAGGACGGTCATCCTGCTGGAAGGGCCGGCGGCGGCGGACCCGCGCTGGCGAGACGCCTTCGCTCACGCCGTCAGGATGTTGATGCAGGCGCCTGGCAACCACCACTACGCCGAGGCCGACCTGTCCGCGACGAACCCATGGGTGGCGTACGAGGGCGAGCAGCCTGATGTTCCGGGGCAGCTCTTCCGGCTCCTGCAGCTCGACTACCGGTCGGAGGACCCCGCTGCGCCGGTGAGTGGTCCAGCCGCTCCGGTCAGCGGCATCCCCGTGTCGGCGGGCCCGACTGGGGACCTGGCGGGTGACGACGTCACAGGCGCGCCGGCGGAGCCGACGCAGCAGATTGCCCTGTATTCGCAAGCGCCGTGGACCGCACAGTCGTCCCAACCGATCTCGGCGGCGCCCTCGTCCGCCGCGCCGGCCCCTTTCGACCAACAGTTCGCAGCGCCCGGCCGACGGATCGCACCGGTCCAGGTCGTCCGGAGGGGCGTGAACTGGATCTGGGTCGTCGTCGGCGGGTTGGCGCTCACCCTCGTCGCCGGTGTCGCGGGGTACGCCCTCGGTGGACGCGGCGACTCGGACGAGCCGCCGCCCGTAACCGCCTCCCTCTCGCCCTATCAGGCGACCCAGCTCTCCATCAACAAGTCGAAGTTCACCGGCGAGCTGGCGCAGATGGGCGAACTGTGGTTGGCCGACGTCAGCGGCTGCGTGGTCTACGGTCGCGGCGGCCCCGCACTGGCGGAGAACGAGGAGGCCCACGTCTTCTGCCCCAACGGCGCACTGCAGGTGCACTTCTCGCTGTTCCGCGAAGTAGCCCTGAAGATCGCGGGGCGCGCGCAGCGTGAAGAACTCGGCCGCACTGCCAACGCGTTCGCCCCTGGCGTCCGGGAGGCGACCCGCACGACGGGCGGCGTGACAGGTGTGCCCGGTAGCTACGTCGAGTACGGCTTCCTGTTCGAGGGCCAGGCATACTGCGGTGTCTGGTGGGACCGGGACGACTCCAACGCCGTCATGGTTCTCGAAACCCCCTGCATGGCCGGCATCGCGGGCAACTGGGACGCGCTGCGCGACATGTGGCGTCGCCACAGCTGAGGCTCTGGCACAACTACTACCTGGCCGGGCTGGGCGTTGCGAACGGCCCAGGAGCGCCGCCGCGCTGACTACGGGGTCTTGCGCCGAGGAGGCAGCACGTCCTCCTGCGGCTGACCGCGCAGTGCCCCCACCCCTTGAACAGAATGGTACTGATGAACGACATCACTGGTCTCCGTGGCCGGGCCACCCGCGCCGGCGGGAGATTCGTCCGTAGCATCTGGCTCTTCCCGGCGCTGTTGACGGTCGCACTGCTGGGGCTGACGGCTCTGCAAATCAACGGTTCCTCAATGGGCATGGTCCACAAGACGCTGTACGGCGCGCAGCAGGACCCGGACCTCCTGTTCAACAGCCCGCAGGGGATCCGGTCGGACGAGTGGAACGTCAACACTCAAATGACCGTCGCCCAGGATGCGGCCGGTTACCCCCGGATCAACCCGAACGTGGGGGAGGAAGGCGAGGATGTCTCCCTGGTCAGGGACGTCCCGTACAAGGAGTGGTCGGTCGCCTTCAAGCCGCACAACCTGGCCTTTCTGGTGCTGCCGTTCGACTTTGCCTTCGCCTTCAAATGGTGGCTGATGGGCTATCTGCTCATCCTGAGTTGTTATTTCTTCGTGCTGGCTCTGATGCCCAGGCAACGATGGTTCGCCGCCGGGCTCTCCCTGGCGCTGTTCTTCAGTCCGTTCGTGCAGTGGTGGTACCAGTACGTGACGTTGTCGTCGATGTACTACGCCCTGTTCGCAGCTACGGTGCTGATTCTTCTGGTGCGTTCGAAACGGCTGCTCGTCACAGTTGCCTGGGGGGCGCTCCTGGCCTACCTGCTCACCTGCTTCGCGCTCGTGCTCTACCCGCCGTTCCAGATCGCCTGCGTCCTGGCGGTGACGCCGTTCGCCATCGGCTACCTGATCGAGCAGGGCCGGATACTGCAGCGCAGACTGCTGCTGCGGCAGCTGAGCATCGTCGCCGCATCGCTTGCGGTTGCGGGTGCAGTGATCGGTGCGTTCATCGCGACCCGGCTGACCGTCATCGAGACCATGCAGAGCACGGTCTATCCGGGTGAGCGCGTCGTGGAGAGCGGCGGGTTCGATCTGCTGCACCTGTTCTCCGGGCACACCAGCCTCGGACTGCAGTTCGCCGAGAAGGCCGAGCTCTACCAGGTCATGGACAATCAGAGTGAGAACTCCAATTTCCTGCTCGTATTCCCGTACCTGGTAGTGCCCAGCATGATCCTGCTGTACCTGTTGTACCGCGCCCAGCGGGCCATTGACTGGCCACTGCTGCTCGCCAATCTCACGCTTCTGGGGGCACTGGTCTGGCTGTCCGTCCCCCATCTCGACCTTGTCGGCAAGATCCTGTTCCTCAGCCTGGTGCCGCACACGCGGTTGCTCATCGGCATCGGTCTGCTCAGTGTCATCGGGGTGGTGCTTGTTGTCCGGCGGCTACAGGACGAGCGATCGACCAAGCCGGGTTTCAAGGTCGTCGTCGGATACGCCCTCGTCGTCCTGCTCGTTCAGGTGCTGCTCAGCCTGCACGTGCAGCGGGCGTTCCCCGGCTTCATGCAGTCGCGCGGCTTCCTCCTGTCGATCATCCCGATTCCGCTGGTCGTGTTTCTGCTGCTCCGTCAGCGTTTCACCTGGGCCGTATCCGTCCTGCTGGCCTTCTCGGTTGCCATGACGGTGTTCATCCACCCGCTCTACCGCGGCACCGCAGCACTGACCCGCACGCCGCTGGCGGAGTCGATCCGAACCATCAATGCCGAAGACCCCGGCGCCGCCTGGGTGACCGATGTGGGAAGCATTCAGAGCTTCGCCTCCATGAGCGGCGCCCGCTCGTTGTCCGGCGTCTACGCCTACCCCCAACTGGATCTCTGGCGGACTGCAGACGAGCAGGGCGAGCAGGACGCGGTGTACAACCGTTACGCCCACGTCTGGTTCGTGTTCGACCGGGACCCCGCCCGCGACTCACCGACGACCTTCGACCTGCCGACGCCCGACCATTTCGAGGTCGCCACCGAACCGTGCGGCAGCTTCCTCCAGCAGCATCAGGTCCGGTACCTGGTGACAGCGACGGCGCTCGACGAGCCGTGTCTGGAACTTCGCGAGACAGTCCGCTATCCGGCTGCCACATTCCTCATCTACAAGATCCGTTAGGCCCGCCCGGAGGCGGAGATTCGCCCGGATGCACCATCGATATCTGGACGAATCTCCGCCTCGCCGAACCGCCGCCGGCCTCCACCCCGGCTCAAGCCACGTCGAGCAGGAGAATCGCGCCGATCTTGCACTTCCTGTCGCCGATTTAAGCGGTAATGCACCCTAATGTCGGGGCAGGAAGTGCAAGATCGCGATGCAGGCTCGCGGGGGGGGGGGGGGGGGGGGGTTATCTCTTGCTGATCAGCAGGACCGGTTCCACACCACCGGTAACCTGCTCGACCCGGTAGTCGGTGAACACCTTCTGCCAGTCCTCCGTCTCCCACATCACGTGGGTGCGGATCAGCCACACGCGCCCGCCACCGCGCTGCGCTGCCAACGCCAGCGCCTCATCAATCTTGGCGTGTATGAGTGCGATGTCGTGGCGGGGAATCACGATGACGTCGGACCGGGTGGGCATTTCGACCTGCCAGCCGACGGTGTTGTCGGCTGGTGCGACAAGCTTGACCTTGTCGGACCGCGAGTAGTACGAAAAGCCGTACCACGCCAGGTCGTTCATGACGATGGCATCGTTGGCCGACCGATGGGTGTTCACGTATTCCGTCGCCGAACGGATGTCCGTCGCGCCGATGGCGGTGAAGTAGAACCCCGGGTCGTTGCCGTCGAACCGGTACCAGCGGCCGTTGTTGATGCCGAAGAGCGTGAGCAGGACGGCGCAGATCGCCGCGGTCAGGACCGTCGACGGCACGCGAGGAACCCCGCGGGCAACGAGCGCGGCCACCGCGTGCGCCAGTCCGGCGACACCGAGGCCGGCGACCGCAGCCGTCGTGACGAGCAGGAAGTGCGAGGTACGCAGCTCCAGTAGCGGATAGAACTTGCCGACCCCCAGCGTTGTCACCGCCACCGGCAGCAGGAGCACCGCGATCGCCGACGCGGGCCGGCCCTGCCGGGCGAGGGTGACGACACCTGCGATGAACAACCCGCCGACGACCAGAGCGGACGCGCCAAGCATCGGGACCAGGTCGCCGATCTGCCGGCTGAGGTAGGCGGGCAACTCGGTCAGGGTCGGGAAACTGTCGACCCAGAATTCCCGCATCGCGTCATTGTTGCCCCGCGCGGAGATGCCGAAGTAGACGGCGACGATGACAGTCATTGCGCCGAGCCCCGCCACGACGACGTCCCGGAGCCGCGCCCACTGGCGTTGCAGCGCGGTGACCAGCAACAACCCGCCGAACACGGCGGGGGTGGCGATGGCGGTAACGTGGCTGAGGAAGATGCCTGTGGCGGCCACGGCCGCGACCACGCCAAGCCGTCTCCGTGACCAGGTCTGCTCGGTCCACGCGCCCAGAGCGAGCAGGACCACCGTGACGGCGGCATCAGCGGTGTACTGCTTGAGGTCGTGACGGATCTGCTGCGCCGGCAGGAGCAGGACCGCCATGGCACAGACGAAGCCTGCGACAACTCCGAGCCACCGAGTCGGCCACCGCAGCAACCGCCCGAGCCCGTACGCGGCGACGACACCCAGGCAGAGGAAGGCAAGCGGCACCACACGTAGGTAGTCGGCGTCCGGCACCAGCCGCAGCAGGAGGGTCCACCCGATCGGGGTAGACGCGGTCGCCACCGGCAGGTCGCCGAGCGGGAGCCGGACCGAGAGCGCCACCCACGCCTCGTCGAGCCAGTACGACGCCGTGAGCATCGTCTTGACGTCGTGGATCACCGCGACGAGGGCCAGCAATACGGCAATGGCGACCCAGTCCGCGGAGGTGGGGCGGCGCCTCGTTGTCGGCGCCGCTGGGGCGTCCGACGGGCGCACGTTCTCGAGTAAGAGTTGTCCGGCCACGCCAATTCCCATCCAGAGTGCGAAACGACCATGCTTCACCCCGGCGACATCGTCGGTGAGAGCGAATTCGGTTTCGACCGAGCCTGTCGTGCCGTCGAGGTGAAGCAGGGTGCCGTCAGTTGCCCCCTGCTTGGCGACCCGGCGTGGGCAGCGACTCACCCGTACGTCGTTGCGTGGGCACCGGGGTACCGATCAGGCGTGCCGCCTGCGGGTTGCGCCGGGAGGCCGACGGCAACCCGATGACAAATTCAGGGAACAGGCCGAAGAAGGTCTTGGCGCTCTGCAGTTCCAGGGTGTGCGCCCGCGACCACTGGAACGAGTTCGTCGCACGGGCCCAGTGGTGGGTCCACCGCACGTCGCCGAGCAGCACCACGGGCATGTCGTGCCGCCACGCCCGCAGACCGAGCTCGTGGTCCTCGTAGTAGAGGAAGAACTGTTCGTTCCATCCGCCCATGGCGATGAAGTCGGCGGTACGGGCGGCGATTGCGGCACCCATGGCCCAGGCGACGTAGACCGCTTCACCGGGGTTCGCCACCACCCGGTAGGTCGCGTGCATCCGGGACAGCGGCCAGATCTTCCGGTTGCCCAGTTTGGCGGTGGCGTAGGGGAAACCGCGTCCGTTGGGCTGGGGAGTGCCGTCCGTCGCGAGCAGCTGAGGAGCTACCAGACCGCCGTGGACGTCGAGGTGCCGCTTGAGCACGTCGAGACCGTCCGGGTCGATCTCAAGATCGGGGTTGGCGAATACCACGTACTCGCTCGCCGCTTGGCGCACGCCGACGTTGTTGGCCTTGGCGAAGCCGACGTTCTCCGGCAGGCGAATGACCCGGGCACCCAACTCCTCCGCCACCGCGACCGAGTCGTCGGAGGAGGCGTTGTCGACGACGATCCACTCGTAGGGCTTGGCTCCCCGCCAGCACCTGCGGAGCGTCTCCGCCGAGTTGTAGGTGACCGTTACGACACTCCACTGGTGTCCTGCCATCATGCTCTCCGAACTGTCAGGTAGCTGTAGAGGGACGCGAAGCCGAATCGCTTGCCGTTCCACTGCCGTCGGGCGGCCGGGCTCTCCGCCAGGCCACGTCCGACGCCACGGAGGAACGGCCACAGCAGGCCTTGACGGACACGACGGGCGGCGAGCGCGAGGTGCGCCAGGGCCAGTACCGGCATGGCGAGGAGCATCAGCGGCCAGGTGAAGACCCGGGCCGCGACCAGAAGCCGGTTTCGGGCCAGCAGGAAGGCACGAAAGCCTTGGAGCTTGTTGTCGCCCTCGACGCTGTGCCCACCCGCGTGGGGGAGCACGAGATCGAGCGCGCGGGTCCGGTATCCCGATGCGTAGAGACGGTAAGCCAGGTCAGCGTCCTCGCCCCAGGCGAATAGGTGCTCGTAGAACCCCCCGAACTGGTGGAACAGTTCGGTCGGGAAGACGGCGGCACCCCCCGACGGACCCAATGGTCCCCGCGCTGCGGTGGCGGTCCGGTCGATGAAGAGCGAGACCGGATTGACGTCGATGCCGATGTACTCCCCACCGTGCATGGCCAGACCGACCGCGATCGGTGTGCCGGGGTCCTCGGCGATGGCGGCGCACATACGCGCAAGCGCGTCATCGGGCAGCCACACGTCGGGGTTGAGCAGCAGCACGTGGTTCGTCCTCGCGGCCGCGACCGCGCGGTTGCAGCCCGCCGCGAACCCCGGATTCGAGGAGTCGGGGAGGTACTCGTACCGCTCTTCGTCCAGCCAACCGGCAACGACCTTCTCGCAGCCGTCCTCGGGCCAGTTGTCGGCGAAGATGAACCGCACCGGAAGTCCCTCGGCGCTGCGCACCCAGGTAGGCAGCGTCTGGGTCAACATGTCGCTCGAACGGTAGAGAACGGTGACGATTGTCAGCGCTTCATCCACTCCGGGATCCACCTCATCGGTTTGCTGAGCAGGTAAAGGGCAACGAGGCCAGGGGCGAGCGCCAGCCAGAAGGGTTGCACCACGGGATAGAACTCGTAGACACCAAAAGTCGCGAAATAGATCACGAACGCCCGGGTCAGTTGGTGGGCAGGGCTTGACGTGTATGTCAGCCGCCGATCGATGACCCCGACGCAGAAGCCCAACAGTGAGAGAAAGAGCACCGCGCCGATCGGCCCATAGTCGAGCAGAGGTATGGCCACGAACGTCGCGGTGTTCATGTAGAACGGTTTGCTCAGGCCCGCGGTGATCTTGTAGATGTCGGCCGGACCGAGCAGGCGATCGCCCAACGAACCCGTGAAGGTCAAGGTGTATCGACCCCAGGTCGGCGGGTGCTGCTCGCGCACCTGCCACAACCGACCGAAGGTCTCGACGGAACTGCTCAGCGACAGGTCCAGCGACCCGACACTGGCGTACAACGGGCTGGCGCCATATTGCGCTCGGAACTGGTCCTCGAACTGCCCGGTGCCGGCCAGCGTCCGTTGGCCGCCGAGGAAGACTGCCGCACCCATTGCGAGAGCTCCGATCACCAGCACCACGAGCGACACCCGCAGCCGGTTCTTCCGGCTGATGGTCGCCGATCGGCGTACCGAGAGAGCGGCGACCAGCGGCGGCACGATCCCCAGCAGAACGGAGTTCTTGCTCGCGCCCAGCGCCGCGCCGAACGCGAAGATAACGACGAAGACGACGTAGCTCCACCGTCCCTCCGCCTTCCCGGTGAGCGCCCGAAGCAGCGAGATCGCCAATCCGATCCCCCAGAACTCCGAGAACAGCCCGGTAAGGAGGTTGGAGCGCAGTCGTACCGCCTCGCGTGCGGCGTCCGGGTTGTCGGCGAACAGCGGCGGTACCTCACCGCGGAACTTCATCGCCGCACCGATGAGAGCGAGCAGAAGGAGGAAGAGTACGAAGGGCCGGAGCCGACTTTCGGCGGGCCAGCGCAGTTCGGCCCGAGCCGACTCGACGCCCGCTCGGTCCATCGGCGGACGCGTCGTCACGGCCGGCATGACGACGGTGACCGCGGACTCCGTCCGCACGGCTGGCATGACGACGGTGTCCTCGGTCGCCGTCGACTGTTCCGGGCGACGCTTGTTGGCTGCCAGTCGACGACCGAAATACCAGGCGGCGAGGAACCAGGCCGCGTAGATCCCCAAAATCGGCACTGCGGCGCGACCGGCCGAAGAGTCGTACGGCCCCGGGATGGTGAGGACGGCGAGGAAGACAAAGCCCCAGGCGGCCGTGCAGATGGCGAGCCACGTGTGAGCACGGAAGATCAGGGCCGCCACGGCGAGGAAGGCGGCGGCGACGCCGAACTCGGTGTCCCAGAGGAGGACCGCCAGGACGATGACGACCGCCACCACCCAGGGCACCAGGGTCCGATAAAGGGTGGGGCTGCTGGCCCTGGTTGTTGTGGTCACAGAAGAGACCTGTACAAGCTCTGCCACCGCTCGACACACCGATCGAAGGCGTACTCCTGGGCGTACCACTCGGCCACCCGCTGGCCCTCGTCGATGGCGCGGTGGCCGACGGCATCCCGGATGGCGGCGGCGAGCGCGGCGGGCGCGAGGTCCGCCTGGAACGCCAGGGTGCCCGTGGCGTGGCGGGTGACCTCGGCCAGACCGCCGGCCCCGGTGTGCGCCACAGGTACGCCGAGGGACAGCGCCTCCAGTGCGCTGAGCCCGAACGACTCGACCCGGGACGGCACCACCAGGCAGTCGATCTCCTGGAGGAAGTCCGCAGCCGTGACCCGACCGACGAGGTCGAGGTTGGGCCTGGGGTCAATCGCGATGGAACCCGCCCCGGCGACCTTGAAGTCCACGTCTGGGAGGAGGGAGGCGATCTCGGGCAGGAGATCCGCGCCCTTCTCCTTCTCCAGTCGGCCGAGATAGCCGACCACCGGCCGTCGACCCGGCTGTGGGGTGCGCGGCTTCGGGCTCGGCCAGGTGACGGGCAGCGGATTCGGGATCAGGTGGATGTTCTTGACGCCACCACGGTCGCGTAGCTCGGCGGCCTCGAACTCGGACACCGCCACCGTCGCGTGTGGACGGGCCCGACGCATGGCCAGGTCCAGCGTGATGTTGGACTGGATGAGCGCCTTCTGCTGGAACGATCCGGCGGTGTCCCGGTACTGCCACAGGCTGTTGTGCAGGGTGACGACGAGCGGGATCCGCCGGCGTCCCATGCTCAGCGCCGCCCGGGAGTGCATGGCGGCGGACAGCAGGTGGGCGCAGACCACGTCCGGCTGCACCTCGTCGACCAGGCGGCGGATCTCCCGCGCGTACGCGAGGTCGACCCGGCTGGTCGCGCTGAGCCCGACCCACGGCACCCCGGCCTCGCGCAGCGCGTGGCCCACCTCGTCGTCCGAGGTGGCGGCGATGACGTCCAGGCCCGTTCGGGCGTGCGCCGGGATGATCTCGGTCAGGATGCGCTCGGCGCCACCGAGCTGCCGCCGCCCGGAACCACCGGTGGTGCAGACGAACAACACCTTCACGAGGTACGCAGCCCCTCGACGGCGCCCTTCGCGATGGCGCGGCGAACCGGGTTACCGCCCACCGCGGCGCGCAGCAGCACCCCGCCCACGTACGCCGTCGTGGCGATGCGGCCGCGCGTGCCACCCATGCTCCGGCTCGCCCGGATGAACTCCCGGGTCCGGCGCTCGGAGATCTCCTCCTCGGACCAGCGCCGCTTCGCGGTCGCGTCGTCCTCGTGCATGATCACGGCCTCCGGCACGTACGCCAGCCGCAGACCCTGCTGACGGACGGCCCAGCAGAGCCGCATGTCCTCGGAGTAGAAGAACGAGGTCTCGTCCACGCCACCGATGGCGTCGAAGGTCTCGCGGCGCATGGCGACGAAGGGGCCGGTCAGCCAGTCCGCCTTCTCCGGCGGCGCGACGATCCGCAGGTTCGGCAGCACCATGCTCAGCCCGGTGGCGTGGGCGAAGCCCACGCCCAGGCCCAGGAACCGCCCACCCTCGGTCTGCGACACACCCGACGGGGTGACCACGCCCGGGAACGCCGCGCCCACCTGCGGGTCCTCCAGGGCGGTCAGCAGGCGGCTGACGGCGTCCTCGTGCACGATGATGTCGTTGTTGGAGAGGATCACGTTCGCCCGGCTGGTGTGGCGCACGCCGAGGTTCATCCCCCGCGCGTACCCCAGGTTCGAGCCGGACTGGACGTACCGGACACCCTGCTCGGCGCAGAACGCGCTCAGCGACTCCTGAATGTGCATCGAGCTGCCGTTGTCGACGACAACGATCTCCGCCTCCGCCGGCAGCGACAGGACGCAGGCGCGCGTCCGCTCAAAGTCCTCCCAGGCGAGGACAACAATCGAGACATCCATGTCAAACCGTCCCATGATTCGGCAACTGCGCTCGTCGCAGGCTTGCTCTGGAGGCGAAGGCGTGTACGGCGTAGGCGAGCGTCGAGGCGATTGCCGCCCCGATCACACCCGCCCACGGGATGATCGCAAAGTATGCGGGAATCGCGAACCCGAGGGTGATCAGTGCGACCACCGTCGTCGCCCGCTCGCCCCGCCTCTTCAGCAGCAGGGCGCTCCAGCTCTTGCCGGCCGCGGTGGCCAGTGAACCGGGCAGCAGGACAAGGCCGAGGATCCAGGCGTAGCGGTACTCCGGCTGGAGGTAGCCCAGCACACCGAGCCCGAGGACGGCGGCCAGGGCGACCGGCAGAGCAGCGGTGACCACTGCCCGGGTGGGGTCGGGGCCGCCGTCGCCGTCCCGGCTGGCCAGGATCCGCTGTGCCCGTACGACGGCACCGGCCTGGGCGAACTCCAGCGCGGCGACCGCCAGCGCGTACACACCGAGTGGGCCGGCGCCGACGAATCTGGCCACCAGGATCTGGTTGAACCGCAGCGTCATCATCTGGGCGAAGATCCCCAGGTGCAGGTTGCCGACGGCGGCCATGTCGGCGCGGTAGTCCACCGCGGTCGCCTCCGGCCGTGGTGCCGGCCCGATCCGCCGAAGCATCCCCAGCACCAGGGCGCACACGGACAGCGCGCTGACCCACTGGACGACCAGCCACACCATGCTCCACAGGCCGCCGTCCAGGTAGCCGGCGAAGTACAGCGCCACGTAGCCGCCGACCAGGACGGCCCCGCTCGCCGCGCGCATCGCGTAGACGACCAGGAAGCTCTTCTGGCGCAGCGCGATCGACGAGACCGTGTTGAAGATCGTCAGACCTGCCGCGGACCCCATGCCGACCAGGTAGCTGCCGAGCCCGGCCACCGTGGTGAGCACCGCGGCGGCGACGACGGAGAGGAGAACCGAGGCCCCCAACATGGCGAGGACCCAGGGGCGTCCCCGGGAGAAGACCCAGCCGCCCGGACGGGACAGCAGGAAGGTGTCCAGGGACAGCCCACCGACGGCCGCACCGAGCGTCGCGCTCACCATGTTCGCGGACAGTTCACCGCGCTCCGCCGGGGGCAGGGCCACCGACAGGACCGCCGCCAGCCCGGTCAGGCCGAGAGCGCCGATGTAGAGACGCTCGGGTGCGACGAGCTTGCGCAACAGGCCCAGTACGCGGCGTCCGGGTGATGGTTTCGTGCCGGGGCTCGGCGATTCCCGAGCAGTATTGACCAGCGACACGCCGTTCACTCGCCCCCCATAGATGCGATACGTGCGGGCACGACGAGTCGTACTTCGCTGGCACTTTCTACCCGAAGCCCGCTACACCTGCAATCGCCCGGGCGGCCCGAACCGATAATGCCGAAACACCTGCCGTCGCCGCCAGTCGGCCGGCGTAGACTCTCGGACCCGTGAGGATCCTCGTCACCGGCGGAGCCGGATTCATCGGGTCGGAGTACGTTCGCCTGCTGCTGGGCAAGCCCCTCGGCAGTGCCGACGGC